>JABWBH010000029.1 GCA_013360585.1 Phycisphaerae bacterium | reverse complement strand
CGTGGTTTCAACGCCTGCCCGAACGGCGCGGCCTGCAAGGTCAGCGCTGATCTGGTCGGCTGCGACGCTCCGCCGCGCAACTGCAAGCGTTGCCGGTAGTCTGACGTAGCGTTGTGAAGTTTTCGTCGCCGGGAGGGCGTCCACGCGACGCCCTCCCGTGCGGCGGGTTTTCGAGTCTGGTTCGAGTGACGAGTTTGAAGAAACCGACACCGATCTGAACAGCACCGAGAGGGTCGTGCGGATCCCCGTGCGGAACTGAGCGATCCGAGAAGCGAAGATGATCCGGCCGGCGCCTGAATCAGGCGTCGGTCGGTTCGTTTTTACGATGCCGGAAAGGCGCTGTTGGCGCGCCGACGAGGCGACCGCTCTCTTGTTTCCCCACTCGTGAGTCTCCGCTTGTCTGATGCCGATCATGCATCGTCGCCTGACCGGACCCGACCCGGTGAATCGCGGCAAGATGAGCCTTTTTTTGAGCGTGGTTGTCGCCGCGCGACCCGTCGCGCGGGCTGAAGCCGCGCGACTCGGGTAAGCCTCTTTTCGGTTCTACCTAGAGGATTGCCGCCAGGGCGACGGTAAGAAGAATCAAGGCGGCGAGGGTCGGCGCCGGCTTCCGTACCGGAAAGCGTACAACCTCAGCAGGTGGCGCACGTAGTTGACCTGCTCGTTAAGCGAGAACTTGCTTTCGCCGTGGCGGCGCAGATCGAAGCGGAAGGGAATCTCCGCGACCGGGGGACTGCCGCACTTGACGATGAGTTCCAGGGCGATCTTGTACCCGACGGGAGAAAGCGCAGCGGCGCGGGCGTAGGTCTTGCGAGGAAGGGCGAAGAAACCGGACATCGGATCGGAAACGCGGGTCAGTCCGCGGGCCAGAAGACAGGCCGTGCGGCTTGCCAACCGGCGGATCCATGACCAGTTTTCCGCGATGCCGCCGCCCTCGGTGTAACGGGAGGCGAGGACGAATTCCGCACCGCCTTCCTCGACCGCCGCCGCCAGGATCGGCACGAGCTCGGGCGGGTGCTGAAGGTCCGCATCCATCACGACGAGCACATCATGCCGGGCGGCGTCCAGCCCCTCGATCACCGCGGTCGAGAGGCCGCGCCGGCCGACGCGCGTGATGCAGCGCACCTCGAACTCGCGGTGGAATCGCTCGACAAGTTCCGCCGTGCCGTCGCGAGAGTCGTCGTCCACGAAAATCAGCTCCGCCTCCCAGCCCGAGCCGCGGATCGCAGCGAAGAGACGGCGGGTCAGTTCCTCGAGGTTGGCGGCCTCGCGGTACGTCGGAACGATGACGGACATTTTTCGATGAAGTCGTGACATCGGCGGCACGATCAGGGAAGCACGTCCGACAGCTTCGACAGAGGCGAGTTGGGCGCCGGCAGCATCTCGATGCGCCGAACGCGCCACTCGTCGCCCTCTCGCAGGAAATTCAGTCTCCAGCGCGTCAGAATCCGATCCAGCACCTGCGTACTCGTCACGACGCGGCAGGTGGCGTCAAACACGACGACGGCGCGGTCCTCGGCTTCGAGCGTCACCTCAAACCGCGCCAACCGGGGCTCCTCCGGATGATAGTGCGTCAGGGTGCGGCGGGCGGCGTCGAGGAAGCGCTCGCGGTCCATCCCTTCGGCGTTCAGCGAGAGGTCGAGGCGATCGGCCAGCCGATCCAGGTCTCCACGTTCGACGTCGCCGGCCATCGCGACGCAGGTGGCGATCAGGCGCTCGCGCGCGGTCTGCACCGTCAGTTGAAGCACGAGTCCCGCCAGTCCCGCGGCGGCGACGGCGAGGACCGCGCGTCCGGTTCGCTTTGATGGACGAACGCGGGCGATCGCCGCCGCAACGACGATCGCCCCGACGGACAGCATCCCCCATCGCACCGGGTTCTCGAACAACAGTGAACTCATGTCCGGCAGTCTACCGCCTCAGCCCTCGTTGACCGACGCTCCGCCGAGCCGCGCCCGTGAGGAAGCGGGGTTCTGCGGTTTCCGGTGATAAACACGTTTCCGCGCGGTTTCCGCGAACGCTCCTCGGCATGACGTCCTCGGGGTCGCGGTTCGGCAAGTCTGTCACGGGGCGCCGCGTTTCACAAATGCGGCGTCGGTGGCGAACCCTCGGATCACGCGTTAACCCGCAAAGGCGTCCGACAGCGGGGCGATGGCGCCGGCGAAACGAACGTCCGTCGCCGCTTCGTGGTTCAGCAGGGCGGTCAGCAGTTCGAGACTGTCCACGAGGCCGGGACCGGACCGGTTGAAGTAAACATTGCCGTCGGCGGCGTACACCCGGCCGGACCTGACGGCCGAGGTGCGACGCCATCCCGGAAGGCGGGAAAGCGTCGCCGCTTCTCGCACGGCGCGGTCGAGGTCGAACCCGCAGGGCATGACGACGATGATCTCGGGATCGAAGGCGATCACGTCGTCCCACCGAGTGACGCGGCTTCGCTCGCCGGGACGGGTCAGGTCGCACCGCCCGCCGGCCCGATGCACGAGTTCGGGCATCCAGTTGGCGGCGATCATCAGGGGTTCGACCCACTCAATGCAGGCGACGCGAGGTCGATCGGCGTTGGTTCGTGACGCGGTGCGGCCTGCGACGGCGTTGATGCGGGTTTGAAGGCGGTCCACCGCCGCGCGTCCCGCTTCGGTCACGCCTGCCGCGTCGGCGACGCGCTGAAGATCGACGAGCATGTCGCCGAGCGAGACCGGATTCAGCGAGACGACCGTCGCGCCTTTCAACGCCGGGGCGGCTGCGACGGCGGTCTGCACGGCGCGAACATCGACCGCGCAGACCTCGCAATGCGCCTGCGTGAGGAGGAGGTCCGGGGCGAGCCGGGTGAGGGCGTCAAGGTCGATGTCGTAAAGCGGAAGCCCGGCGGCGAGGGCGGCGCGAACCTGCCGGTCCACATCGGCACTGTCGCGCGACGGATCGATGCGCGTGCGCGTGACGCGGGGGCGCGACAGCGCGCCAGCGGGACGATCGCACTCGTGACTGATCGCGACGAGGCGGTCGAGAAGGCCGAGTTCGGCGACGATCTCGGTTCCAGCGGCGAGCAGCGATGCGATGCGTTCAGCCGGCATGCGCGTGTCGCCCGGGCGCTTCGCCCTCGTCAATCCTTCAGGCCGGAGATTTTTCCGTGTTTTTCGAGCAGTTCGATGAGGCGGACGGCGGCCTCCTGCGGCGTACACTTCGAGTTGTCGATCACGAGTTCCGGGTTCAGCGGCGCTTCGTAAGGGTCGTCGATGCCGGTGAAGCCCTTGATCTCGCCGGCGCGAGCCTTTTTGTACAGGCCCTTCGGGTCGCGCTGCTCGCAGACTTCGATCGGGGTGTCGCAGAAGATCTCGAAGAAATTGCCCTCGCCGACGGTCTTGCGCGCCGCGTCGCGGTCCGACCGGTAGGGGCTGATGAATGACGTCATCGTGATGACGCCCGCGTCGACGAAGAGCTTGCCCACTTCGCCGATGCGGCGGATGTTCTCCGCCCGGTCCTCGGCGGAGAAGCCGAGGTTCTTGTTCAGGCCGTGGCGGATGTTGTCTCCGTCCAGGACGTAGGCGAGTCGCCCGCGCTGCACGAGGGCATGTTCAAGGGTGTACGCGATGGTGCTCTTGCCGGATCCGCTCAGCCCGGTGAACCAGAGCAGGACGCCCTTCTGCTTGAGCAGCGCTTCGCGCTCGGCGCGGCTGACGTGACCCTCATGCCAGGTGATGTTCGTTGCCTTGACGGTTGACACTGATTTCGCTCCGTTTTCGATGATGCCCCGCGGCGTGCCGCCTCCGCCTGCTCCGCGCCCCTTGCGCCGGATCGAGGATGAACGCCCTGACGTTCTGCTGTGCGCCGCTCCAGGAAGGAGGAGAATATAAGGAAAGGGACAGGGCATCACAAGCGACCGTCGCCCCTCTCGCCCGGACAAGCCCGATAAAGCGCCGCGGATCGCGTCTGCGACGGGTGAAAACCGGGGTTGTTCGGTGCTTTCACTTGTCTGGGACGTATCCCTGGCGGTGGGCTTCGGTCCGCAATTCTTCATAAAGCGCGTCGAGGGCGTCGGGGATGACGCGGACCTGGCCGAGAACCGCCATGTAATTCGTGTCTCCCGCCCAGCGCGGGACGACGTGGGCGTGGACGTGCCCCGGAAGCCCCGCGCCGGCGCAGACGCCGAGATTGAACCCGACGTTGAACCCCTGAGCCCGGACGACGGCGCGGAGGACTCGGACGGCGTCGCGCGTCGATCGAATCAGGTCGCACAGAGTCGGGTCGTCCAGTTCCTCGAACTCGCCGACGTGTCGGCGGGGCGCGATCATCAGGTGGCCGTTGGTGTAGGGGAAGCGGTTCATCACGACGAGGCAGGCGGGGGTGCGCCACAGGACGTGATGCGCGCGATCCGATGCCGGATCCGCGGCGTAACGGCAGAGGAAGCAGACGTCGTCGCGGGTGTCCTCGGCGAGGGACCGGATGTACTGCATCCGCCAAGGCGCCCAGAGGTTGGCGTGAAACTCCGACAAGGATCGGTCTCCCGGGCTGCAACGCTCGTTCGGTCCCACCGCGGGCGGATTCTAGAGGCGGAACGCGGGATTCGCCACCGGAGCGTGCCGCGGTGACGGGTTGAACTTATGATGCCCCTGCCGCAGTCCTGCGGATAAGACGAAACCGCTGCGGGCGCCGGGTGGACGCCGAAGCCGGGAACGCGGTGCGTCGTGGCGCGGTATAAGGACCGGAGAACACGCGGATGGCGAGCGTCAAGATCGACATAGTGGGGATGGACGAACTGGACCTGATCGTAAACCTTTACGGTCAGATCTTTCAACCGCCGCAGGACCACGCCTACTTCCGCCGCCGCCTGGAGGCGCATCGGGTGTCGCTGATGATGGTGGCGGAGCTGGAGCGCCGACCGGTGGGGTTCCTCGTGGGATACGAGCTGCGTTACACGACTTACTACGCCTGGCTGATCGGGGTGCTGCCGGACGCGCGTCGGATGGGGGTGGCGTCGCAACTGCTGGAGGCGCAGGAGGCGTGGTGCCGGGAGAATGACTACGAGATGGTGCGCTTCGAGTGTTACAACCACCACCGCCCGGTGCTGCACGTTGCGCTGTCGCACGGGTTTTCGATCGTCGGGATCCGGTATGACTCGCGGACGCTGGGGAACCTGGTGATTTTCGAGAAGCAATTGCGCGAGGATACGGCGTGAGTCGCGGCGGATCTGCGACCGGATTCCGGTGACGGAGGTATATGCCCTAAGAGACTGACACCACCGGGAGTTCGTGACATGTTGAACCTGAGGCCGAGGTTCCTGACGAAGAGGGGCGTGTGCGCACTGGTTTGCGTCGGTTGCCTTTTCCTGCCGAGCCGTGTCGCGGGACAGACCGCCGATCCACCGGCCGCGACGAACGCATCGGAGGGGCATCGGATCACGGTGATTGTGCTGGATGCCGCGACGGAGCGTCCGATTCCCGGGGCGCGCCTGTCGATCCGCGCGATGCGTGAACGCAGCACGGCGGAGGCGGACGGTGAAGGACGGTATGTCGCGCATCTTCCGGAGAGCGCGACGAGTTCGTGGGGGATTCAGGCGACGTTTCCCGGATATGTAGGGAAACAGTCGGCGGCGGGCTTCGGTCCCGAGCAAACGCCCGTGCCGCCCCCCTCGTCCCTCACCTTGCGACTTCATCGGGCGGAGACGCTGCGCGGCAAAGTCGCGGACGCATCGGGCCAACCGGTTCCCGATGTGAAGATTACGATCCACTGTCGCGGCTCAATGTCTGCGGACGGATCGCCGTGGATCTTTGATGAGTTTTCCGCCTCGACGGATGCGGACGGCGTGTTCGAGCTTGCCTGCTGGCCGACGACGGGGCTGGACGGAGTCGAGAGTTTCACGATGACCCTGGATCACCCCGCGCATCTTCCGGAGCGCCTTGGTTGGTCGCGCGAGCTTGATCCCCAGTCTCTTCGGTCGCAGCGTCAGAAGGTGTTTTTGACGGATCTTCTCGCGGGGTACGGCGAGTTCCGGATCGAACCGGATCGTCGTACGCCGGTGCGCGTCGCCGGTCGCGTGACGGACGCGGGGGGGCAGGCGGTGGCCGGGGCGCGGGTTCGCGTCGCGTCCGGAGGTTCGACGACCGCGGGCGCCGTCGAGACCGAAACGGATGCGGAGGGGACGTTTTCGGTGGAGTTCATGCCAGCTCGCGAGGCGGAAGTCTCCGACAAGGCGCGGGTCGTCGTCGAAAAACCCGGATACGCGGCGCAGGTTGAGGTCGCCAGGCTGGCTACGGCGGGCGATTTGAGGATATCGCTGACCCCGACGTCGCCGATTCGCGGGGTGGTGTTGGATGCGGAATCCCGCCCGATCGAGGGAGCGCGCGTCGGTCTGAATCGGATGGGTCAGATGTCGCCGACGGGTTGGCACTGGTCGGCCACGACGGGGGCGGACGGGACGTTCGAGTGCGCGTTTCCGGCTGAGGGCGTGAATCTGACGGTATCGAAGACGGGTCTGCAAGTGTACCGGTCATTGTCGCCGGTGCGCGGCGAACTGATCCGCGTGATGCTGGGGCCGAAGGCTTACGTTGAAGGACGGGTCACGCAGAGGTCGGACGGGTCGGCGGTTCCGGCGTTCCGCGTGATGACGGGTCAAGTGTCCGCACAGGGCGCCGTGTACTGGCCGGACGCGCGGGGGAGTACCGGCCAACCGGTATTCCGAGATGGCGTCTACCGGATCGAGATGCCGGTTCCGAGTTCGAACAACGACGCCTTCCGGTTGCGGATCGTCGCGGAGGGTCTGCGTCCCGTCGAGTCACCGGTCATGAGATCCGGTCCGCAGACCGTCCGGTGGGATGTGGAACTCGAACCGCTGGGTCGCTACGTGGGGCGTGTTGTGGACTCGAGCGGAGCGGCGGTGCCGGAAGTGACGATCTACGGGTGGGTCGGCGACCTCAGCGACAGCGTGTTCATTCGGGACTTCGAGATTCAGAAGGGACATCTTTCCCGCGGAGCCCGCGTGCATACGGCGCGGACCGACGACGGCGGGACGTTTGAGCTGCCGCACGAAGACGATCTGGGTGTACTGATTGCGGTGCATCATGCCGGGTGGTCGGTGGTGCATCGCCCCGCGGTCGAGGCGGGCGACCTGATGCTTTCGCCCTGGGGACGGATCGAGGGGCGTATGTACAAAGGGAGCGTCCCTGACGCGAACCGAAGAATGACGACCTGGGCGACTGCGCCGCAAGCGGAGCGCAGTGTGCAGGTCAGTTTTGCCTTCGACACGGAGTGCGACTCTGAAGGCCGCTTTCGCCTGCGGGCGCTGCCGGGAGAGAATCTGGTTTCCGCATTGACCTGGCACGAGGAGGTCCGACACGGGCGTTATACGACACCCGGAGGATTCCGGCCGGCGTGGACCGCGCGCGTGCAGGTACAACCTGGAGAAAGCGCCGGCGTCGAGTTCGGGCTGGGGGGGCGCACGGTCACAGGGCGCATCCTCGGATACGGCGGCAATGAGGCGCTTCGCCCGTCGTCGTTCAGTCTGGTCCGCGTCTTTCCGAAGCATCCGACGAACGCGCAGAACGCGGACGGGAGCTACAACAAAGAGGTTCTTGCGGAGTGGTATGAATCGGCAGAGGTGCAGGAGCACCTTAAGAAGCAGAATCAGTATCATGTCTCGCCGGATGCGACCGGACGGTTTCAGGTCGAGGGCGTGACGCCCGGCGATTATTTTCTGTCGGGCGCGCTCATCGACATTGAGGAACCGAGCCGAGATGCGGCGCGTTCGGATCGAGAACGCGTATACACCATCCCGGAGGTGGGGGATGCTTCGCCGGTGGATCTCGGCGACATCGCCTTGCTGCCGCCTTCCGAAAGCGAAACGGCGGGCAAGGGGACGACGGTCGGTCAGCTCGCGCCGGACTTCACGGTGACGACGCTGGATGGGCGAAGCGTGCGGTTGTCGGACCTCCGCGGAAAGGTCGTGGTGTTGGATTTCTGGGCGACGTGGTGCGGTCCGTGCTTGCGGCAGGTTCCGTTTCTGACCGAAGTGCAGTCGCGGTTCGGCGCACAGGCGGACTTTGTGATGCTGGGGTTGAGCCTGGACCGATCCATCGACGAACTGAAGCGCGGCGTGGACGAGCACAAGCTGACGTGGCGGCAGGCGCTGCTGGAAGGCGAAAGCGGCGAGGCGATCAAAAAGAACTACGGCATCCGCGGGATCCCGCATCTGGTCGTGATCGGTCGCGACGGGATGATCGAGGGCAACAACGTTTTCGGGGAGTGGTTGGCCACTTCGGTCGAGGCGGCGATGGCGAAGAAGCCCTGAGCGGTCCCGAGGGGCTGTGCGTCATCGCTTCCACCAGGATTTCTTTCTCGATGAGTCGCCCTTGGCGCGCGATTCCTGTTTCACAAGCTCGATGAGTTCGGAGAGGGTGCGGTGGGGGTTGATGCGGCGCAGGGCTTTGAGGCGTTCGCGGGCGTCCTGATCGAGGCTTTCAATGAGCGCCGGGTTCTCGTCCTCCGGGCGGCGCGGCGCGGCGGGGGCGGTCTCCTCCGCGGCGGGCGCGGCGTTGTCGATCGTCGGCGTCGGCTGGAGGTTCAGGGGCGTGGTGGGCAGCACGTCCTCCCCGTTGCGCGTGGCCTCGATTTCCGCGCGAGCGGCGGCGGCGGCGCGGCGCAGGGCTGCGATCTGGTCGTCGTCCTGTTCAAGGGCTTCGTCCTCCCGGGCGGCGTCTCCGGACTCGGCAGCCGGCGCGTCGAATTCGGCGAGAGGGTCCGTCACGGCGGAGCTTTCCGCGAGGTCGCCGGCGGAGTCTTCAGCGTCGAGGTTGTCCGTCGAGGCCGGGTTCGCAACGGCGGGGGTGTCTTCCGGGACAACAAAGTTGCGCCAGAATTCGGCGATCGCCAGCCCGCACAGGAGGCTGGCCTCCGCGTCGTCGGCGGCGGTCGCGGGGGCCGCCGTCTTCGCGGGGGATGCGAAGGTCTGCTCGCGCTCGGCGAGGAATGCGGCGCGTTCGGCCTGAAGCTCGTCGCGAAGCGCGTCGAGTTCGGCGCGTGACGTTTCGAGCTGCTCGTCGAGGGCGCGCTGGCGGGTTTCGAGTTCCTCGCGGAGGGCGCGGAGTTGCTGCTCGGCTTCGGCGCGGGTCTGGTCGGCTTGCGCGCCGGCGCCGTCGAGGGCGGACTGGCGGGCGTCGAGTTCAGCTTTGTAGGCTTCAAGGCGCTGTCGCTGGGCGTCGAGCTGGCGCTGATGCTCGGCGAGCTCTCGCTGCTGCTGATCGACGAGGGCGGCGCGTTCGCGGAGTTCTCCGGACGAGGCGCCGAGGGCGGAGCGCTGGGCTTCGAGTTCCTCCCGGGTGGCGTAGATCTGCTCGCGGAGGGCGTCGAGTTCAAGGCGGTGCTTCTCGCTTTCGGACTGGACGTGTTTCTGACGGTCCTCGAATTCTTGGCGGGCGCGATCCAAGGCCACCCACTGCTGCTGGAGTCGAGCCTCGGTCTCTTCAGCGGTGCGGCGAGCGCTGTTGAAGGAGGCTTCAAGTTCTTCGAGTTGGCGCTTCCGGCTGGCAAGTTCGGCGTCGGCGTCGGCGATCTGGCGTTCGCGGTTTTCCAGGGCCTGCTTGCGATCGTCGAGTTCGCGCGCACGGGCGCCGGCTTCCTTAAGCGCCTTCTGCAGCTCGCGCTGCGTTTTCTGGATTGAGGAGGCGTTGGAGGCGAGGGACTCCTCTTTGGCGCTGGACTGCGCCTTGAGGCGGTCGATCTGGTCGGCGAGTTCGTCGAGTTCCTGCCGGCGCTGGTCCAGTTGTGCGGCGCGTTGTTCGAGCTGGGCCTGCTCGTGGTTGAGGCGCTCCTGAGCGGCGCGGACGTCGCGGTCCTTTGCGGCGAGTTCGTCGAGCCGTGCGCGGGCGTGGGTCTCGCGTTCCCGCAGCTCGGCTTCGGCACGGGCGGCGTCCTCCTGCCGTGCGGCGAGGCGGGCCTCCCGGTCGTCGAGGAGGCGCGTCTGCTCGTCGAGTTCGGCGTGGCGTGCGGCGAGGGCGGCGCGGTCGGAGCGGAGGGTCTGCTCGAAAGCGGCGCGGGTCTGCTCGAAGGCGTCGCGGTCGGCCTTGAGGGCGCGGGTCTTCGTCTCCGCGGCGCGTTCGACATCGGCAAGTCGTCGCTGGGCGGCGTCGATCTGTCCCTGCACGTCGAGCAGGTCGGCTTCGCGGCGTTCGAGGTGGGCGAGGCGCTCGGCGAGATCGGCGCGCTGGGCTTCCACGTTTGCGGCGTCCTGACGGGCGGTCTGCTCGAACTGCTGACGAGCGCGGACCAGTTCGCGTTCGCGGGCCTCAAGTTCGCGGGCGGCGGCGGCGGACTTCTGCTCGCGCTCGACGAGGGCGGCGGTTTGAGCTTCGATCGCGGCGGCGCGATCGGCGAGGCGGGCCTCGGCGGCGTCGAGTTCGGCGGCGCGCGGGTTGAGTTCGGCGAGGCGGGCGGCGAGGGATTTCTCCTGCGCGGCGAGGTCGTCGGCGCGGGAGGCGCATTCGGCTTCTCGGGCGGCGAGCTGTGCAGACTGCTCCTGAAGGCGAGCCTCGCGGGCGAGCAGATCCTTCTCGGCAGACCCGAGATTGTCGACGAACTCCTGCTGCTTACGGACCTGAGTTTCAAACGCGCGGCGTTCCTCTTCGAGCCTGCGCTGCTCCGTCTTGAGCGCGGCGTCACGTTCCTTGAGTTCGGCGCGGACCTTTTCGATTTCGGCGAAGCCGTTTCGGAGGCGATCCTGATCGGCCTGCGAGCCTTCCTTCAGTTCGGTGAGTTCGCGGAGACGTTCGGCGAGAGCTTCCTCCTTCGCCGCGGTCTCGCTCTCGAAGCGGGCGCGGGCGGATTCGAGTTCCTTGAGCGCGGCGTCGAGGGCCTCCTGTCGGGCATCGAGTCGTTTTTCGCGGGCGTCGAGGGCGCGGAGTCGTTTTTCCACGTCGCGAGCGCGTGCCTCCGCGTCGCGGGCCTGCTCTGCGGCGGCGGTCGCGGCGGCCCGGGTCTGCTCCTCGAGGGCGCGACGGGCGGTTTCCAGTTCGGCGGCGTCGGCTTGCAGTTCGCGGCGTCGGGCGTCAAGCAGTTCGCGCTCGCGCGTGGCGGCGAGTTGATCGCGTTCCAGGGCTGCGGCGCGTGCGGTCAGTTCCTTCTCCCGACCGTGGAAAGCGACGTCACGTTCCTCGGTTTCGAGGGCGCGCTGCTGGATGGCGGTCTCGCGGGCGTCGAGTTCCCCGGAGCGGGCGTCGAGGGCGGCGAGGCGCTCCTTCAGCGCGGACTCGCGGGAGGTCAGGGAATTCTGCTGCTCCCGGAGGAGGCGCTGCTCGTGCGCAAGGCGATCGGCGTCTCGCTGGAGCGTCTCGCGGTCGAGGTCGAGGCGCTCGCGCGACTGCGTGATCTGGTCGCGGATTTTCTCCAGCTCGGCGATCTGGTTCTTCAGATCGTTCTGCCGGCGTTCGCAGTCCTTGCGGCCGCGCTCGACGTCGTGGCGGAGTTGCTCGAGACCTTCCTTCTGAACGACAAGGGCGTTGACGGCGTCGGCGACGCGGCGGGCTTCTTCGTCAAGCTCCTTTTCGCGGGCGTCGAGTTCGGACTGCCGCCGATCGAGGGCCGTGCGAGCGGAGTGTTGCTGACGGAAGGATTGTTCGGCGGAGGTCTCCCAGGTTTCGACGCGGCTGAAGAAATCGACGAGCGCGGACTCGAAGGGCGCGACGGCGTGGTCCACGGATTCAAGCAGTTCGGCAAGGGGTTGAGTGGTCGGCATGCGCGTCTGAACTCCTTCCCGCCCGGTGGATTCCGCGCGGCGTTGCGTACCCGGGGCATCGGCAAAAACGGGGACGGCGGTAAGCGTTCGCGACGGGCGAGTCCGATAGGAGATCGGCGTGTGCGGTGATTCAGCGGGGGAATCAGGGGGGATGCCGGGCGGCGGTGGCGTTATTGGGCGAGACGCGCCGGAGAGGCGCCCGCGCCTAACGACGGCGGAGTGCTTCGCCGACGATCTTATAGTGGAGGTACCGGAGCCGGGTGCCGCGCGTCGGGCGCGGGTGAGGCACGAAGCGACGATCTCATGCAAGAACGGACTGACCGATCCGAGTCGCAGACAGGCCGCGAAGCGGAAGGGCTTCACGCCGCCGGACAGGCGCTTCTCGCCGCGGTGGAGGCGGTGCGCACGGGGTTGCGCGAGCAGATTGAGGCGCTTCAGGCGAGAGTCGCCGACGCGGAGCTGCGCGCGGACGCGCTGTCGATCGACCAGCAGAAGACGGCGAAGGATCGCGAGGCGTGGGAGGCGCAGCAACAGCGGGCGCGGCAGGATCTGGAGCGGATTCGGACGGAACTCAACGAGAAGGCGGCGGCGCTTTCGGAGCGCGAGTCCGCGCTGGCGGCGACGTTCGCGGACGCCCAGCGGCAGTCGGGAGAGGCGCAGTCGAAGCAGTCCGAGCTGAAGACGTTGCTGGCGGCGCTGACGAAGCGTGAGGAGGTGTTGAAGGCGCAGGAGGCGAAGCTGGCGGAGGAGCGGGCGACGTTCGAGGCGCTTCAATCGGCGCTGGCGCGGTCCACGTCCGAGATCGAGAATCAGCGGGCGCGGGACGCGGCGGAGCTGGCGCGGGAGCGCAAGGCGGTCGAGGCGGAGCGGGCGCGGGTGGAAGCGGTCGAGGCGGAGCTTTCGGCGCGGGAGTCGGAGGCGTCGGAGGCGCTGGCGCGAGCGGACGCGCAACATCGGGAGGTTGAGGCGCTGCGGGCGCAAGTCGCGCAACAGGAGGCGTACGTTCGGCAGGTGGCGGGCCAGTTGGAGCAGCAGCGGCGCATGCTGGACGAGCGGGAGCAGCAGATCACCGTGCAGTGGAAACAGTGCGAGCTGCGAGCCGCGGAAATGTCGGCGGCGCAGGAGACGATTCAGGCGCTTCAGACACAGCTTCAGCATGATCTGTCGGAAGTCGCAGCGCAGCGGGAGGAGTTGATGCGCCGGTTGGGAGCGACGGGGGGCGCGGGGTTCACGCCGCCTCCACCGCGGGTCATGCCCCCGGTTCCGACGCCGTCCACGTCCGCCCCGGCCGCGCCGGCGGAGAAACCGGGACAGGCGGACCAGTTCAAGAAGCTGCGTCGTGACGCGAAGCGGAAGGCGATCGGGGCGTAGCGACGCCGCGGGATCGGCGAGGAAGGTCAGCGTGATGGGTCTGAGACTTTTTGACCGGCTGAAGAAAGGGGGCAACGGGGGTCGTCCGTCCGGGGTTCGGGCGCGCGCCACGGTGAGCGAACCGCCCCACCTGATGACGACGTACGAGCCTGCCCCGCGCGAGTTCCCGGACGACGACCCGCTGCGTGAGATGCTGCGGCAGCAACGGCACGCGGCGGCGCTGCGTCAGGCGGACCGGTGGAAGACGCATCCGTCGGCGCCCCCGCTGCTTCAAGAGGCGGAAAGGCGCCTCGAGGAAAGCCTGGCGCTGGTTCCGGCGGGCGAGATCACCCTGGTACGGCGGATCGACACGGACGGCGACGACGGCGAGGAGGCGCTATCGGTCGCGCCGTTTCTGCTGGACGTCTACTGCGTGACCAACGCGCAGTTTCAGCACTTCGTGGACGCCGGGGGGTACGACGAGCTGTCGCTGTGGCCGGAGGATATCTGGCCGCACATCATCGAGATGAAGGACCGGACGGGGACGACGGCGCCGCGTTACTGGCGTGAGGGCCGTCATGACCGACGGTTGTCGGATCATCCGGTGGTGGGGGTGTGCTGGTACGAGGCGATGGCGTATGCGGCGTGGGCGGGGAAGCGTCTGCCGACGGAGGCGGAGTGGCAGATGGCGGCGAGCTGGCACGTGAAGAGCGACGCGGACGTCCTGCGGCGCTTTCCGTGGGGCGACGCGATGAACACGCAGCGATGCAACGTCTGGTTGACGGGGTTGGGGACGACGGTCCCGGTGGACGCGTACCCGGAAGGGGCGGCGCCGAACGGCGTGCGGCAACTGGTGGGCAACGTCTGGGAGTGGACGTCGTCGCGGTTCGAGATTCTCGATCCGGAAGGTCAGCCGATCGTCGGGGAGATGCCGATGTACGCGGTGCGCGGAGCGGCGTTCGACGCGTATTTCGAGGCGCAGGCGACGAGCCAGTTCCGCACGGGGCAGATCGCGCTGGGTCGGACTCACAATCTGGGCTTCCGTCTTGCGATGAATCTGGAGGACGCCCCGTGGATGAACGCGTAGACGGGCGGCGGGCGCGTCATCGAGAGCTGCCGAATTTGATTGAAAGAGCGCATTCATGCTGACGACGACGATGATGACGACGGCGTCGACGCCGTGCCTGATCTGCGAGGCGGAGAACAAGCCGGACGCGCTGGTCTGCTCGCGGTGCTACGCGCCGATGGCGCTGATACACGAGGCCGCGGCGCAGGACCGCGACCCGTGCATCGTCAGCGTCATCGGCGAGAGCAACACGGGCAAGACGGTGTACCTCGGGACGCTGCTGGACATGCTCAGCAAGCGCGCCGGGGATTTCGAGGCGGTCCCGAAGGGCGCGTACTCGGTCAACCTTCAGCACAACGTAGTCAGCCACCTCGGGACGCGACAATTCCCTCCGAAGACCCCGACGGAAGTCGATCAGTGGCACTGGGCGTACTATCAGGTGGCGCATCACCGACACGGCGACATGATCTACGATCTGGTCATGCCCGACATGGCCGGCGAGGCGCTGGCGGCGGAGGTGTCGTCGCCGAAGACGTACACCGTGATCCGCAGCCTGCTGGAGAAAAGCGCGGGGTCGCTGCTACTGGTGGACGCGGGGGTGGCGGCGGCGGGATCTCCGCAGCCGGACTTTTTCGCGTTGAAGCTGCTGTCGTATCTGGACGGCATCTTCGCGAAAAAGCGCGGGGAGAAGATCGACACGCCGGTGGCGATCGTGCTGTGCAAGGGGGATTACTGCCCCGAGTGCTTCGACGATCCGCGGATTTTTGCGAAGACGAACCTGAACCGGACGTGGAACCTCTGCGAGAGCCGGTTCGAGAAGTATGACTTTTTCGCGGCGAGCGTCGTGGGGTCGCTGGGGTATGCGCACGACGCGGAGGGCAACGTTATCCCCTACCCGCTGCACTGCTCGCCGCGGGGCATCCTGGAGCCGTTTGAGTGGGTTCTGGCGCACCTGTCATAACGGACGATCCGCGTCTTGGGGGCGGGTCGGCGTGTGTGGCGCGCGCCTCATCCCCCGCGAAGGCGGAGATCGTCGCGCACCCGGCGATCTTCACGTCGATCCGGACGCCCACGGGCGAGGGGTACCGGATCGTTGCGTCGTCGCGGTCGCTGCGGGTCGAGGAGAAGCAGATCATCACGCGGTTTTCTCCCTCGCACGAGGCGCTTTGCAGCCCCGCGCCGGACGCGATCGGGTTGGCGGCGTACCCGCTTGCGACGGGGCGGATGTGCGTGGCGTACACGCGAACCGCGGGCGCGGAGCACACCGGACGCCGGGGACAGCGCGTGTACACGTACAACCTGGTGCTCGAGCGCGAGGATTACGAACGTTTCGGATACAATCCTTTTGCGGTGCTGCGCGCAGCGATGGACCGCGACCTGACCGAGCCGCAACTCAAACCGAAGGATCCGCTGCCTCCCGCGGCGCTGACCTGCGACGGCATGTGCGTCGGAGAAGACGGGGCGTTTCCGGGAGGCGCGGCGGGGATCGCGGTCCGGCGTCACGTGGCGCATCTGCTCATGCAGCGCAAGGCCGTCGTACTTCAGGTGGCGGGGCTGCCCACCGAGGAGGCGGAGTTGCTCTGGATGGCGCTGCCGGGGCCGCTGCGCTTGACGATGTCGATGTCGGCGGGACTGCGGTATTCAAACACCCGCGCGCATCATCTCGTCGTGGTGTCGGGGGATGACGCGCGGTCGCGGGAATTGTGCGAGGGGCAGGAGACGACGTTCATTGACGCGGCGCGGAGCGTCGAAACCGCGCCGGTGCGCAGCGAGTGGCTGGACTTCGTCGAGCGGCAGTGGCGCCGGGACCGGATCGGCGAACTTTCAAGGCGCACGTCGCTGGCGTTTTCGAATCCGGCGCTGCGAAGCCTCGATCAGGTCGGGAAGTGGTACCTTGCGGCGGATGAGGTGGAGCAGGCGGACGTTCCGCGGTTGCTGGCGATGTCGGCGGAATTCGTGGACCTGGCGCCGGCGGGGGGGATCGAGCGCGACATTCATGCGCGGCTGACGCAAAACCTGCAACAGCGGCTGATAACGACGCTGGGCGCGGGGTCGCTGGAGGAGATCGAGCGGCACTGGTCGTCGCTGTCGGGGTTGTGGAAGCGGTCGCGATCGTGCGAGGCGTTCACCTGGCCGGTGGCGCGGACATGCATTCTGCGGCTGGCGGATCTGTCGCCACTTTCGGCGGCGCGGCTGGCGTTGTCGATCGCGAAGGCGCCGGATCACGGAGGGCGCCCGGCGGATCATGACCTGGTGCTGGTCGGTGTGCTGCGACGGTTCGATGCGTGGACCCGCCTTCAGGAAGGCGATCCGAACCCCGACATCGAGACGGTGGTCGGCATGTGGCGCCATCAGCGTCCCGATCTTGCGCCGATCCTCTCCTTTGCTCCGCCTGCCGCCGAGGCGTCGCCGCCTCCGACGACCGCGGACGCGATCCTCCTCTGTCCTCCCAGCAGTGGCGTGTAAACCGGGTGCGGCTTAGGCTAGAGTTCACGCGCGGCGTGACGTAGGTGGACCGCTTGCGGACGCGCGCGGCTCGGTCAGGCGCTTATCCGAACATGAGGCTTGCATACAGCACGAATGCCTACCTGCGTTTCCCGGTCGAGGAGGCGGTGCGGCGGGTGGCGGCGCTGGGGTATGCGGGGGTGGAGTTGATGGCGGACGCGCCGCACGCGTGGCCCGCGGCAACCTCGGCGACGCGGGCGGAGGCGATCCGGCGTTGCGTCGCCGAGGTCGGGCTTTCGATCTCGAACGTCAATGCGTTCATGATGCAGGCGGTGGGCGACGCGCGGCACGTATACTGGCATCCCTCGTGGATCGAGCGTGACGCCGCGTTGCGGCGGGTGCGGATCGAGCACACGATCGCGGCGCTGCGCCTGGCGGCGCGGTTCGGAGCGCCGTCGATCTCGACGGAACCGGGCGGCCCGCTGGAATCCGGCATGACGCGCGAGGAGGCGACGGACCTTTTCGTGGCCGGTCTGCATGAGGCGCTTCGGGTTGCGGAGGACGTCGGGGTGTCCTTGCTCGTCGAGCCGGAACCGCAGCTTCTGATCGAGAACGTCGCGCAGACGCTCGATCTTTGCGAGCGGGTCACGTCTCCGGCGTTCGGAATCAACTTCGACATCGGGCACATGTACTGCGTGGGAGAGGATCTGCCCGGCGCGGTCGCCCGGCTGGCGCCCTTTGTGCGCCACTATCACGTCGAGGACATCGCCGCGACGCGGGTGCATGCGCATCTGGTTCCGGGTCGCGGGGCGATCGACTTCGCGCCGGTGTTCGAGGCGATCCGGCGGACCGGATACGACGGCTGGGTCACGGTCGAGCTTTATCCTTACGTGGACGACCCGGACGCAGCCGGGACCGAGGCGCGGCGGGTCTTGTCGCCGCTGCTGGGGGGGCGGGAGTGAGTCCGCGGGCGCGGGCGTATTTCGAGCTGGTGCGCGTGCCGAATCTTTTCACGGCGCCGCCGGACGTGATCGCGGGCGCGGCGATCAGCGGGGTCTTCTCCGGAATTGAGTCGATCGACGGGGCGCTGCCGCTGGGGTTGGCGTGTGCGGCGTCGATGTCGTTGTACGCCGGGGGAGTGGCGCTGAATGACGTGATTGACGCGGCGCAGGACGCTCACGAACGACCCGAGCGGCCGATCCCCTCGGGCCGGATCGCGCGCGGGGCGGCGGCGCACGTGACCGTCGAACATTTTGCGGCCGGGCTGCTGCTTGCGGCGTGCGTCGGGTTGCTGTCGCCGGGCGCGGGCGTTCGTCCGGGATGCGTCGCGGCGGTGCTGGCGACCACGATCGTCGCGTACAACGTGTTCAAGCGCAGCGTGCTCGGTCCCGCGTTGATGGGGCTGTGCCGAGGGATCAACTTTCTGCTGGGAGCATCGCTGCATCCGGCGTTCTCGATCGAGGCGCTGGTGCGGCATCACGTGGCGTGGCCGCTCGCGGCCGGGTGTCTTGCGGTGTACGTCGCCGGCCTGACCGTGTTCGCGCGGCATGAGGTCGGAACCTCGAAGCGGCTCGCCCTGCTGCCCGGCTGGCTGGGGATGCTTGCGGGTCTGGCGCTGATGCCGATCGTCGTCGAGATATCGCCTTCGTCGCCGGGAGATGCGCAACACGGGCTGGGCGTCATCGTTTCGGCGGTTCTTCTGATGACGGTGATGGTCGCCATCGGAGTCACGTCGATCACGAGATCGAGCGCGGAAGCGACTCGAGGCGCGGTGGGCGGGTTGATCGCGCTGATCGTGTTGATCGACGCCGCGCTGGCGAGCCTCGGCGCGGGCGTGGCGGGGTGGCTGGCGACGGCGGGGTTTCTGCTGCCTTATCTTGCGCTCAAGCGGCGGTTCGCACCGACGTAAGCCTTCCATCGGACCGTGGAACCCCGGACGCCGCCGCCTGACCGGAAGCGTGATGGAAAACACAAGCGCGGGCAGGCGCCCCAATGTCGCCTGCCCGCGCCTTAGACGCCGGACCCGCCGTCGGAGCCCAGCTCCCATCGGCCGCCCGACCCCTCCTCCTCCAAGTCGAACTAGTTGCAGCTCACCTGGATCGTGATGCAGTTACCCGGATCGACCAGTGACACGCTGTGTCCCGGTCCGGTGTAGCAGCAGACATTGAACGGCGCGCGACCGTTCGCGATCGTCAGCGTGAAGTTGCGTCCGTCAATGCTGATGATCACTTCTTCGCCGTCGTGAGTCTCGTCGAAAAGGATGACCTTGCCCTTGATCGCGCCGTTGTCGCGGCACCGGGCCTTGAGATTCTTGACGTCCCCGCACTGAACACCACCGCCGCCACCGCCGCCGCCGCATCCGTCCGTGAGGCAGTTGCGAGAATTACGGTGGTTGGTGATCTGATTGATCTCCGAC
Source organism: Phycisphaerae bacterium (assembly GCA_013360585.1). Lineage (GTDB taxonomy): Bacteria > Planctomycetota > Phycisphaerae > UBA1845 > UBA1845 > JABWBH01. Next base: position 34,791 of record JABWBH010000029.1, on the reverse strand, counting down.
GTGCCGAAGCTCGTGATGTTCCCGGAGCATCCCCCCAGGCACGGACACATGATCCGGCACGTGCTGCACCCGCTGCACCCGCTGCAGCAGTGCCCGGCGCCCCAGTTGTGCCCTTCCTCATGCGCGGTCAGCGCCACGCGCTGCGTCATGTTGCTGGAGAACAGCGTCCACGACACGCCGTAAGCCGAGCTGCGGTTGCACACCACGCTCAGGTATGCGATGCCCAGGATGCCGCCGTCCCGCGACCGTCCGGCCATCAGATGCGCCAGGTCGCGCTGCACGCCGCCCTGCTGACTGTTCCAGTGATTCTGGAACTGGGTCAGGATCGTCTCGGCGTCAGTCCCGGAATACGGATCGTTGGACGTGTCGCGGACGATGATCCGCGAGATCACGTGGCAGATGTTCACGTCGCGCTCGTAAATCACGTCGACGCCCGCCTGAATCGCCTCGATGTCATCAATGCACGCCTGCACGCTGCCGCGGCGCGTGAAGAACTCGAAGTCCGTGTCAAACGCCACCTCCGCCGTGCGATCGCCGCCGGCGGGGTTGGGACCGTTGGCCTCGGATTGATCAAGATGATGCTGCATTCCGCCAAAGGAGTGACGCAGTTCATCGGTTCCGCAGGTCCACGAGTCGTCCGTAAACGAATCCGTCGCCGCATACGCCACGTGCAGCGAAGCATTCACGCCCGGCACAAAATCCGCGACCGGCTGAACGCCGTAGCTGCCGAGATCGCCCATCTCGATCACGAGACGCAACTGCCCGTCATAGTACGAACCGCCGGCGATGCTGCCGGGCAGACCCTCCACGTACCCGCGGTAGGTCTTCGGCGCCTCGACCGGAACCTCGACCAGTTCTCCGTCGCGGACCACCAGCGCCTGGAAACCCTCGGCGCGCACCGAGAACGGATCCAGCACCAGCGTGTACCTCCCGCCGCCCAGCTCCAACTCGACGGCGAAAGGCATTCCCGAATCCCCAGGCAGATCGGGGATCTGCGTGGACCACGCCGTAAAGAACTCAGACAGGTCCACCCCTTCGACGGTCGGCGTCAGCTTGACCGCGCCCCCCGCCAGCACCGGACCGCCCGGCGGCGGCGCCGCCATCGAAATACAAACCGCAATCCCCAGCAAACCAACCATCTCGATGTTCCTCCGATATAAAATGACCACCACGACCCCTTGATTCCCTCGCAGAACCGACCCGAGCAACGCCTATCTCCGGTCACTCGCGCAGTTCGCTGCGGGGATCATTAAAAACTCCTGAAGACTCGCATTCGTCATGCACGGGCGCAGCTCACCGAAGCGGCGATCACCGCATCGCAGTTCCGGTCACCGGTTCTTTTCAGGGGGAGGACGAACAAGCCAACGCGCGGCAAGCATTCACAGGATTTATTATGCGCCGCTTCCTCCGGAGAGGCAAGACAAATATTGACACCGCCTGATTTTTGCGATCGCAAAAGAAGAACTCGAAAAACGCTCTACGAACGCCTTTTTTTCTGCGTTCGCGTCAGTCAACAATGATAATGCGACGCGGGTTCACAATTTGGCGCGTGATGCGACTCCGGCTCAGCACGCCCCACCCGTCGGGCGTGGCACATCCCCGCGGGCTACGTCAATATTCCCGCGCAGGTAAAGCCGAAGCGATAGGCAAAGTCACAACATCGCCATCACGGAAGGAGGCTCGTCCGCGAGTATGTTCAATTTCAATTTCAATCGCGCGGGGATGGTGTCGGCAATCTCGATCCTGGGGATCGGAGGGTGCTCCAACACCCCGGACCGAAACGCTGAACCGGCGCGTTCGATCTCGATGTTGGCTCAGGTCTCTTTTCCCGTCGCGGGGGCGGGCCGTCCGGACGCCGCGCGCGTTGAACACGTCGCAGGGATGCGGGTCCGGGCGAACCGCACGTCCGTTCCGGCGGGTTCCGGCGTCGAGCGATCGCATGACCTCACGATCAGCGATCTGGGCGACTCACAGGGCGACGCAGGCGATCCGACCCTCCCGCCGTCCACGCCGGCGCGCCGGCCCCTGCCGGGGCTGGGGGAGACGATCGTTCGCGATATTCAGGAATTCCCCGGCGTTTTCTGGGAAGACACGAAGCAGGTCTACACCGACCGCGCCAACCTTGTCATCCTGGGGCTGACCTACGGCGCGTCGCTGACGCTGCAAGCCACCGATGTGGACGACACGGTCGAAAACTCTTTCAGAACCCACCGGACGTTCAAAGATGACTGGCGCGACGCCTTCGGCGCTCTCGGAAATCCCGGTCTGCACTTCGGCGTCGCGGGAATCTTCTACCTCGTCGGACACCAGCAAGAGGACGACCGCACCTACGAAGTGAGCACAAAACTCTTCCGGGCCTTGGCGCTGACCGGGGCGACCGTCATCCTCGGCAAGGCCGCGACGTGGGACGACGTCCCCAACGGAGAGTTCGGCTCGTTCCCCAGCGGGCACACGGCGAGCACCTTCGCTTTCGCCTCCGTCCTGCACGAGGAGTACGGACCCTGGGTGGGGGTTCCGCTTTACGGGCTTGGCGCGCTGGTCGGGTACACGCGACTGGAAGATGAGGAGCATTATTTCAGCGACGTGGTGATGGGCGGCGTGCTCGGGCTGGTCGTCGGGCACTCGATCGCCCGGGACGGGGAGCCTCTCGAGGTCGCCGGAGGCCGGATCCTCCCTTACGCGGACCCCTCCGGCGGAAGCACCGGAATCCTCTGGGTGCACGCCATCCGTTGAACGCCGGAACGAACCTTTCCAGAGCGGCAAAGGAACCGCCGGAATGAAATCCCGGCGAAAAAAGCTTGAATCTTCCGAGGGGTTCCCGTACAAGCGAAGGATCGGGGAACCGCGGCCTCGCCGGAGATGGAGGATCTTGCCATGACGCTGCTGCCGGACGCTCGACGCGCGCGTGCGTTCACGCTGATCGAATTGCTCGTCGTGATCGCGATCATCGCCCTGTTGATCTCGATCCTTCTACCCTCGCTGCACCGGTCCCGTCGTCAGGCGCGGGCCATCGTCTGCACGTCAAATCTGCGCGATCTGGGGCACGCGCTCGGAATGTACGGCAACGAATTCAACGACTTCCTTCCAAAGGACATCGACGGCGGACAGGACGAGTTCCCCTGGGCGGTCATGATCGTCGAGATGATCGGCTACGAGATTGATCGGCTGCAGCTTTATGCGCCGCAATTCGGCAAGGTTCCGAAACTGCAATGCCCTGAGTATCCGGAGGACCTCACCGATCCGCAGACGCAGACGCGCATCGGCGAGCAGACGCTGGATTACGTGGTCAACGGGTTCCCCAAAGTGTACATCAGCGGATCGATGGACACTCAGCGTTCCGAACCGAACGAAGACGGACACTGGCGCGCCGACCGCTCGCCGGATGATCCGCCCGAACTCCTGTCGGAGATCAAGAATCCCGCGGGCATCATCTACAACACCGAAGCACACAAGTACATGCCGTCGGGCTTCTCCAGCGACCGGGGACATCGCATCTTCGTTTACCACGACGTCTTCCGCGGGTCACAGCTCGCCAGGGGTGCGTTTCCGCGCGTCGCGGCTGACATGCGACACCCCGGCGGCATTGCGCAATCGTTCTACGACGGTCATGCCGAGGTGCGCCATCCGAGGGTGATGGTCGAGTCCGACTGGTACTTCCCCGGTTACTGACGCACGGCGAACTGAGGGCTTCAGTCCGTGCGGAGGAGGGCGCCCGAAGGCGCTTCAGGATCGGAAGGGCCGACCGGGATGGCCCGGAGCTTCTCGACAAATTCGGCGATGACCCACTCCGGCGTCGACGCCCCCGCCGTCACGCCGGCGACGCGCTTGCCCGCCGTCATGTCGGCGGTGAGTTGCTCGTGCGTCTCGAGGTGATGCGTCTCCCGCCCCTTCTCCCGGCAGAGGCGCACCATCTCGCGCGTGTTCGCCGACTTCAGCCCGCCCAGCACGAACATCACCTCCACCTCGTCGCACAACGCCAGCGCCGACTCCTGCCGCCGCGTCACCTCCAGGCAGAGCGTGTTGATGATCTTCACCTCCTTGTACGGACGCACGAGGATCTTCGCGATCATCTGCGCCACGTGCTCCGGCGAATGCGTCGTCTGCGCCACGATGCCCAGGCGCTCGCGGTACGGCAGCGCGTCCTCCAGGTCCGACCCCTCGTCGATCACCGTTACGACCGGGGCGTATCCGATGACCCCGCGCACCTCCGGGTGGTTCGGATCGCCGATCATCACGACGTGATAACCTTCTTCGTGCAACCGCCGCACCGCGTCCTGCGCGTGCTTCACCAGCACGCACGTCGCGTCCACGATGTTCAGACCCAGCCCCCGCGCCTCCTCATACGTCTCCGGACGCGCGCCGTGCGACCGGATCAGCACCGACTTGCCCGCCTCGATCCGCTCCAGCACGCCGGTCTGGCTCAGCCCCCGCTCCTCCAGCCGCGACACCACCTGCGGATTATGAATGACCGGACCGAGAGCGATGACGTTTCCCGCCCCGTGATCCGCCAGGGCGCGCTCCGCGATTTCCACGGCGTCCTCGACCCCGAAACAGAACCCCCGCGATTTCGCCAGCCTGACTTCCACCCGAACCGCCTTCTCCCTTCCGCTAACGCCCACGCCCCGCAGAATCAGCGCCTCTCACGGGGGCCGGCGAAAAACGCTCCGGGTGCGAAGCCACCGCGGATCGCCGCCGCAAAACCGAGCCGCGCCCGGTAAGGAAGCGTTCCTGAGTCGCCTCTCTTACGAAGACCCTTTAAACGCGCGGTTTCAAAACCAAACCGCGACCGCCGGTCCTTGATGCTGCGAAGCAAGGTCAAGGGTAGGCAAGCGGGGTTTCGAGCCGTTTATGCGAGTTCCCCAACAGCGCTTCGGCGAATCATACCCCAGTTTCGCTGGGCAGCCAAGCTGCTCACGTTCACCTTCCAGGCCCCGTTTTTCCGGTATTACCCGGTTTCCGCGTGCCCCTCATGCCGCGCCGGGCGCCGAAGAACCGGCATCGGGTGATGACGAATGCCGTCGATGCGGCTATCATAAGAGCGGCATTCCTGCGAACGTTGGGTTTTTGCGGATGTCTTTTGCGTCCGCCGCACGGGAGACGGCGAAACATGATCGCGCGACGGCGCTCAGCGATATTTGCCGCACAGGTCACACGGGCCTTCGGATTCGCCGCGTGGTGCGCGGCGGGAGTCGCGTCTGCCGACGCCGCCCCTCCGGCGAACATGTCTCCACCGCGCGTCGCGCCCGCCGTGAGCGACCCGTCGTCTCCGGTCGGCGAGGAATGTCTCGCGGAAGTGGTGGACGTCGAGGGTCGGGCCGATCGCGCCGCCCTCGGGACGCGCGCCGCCGCTGATGAGGGCTGGACGCCGCTGGTGCAGGGGGATCTCCTTCCCGGCGGCACGCTGATCCGCACCGGGCTGCGCTCGCGACTCGTGCTGCGGTTCGGCGAGGCGCACTACGTCTCGATCGAGCGGGCGACGCTCGCCTGTGTGAACGAGTTCCGCCGGAGCGGAAACGTCGAGCGCATCGACGTCGGACTGGGCTACGGCGCGGTCCGCGGGGCGTCGAGCACGGGCACGCTGCGCAGCGAACTGACCGTGACCTCCCCGGTCGCCACGCTGGCGAAGGAGGGAACGCGGGACTGGGAAATCCGCGTCGAACCGCACACCGGACGCTTCACCATTTCGCTGGCAACCGAGGGCCTGGTCAACGCGATCCAGCGCCTGCGCAGCGGACGGACACAGGAGCGCCTCGTCCTCCCCGGCGAATACGCGACGCAGGACAACATCGCCCGCATGTGGATGCGCCAGGCGACCTTCGACCGCACCTTCTCCTTCTACGACGCCCGCGGGCTTTCCGAAGCCGACCTCGGGTTCGTCATCGCGCATCCCTCCGGCGCGTCGCCGGTCGCCCCCGGCGGCGGGACCGAGACCCGCGCCATCGCCCTCCGCGACACCGCTCCCGGAACCGCTCGCGCCGACCGCCCCACCGCCGTCACCGCCATCCTCCGCAACCGCCCCGAAGGCAACTTCGGCATCGCCCAACCGGGGTCATCAGAGTAACCGGGCATATCTTTGCGGATCGCGGACCTCCGGTCCGCAGCGAGCGCAACCGAACTCTGCATTGCGGAGCATTGCCGTGTACTACAGTTCAGTGCAGGCCGTTCTCGCAGTCGGCAACATGCCGGGGTTTGCGTGACAAGCATTCCGTGCGCACGTTGCGTGAAAGTACGTTTCAGGAAACAAGCCGGAGGATTTCCGCTCGCGCCTGCTCCGGCGCGACCTTGCGGACCTGACCGTCCTTGCGGGTTGTGACTTCGACGACGCCTTCGGCGAGGCCCTTTTTGCCGACCGTGAGGCGCACGGGGACGCCGACCAGGTCTGCGTCCTTGAACTTGACGCCGGGGCGCTGGTCGCGGTCGTCCCAGAGGACGTCGAGGCCGGCGGACTCCAGTTCGTCGTGCAGCTTCTGCGAGACGTTCATGACTTCCGCCTCGCGCACGTCCAGCGAGCAGACGATCACCCGGAACGGGGCGATGCTCGCCGGCCAGATGATCCCGTTGGCGTCGTGCGACGCCTCGATCGCCGCGGCGACGATGCGATTCAGGCCGATGCCGTAGCATCCCATGATCATCGGGTGGGACGCGCCTTTCTCGTCGAGGAACTCCGCGCCCATCGCCACGCTGTATTTCGTCCCCAGCTTGAAGACGTGCCCGACCTCGATGCACTTGCGGAACGTCAGCGGGCGGCCGTTCTTCGCCCGATCGCCGGGGACCGCGTCGCGGATGTCAGCGGCCTCGCGGATCTCGAAGTCCCGCCCCGGGTTCACGCCGGTCAGGTGATGATCGGTCTTGTTCGCGCCGGTGACCGCGTCGTGCATGACGGTGACGGCCTGATCCGCGATGATCCGCACGTTGCTCAACCCCACCGGGCCCGCGTAGCCGACCTCGGCTTCGGTCAGGTTCTTGATCAGCGCCGGGTCCGCCGGTTCGAGTGTCAGGACGCGGGCGACGCGCTTCAGCTTCGCCTCGTTGACGTTGTGATCGCCGCGCACGAGGGCGATCAGCGGCGCGCCGTCCGCGACGTAAAGGATCGTCTTGATCATCTTCGACGGGGCGCACCCCAGAAGCGTCGAGACCTGCTCGATCGTCGTGTGCCCGGGCGTGGAGACGAGCTTCAGAGGCTCGTCCCGTCCGTCGCCGACGTCCGCGACGGGGGCGACCTCCGCCCGCTCCAGATTCGCCGCGTACGACCCGTCGTCCGTTTTGACGAGGAAATCCTCACCCGCGTCGGTCTCGACCATGAATTCGTGGGAGGCGTCGCCGCCGATCGGTCCGGAGTCGGCCTCGACCGCGACGTAGGGAAGCCCGCAGCGCGAGAAGATGCGACAGTAGGCGTCGTACATCGCCTGGTAGCCCTCGTCGAGTCCGCCGGGGCCTTCCTTGCAGGTGTGGAAGGAGTAGGCATCCTTCATCAGAAATTCACGGGTGCGCAGGACGCCGCTCTTCGGACGCGCCTCGCCGCGGAACTTCGTCTGAATCTGGTAGAAGTTGACGGGGAGCTGCTTGTAACTGTTCAGGTACGTCCGGGCATGCTCGGTGATGATCTCCTCGTGCGTCGGACCGAGAACCGTCCGGCTGCGCCAGTCCTCGCCGCGCCCGTGCAGGCGCAGGAGGACGTCGCCCATCGCGGCGACGCGCCCGGTCTGCTCCCACAGCTCGATCGGGTGCATCGCCGGCATGTGCAGCTCGATCGCTCCGGCGCGGTTCATCTCCTCCCGGACGATCGCCTCGACCTTCCGCAGCGACCGCAGCCCCAGCGGAAGATAAGTGTATGCCCCCGCGACCACCTGGCGGATCAGTCCCGCGCGGAGCATAAGCTGGTGCGAGGGCACGACCGCGTCCGACGGCGTTTCCTTGGCCGTCACGATGAAAAACTGCGTCCATCTCATGCGGTTCCCTTACCGGCGCCGCGCGACGCTGGCAAGGGCGCACCCGAACCGGACGATCCCCCCGCATCCGCAAACCCGCCGGAAATCGTGGACTTCATGTCCGCGCGGACCCGGGGACGACGGTACGCGGCGGGGTTCGTATCCGCATGCCGCCCGTGGGTTGGCGGGGCACAGGGGAAGGGTCAACCCGGCGTGCCGGACGAATGCGTCAAAGGACGGCGACGAGTTCCTTCCGATCGTCCGGCCCGGATACCGCTACGGAATCAACGTGTCCGTTTCCCTCGATTTTCAGCGTTCGACTTCCGGCTTGCGGCGCTTACACGCCGCTTCCTGATCCGTCTGGGCGGGCTCGAAGCACCCATGTCCTTACCGGCGCAGCTTAGCTTTGAGACAGCGTCGTAGTGAGCGGATCGAGGCTCCGCGTGCGCCGCAGACAGGACGACGGAATCTGCGAGGTGAACCGCTCGGTCGACGGTTCCGAGGCACTCAACGTGTTGCTGGTGTCGGCATCTGGTGCGTTCGGAAGCGGTCTGCATCGGACCCACTGTCCCGGCGCGACCTCAACCTGAGAGGGCGGTAATGCGCGACTCGTGAATCAGCGTCCGCTCAGGACCACGGCGATGCGCTCCATCGCCCAGTCGATCTCCGCGCGCTCGATGATGAGCGGCGGGGCGAAGCGGATGACCTGTTTCTGCGTGTCCTTGCAGAGCAGTCCGTCGTGGAGGAGGGTTTCGCACATCGGCCGCGCGGGACCGGCCTCGGGTTTGATCTGCACGCCGATGAGCAGCCCGCGGCCTCGGACCTGCTGGACGATCGGGCTGCGCAGCGCTTCAAGCTGTCCGCGGAAGTAGTCGCCGAGCGACCGGGCGCGTTCGACAAGGTCGGTGGTGCGCAGCAGCTCGATCGCCTTGCGTCCGACGGCGGCGGCGAGCGGGTTGCCGCCGAAGGTGCTGCCGTGTTCGCCGGGTTTGAAGACGCCCATCGCGGCGTCGATCCCGACCACGGCGGAGACGGGGATCAGCCCGCCGCCGAGCGCTTTGCCCAGGGTGACGACGTCAGGGCGGACTCCTTCATGCTCGAACGCGAACGTCCGGCCTGTGCGTCCCAGCCCGGTCTGAATCTCGTCGCAGATCAGCAGTACGTTGCGGTCCGTGCAGAGCTTGCGCAAGCCGGTCAGGAACCCCGGCGGCGGCAGCACGACCCCCGCCTCGCCCTGGATCGGTTCGACGAGCACGGCGGCGGTGTCGCCGGTGACGGCCTTCTCCACCGCGGCGAGGTCGCCGTAGGGGACGACGTCAAACCCGGGGGTGAGCGGTCCGAAGTTCGTCGTCGCCAGCGGGTCGGTGCTGAAGCTGACGATCGTGGTCGTTCGTCCGTGGAAGTTTCCTGCGAAGGCGATGATCCGCGCACGATCGGGGGCGACGCCCTTGACCTGGTAGGCCCACTTCCGCGCGGTTTTGATCGCGGTTTCGACGGCTTCGGCGCCGGTGTTCATCGGGAGAACGCGGTCCATCCCGGTCAGTTCCGCGAGCTCCTTGAAGAAGGGACCGAGCTGATCGTTGAAGAAGGCCCGCGAGGTGACCGTCACGCGATCGAGCTGGGTCCGGACGGCGTCGACGATCGCCGGGTGATTGTGTCCGAAGTTCAGCGCGGAATACGCGCTGAGCATGTCGAGATAGCGGCGTCCCTCGACGTCCGTCACCCAGCACCCCCGTCCCTCGGCGATCACGACGGGCAGGGGCTTGTAATTGTGCGTGCCGTAGCGCTCGTTCAGTTCGACGTGGCGGCGCGAGACTTCGCCCAGCGCGGCGGCGACCTGCACGGTGGGGTGCTGCGACTTGTCGAACCCGAGCGTCATGATTCCTCCCGACGGAGAATGTAGGCGAGACCGCGCGGAGGCTCAAACCCGACCGGCATCGGGAGAAGCTGGGCGGAGGCGGACGCCGCTAAGACCGGCGATCCGGAAGGCGTCGAACCCTGTGAATCCGCCATCACGAAGCATGCGGTCGAGCGCGGTCTCGTCGAGGTTTCCGCCCGAAGGCGAGTCTGCCGAGTTCTCCCAGATCACGATCAACACACCGGAGGGGGTCAGTCGGGGGGCGACCTTTTGCGCGAAGTACACGGCCTCATCAAGCGTCTCGGGCGTCAGGACGGCAATATCCACCGAGCCTTCCGCCGGGCGGTTCAGCCCGATGAGCGCCGCTTCGACCGTCGCCTTCACCCGCCGCGCGTGTCCGGCGACCCACGCCCGCGCCCCCGCGCCGCACCCCAGGCCGTCCGCCAGGAGGGCGTCGCGGAGGTGCGACGATGTCGTACGCGGGGTCGGATCGCTCATGATGTCGGGTCAGGCTCGCTTGCGACGGCTGCGGAATCAGATTTCACCGAGTCGGTCGAGCTGGGGTTTCAGAACTTTGGGCGGCGCACTCCAGTCCAGCGCAATAAGCCCCTCGATCTTCGCTTGCAGCCTGCGCGCCACGCTCAAGGCGTACACGCGCCGCTCCTCATCGCTGCCGGCGTGAAAGACCGGGTCGGGCAGTCCCCAGTGCGCCGTCAGCGGCGATCCCGGAAACACCGGACAGTTCTCCGCCGCCGCACTGTCGCAGAGCGTAATCACCGCGTCGAAGCGCTCGCCCTCATACCGGTCCCAGCTTTTCGACTCGGCGAAAAGGATCGGGATCCCCAGGGCGTGCAAGGACTCGATCGCCAGAGGGTGGACGAAACCCGCCGGACGCGAGCCGGCGCTGTGCGCCTCGAAGCGGTCGCCGCCGAGATGATGCAGCATCGCCTCGGCCATCTGTGAGCGGCAGGCGTTGGCCGTGCAGAGGAAGAGCACGCGCACCGGTTGTGACGGCTGCGAAGACATGTCGGGAGATCGTAACTTGCCGCCCGGCGTGCGGGCAAGGTAGGTTTAACGTCTCCTATGAATCCGTCGCTGAAAATCGGGATCGGGACCGATGTGCATCGTCTCGTCGAGGGGCGCCCGCTGGTGCTGGGCGGCGTGGCGATCCCCTTTGAGCGAGGTCTTTCCGGGCACAGCGACGCCGATGTTGTGCTTCATGCGGTGACGGATGCGCTGCTCGGCGCCGCCGGGCTGCCCGACATCGGCGAACTCTTCCCCGACACTGATCCTGCTTTCCGCGGCGCCGACAGCGCCCGGTTGCTCTCGGAGGTGGTCGAGCGCGTGGACCGCGAGGGGTACGCGGTCAGCAACCTCGACCTCATCGTTCACGCCGAGCGTCCGAAGCTCTCGGCGTGGAAGCGCCCGATCGCGGAGCGCGTTGCCGAGCTGACCCGGTGTCCGCCGAACTGCGTGAGCGTCAAGGCGAAGACGAACGAGGGTCTGGACGCCGTCGGACGGGGGGAGGCGATCGCCTGCACGGCGGTCGTGCTGCTGCGCAGCGGCATTCCGTATTGATTGACGGGCCGGGGCGATCGCACCGTTCTTGTCGGCGGGGAAGCGCAGGCTTTGCGCCCGGTTCGGGGATCGTCCTCATTATCCGGACACGGCGGCCTCGGTCCGTCGAGCGCGGCGCACCAATCCGTCGATAACCACGATGACGTGCCTTCCGGGGATCGGGGATGATGTTGCTTGCCGGACCGTCGGCGACAGGATAAGGTCTGAGGGATCATGCGGTCTTGTGGCCGCCCTGTCGTACGCCCGGCGGAGGTTGGGAATCGGGAGTGCTCTCGTGAAAGTCACATCGCGGCGGTTCAGGCGGGTCAGTGCGGCGCTGGTTCTTTCGGCGACGGCCTCTGTCGCCCGCGCGGACATGGTTGATCTGGAGGACTTTGCGTTCGGCGACGTCGCGTACGCGCTGGATTTCGTCGGGTTCGAGCTGATCGGGCGCGAGAATCCGCTGACCAACGGGATCGACTTCGCAGCGGTGGCCAACTTTCCGGGAAGCACGGTCAACTTCGGCGTCGCACAACTGGCGCTTTCGGGACCGGTGTCGTTCGACGTGTCCTACGGCCGGCGGCTGCTGCACACGGTGGACATCGGATTCACCACGGCGCTGTCCTCGAACTCGACGGCGACCCCGCTGACGTACAACTGGACGCAGCGCCTCGCCAACCAGACCACGACGGTTTCCGGATCGATGCTCGTCGACGGCGACCTGCGGATTGACCAGCTCGGGTTCTACGACCTCAACCTCCGGTATTCGTCGCGGGGGGATTACACGAGCGACGGTCCCTTCGGGCCTCAGTCGGACACCTTTGATGCCGACCTCGGACCGATCAACGTTTCCGGAAACGTCTTCGTCGATCTGGCGGCGGTGGTGTTCGGTCCGGTGTTCGACCGCGCCGGGCGGGAGAACTTCTTCGAACCTTTCAGCGGCATCAAGCAGATCGAAAGCCAACTCGCAGCGATCGAGTTTCCGCAGGCGTCGGCCTTGTCAGGAAGCGCGGCCGGCGGCGCGCCCTCGGGGCGGACCGCGCTGACGCCGAGTCCCTCAACGCTGGTGCTGCTGGCGGCGGCGATTCCGATTGCGCTGCTGCGTCGGCGGCGTCGTTGAGGGCGATCCTCGGCGGCTTGAACCTTCCGCGACGCGACCTATCCCCGCGCCTCGATCGGCGGAACGCTGCGCTCCGGATGCCCGGCGTACTGGCTGAGCGGGCGGTAGATGCGGTTGTCGCTCTGCTGCTCGATGAAGTGTGCGCACCAGCCCGTCACTCGGCTGCACACGAACAACGGTGTGTACAAGTCGAGCGGAAGCCCCAGCATGTAATACGTCAGGGCGCAGGGGTAATCCACGTTCGGATAGATCGGCTTGTCCTTGTTCACAATCGGGTTCTTGATCGCGTCGTAGATCGCCACCAGATCCTGGCGCCCCTTCACGTCCGCAAGCTTGCGCATCTCCCGCTCGAGAATGTGCGCCCGGTGATCGCCGTGTTTGTACACGCGGTGTCCGAAGCCCATCACCTTCTCCTTGCGGGACAGGGCGTCGCGGACCCAGGCGTCCGCCTCCTGCGCGGTTTTGAAGCGGAGGATCAGCTCCATCGCGGCCTCGTTCGCGCCGCCGTGCAGCGGTCCCTTCAGCGCCCCGATCGCGCCGGTGACGGCGGACACCATGTCGGACATCGTCGAGGCGATCACGCGGTTGGTGAACGTGCTGGCGTTGAATTCATGCTCGGCATAAAGGATCAGCGTCAGGTCCAACAGTTTGATCGAGGTCTCGTCCTGCTCCGCGCCGTGCGACATGAGGAGGATCTGCGCCGCGTGCCGCAACCCGGGCTTCGGCGCCACCGGTTCTTTCCCCTGGAGAAGGCGGTACCGCGCCGCCACCACGTCGGAGCATACCGCGATCAGCCAGACCGCGCGCCGGCGCTCATCTTCCAGCGTGTGCCCCTTCACCGGGTCGAAGTGCCCGGCCATCGAAACGCCGGTGCGCAGCACGTCCATCATCGGCACGTGTTTCGGAATCAGGCGGATCGCGTTGATCACTTCCTTCGGCAGGCCGTGAAACCCGTCGAGCATCTCGCGGAACGCCGCAAGCTGGGTCTTCGTCGGCAGTTCGCCGTAAAGCAGCAGGTGCGCGACCTCGGCGAACACGACCTTTTCGGCCAGCTCCGAGATCGGATAACCGCGGTACAGCAGCTTGCCCTGATCCACGCAGCAGATCGCCGTCTTCCCCGCGATCACGCCTTCCAGCCCCGGACTGAACGTCTCGTTCGCCATCGCCTGCCCCGCTCCCCGACCCTCGGAAAATCTCCCCCCGCGACCGGACGGGGGACGGTGCGGTTGGCGCCGAAGCCCCCGGTCACCCCTAAGGTTACAACTGCCGCCCGCGCGGGTCAAAGCAACCTCCCACGACCTCACCGGGACGCCGGCGTTGCCGAGGATTTGCCACCCCCCGGCGGTCTTGGCGAGAATCCGGCCTCGATCAGGATAGCCGAAGCGTGATCAGAAAAACCAGCCGCGCCCGCCAGAATGCGGACCGCCGACGTCTTCGCAGGTCGGTGATGATGCGGCTGCATTGAAACCGCAATTTCAGGAGTGTTGAGTGTGTACGCGGATCGATTCATGCACGTGCCACCCGGGACGGGGCTGCCGACGATCGTCAACGCCATCGTCGAGATTCCGAAGGGGCGGCGCAGTAAGTTCGAGCTGGACAAGGCTTCCGGACTCTTCAAGCTCGACCGCTACCTGTATTGCGCCAGCCACTACCCCGGCGATTACGGTTATATTCCTCAGACGCTCGCCGACGACGGTGACGCGCTGGACATCCTCGTGATGGTCAACGAACCGACGTTCACGGGCTGCCTCATCGAGGCCCGCGTGCTCGGGTTGTTCCGCCTGAAGGATCGGGAGGCGGATGATTACAAGATCCTCGCGGTTCCGGACACGGATCCGCTCTTCAAGGGGTACCGGTCGCTGACCGACGTGCCCTCGCATTACCTGAAGGAAGTGGAGCATTTTTTCGCCACGTACAAGCACCTCGAAGGGGCGACGACCGAACCGCTGGGCTGGGGCGCCGTCGAGGACGCGATGCGGGAGGTGCAGGCTTCGGTCGATAGATACGTGAGAAGCCGTGCCCGCCTCGTGTGACGCTGTGCGACAGGCGAGCGGAACCGGCATGAAAGGAATCAGACGATGAAGATGGGGATTCTGGTCGGCGGGGGACCGGCGCCGGGCATTAACGGCGTCATCGGCGCCGCCGCCATCGAAGCGGTCAACAACGACATTGAAGTGCTCGGCTTCTTCGATGGGTTCAAGCATCTCACCGCCGAGCATTTCAATCCGAAAGAACATGTCTGGCCCCTGAGCATCCCGGACGTCGGTCGCGTCCATCTCAACGGCGGGTCGATCCTGCGCACGTCGCGTACGTCGTTGATCGCTCCGAACAAGATCGACGAGAACGCGGTCGTCGAGGCGGATCCGCAGAAGGTGCAGCGCGTCCTGTCCCGGTTCAAGGAGCTGGGCGTGACGATGCTGCTGACGATCGGCGGCGACGACACCGCGCTGTCCGCCCGCTTCGTCTGCGAGGGCTCGAGGGGCGCCGTCCGCGTCGCCCACGTGCCGAAGACGATTGACAACGACCTGCCCCTCGACGGCGATGTCCCCACGTTCGGCTACACCAGCGCCCGCACGCTCGGCACGGAACTGGTCGCCAACCTGATGGAGGACTCGCGAACCACCGGGCGCTGGTATCTCGTGCAGACGATGGGGCGCAACGCAGGGTTCCTCGCGCTGGGGATCGGCAAGGCCGCCGGGGCGACGCTGACGTTGATTCCCGAGGAATTCCCCGGCGACACGACGGTGGCGGACCTGGCGACGATCATCGAGGGCGCGGTTTTGAAGCGACGCGTGATGGGGCGGCAGGACGGCGTGGCGGTCATCGCCGAGGGGTTGGCGTACAAACTGGGCGACGCCGCGGAGCTGTCACAGATGCTCGGGCGGGAGGTTCCGGTGGACGCGGCGGGACATCCGCGTCTCGCCGAGGTACCGCTGGCCAACCTGCTGAAGGACGAGCTCACCCGCCGCTTCAAGGCCCGCGGCGACAAGCTGACGATCGTCTCACACACGCTCGGGTATGAATTGCGCTGCGCGAGACCGCAGTCGTACGACCTGGCGTACTGCCGAGACCTCGGGCACGGCGGCGTGCGGCTCCTCCTGGACTGGCAGCGCGATCTGCCTGGCGGCGTGATGGTCACAATCCGCCACGGCGAACTGCACCCGGTCCCCTTCGACAGCCTCGTGGATCCGAGAACGAAACGCACGCGCATCCGCCAGGTGGACCTCAGGAGCTACTACTACGAGGTCGCCCGCGCCTACATGATCCGCCTCGAACCCGAAGACTTCGACGCCCCCAAAATGCTTGACGCTCTCGCCCACGAGGCCAAGGTCAGCCCCTTCCAGTTCCGCAAGACCTTCGAACCGGTCGTCCTCGGCTGCTCGAAGCAGCCCGGTCCGGTCACACTCCACGCGGCGGGGGGGAACTGAGCCTGCGCCGTCCCCGGATCAAGAGCGCGGCAAGCGGGCGCCTGGCGGGGCGACGTCATCGCGGACCCGCAACCTTCAGGGTTGGGGCCTGAGCACCTCATCGGAAAAGACCACGGTGTCCCCCTCGCCAATCTTAAGCTGCTTCAGCAGAAGGGACCGGACCTCCAGCGCGTACTTGGCCGGGCGTCCGGAAGGGTAGGAGCTTTCATCCAGCGGTTTCATCGTGAGGGTCCGGACGATGCGGCGGTCGGAGTTGATGTAGGCGATGTCGAGCGCGGTGATCGTGTTGCGCATCCAGAACGAACGCGGTTCCTGCTCGTCGAAGACAAAGAGCATCCCGCGATGCGCCCCGTCCGGCGTGTCGGCGAGCTGCTCGGCGGTGACGAACATCAGACCTTTCTCCCGCTGCTCCTGTGTGCGGGCGATCCAGACCTCGAAGGTCGCGTCGTTGATGCGGATTCTCGCCTTGTCCATCCTGCTCAAATCGTTGCCTTGATGCGTCTGCGGCGAGCACCCGCCGGACAACCCCGCGCCCAGCGCCAGCCCCAGGGCGAGCGTCAGGACGACGTGCAGAATGACGTGCCCACGCCGCACGCCGTAGCCCTTATCCCGAACCGTCCGCATCATCTTCGTTCTCCCGCCCCCGATCACGCCCGCGCAAGCCCTCCCGCAGTCTGGCCCGCTCCTCGTGGTACTGCTTTATTGTAAAGCGCATGTCCTTCAGCGCCAGCATGAGCACCCAGAACACCAGCCCCAGCAGGACGCTCCAGAATCCCACGTACGCGGACGGCTTCGTCCCCTCATCCAGCAGGATCGCCCCGAGAAAAAACATCACCGCCACCACGGTGCAGATCGCCGCACCGAGCCGGCGCCAAGGCCGCTGCGCTGCGCTTTCCGCGTCCACGCCGAACCAACGCGGGTTCCACGCGTACAACCCCGACACACCGCCGGTCACGAGGATCAGAAACCCCAGAAACGTGTGCATGAAACAAGCGCCGCCGCATGACCGAACCGCGCCCGTTGGAATGCGGTCCCTGTTTCCGCTCATCGCTCGTGTTGCAAAGCCCTCCTCCTGTTGAGCGAGTTCGCAGGCGCGGTCGGCGACGGCTGCGCCCATGCTCTCGCCCAGGCGCGCGTCTTCTGTAATCCGAACCTACTTTCCGCAATAATCGATCAACCGCGCAAGCTCCTTGCGCAGCTCGCCGCGAGCGACGATCCGGTCCACGAACCCGTGTTCGAGCATGAACTCCGCAGTTTGAAAACCCTCGGGCAGCTCCGCCTTGATCGTGTTCGCTATGACGCGCGGACCGGCGAACCCGATCATCGCGCCCGGTTCCGCGACGATCACGTCGCCGAGACTGGCGAAGCTCGCCGCGACGCCCGCCGTCGTCGGATCAGTCGCCACCACGATGCAAAGCCCCCCGGCGTCGTGCAGGCGGGCCAGCGCCGCGCTGGTCTTCGCCATCTGAACGAGCGAGACCATCCCTTCCTGCATCCGCGCCCCGCCGGAGGCCGTAACGAGGATGACCGGGAGATTCTCATCCGCGCCCTTCTCGATGGCGCGAGTGATCTTCTCGCCGACAACGGCGCCCATCGACGCCATGATGAAGCCGGGGTTCATCACCGCAAGCACCACCGCTCGACCCCGAATGAACGCCCGTCCGACGATGACCGCGTCCTTCTCCCCGGTTTTCTCCTGCTCCTCACGGATGCGCTCCTTGTAAGGAATGCGATCCTTGAACTCGAGCGGATCGACGGTCTGAAGATCCGCCGCGAACTCCTCGAACGACTCGGGATCGACGAGCTGGCGGATCCGCGTCCGTGCATCCACCCGGCGATGAAAACCGCACGAGGGGCAGACGTTCAGCGCCTCCGCCACCTCCTTCTCGTAGACCATCTGCCCGCATTTCTGGCAGCGCGTCCACAATCCGGCCGGCACGCCGGCACGCCGCTCGGAGACGGAGGACATCTCCGCTTTTTCAGTAGGTTCGCCCGCCACGTGTTCCACCTGTCTTCGCGCGTGTCGTCGAGGCGCCGCCGTCTTAAGGCGCATCGCCCAGCAACCGGTTCCGGATGACATAGACGTAAACAAACACCAGCAACGGCGTCAGCAGGATCAGAGCGCTGATCCACATGATGACCCCCGCCGCACGGTCGGACACAAGGCTCGGTCTCGGGGCGATCGGGCCAAGCCGGAATCCGTCCTGCTCCGGGTTCGGTGTCGTACCAGGCTGGGCCTCTTCAGCGCTCATTTACGTTCTTTCGACGGCCTGTCCGCCCGACAATGACGTTTCTGCCCGCCTTAGCAAGTCGGCATAAGAAACCCCAGCGTCCCGCCCGTTGAACACCGCCGACCCCGCCACCAGCGTATCCGCACCGGCACGCACGGCCAAACCGACGGTCGCCGACGCAATCCCCCCGTCGATCTCAAGCCGCTGATCCGGACGAAGCCGGGATTTCAGCGCTGAAACCGTGGCCAGAACCTCCGGCATGAACGCCTGCCCCCCGAAGCCCGGCCAGACACTCATCACCAGGATCATATCCGCTTCGGGAAGCACCGGCAGGACGGCTTCCGCCGGCGTCGCGGGGTTCAGGCAGACGCCCGCCGTGACGCCCAGTGCGTGCAACCGGTCGATCAGGACCGACGCTCGCCGCGCCGCCTCGGGAAAGGACACGACCGGAAGGATCCGCCCCGGAAGCCCGGACCCGCCGGGGGCGTCCGACGGAGGAATCGTCGCCTCGAGGTGAAACGTCACGTGGTCGCATCCGGCGCGGACGAACGCCTCGACGTACCGCTGCGGGTTCTCGATCATCAGGTGAACGTCGAAGCACATCCGCGAATGCGCCCGCAGCGACGCGATCACCGGAATCCCGAAACTCAGGTTCGGAACAAAGTGGCCGTCCATCACGTCGAGATGCAGAATCTCCGCTCCCGCCCGCTCTACAACCGCAATCTCTTCCGCCAGCTTTGAGAAATCCGCCGCCAGCAGCGACGGCGCCACCCGGATGCCCGGGGAACGCGGAAGCGCAGCTCGCCCCGCCGCCCCGCCGCCGGAATCCTTCATCGAAAGCGTCTGAATCTCCCGCGGATTCGTCACACCGGATTCTTCCCTCGGTTTCCCCGAAAATGCAAGCCGAGGCGCTGACGACGTTCTTGACGCGGCTTCCCGGCGAGAGTGAAGTGGATCGCAAGGAGTCAGGCATGATCCGCCTCGCGACAATCAAGGAGTTTCTCGAATACGGAGCCTGGGTCAATTCGCGCCTGCTCGACGCCGCGGCAAACCTCTCCGACGACAAACTCGACGCCGATTTCCCGATCGGGATGGGCACGCTTCGACGGACGCTGCTTCACGTCCTTGCGGGAGAGTCGGTCTGGCTGAAACGCTGGCACGCGGCAAGCGAGCCGGCGTGGCCGGACGAGTCCGAGCGCGCTTCGATTTCCGAAATCAGAACCCGCTTCACCGAGGTTCGACGGGGGCAGCAGGCGTTTCTCTCCGCCCGCATCGACGAGGATCTTGGCCGCTGCGTCGCTTACCGGGATTCAAAAGGATCGCGCTTCGAAACCACGCTCGGCGACATGTTGCTTCAGGTGTGCGTTCACTCGCAGCATCACCGGGCGCAGCTCTCGAATCTCCTCAGACGCTGCGGCGCCGAACCGATCAAACCGGGGCTGGATTACATCTTCATGCGGATCGACCTCGGTCGGACAACCCCGGCGTCCTGCGATCCGGCCACGCTGCAAACCTGGTTCCACTACGGAGACTGGGCCAACCAGGTCTTGCTCGACGCCGCGCAGGCGCTGACGAACGCAGACCTCGATCGAACCTTCGAGATGGGCGTCGGAACCCTCCGGAAGACGCTCCAGCATATCCGCTCCGCTGAGCACTGGTGGCTGACCAACTGGATGCACGGACCGGTCGAGGGGTTTCCGGCGCTGCCCACGGATCAGCCGATCGGCACGCTTCGCCTCGCCTTCCGGGAAACGATCAGCGCCCGCGACGCCTTTCTTCAGTCGCGGCGGGCGGCGGACCTCGCCACGCCCGTCGAGGGACGCCCGCGCCCGGGAGTCGTCCGGTCGATCGACCTCGGCGGAGCGATGCTCCAGCTCTGCGGGCACGGCGTCCATCACCGGGCGCAGGCGGTGAACATGCTGCGAAACCTCACCGGACGCTCGATCGAGCTGGATTACATGATGCACGTCCGCACCCCCGCCGAGTGAGCCGCACGCAAAACTTCGCACCGCGACGACGATGCTTTTCCGTTCCGCCGCAGTTACAGACTCCCCCCCCCCGCCGCCTCGTTGACGACGGAACAGACCTGCCGCAGGATTCCCGACAGAAACGATGCACAACGCGACACCTGCTCGTACCGATCGTGCGCCGATGACCCAGCCGTCCGGCGTCGCCCAAGCGGTCGGCGGGCCGCCGTTTTTCATTCTCGCCTGCGGTCGCTCGGGGACGACGCTGCTGCGCTCGATGCTTACCTGCCACCGGGCCATCGCCGTCCCCCGCGCGTCGCACTTCATCATCGAACTGCACGAGGAGTTCGGCGACGCGCCGCTGACGGATGTTTCACGGCGGCGCAGCGCGATCGAAAGGTTGCTGGAGCATGAGCGCGTCATCGAGTTCGGCGTACCGCGCGACGATCTCGCCCGACGGCTGGACGCGCTTCCCGCCCCGACAGCGGCGGATCTGTGCCGGGCGTGCTTCGAGGCCTACGCCGCTCAGCAGGGCAAGGCGCGGTGGGGGGACAAGACGACGACGCACGGCCCGCACACAACGACGCTGGCGCGCCTTTTCCCTGACGCGCTTTTCATTCACCTGGTGCGCGACCCCCGGGACGTGGCGCTTTCGCTGGTGCGGACGGAATTCCAGCGGGATCTGCTGTCGGCGGCGATCACCTGGCGGGCGACGGTGGCGGCGATCGAACGCGGGCTTTCGCGGATGACCTCGCGGCGCTCGATGCGGATCCGGTACGAAGACCTCGTGTCCGATCCGCCGCGGGTGCTGACGCGGATCTGCGACTTCCTCGGAGAATCCTTTGATCCCGCGATGCTGGAGTATCACCGGCAGGCCGAAGCGTTGCTCGCGCCGCAGGAAAAACCGATTCACCGGCACCTCTCTCGTCCCCCGGCGAAGGACCAGCTCGAGAAGTGGCGCGGGGAGCTGGCGCCGGAACCGTTGCGCATGATCGAGACCGCCGCCGGGCGCTTCCTGCACGCGTTCGGATACGAACGAGCGTCGCGCGGGCGGATGACACCGAAGGTGATGGCCGGGTTCGTCAGGTCCGGCGGAAAGCGGTGGGCCTCGAAAACGCTCAGGCGCCTCCGCCGCGCGCCGATTCCGGGCCGGACGGTGATCGCGCCTCGCGTCCGGCGGTTTCTTGATTTCGCCCATCCTGCGCGGCTCGCTAGCGTCTTCACCCGGCCGCATGACGACGTGGATCCACGAAAGCACCTTGAAGAAGCGCTGAACTGGCTGTGCCGCGCGCAGGACGCCGGCAGCGATGACGGCGTGGCGCGGTCGGCGAAGATCGGCCGACGATGTTTCGACCTGAGCTACCCCGAGACGACCGGGTACATCATTCCGACGATGTTCGACGCGGCGAAGCGGCTCGGACGCCCGGAGTACGCGGCGCGGGCCGTCCGGATGGGGCGCTGGGAGATCGAGATTCAGATGCCGTCGGGCGCCGTGCGAGGGGGCACGGGGCGCTGGCATCCGCGTCCGGCCGTCTTCAACACCGGACAGGTCATGCTCGGGTGGAACCGTCTCTTTGAGGAGACCGGGGATCGCGTGTTTCTGGACGCGGCGATCCGCGCGGCAAACTGGCTTGGGTCGATTCAGGAGCCGGACGGAAACTGGGTGCGCGGACATTCCGCCCACGCGGCCGTCCCCGCGCCGACGTACAACCTGCGCGTCGCCTGGCCCCTGGCGCAGACCGGGCAGCTCTGCGGCGACGATCGCCACGTCGAGGCGGCGCGGCGTTACGCACGCTTCGCCCTGACGCGGCAGAAGCACAACGGCTGGTTCGACCAGTGCTGCCTGACCGATGCGCGAAGACCGCTGACGCACACCCTGGTGTATGCAACGCGCGGCGCGCTGGAGTTCGGACTCCTCCTGAACGACGGGGCAGCGATCGCCGCAGCCACGCGCGCAGCGCGGGCGATGACGGACTGCATCCGTCCGGACGGATTCCTGCCGGGGAGGCTGGACGAACATTGGCGTCCCGCAGTCCGCTGGTGCTGCCTGACCGGCTCGATGCAGCTTGCGATCGTGCTCTGGAAGCTTTATCGCCGAGAGACTGACGATCGGTTCCGCAACGCCGCGCAACGGTTGACGGAATACGTGCTCCGCCGCCACGACATCGCCTCGGCCGACCCGACGATCCGCGGCGGGCTTTACGGTTCCTGGCCGATCCACGGCGGATACGGATCGTTCGAAGTGTTGAACTGGGCGACGAAGTTCCTCGTGGACGCACTGCTGGAGGCCGAGGCGGATCGCGCCGGAGGATGATCTTCGGCGCGGCGGATGCCTCGTCTTGGTCCGCGCCCCGCCGATCCGTATACTCGCGGACATGCGGAAGAACTACATCCTCGACGCCAACATCCTGATTCACGATCCGCAGTCGATCTTTCACTTCGCGGATAACACGGTCGTCATCCCGATCGCCGTGCTCTCCGAGATCGACGCCTTCAAGAAGGAGATGACGGCCCGCGGGTACAATGCCCGCCATGTCGTCCGCCTGCTGGATTCGCTGCGCAACGGGCGATCCTTGTCGGAAGGCGTTCCGGCGCCCGGCGGCGGCGTGGTAAAGGTTTACTGCGAGACCGAGCGGTTGTTCGAAGGATCGCGGCTGCCCGCGGACCTCGAAATCCTGCGCGTCGCGCGGACGATCCACGAAGCCGACCCGCAGACCCCGGCGGTCATTGTGACAAAGGACATCAACCTGCGCATTCGTGCGGACGCCGCGGGGTTGAAGGCCGAGGATTATGAATCCGACCGGGTGCTGCTCGCCGACGTGTACACCGGGCAGCACGAGCACGCGATCGCCCCCTCAATGATCGAGACGTTCAGGAGCGCCGGGTCGATCGACGTTCCCAGGAATCTGTCGGTTCACCCGAACGAGTACGTCCTGTTGCGCGGGGAAGGCGACGAGCGGAAGAGCGCCTTGGCCCGGGTGGACGCGCAGGGGAAGAAACTGGTCGCCCTGCATCAGGCGCCGCAGGCCGGATTGTGCGGTATCAAACCGCGCAACAAGGACCAGTTCTTCGCGGTGGACGCCCTCCTCGACGACAGCGTGCAACTGGTGACGCTGATGGGCAAGGCCGGGACGGGCAAAACCGTGCTCGCGCTGGCGGCGGCGATGGTGCAGAGTCTGCGGCGGCAGGCGTACCGCGGCATCCTCGTCGCCCGCCCCGTCGTGCCCGTCGGACGCGACCTGGGGTTCCTCCCCGGCGACATCGGGCAGAAGCTCGATCCGTGGATGAAGCCCGTACTGGACACCGTCGAGTTCCTCCTCGACGCGGGCGGACCGATCCACGGCTGCTCGGACGCCGCGGAGTTGCTGCGCACCGGGCTGATCGAGATTCAGCCGCTGACGTACATTCGAGGCCGCAACATCGCGAAACGCTTCGTCATCATCGACGAGGCGCAGAACCTCACCCCGCTGGAAGTCAAGACGGTCATTACGCGCCTCGGACAAGACGCAAAAGTCGTCCTCACCGGCGACCCCTTCCAGATCGACAATCCCTACGTGGACGCCAACAGCAACGGGTTCACCTACCTCGTCAACCGCTTCCGCGCCCAGCCCGTCGCCGCCCACGTCAATCTCATCAAGGGTGAGCGCAGCACCCTCGCGGAACTCGCGGCCAACCTGCTTTGAACCACGGACCGGCCTGGCCGGCGAGGCTTTGCAGCCGCGTCCCCCGCGCGGCGGACTTCTCCCCTTCAACACGGGAACGAGGCCCGGGCCGCTGCACGACGGGCCCGCGCCTGCCAGCCCGTTGAAAAAGGGTGCGCCTCCCTCCGGGAGGCGAAGTTCATCGGGAAACCCGGCATCACAAAGACCGATCCCGGGTTCTTCAACGGGCTGTTAACCAGACTTCTTCCGCTTTTCAGCGGACGGATTCCGTGAATTGCGGTGAAAAACCCAGGGATGGAGGTTTCGTAACACGCGCGCGCAATGCCGGGTGTTTGAAACCCCAGCCGCGGTTCTGAAGGCTGCGATCATTCGAGGGATGCCCTTCCTTCAAAAACGGCAAACGTCGGGGTAGCACGCGGTTTCAGAGCCCGCGTGAACGCCCTGAAAAGCACGCTTCGTTGCGGGTGCGGTTCGGCTTTGAAACGACGTCCGGCGCCACACGGAAGCGGCCTCGCATCTGATCGCGCAAACGGCGCTCGATCCGCGCGAGCGATGCTCGATCCGAGCGAGGTCCGTCCCCGAAGACGTTCCAACGACGACTTCACTTCACGACCGCATCAGAGGTCGCCGCCGTCAGGGTTGCGGTTGATTCGGATCCTGCCCTTCCGGCGGCGGGGGCGGCGTTCCGGCGAAGCGCTCGATCGGAGCGACGCGGAGCTTCGTCACTTCAAGCGAGGACGCCGTTACCAGCGCCAGCGGGTAGTCGATGTCCCGGCTGTCCTGCGACGGGATGAAGGCGTTGGTCCGTGCGACGAGCTGCCCGTCCATGTACAGCGCCAACTCGTCGGCGAGAAGGCAGTGCAACACGTGAGGGCTGCCGTCCGTGAAGCGGGCCATCACGTTGACCTGGGTGTCGAGCTTGTCCGCGTCGAACTGGTTGAAGCCGATCCAGCCTGAACCGTCCGCCGGGTCGCCGATCCACTTCACTTCGCATTCGACGACGACGGGAGCGACCTCCTTCATGCGGATGCCCAGGAAGCTCGTCTGCCCCTTCGGCACGTCGCATCGCAGACGCCCGCCGGACGCCTGCCAGTCCTGCACCGAACCGCCGACGCCCGCGAATCCCTTGAGGGTGTTCAGGTCGACGTCGCGCCAGTTGGACAGCGATCGGAACGTGCCCATCTCGTCCACGCGCGGCTGCAACACCGCGTCCGTGCTCACCGCCAGGGTCTTCGGAGCGGGTTCGCTGGGGTCCGGCTCAAGATCCTTGACGTAGCGCCGCGTCATCCACTGCACCCAGCGTTTCTCGAACTCCTCGACGGCGCCTTCCACCGGGATGCCGAATACCGCGGCGCACGCATGATCATGGCGCGTTTTACGCGGATACTTGCCCAGTTCGCTCAGGAACGTGTACATCGCCTCGTCCCCGGCCTCGAAGAGGTAGAGGACGACGATCGCCGCCGTCTCGTAGAACAGGCTCACCCGCGCCGGATACCCTTCCTGATCGAAGAGGTCGCGCAGGCGGAAGTACTCACCGGCGACGACCGCACGGGCGAGGCGCGCCGCTTCGAGATAATGATCGCGCGTCTGCTCCATCCGGCCCGCCACGGCCTCATGCAGCCACTGCGGCGTCTCCAGCCCGAAGAACTCGTTGAGCATCGCGTGCGTCAGCTCATGATAAAGGATGCTGTCGATCGCGTACTTGTACATGACCGTCCGGCGGCTGCGGTCCGGGTTCTGCACCTCGACGAGCTGAAACAGCATGATGATGTTCGAGCGTCCGAAGAACTGCGCGGAGGTGACGCCGTGCGATCCCTGAGGCGCGCCGCCGACGCCGATGTAGTCCGCCTCGTCCTTGTAGACGAGGATCGGAAGCCGGAACGACCACTCCCGCCCGCCGAAGAGGCGCTTCGACATGAAGTCGAGATAAATCTCCGAGTTCTCGGCGACGAGCTTCGCCAGCTCCTCGTTGCACGCGAACACCCGGAAATGCCGCGTCGTCCACTCAAACGGCGGGACGTTCATGCCCAGCTCGGCGTTCGGGACGTATTGCGAGTCCTCCACCACTTCGAGCCGCCGCCACTGCTCATCCGTGATCGTCGGAAACTTGATCCGAAGGTGGTCGTTCAGGTCCGTCTTCCCGAGGACGGCGTGCGTTCGCTCCTCGACGTCCCGGCGCGTCAGCCTCAGCAGCGTGATCCTCGCCTGGCGCAGCGTCTCCTCATTGCGCGAGACCTTCAGAAGCCGGCGGCACATCTCGACCGCCTGCTCCGTTTTCCCGGCGCGCTCGCAGGCTTCAATGAGCAGAAGGTACGCGGGTTCGTTTCCGGGGTTGTTCTCGATCTCCTTTTCGAGCGGCGCAATCGCCTCGGCGTAAAGCTCCTTCGCCATCAGTTCCCGGGCCCGCTCCAGGTCTGAGGGAAGCGTCGGTCGCGCCAAGGCGCTCGGCGCAGCTACGACCAGGAAAACCGCGCAGGCCAGCGTCAGCAGCGTTCGCATCGTCATCTCCTTTGCCTCTCTCGCTCGTGCCCTCAGCGATTGCGCTGACGCATCACGGACTCCCGCATCTCCTGAAGGCGTTCGTAGACGTCGCGCAGCAGGTGATACTCCTGGCGCATCTGCTCCGGATACCCCATCAGTTTGTTCAGCAGATATTCGCCGACGATCTCCGTCGGCTTCGTCCGCGCCAGCCACTCGTCGCACACCCGCCGCCACTGCTCCCGCGTCGCCGCGTCCAGCGTCTGCGGCAGCGGCAGATTCAGCGGACTGGATATCAGCGCCTCCTCCAGCATGCCACCCAGCACATAAAACAGCAGGTGCTCCGCTTCGGCGCGGATGAGGTCGAGCTGAAAGGCGTCCGCGTAGCCGGGCAGCACCGCCTGCGCCTTGAGCACCGACGTCTCCGCCTGCTTCAGCTCCTCCAGGTAGGGCATGCGCTTCAACACGTCATCCGGCCGGATCGCCGGAGGCAGCTCGCGCACGGCCTCGATCGTCTTCCGCGGGTTCATCCGCTCGCGCAGCGTCTCCACGCCGTACTTCTCATTGCGGACGAGCTGGCTGCAATACTCCTCCAGCGCCTTGCGCATCATCATCGGATCGGCCAGGGCGTTCGGATCCTGCGCGGCCGCGCGCAGATCCTGCGGGAGGAAGTTGCGCGACCACGCCTTGTCCACGCGGCGCAGGCTGTAATCCCACTCCGCGTTGTCCTCAAGGATTTCCCGGTGCGCCTTCGCCCGCAGCTTGTCCTGCGGCGTACCGTCTTTCTCCAGCGCCTCGAGCATCGGTTTGACTTCGTCCCACTTCGCGAAGCGCTCCTTCGACTCGATGATCAACCAGGTCATCTCGGACTTCAGGACGGGGTTCTGCTCCTTCTGGAGGAAGGGCTCGATCCGCTCGATCACCCGGGCGTAGTTGCCGAGGCGGTAGTCGGCGCGGGCGTTGTAGACGGCTCGGATCGCCTCCGGAAGCTCCTCGAATTTCGCCAGCCCGGTCTGATCGATCGCCTCCTCATCGAAGATCCGGTCGATGTCGCGTCGGTTGATCAGACGCTCCTCGAAGGGCGTGCGGACGCGGATCGTCGTCGCCGTCGAAAGCGCCTCGATGATCCGCCCCTCGATCATCGACCCGTCCTTCAGGAGGATGATCGCCCCCTGAAGCGCGGGCGAGAACGCCAGCACCGCCGCCAGCACCGCAGGTCGGATCCCCCTCGCTCGCTTCATTCGCTTTTCTCCCGGTCCGCCTCCAGGGCGGTCAGTTCTGCTTGTCATGGAACATCGCCTGAAGCACGCAGTTCACCGCCAGTTGCCGCGCCGTCGGCGGCGTCAGCCCGCGACAGCCCGGAAACTGGTTGTACGTCAGCCCCGACGACAGATCGTAGTGGCTGAACACGCCGAAATCCCCGTCCTTCCCCTTCAGCACGCTGAACTCGCTCCGCCCGTTCTGCACCAGTTCGCTGGTCATCGACTTCCGTAGCGCTCCGCCTCGGGCGTCGAACCCCTGCGTCCCCGGAATCTTGCCCGTGTACGTCGGGTGCAGGGTGCGCATCTGCGTCGTCGTCATGCCCGGAAGCGCCGTCCGCAGCGCGGCCAGCGCCGCCTCGCCCCAGGCCTCGCTGCCGGTCACGACATCGACGATCAGGAACCCGCCGCCCTCCACGTGGTCGCGGATGCGCTTCGTCTGCGCCTCGGTCGGCGCTTTCGGACCGGTCACCATCACCCACAACAACGGCGCCTCGCCGTCCTTCGCGTCCACGATCCGCGTGCGGTAATTGCTGGTCATCACGAGATCGAGCGTCTTCAGCAGGTCGGGGTACACCGGCTGATCCCCGCCGATCTCGAGCGTCGCCACGTGAAACTCGCGCGTCGGCGTCGATCGCTGCGGCAGCGGCGAGGGGTCGAAGGAGGATCGGAACGGCGAGGAATCGAGCGTGTACTCCAGCAGGTTGTTCATGAATGCGAAGCGATGCGGCGCGCCGTCCTTCCCGGTCCGGTAGGTGTGAAAGTCGCAGGACCAGTCCCGGCCGCCCTCGTTCACCGCGAGAAACACAAAGTCCCGCACGCCGTTGCCCAGCACCTTCGCGACCACCGGCTGCTCGATCTTCTCGCGCAGCGTCAGCACCGGGTGATCCTTCGGCAAGTCGCGCAGCTCATATTCCGGGAACGCGGTCCGCAGGACGGAGGCGACCGCGTCGCGCTGCGACTCCTGCTCCGAAACCACGTTGATCAGGAGGGTTCCGCCGTTGAACACGTAGGTGCGGAGCTTCTCGAGATGATCGGGCTCGAGGTTCAGCGGACCGGCGACGTTGAGGAACATCACCGGAACTTCCAGCAGGTGCCTCGCCTCATCTTCCAGACTGCTGCGCCGCCAGTTCAGCGGACGCTTCCGCTGGGCCATCACATAGCGCGTCAGGTGCTGCACGTCCCAACTGTGTTCGTAATCCTTCGCGTCTCCGCCGCCGACCACGATGCGCTGATACGCCGTCGGCGATGCGCCGAGGGCGAACGCCGACATGCAGGCCGCCGTCGTCCCGAACCCGCCGGCGAAAACCCCGGAGTTGAAATCGTAAAGCCCCTGAGCCGGGTCGAAGAGCTTCTCCGCTTCGAGGCGGAAATAATCCCGGTCGTTCAGGCGCGGAATGCCCGAGACCGTCCGCAGGTATTGAAACACCTGCAATCGGACGAAAAAGGGCATGTTCTCGACACGCCCCAGCTGACCGAGCAGTTCCTCGGAGTACTCCGCCGCGTACCGCGTGTTCAGGAACGCCAGCGCCGCGTCGATCCCCTTCTGAAGCGTCTTGTACGCCAGCACCTGCCGGCAGTCCCGCGCCCCCGGACCGGACGCCATCTCCATCGAAATCATCATCCCGACCACGCCCAGCGCCGTGAACTCGTCCGACACGTTCTCGCTCAGCCCGCCGTACTGCTCCAGCTTCTGCCGGAACCCGCCGGACTTGGTGGACTGACCCGCGGTCCAGTAATTCGCCGCCTGCGTCCACACCTTGCGGGGGCATTCGACGCCGGCGAAGGTCGCTTCCCGCAACGCCAGCATCGCCGCCCACGTCGACACGTGCGTCGGTTGCGTGTTCGCCGCCTCCGCGGACTGCGCGAGGTAGCTGACCGTCGACCAGCCGCCGCTGTCGTACTGCGCGCGGACGAGGTAGTCCATGTCGCGCGTGATCTCCTTCCGGAATCGCTCGACCCCGCCGAAGCGGGACAGCGTGTACAACCGCGCGCCCACGGTCGTCGTGCTGAAGAACGTGTTCTCCGGGGGGGTCTGCTCCGCCAGCCAGTCCATCGCCTTGCGCAGGCGGTCCTCCAGCTTCGGATCTCCCAGCTCGCCCAACGCGCTCACCACGGAGCACGTCAGCAGGATCGAGTCTTCCTGATTTCCCGCGATCCAGTATCCGTCCGGATTGCCCTCGACATACTGAAGGAAGCCTTCTTTCTGCTTTTTGAGAGCGTCAAGAATCTGTCCTTCGACCGGCGTCTTGATCTCGATGTACCGGACCGGCGCGGGCATTTCCGGATCCAGCCCCGCCTTCAATTCGTCGTCGATCTCGCGGAACGTCAGGCGCTGCACCGCAAAGCGCTGTCCGAAGTTCTGCGGCAGCTTCAGCACGATCTTCGCCGAGGACGTCATCTGCTCGAAGTCCGGCGCCACCACCGTGCCCCGGATGAACCGCGTGCGCGAAATCTTGTCGCTCGTTTCGATCGGGTTGGTCAGCGTGACCTCGACGCCGAAGGGCTTCCCGTCCGCCCAGAAGGCGGGCATGATCGCCGGGATGCCCCCCTGAATCTCGTTCTCGGTGAACATCTCGATTTCGTACTCGTAAGTCCTGCCGGGACGGATCTCGCCCTTGAGGTTGAACTCCATCACGACCTGGGCGTTCTGAATCTGCGCCTCGGACATGTCGAAAAGGAGGAATCCCGGCGCGCCGCCCCGCGACCCCGTGTACCCGGCCACCAGCCCGCGCCGCGCCACCGACCGCGGCGTCTCTGACTTCACGAGAATACGCCCGAAATCGTGCTCCCCGTCGAACTCCAGCACCACCGTCTGCGGGTCCGTCAGGCTGTAACGTACGTTCGCCAGCTTCGGCGCCAGATCAAAAAACCCGACCGCCACGAGATTCGGCCCGCCTCTCGCTGGCAACGCCGCGCACGCGATCAACCCCGCACACGTCCACGTCCGAATCCGTCGCATCGACCTGCCCGTCATGTCTTGTCTCCCGACGCCCGGTTCTTTTCCCCGGAGAGGCTGCCGCCGATTCCCGCGATTATTCTATCGCGTGCCGCGCGATCAGGAAAACCCCGGAAACGGCGCGAGACTTCCCTCGATGCAGGCAGGCGTGTAAACCTGTCTGCCGCTTCCGCCGTGGTTCGCCGACGCGCAGGGTTGCAGGGGGACGGAAACGTGGTGAACGTTGTGGGCTTTGTCCGATCCGCGGTCTGGCGGGTTGACCCTGAGCGCCCGCGCCGCGCCCGGATGATCGCTCTCGCGATCTTCGCCCTCGGGACCGCCGCCTTCGCCGTCGCCGCCTTCGTGCAACCCAGCCCGCACCGGATCGGAACGCACACGCAGCTCGGCTTCCCCCCTTGCACGGCAATACTGCTGACGGGACACCCCTGCCCGTCCTGCGGCATGACCACCGCCTTCGCCTGGACCGTCCGCGGGCGGATCGACCGGGCCTTTGTCGTCCAGCCCGCAGGCGCGCTCCTGGCGCTCGGCACGTTCGTCACGATCCTCGCCGCCTTCTCGACCCTCGTGACGGGCAAGACCTGGCGCGTCAACTGGGTGCTGCTGCCGCCTCATCGCCTGGCGGCCGCGGCCGTGATGATGCTGCTCGCGGCGTGGATATACAAACTGATCCGCACATGAAACCTCCCACCGGCGACGTGTCGAGCGCAAACGTTGGCCGAGCGCTGGCCGGAATCTCCCGCCGGCTCGCCCGGGCGCTGGACGCGCTGACCTTCGCCGCACCGGTGGCGTACGTGTACAACCCGCTGGTCTACGCCCGACGACCGCATGAGGCCTACCTGCTCGCCCACGCCGACCGGCGCCCGGATGTGCTTCTGGTCGGCATGAACCCGGGACCGTGGGGGATGGCGCAGACTGGTGTGCCTTTCGGAGAGGTCGAGACGGTGCGGGACTGGCTGGGCATCAAGGAACCGGTCGAGTCCCCCCCCCGGGAGCATCCGAAGCGTCGCGTCACCGGGTTCGCCTGTCCGCGCAGCGAGGTCAGCGGGCGACGGTTGTGGGGCTGGGCGAAATCGAGGTTCGGGACGCCGGCGCGGTTCTTCCGTCGTTTCTTCGTCGTCAATTACTGCCCGCTGATGTTTCTTGACGCCGCGGGGAGGAACCTCACGCCGGACAAGCTGCCCGCAGGCGCCGCAGGTCCGATGCTGGATCTTTGCGACGAAGCGTTGCGCCGCGTTGTGGAAACGCTTCAGCCGGGGCACGTTGTCGGCGTCGGAGCCTTCGCCGAGACGCGCGCCCGCAAGGCGCTGATGGACTTCGATGTCCTCGTCGGCCGCATGCCGCATCCCAGTCCCGCCAGCCCCGCCGCCAACCGCGGGTGGGAGGCGCTCGCGGACGCCGCCCTGGAGCATCTCGATCTCCTGAAACGTCCCGGACGTGGCGTCGTCGCGCCGTCCTCAGGATGATGCACGGTGCATGAACCCCGAAACGGCGAACCTGAAAAACCCTGACGGACCGGCGCTCCTGCCGGCAGGCAGGTTATCCGCCTTCCGGAACCAACTGGAACTGCTCGCCGTCTTCCTCGTCGGCGCAGGACTGATGCAGTATCTCTACGGCGCGACCCCCGACCCGGCGACGGGCGCCCCCGCCGCCCTGCCCGGCAACGACGACTTCTACCACCTCAAGATGGCGCTCCTCCTCCCGAAGATCGGCCTACCCGATCGGCTGGACTGGCTTCAGCACACGATCTTCGCCGACCGCTTCGTCAGCCATCATTACGGGTTTCACGTCTACCTCTCGGTTTTCGCGCACGCCTTCACCGACCCCGTCATCGGCGCACGCTGGGCGATGTCCGTCTCTTTCGGTCTCGTCCTCGTGCTCGCCACGCTCCTGATGCGAGGGGAGGGCGTCCCGCACCGCTGGGTGTTTCTCACGCTCTTCATGCTCGCGCCCGATGATTTTCTTGTCCGCCACGCCTACGTTCGCGCGATCGACCTGTCCCTTGTGTGCCTGCTGGCCGGAGGCTGGTGCCTCTTCAACCGGCGGCACGTGCTGCTGGCCCTGACGCTCGCCGTGTACACGCACGTTTACCTCGGATCCTTTTTTCTCCTCATCCTTTGCGGAATTCACTATGTCGGGGCGTGGCTGCGTTCAGCGCCTCCACCGCAGCCGCTGCGCCTGCCGCTGGCGATGCTGGTCGGAACCGCGCTCGGCTACCTGACCCACCCTTACGGCGAACACGCGTTCTCGTTCCTTAGGACACAGATCTTCGGCAGCGGACTGACGCCGCAGGTCTCGGTCGGACGGGAGTGGAATTCCTACGAAAACGTCTGGGAGTTCGCCAACCGTGTCGGCATCCCGCTTTCGGTCTGGGCGGCGGCGATCGTTCTTGCGCTGCGCCGCGGGCGACGGCTGTCCGACGCCGGCTGGACGCTGCTGGTCGGCTCGATGTTCTTCTTCGCCCTCATGCTGAAGGCGCGCCGCTTCGTCGAGTACTGGCCGTTATTCGCCGTCCTTTCCAGCGCCGTGCTGCTCAAACCGGTCCTGCGCGGCTGGCGACCGGCGACGACGCCCGGCGCAACCCGGATACAACGCCACGACCTGATCCTCGGCGCCCTGTCGCTCGCGCTGACGGGCTGGGCGGTTTATTTCCTGCTGGCGCATAAGAGCGCGACCGGGCTTTCGCCGTGGCTGCGCTTTGCGATCCCCCTCGTCGCCGCCTACGTGCTGCTGGTTCACCTGCTCCCGGATCTCTTTGGCGCGGCTCGTGATCGGCGCTTCGCACGCTTCAGCGTTCGCGCCGCAACGACCCTGGGGCTGGGGGCGGGCGTGGTCGGTGTGCTCGCCGCCGCGGCGCTCCCCGTGCATCGACACGTGCGCGGGTGGTGCCGCGGCAACTACGATCTTCCCGAGATTCAGCGGGTCATGCGGTTCGTCGCCGAACGATCCGAACCCGGCGACATCATCTTCACCGACGACTGGGACATTTTTCCCGTGTACTTCTACTACAACGACAAGAACCGCTACATGGCCGGGCTGGATCCGATGTTCAGCTACTCCCGCGACGCGGAGCTGTGGGAGCGGTACAAGCTCATCACCCGCGGACAAGCGCCGCTGACCACCACCGTGTCCCTGCCGCAACCGACGGAGGACGGAGGCACGAAGCTCGTCGAAACCCGGATCACCGTCCCGCTCGAGGACATCCGCGACCGCTGGGGGGCGCGCTTCGTCGTGATCGACGACGACCACCTCCCCTTCGCCCGCAAGCTGGACCGCGCCAAGCCCCTCGCCCGGCGCATTTACCCCGAGGACGACCGCAAAGGCGCGCTCTACCGGGTCTACGAGATTCTTCCGGCGACCCCCGACGGAACGACGTCGTCCGTTATCACCGAACCTTGACCCGGCTCGATCATCGCCGGCCCGTCCCGATCGTCCGCCTCCTGCGGGTTCGTCCCGCGCCTTAACCGTACCGCGCCCGTTAGGGAAGCGCGTTTCTCCCAACCGCTGAAGTGATGCGATCTCCAACGGCCCCCGCTCGCCCCATCGACATGTCGGCACGTCCGAAGCAGCGATTCCCTACGGCGCGCAAGTCACGTTTACGATCGAATCGCAGACGAAGACGCGATGCTCGCCGAGCGCAACGCCTTTGAACTTCCCCTTGCCGCGACCGGCGCCGTCCAGCGCGATGCTCATCGACCGCGGATCCGGGGGATCCAGCAGCGCCGTCACGATTCCGTTCGGCTGACCGTCGCGCACCTTGACCACGATCTTCCCCAGCCGCTCCCCGTCGCCGGGCTTGCACGCTGCGGTCACCCGCTCGGTACCCACGCAATCGCCGGCGGGGATGCCTTCGATGCGCATCGAAATCTTGAGTCCGTAAAAACAGTCACACCGCCATTCTTCAGACCCAAAGGCGCCGAGCCCATCGCAGCAGCCGTTGAGCTCACCGCCGTCCCTGTAGTTCGCTCCGCACAAATACTCAGAACTTCCGCAGCTGCCATAGGAAATTGGGGAATAGCCCCAGTCGGTGGATGCTGGCTGGAATGATCCGAACCAGGATCCACTCCGGAGCATAGGCGGATAAGACAAGTGTGCCGTCGTGCGCATTCCATTGAATCCGTACACGGAATCATCGAACGGAGCGGATTCGATGCGCGTCGCCTCCTCAAAATGCTGAGCTTGCTGGTCGGCAATGCAATCATCATCCTCATCACCATAAAAACCGACGCAGAGCTTCTTCGGTACAAGGCCTAGGCCCAAATCAAGCGTTAAATAGTGCCAGGTTGCCACGTTGGTGTCACCGGTGTGGCAGCGCGCAGATGGAGCGCGGCGGCCGGGCGGTCGCGT
>JABWBH010000028.1 GCA_013360585.1 Phycisphaerae bacterium | reverse complement strand
CGCCTCCGATTGACACCCCATCCCTTTCATGGAGACTGGAACTACATACTCACCCCACACAGGAGAAATCGATCAGGTTACTGTTGAGCGCGCCCTTAGACTCCCGAACGACCCTTGCGCGCCGGGCTTGACATGCAGGGGGTGCTCGGGGCAGATTCTCCATCACCTGAACACAACGGCGCCCGTTTAAAGAAGCCCTGAATGATTCCGGAACTTTCATCGACCGGATTGCCCGAAAAATCCCTGCTGCGCGAGCCGGTGCGGACGATCCCCGGCGATGCGCCCGGCGCGCCGCTGAGCGGGACAGCGTTGTGCCTGTCGGGCGGTGGCTATCGTGCGATGCTCTTTCACGTCGGGTCGATCTGGCGGTTGTTCGACTCAGGAATGCTCGCGAAGCTCGATCGTGTGTCGAGTGTGTCCGGCGGGTCGATTGCGGCGGGGGCCCTCGCGCTGGCGTGGGCGAAGTTGATGGCGGCGCGTCCGTCGGACCGGGAGGTGTTCGAGCGGGAATTTGTTGCCCCGATCCGAGGGTTGGCGCGGCGGACGGTGGACTGCCGGGCGGTGCTGCTGGGGCTCGGGGTGCCGGGCTGGGCGGGGCGGCGCGTGGCGGGCGCGTACCGGCGACACCTGTTTGGATCGGCGACGCTTCAGGATCTACCCGACGCGCCGCGCTTCGTGTTCAACGCGACGAACATGCAGAGCGGCGTCCTGTGGCGATTCTCGAAGCCTTACATGGCGGACTACCGCGTCGGGATGATCCGGCATCCGAAGACGCCGCTGGCGACGGCGGTGGCGGCGTCATCGGCGTTCCCGCCGGTGTTGTCGCCGCTGATCCTGCGTCTCGAACCGCGGGCGGTCGAGGCCGGAAAAGGCGCAGACCTGCACCGCGAGCCGTATACCTCGCGCGTGGTGCTCTCTGATGGGGGCGTCTACGACAACCTCGGGCTGGAGACGGCGTGGAAGCGACACCGCACGATGCTCATCAGCGACGCGGGCGGCGCGTTCTCCGCGAATCCGCGGCCGGGCGGAAACGCGATCAGTCATACGATGCGCGTCCTGCTCACGATCGACAACCAGGTGCGCAGCCTGCGCAAGCGCCAGCTCATCGACGGGATCAGGGAGCGCCGGGAGCATGACGGCGCGTACTGGAGCATCGGGGCGGAGATCCGCGACTATCCCGCGCGCGGCGTGCTGACGTGCGACGCGGCGCGGACGCGGGAGCTGGCGGCGTGGCCGACGCGCCTGAAGCGCGTCCCGGACGTCGTGCAGGAGCGGTTGATCAACTGGGGATATGCGATCTGCGACGCGGCGATCCGAGGTTATGTGGATTCGTCGATCTCCGCGCCGTCGGGGTTTCCGTATTCGCGCGGCGTATGAGGCGGCACGGTCCGCGGAGGCGAACATGAAACGGTTGATCAGGTGGGCGGTGTTGGCGTTGGCGTGCGGCGGGTGCGCGGCGGGCGGTCCTCGGACGGCGTCGCTGGCGATGATGACCGGGGCGGCGGACGAACTGCGCGTTCACTTCATCGACGTGGGGCAGGGCGACTGCACGTTGATCGAGTGTCCGGGGGGCGGCGTCATCCTGGTGGATTGCGGATCGCTCGGCGGCGGCGACAAGGATCGCGTGAAGGCGTACATCCGGGAGCGCCTCGATGCGAGCGCCCCGAGGATCGACACGCTTATTCTGACGCATCCGGATGCGGATCATTACAACCTGCTGGACGACGTGCTTGACGGCGTGACCGTCGGAAACATCCTGATGACGGGCACCAGCGACGAGTATTCGTCCGACGACTTTGCCGCCTGGCTGGACGATCATGAGTCGATCGTGAAGCGCCTTGGGCCGACGGACTTCGACACGACCGACGGTGAACCGAAGTTCTGCGACTGCGGCGACGCGCAGGTGCGGATTCTGGCCGCGGACGTTGCCGCGA
Source organism: Phycisphaerae bacterium (assembly GCA_013360585.1). Classification (GTDB taxonomy): domain Bacteria; phylum Planctomycetota; class Phycisphaerae; order UBA1845; family UBA1845; genus JABWBH01. Next base: position 51,948 of record JABWBH010000028.1, on the reverse strand, counting down.
CCGCATCGCCCACGAACGCGCGCAGCATCGTTGCTCTTGTGCAGTACGAGGATTTCGACGTTCTGCTGACCGGCGACGCGACGTTCGACACGGAGAACGTGATTCTAGAGCGTTACGATCAGGCCTGGTTGGAGTGCGAGGTGCTCAAGATCGGGCATCACGGAAGCGAGACGACGTCCACATCTCAGGCCTGGGCGGCGGCGATCAGCCCGGACGCGGCCGTGGTCAGCGCCGGGTACAGCAACCGCTTCGCCCACCCGCGCAAGAAGGTCATTCAGCGCCTGATGCCCTTCACGGTTACCGAAGACGCGCACCCGATGCGCTGGGGCTGGAGCGAAGGCACGGCGGCGAAGTTCGAGAACCTTCCCGATTTCACCGAGGCGATCTACTCGACCGCGACCAACGGAAATATTGTCGTCAGCAGCGACGGATCCGAATACGCGATCGTGTTCGATCAGCGAGCACAGACGCGCCGGCGGTAAGGCGAGGCCAAACCGGCGCGCCGCATGTCATGTCAAGCGGACTTGATTCCCGCGTTTCGGATTGATGGTTGGGCGTTGCAAGAAGCGTCAGGCCTTCCGCAAGGAGGGTTCGTCGTAGCGGCCTGTTTTCCCTGGTGGTTCGGAGCGTCTGCTCGGACGCAATCGGCGAAGTGCGCTCCGCGGGCTTCGAAGTTGACGTAGCGGTCGAAGCTGGTGGCGCCGGGACAGAAGAGCACGACGTCACCGGGGCGTGCGCGCGTGCGCGACCAGCGGACGGCGGTTTCGAGATCGTCGGCACGAAGCACCTCCGGTCGCGGTTCCGGTCGTACCGGGTCGAGCAGGCGGTCGGCCATCCGAGCGCCCGTCTCTCCCAGACAGGCGACAGTCCGGCATCGTTCCGCGAGCGTCCGCACGCATTCATCCAGGGGTTCGTCCATCGCCGCGCCGCCAACAATCGCCAGTACCGGGGCGTCCAACGCGTCCAACGCCGTGACTACGGCGCGGGGGGAGGTGGCTTTCGAGTCGTTGAGAAAACGTACGCCGTCGATCACCGCGACGACCTCAAGGCGATGGGGCAGGCCGGGAAAGTGTCTCAAGGCGTTGGCGGCGGTCTTCTCCTCGACGCCCAGCAGACGGGCGGCGGTCCACGCGGTGGCGGCGTTCTCGCGGTTGTGCGTGCCGGGCACAACAAGCTCAAAGGGGACGTGCGGCGCGCGGGCGGAATGCACGGGAACGCCCAGCCGCAAGACGTGTTCACGCACGAGGCGAGCGGCGGCGACGCTCTCGGCGGGGGCGCCTGCTGCAACAAGGGAATCCCGCGTGGTTTGCTCGCCCGGTCCGAGGGTCTTTCTCGGGTTGACCGCTTCTCCCCCCAGCGCCGGATCGCCGATGACCAGCACCGCCGCCGGATTCGGATGACCCAGGATGTTGAGCTTTGCGCTGATGTAGGCGTCGAACGAACCGTGTCGGTCGAGGTGGTGGGGGTGCAGGTTGGTGAGGACTGCGACGCGCGGCGAGAAGGGGACGCGCGGCACGTCCTCAAGCTGGGCGCTGGACAGTTCGAGGACGACGTGGTCCTCCGGCGTCATCCGGGCGAGTTCCGGAAGCAGGGACTTGCCGATGTTGCCGCCGAGATAGACGAGGCCGCGGCCCCCGCCCCGTGCGACGTGTTCCTCCAGAACGGCCGCGATCATTGCGGAGGTCGTGCTCTTGCCGAAGGAGCCGGTAACGCCGATGACGGAGGCCGGGCAGCGCTCCAGAAAGAGGTTGATCTCCGTGGTCCACGGGACATCACGACGTGTGATCGCGTTGAAGAACTCGGATCGCGCTTTAACGACGGCAGGATTGACGACGACCAGGTCGGATTCCGCTAGTAATTCAGGATCTTCGGTCCCGAGGCGCAGCGCGACGGGCAGGTCTGCGATCGCCGCCAGCGAGCTGCGCAGACTGTCCGCCGTGGCGCGGTCCATCACGGTGACGCGAGCCCCCTGATCGACGAGCCAGCGGGTGACGGCGGCGCCTCCGCCGAGCCGTCCGAGTCCCCAGACCAGCACGTGTTTCCGCTTTATCGGGAGAGGGTCGGGTCCGGTCATGCGTGGTTTCATCCCCAGCGGCGATCGTCGCCTGCGGCAAGGCGCGTCGTGCGCCCGCCGACGCCGGGCATGATCCGCACTTCATGCGCAGGGGACAAGTAACTGTTGCACCCGCAGATTCGGCGCGTTCGTCGCATCGAAGGTGGCGCCGGGTTGGTTTCGGTTTGCGTGACGCAGGCGCGGATCATACGGTTGAAGTGGATTGCGCGCCGCGGTCCGAAGCCAGTTGGACCGGGCTGCGGGGCGAGCGGGATGAGGCGTTTCAGCCGCCGGAAGCGGCGTGGCGCTGGAGGAGGGATTGGAATGATGAGAAAAGTCAAGATGTCGGCAGTTGACAGGAATCTTAGTGGGTTCATATATTTTCGTGCGCCTTGATTGAATTGTGAATTATTTCGGTTTAGGCGCACTTGAAGGAGATCGCCCGTATCAGGCGGGAGAGGAAGCAGCCTCCGGGATCTGAAGCAGGGCGGTGGCGCGGCGTTGATGGACCCAGCGGGACCAAGGTTTCCCTTTTTCGGAGTGAGGCATCATGGAGCGCAGTAACCCAGGGCACGCGAAGACGCATAAGGCAGGGTGGTACCTGCTTCCGGCCTGCGTGGTCGGTCTGGTCCTCGCCATCAGTTGCACGAATATCGGCGGTGGTGGTGGCGACAACACCAACGACAACGGTCAGGGCAGTCCGCAGCGGGACGAGATCCTCAGCCTGCGGAACAATTTCAACGTTTCGGGCAGCGGGCAGATCACGATCCAGTACAACGTCGTGGCGCCGGCGACGGTGTCGGCTTTTTACGTGCAGGTCGAAAGCCCGACGACGGGATCGCCCGATGTCGGGACGCCGGTGGTGTTCGCCGCGAACGCCCCCGTCGGGGCCGGCCAGGTGGTGACGCTGGTTTACAGCGACCTGGAAACGGGCGCGTACCAGGTGGGTCTGAACATCTCGCGCCCCTCGGGCAACAGCACCGTCCGCAGCCAGGGCTACCTGATCATCGAGGCGCCTCCGGATCCGGAGTTCCTCGCGCCGACGGAAAACCTCCAGGTACATCAGGGCGAGTTTGTAGATATCTCTTTCGACAACCGGAAGACGCCAGCGACGCGGGTGCGGTGGCGGTTGTTCTACAAGACGTATGACGTTCGTGACACGGACCAGGATAGCGTGTTCAACGCGTTGGACCAGTGTCCGCAGACGACGGTGGATGAGCGCGGGCAGGTGGATGCGTTCGGGTGCGGTCCGTCGCAGCGTGCCGCGGGCGACGACTTCGACGGCGACGGCGTTCCGAACAACGCGGACGAGTGTCCGGCGACCACGGGCGGGCTCGACGTGGATCGGGCAGGCTGCTCGCAGGACCAGCTCGGCATCGAGCTGGCGATCGGCGACGGGAACGAGAACACGTTCCGGTGGGACACGACAGGCGTGCAGCGGGCGAATTACCGGCTGGGCGTCTCCGCCGCGGACACCGGTCAGTCGATTGCGGCGACCTTTGCGGCGGATTCGTCGCGGGTGGTGACGCGGTTTGCGGCGGCGATCGTCTCGATCGACGAACCCCCGCCGCCTCCGACGCCCCCGACGCTGGTGTTCAACAAACCGATCAAGGACGTTCAGACGTTCGGGACGGAAATCGTCGAGATCGAATTTGACGCGACGATCCGGACGGCGGGCGCGACCGGCAGCGTGGACATCTTCCTCGACAGCGACACGACGCCGAACAACGGCAACGAGATCGTGCTGCTGGACGACGCTTCGGTGGACACGACGTCGACGTCGTTCTCGACCGCGAACCTTCAGGAAGGGATTTACAACGTCGGCGGAACGGTCGACGACTCGGCGAACATTCCGGTGACGGTGTATGCTGCGGGTCGGGTGGATGTGGTGAAGAACGCGGCGCTGGCGGTCAATGAGCCGAGTTCGCCGCTGCCGGTGCGGCCGAACGCCAACGTCCAGGTGGCGTGGACGACGAATGTTCCCCCGCACGTGGCGACGCTGGAAGTGTACGCTCAGAGGGTCAACGCGCAGGGTCAGCCGGAAGGGGCCGAGATTCAGATCCGCCCGCCGGGTCCGCCGCTTTCGGGGACGGACACGGACATCTTCCGTCCGACGGAGTCCGGGGTGTACCGCGTGTTCGTACGGGTGGATTTCACGGTCGACGATCGCGAGAACATGCTGGATCAGGCGCCGGCGGACGTTCGCGTGACGACGCTGCCGCCGACGCTGTGGCTGGGCGAATTCGCCCGGTCGCAGGCACGGATCGATGGCGCGATCCTGGAAGGCGTGAACTACGAGGATAATGCCGGCACGTCGCTGGCGGCCGTCCCGGACATGAATAGTGACGGGCGCGACGAGCTCATGATCAACTCGCGTTACGCCAAGCCGCACTTCAAGAATCCGTCGGGCGTAGGCGAAGGCGAGGCGTATCTGCTTTACGGCGGAGAGCGCTTGTCGGGAAGGTACAACCTGAACACGATCGGGCGCAACCTGACGGGGGTGGTTTTCGTCGGCGTGCGCACCCCTGAAACGCCGGATTTCCGTGAGCAAACGGAGGGCATCGCGGCGATCGGGGTGATTCCGGATCTGGACAATGACGGGCAACCGGAATTGGTGTTCGGCGTTCCGCGCACGTTTTCGCGTGGATACTTCGGTCCGCTGGAGAAACCCACGCAGTTTCTCCGGGGCGGGATCATCATCGTCAGCAGCAAAAACACGGTGCTCAGCAGCCCGCTGGATCCGGATCTGGCCCATGTCGTCTTCCTTGACGAAGTCGGGCAGGATTTCGCAAGCCTGCACTCCGCGGCCTTTGCGAGTTTCTACGGGATCGACGCCTGCGGCTTCCAGGACGTGGCCGGACAAAACCCCTGCTGGCCGGCATGCGATCCGAACCCCGACAACATGCAGGTTATCTGCGGGATGGAGGATACCTGCGGCGGCCACTGTGAAACCTTTGGTGGAGACACGCCGCTCGGTTGTGCGGGCTGGTGCAGTTGTCCCGATGAAATCAACGACGGTCTTTACGATGCGATGACCAGCTACGGAGCCAGTACGGGATTCGTTGCTCCGCTGGCCGATTCATGGTTCAGTCTGTTCTATTGCGGACAGGGATGGGATTGCAACAGCGTTTACGGGCCTTGCGTCTATGATATCCTGCACGGTGCTTCGTTCGCACCGATCGGGTGTCCGTACGTGTTCGATCCGATGACGTGTCTCGATCCTCTCCCCGGCTGGGAGGGTTCAAGCGACTTTTATTCGTATGACTTGTATGGAAATCAGGTGTGTCGGATCGGGTTGGGCGAGCTGCGCCGGGGTCTCAATTTCTTCTCCAACGTCGGTCTCGCGGGACAGAGCGGGTTTTACACGACATGGGTGGTCAAACCGGGTCAGGATGGCGCGGGCGGCGTGTACAACTACGCGATCGAGCCGTTGGGCGCGCGGATCATCGGCTTGAGCAAGAAGGACAACAAGGCGGACCACCGAACCAACCCCCTCCTGAACCAGGACGGTTCGTTCCGCACTGAAGACGATCGTTTCGGTTCGGATATTTCCTACAGCAACCAAGTCGGCCAGGGAACGGGCGACCTGATCGTCAGCGCTCCGGGCCGCGCCGTCGCAGTCCCGACCGTCCGACTTATCGACGGCGAGTGCGTCGTGAGCCCCATTGATGGGGAGGTGGCTGGCATGCTGGATACGGATGGCGACGGTTGCCCCGATCCGCTGCCGCGCACCGGCATGTTTTACATGTTCGACTTCGAATTTGACTGGGTTGAAGGCGAACTCCGCCGGAGGTCGCCGTACAATCTCTGGGAGGATCTGCAGTTCAGCGGGGATACTGTTCCTCGTGCGCTGGCGCCGAAACCGCATCAGTACATGATCGGAACGCCAAGCCACAGCGAAACCATCGAGATTGGCGGCAGCAATGTCCGGAACATCGATGAGTGCGATAATCAATTAAACTACGCCAACAGCCAGCCGGCTTGGGGTCGCATCGAAAGCCTGGACGCCGTGCGCATCATCGGACGCGCCAACGAACAGCTTCAACGCGTGATCGGCGTGGATGATTTCAATGGCGACGGCCGCAATGACATTGCGGCGGGGTCTCCGGAGGGCGACGGGCATCTGTATGTGGCCTTCCGCCGCGACAAGGCCATCGAAGGCGACTACGTGCTGGATAAGCTGGCGTTGGCGCCGAATGATCCGAACCGCCTGAACGGCATCCTGGTGAACTGGACGCGAGGAGACGGCGCGCAGTTCGGGTTCTCGGTGGCCACGGGGGTCGACTTCAATCACGATGGGAGATCGGACTTGGTCATCAGCGCTCCTCGCGCCGACGTGGCCCGGCGCGACGGGCAGGGAACGACAGCCGACGTCGGCGCGATCCTGATCATCTTTTCGCATCCGACCCTGGTGACGCCGGCGGGGGGTATCAGCGTGGATGAGTTGCTGCGCACCGGACGCGCCGTGCTCATTACCGGCAACGATCTGGACGCCAGCGGTTGGTTCGGGTTCAACGTCGTCGACGTGGGCGATGTGGATGGTGACGGCATGAACGATATGCTGGTCACTGCCCCCGGCGCCGGACCACGGTTTGATCCGACCCCGACGGACGCCGTTGATGACCTTACGGAACCGGGTCTGGATCTGGATTATGATGGAATCCGCGATGACATCGCCGGAGAAGAGAATCTCGTCGGGTTTGACAACAACCTGTCACGGGCGGGCGTAGCCTATCTTATCTCGGGAGCCAACGACTTCAGCGAGTTGCTTGAGGACGCTGATGCGACTCGGCGAACGCTTAGTATCCGGTCGCTGGGGTCCGATCACTTGCGGGGCCTGATCGTCGCCGGACGTCGCGCCGGGGACTACTTGGGTGGCGGCGATGCCGGCGACACCAGCATCGGTGGCACGTCCTCAAAGACCGGGAAGGGACGCTCTTACGGCGTCGCCCGTGCGGGCGACCTCGACGGCGACGGAAAGGGCGACATCGCGCTCGGCTCAATCCTGGCCGATCCGCGGCGCGACCGCATCACCGGCGAAGGCGTCCGCAACGGCGGCGAGGTGTACATCATCTACGGCGGAACGCTGCCGGAGATGTGATGCGGAGTCGTCCGGTTGACGCCGGACGTCCGGTTGAGAGCTGAACCAGGACGCCCGGAGGCACGCGCCTCCGGGCTTTTTCTTGCGCTGAGCGGAGCACCGTCGGGCACCCGCATGAGAGGATGTCGAAGCAGATTCAGCTTTGCATGCCGTGGCTGGGACAGTTGCGCTGAGAATATCGGTCGCGCGGGGGAAGCGGAGTCGGCGCTCCGGAAGGGGTTCTCGTCTTCGGTCGATAAAAGGGGGTGGATTTCAGCAGAAAACAGAACGTGCCGCGAAGGAAAGTCAGACTCGGGGTTGGCGTCTGGCGGAGCGTAGCAGCGTCTCGGGTGCGGTTGCTTGCGGCGATCGGCGTCCTTTCCGTCGCGCCACGCGCTGCGGCGCAGGTGGACGCAATCGCGGAAAAGCGCGAGCCCCCCGCAGCCGGTGGGTCTTCCGCCGCGTCCCCTGAGACGACGCGAGAGTTGCATCACTTCGACTTCAACGAGAGGGCGCTGGGGAACCTGGAAGACACGCCGATGTTCTGGGAGGCGGTGCGTTCGGCGGGATTTCCGACGTTTGCGGTCGGAGAATTCGACGTGGGGGTGGGGCGCTCAGCGCCGCCGAGTTTCAGACTGACGTCGAGCGGGCGCAACGTCGCCTACGCCTACCGGGGTCCGGCGACGCCGGTGCGCCCCCGGCGCAGCTATCGCATCAACGGATTCGTCCGGACCGAGGGGGTGATTCATGCCCGGGTCGTTCTGTCGGCGTACTACGTGAACGCGGAGAGGGAGCCGCTGGAGGAGACGCTCACGCAGTCGGTGTGGCTGGCGGATGACGGAGGGAAAAAGGAGTGGCGCGAGGTTCACCTGCTGATGCCGGCGGCGCCGACGGAGGCGCATTCGATCGAGCTGATGCTCGCGCTGCTTCAGGAGGAGACGTGGGATCGGTCGCCGCAACGGCAAGGCCACGTCGCCTTCAAGGATGTCAGCGCGCGGGTCTGGCTGGACGACGTGTCGATCCACGTTCTGCCGACGGTCGATGTGATCGCGGGAAACGAGATGAATGTCTTCGAGGCGGGGGATCCGTCGGGGATCGAGTTCGTCGTCAACACATTCGATGAGGCCGGCGCGGACTGCTCGCTCGAGGTGTTCGATGTAGAGGGGACGGTGGTGCATTCCGAGATGGCGGCGCGGGGGGGGCGTGCGGGAGCGAAATCGCTGCGCATCCTGCCGCAGGCGTTTCCACCGGGGGCGTATCGCGCGGTGCTGCGGGTGTCGGTGGAAGGCGAAGCGCTCTCGCAGTGGGAGCGGACGTTTGTGACGCTCGCGCGGCAGAGGCAGGACCGTCCCGTTTCGGCGGCGCGTTCATTCGGGATGGCGCTGGATCCGGGCGACCGCGCGCCGCTGCGTCTCGAGGCGGACCTCCTGATTGCGCAGGGCGTAAGATCGGCGAAGCTACCGCTGTGGCCGCGGTCTCGCGGGGCGGACGTTCAGGATCCGCTCGCTTCGGGCAGCCAACTGGGCACGGATGCGTCGCTGCTTCGCCTGGTGCGGTCGGGGTTTCATCTGACGGGAGTTTTCAGCGGGATTCCGGATCGCATCGCGGAGGAGGCTGGCGCCTATCCGCCGTCGCTGCCGGAGTTATTGAACACCGACGCGGCGGGTTGGCGGCGCGATCTGGAAGATGTGGTGGCGCCCAACGCGACGGTGATCAGCGCGTGGCAGGCGGGGCAGGACGGAGATTTTGATCTGCTGCTGAGCGGCGGCCTTCCGACGGCGACGCAGCATCTCCGGGAGGAGATGAACCGATTTCTCAGTTCGCCGATCCTGAGCGTCCCCGAAGCGACGTCGCTGGATCGCGCACCGACGGAGGGAGATCGGGAGCGAACCTGCCTGACGATCGGGCGCGAGGTGGGGGGGGCGCACCTTGCCGGGCAGGTTGCACGTTTTGAAAAGGTATTCGGGGAAGGGATCGATGTTTTTCTCCCAGGGGACGGGGATGGGGCGTACGAGCGACTTCCGGCGCTGGCGCGGTGGGCGCAGCGCGTGGTGCTCGCCCGTCACGCGGCGACGGGGACGGTGTACGTGCCGCAGACGTGGGGGGTCGCGCCCGGCGACGGGGCGGTTGTTCCGAGGGAGACGTTCGTCCTGCTGCGGACGATCACCGACGTCATTGCCGATGCGAAGGCGGGCCCCGCGGTGAAGTTCGGGCAGTCGGCGAAGGCTCTGGTGTTCGTCGAGGGGGATCGGGCGTCGGTAGCGTTGTGGGATGAGGGGGCGGGATATCAGGGGCGCGAGCACGTCATTCAGGTGGGCGATCCGGACGCGGTGGTGGATTTGTGGGGAAGGCAGTCGGCTCCTGAGATGACGGATGACGGGCGGCTGAAGGTGACATTGACGACGATGCCGGTGCTGGTGGAGGGGGCGGAGGCGTGGACGTTCGCCTTTGTGGACCGGATCCGCTTTGAGCCGGCGACGCTGCCCTTCAGCATCGAGCCGCAAAGTCGAACGCTGGAACTGGGCAACCCGACCGGTCGGGCGATGGCGGGGACGGTGGAGATCGGCACGCCGCCGGAGTGGGAGGCGCGTCCGGCGTCCTTCCGCTTCGATGTACCGCCGGGGGGCAGCGTCGGGTATCCTGTCGAACTGCGGTATCCGAGCGCGGCGTCGGCGGGCGTGAAGAAGCTGGCGGTCAAGGTTACGGTCGACGGTCCGAAGGCGCGGGTGTTTGAGACGGAGGTTCCGCTGGAGCTGGGGATCGCCGGTCTGGAGGTCTGGGGCACGGCGTTCCGACGGGGCAACTCGATCCTCGTGCGGCATGTGGTTCACAATCGGACGGCGGAGAAGCTCTCTTTCCGGGGATTTGCGGCGACGGCGGGGCGACCGCGACAGTACCGGAACATCCTGGATATCTCTCCCGGGCAGACCCGGGTCGAGGAGTATGCGTTCCCTGCGATGCCGCGAGAGGCGGATCGGGTGGTGCGTCTCGGGCTGCGTGAGTTGAACGGACCGCGGATTCATAATCTGGACGTTGCGGCGCCTTGACGGCCGAGATTCAGCGTCGGCGGCCTTCCGAGACGGCGCAGCGCACAGGGGCGAACGAAGCATGATCGATCCACGTCTTGAGCGTCTTGCCCGGGTTCTTGTTCAATACTCGGTGAAGGTGCGGCGCGGCGACGTTGTGCGGATCAAGGGCGCGACCGTCTGCGAGCCGCTGGTGGCGGCGCTCTACCGGGAGATCCTCGAGGCCGGGGGACATCCGGTGGTGAGGCTGACGGCGGAGGCGTGCGAGGAGATCCTGCTGAAGCGGGGCAAGCCGCATCAACTGCGCCGGCTGGATGCGTTTGATCTGGCGGAGATGCAGCAGGTGGACGGATACATCGGCATCTGGGGATCGGACAACACGCGGGCGCTGTCGAACGTGGATCCGCGGCGCCAGGCGATGCGGCAGACGGCGTCACGGCCGATTCTGGACACGCTGCTGACGCGGGCGGCGGCGAAGAAGGACCGCCTGCGCTGGGTCGGCACGCAGTACCCTTGTGCGGCGAGTGCTCAGGACGCGGAGATGTCCCTGGCGGAGTACGCGGACTTCGTGTTCGAGGCGGGACTTCTGCACCTGCGTGATCCGGTCGCGGCGTGGCGGAAACTCAGCGCGGCGCAGCAGAAGCTGGCGGATCGGCTTGAGAAGGCACGCGTGATCCGAGTGACCGCGCCGGGGGGGACTGACATTCGTTTCGGCGTGCGCGGGCGGCGGTGGATCAACTGCGACGGGGAAAACAATTTCCCCGACGGCGAGGTGTTCACCGGTCCGATCGAGGACGCCACCGAAGGCGAAGTGCGCTTCAATTTTCCGGCGGTCCACGGCGGTCGCGAGGTGTGCGACGTGCGGCTGAAGTTCTCGGGCGGGCGCGTCGTGGACGCATCGGCGACGAAGGGCGAGGACTTCCTCTTCAAGATGCTGGATCAGGACGCCGGCGCGCGAGTGCTGGGCGAACTGGCGATCGGCACGAACTACGCGGTGCGACGGTTCACGCGGAATACGCTTTTTGATGAGAAGATCGGCGGGACGTTTCACATGGCGCTGGGCGCGGCGTACCCGGAGTCCGGTGGGCGCAACGAGTCCGCGTTGCACTGGGATCTGGTGTGCGATCTGCGGAAGGGGGGCGTGATCGAGGCGGACGGGAAGCCGATCTACCGCGATGGCCGCTTTCTTCGCGCCGACTTCCCGCAGCCGGCGGGACGGGCATGACGAGCGAGCCGCTGGACGGGCTGATCGTGTTGAACAAGCCGCCGGGCGTGACCTCCGCCAAGGCGCTTTACAAAGTGCGGGCGATCACGCGGCAGCGCAAAAGCGGGCACGCGGGGACGCTGGATCCGGCGGCGACGGGCGTCCTTCTGATCTGCCTGGGGCGGGCGACGAAACTGGTCGAGCGGCTGATGAACCTGCCGAAGGCGTACGTCGCCGAGGCGAGGCTCGACATCACCAGCGACAGTTTCGATCTCGACGAGCCGGTGCGGGATGTCACGGTGCATGCAGCGCCGTCGGCGTCGGAGGTGGCGGCGGCGTTCGCGTCGCTTGTCGGCCGCGTCGAGCAGGTCCCTCCGGCGTTCAGCGCGATCAAGGTGGGGGGGCGGGCGGCGTACAAGGACGCGCGCAAGGGAATCATGCCGGACCTGAAACCTCGCCCGGTCCGCATCGACGCGATCGAAGTCCGGCAATATGCGTGGCCGGTCGTAAGCTTCGAGTTGCATTGCGGGCGGGGGACCTATGTGCGGTCGCTGATCCGGGACGTGGGGGAGCGCCTGGGCACGGGCGGATGTCTGACCCGGCTGTGCCGCACGGCGGTCGGATCTTTCACCCTGCAATCCGCCTGGACGATCGACGGGCTCAAGTCGCTTGCGGATGTCCGGACGGCCGTGCTGCCGACGGCGGAGGTCGCCGCGCTTCTGACGGAACCCGGAAATCAGGATTGAGTTGCGCTTCATCGCGTCGCATCAATCCGCATCAGTCAATTTACACATAATATAATATTATAACATAATAACATTTTAATATTATACATTGCCTTGAGTTGACGCTCCGTGGCGGCGGGGATAGGATGCAGGAAGAATCGGATGGACGCAGGTTCATCAGCGTGAGTCCGGGATGACGACGGGGGGGCTGGAACCAGGAGAGACGGGCATGACATCGTCAGTGAGGCGGCGGGGGGGGCAGAAGCGGCGATCCGTGCATCGCGTGGGCGACGCAACGCGACGAACACGCGGGAAACCGAGCCGAAAACCGAGCGGAAAACGGAGCACGCGGCAGGGGATCCGCACCGCGCGTCGCCGGGCGGTCGCTCAAACCGGGAAACGCCGGTTCCGACGCGTCGCCGCAGCGACCCCGGAACGCCCGTCAACGCATGCACGTCGCCGCCCGACCGCGGGCGGCGACGCGGGGCGGCATCCCAACCGGCGTGCGAAGCGACGCGATGCCGCACGCAGATCGGCGTCGAATCCGGGACTGACGTATGCTGCGGGGTTGGCCAACGCCCTCGGACACGCAGCCCGCTTGAGGATTCTGAGTCGTCTGCTCACCGGCCCGGCGACGTATCAGGCCTTGTGCGCCGCCGCCGGACACGCCTCAGGACCGCTGTATCATCACGTCCGCGCGCTGGTGACCTTTGAATTGATGTACCGGTACGAGCGAGACGAATACCGGATTACCAGCCTTGGACGAACGCTGCTGCGGAGCTGGCTGAGAACTGCATCGGGGGTCTCCCGTCTGCGACGAAGCGGAAAACGCTCGTAGCGGCTGGTTTGTGCGAAACCGATCCACATCCGGCGCTAACGACCCGGTGTCAAAGAGCCCGGAGTCATCATCAGGAGTCGGAGATTCAATATGCCAGGCTCCGGTGATGGCTTCAGGCTGTGCTGGCGAGAGCCGCCAGGGGTGCGATCCCCCCCTGCTGACGTGCCTTTATACGTCCTATAATATATCTTATGTTGCGTTGAGGGTTGGGATAGGGAGCGCTCGGCGAATACGCCGAAGTGACCGCGTTTCGAACAAAACGTGCGGTGAGCGGCGCGTCGTCCCGTTACGGCGTCGGGCGTTTGCCCGTGGGCGGGCGCGTTCCTGGGCGACTCGGCGGCTGGTTGGGAGCCGCGTCGCCGGGCAGCGGTTCGCCGCCGGTCTGCGCGGCCATGTTTTTCAGATCGAGCTGGGTCGTCACGTGCAGGCGCTTGCTCTTGTAGTCGAAGCCGTAGGAGATGAGCTTCGACTCGGGAACGTCAATGACGTACAAAAGCTCCTCCGGGTACTGCGTCGGAGTGCTCTGAACCTTGCCTACCGTCATGATGTAATCACCGCCCGAGACGCTCATGCCGGCGGCGTACGCCGGCGGCTGCACCTGAATGACGATGAACAATCCGACCAGGAGCACGACGGCCGTGATGCTGAGCACACCGATGACCAGGTTGTTTCGATCCACGTCAGATCTCCAAGGTTGCTGAGGCAAAAATCGTTCGAGGATTTCCGTCATCCCCCGGGGTTGACCCACGTTGTTCCGTCTTCATCGGGGACGACGGGATATTACGGAGGCGTCGGCGCGGCGGCGCCTTCGTTACGAAAATCCTGCTTCAGGTCGCGGACGCCGAAGTACTCAAGCTTGCCGCTCTGCGGATTCGTCGGTCCCAGCGAGTAAAGCCGGCGTCCGCCCATGTCGAGGATGTACAAGACTTCGTACTCCTGCCCGGTGACCGACGCGGTGGCGCACAGGTATCCCCGCCCGCCCGGACCCGCCTGAGCGTGAGCCGCGGGCGTCGGCTCGGCAATGATGATCAGCGCCGTCAGCAGCAGCAGGTTCAGCCCCGCCAGGGCGACCACGATCGTTCGTTTGTTGAACATCCGCATGACTCCTTGACCACCGCCACGCGCGCACCTCTCGGCGCTTCGCGCCGATTCCGCGCGGACCGAGCATCAATCCATGTGCGACCGCTTCGGGTTCATGAACGCGGGGATGCAGATCAGAATCAGGACGCCCAGCATGACCACCCACTGCAACATGCCGCGGTCCTTGTTCGGCGGGATCCACCGATCCTGGGCCAGGACGGGTGCCGCAACGGATCCCAGCAGCAGCACCAGCCCGACACAACGCAACACCCACGCTCGCATCATGACCCCTCCGCGACTTTCGCAAGGAATTAACATCCCGCTATCGGCAGGATTATATGACTCATCCAGCCGCCGGTAAAGCATCGGTCGCAGGAAACACCGGCCGCGCCTCGCTGCGGAAGACGGACGCGGGAAGAAAAACCGTGCCCCACCGGTCCGACCTTCGTCGGGCCTGAGTTCGGTAGAGCGCTGCCGGCAGCGCCAGGAAGGCGTACGTCCGGTCGCGGAAGCGGTGCGTACCGGGCAGAAGGGATTCCAGCCCGGGCAACGTCAACCAGTAAGCGAACACGAACATCGCCGGGAACTGCGGACCGAATTCCCCCTCCCACGCGGTCAATCCCGACACGTCATCATCGGTGACCCAGTTTTCCCAGAAATGCCGCCCCGACGGGAGGTCATACGGGAACTTCCGCCCCTTGACGTCCACCAGCCACCCCCCACCGTCAGGCTGATGCACGACAAAGTCGAAGGACTTCACCCGTGATCCGCTGAACTCGGCCCGCCGTTGTTCGTCCACGCGAAGAAACGGGCGCTGCCGGCGGCGGAGAGCGTCTTCGAAAGCGGCTTCGTAGTGCAGGTTGTCGGTCATTTTGGCTGATCCGGTGCGGCCAGCATCCCCATCGATGAGGCGTCGGTCGCGCTTGGGGTATTATCGGCTTGCGCGTCGTCGTCCCGCCACGGTTTGTGCGCCCGTTGACGTTCTACGTGGCGTGCGACCGTTGACGGGCGTCACCCTCCTTCGAGTTGGCGCGGAGGGCGTCCTGCCGGACCGGTCGCCCAACCGCCGCCCCAGCTTCCGCTCGACATAGGCCTCAAGCTGCGAGGGGTGCGTGAAGAGGTGGTCGTAGCCGTAGTCGCCGCCGAGGTAGTCGCAATCGCCGGGTTGATAGTTCTCGCAGATCTCAGGCCGCGTCTCGTAGACGCCGCAGAGGTTGTCGTCGCGCAGGTTCTTGCACTTCGACTCGATCTGGACGTACCAGTCCCCGTCCTCAACGAAGACGGAGAACCCCTCATGCATGAGGTACCAGCGGATATCGTCGTAGTCCCGGACGGTGCGCGGTTTGTCCAGGGGCAGCGCCACGTAACGGCAGCAGGCCGCCGGGCATTGAGCGCACAATACCGATCCCAGCACGTCGAGTTTCATGATTCATCCGAAGGCGACGAGGCACGCTGCCGCCGCAACCGTGCATTCCCGTCGCCGGTCCGTAACATCCGACGGATGCGGATCATTTCCGGGAAGTGGCGTGGACGCAAGATCGCCTGGCCGGCGCACGGCGGCACGCGACCGCTGCCGGACGCCCTGCGCGAGACACTGTTCAACATCCTCGGGTCGATCTACGCGGCGCCCGGCGTGCTTCCTCCCCTCCACGTCGCGGACGTCTTCGCCGGCAGCGGCTCGATCGGAATCGAGGCGTTGTCCCGTGGGGCGGCATCCTGCGTGTTTTTCGAGAACGATCGCCGGGCGTTGGCGGTGTTGCGGAAGAATCTGGATGCTCTTCAGGTGGGTTCCGAGGCCGCCTTGGTTGCGACCGACGCCTGGCGCGCCCGGCTGACACGTGAGGACGGCGGCGCGTTCGATCTGGTTTTTCTCGACCCTCCCTATGTGGATGCCCGGGATACGTCGCTGGCGGGTCCGGTTCCGCGCCTTCTGGAACGCCTTGCGGTGACGGCGGCGGCTTCGGCTCGGGTCGTCCTTCATCACGAAAGGGAGATTGCTTATCCTCTCCGGCACGGATCCGGCTGGCGATGCGAGGATCGTCGCCAAATCGGCAGCCACGCAATCACGTTATTTTGCCGATGAAACCTCGAACTCCTGACGCCCGCGACGCTGCTGCGAGCATCGTGCGTACCTTGCGCGACGCCGGTCACGCCGCGTATTTCGCGGGCGGCTGCGTGCGTGATCGCCTGCTGGGACGGGCGCCGCAGGATTACGACGTGGTGACGGACGCGCGCCCGGAGCGCGTGCGAGAGCTGTTTCACGCTTCGCGGGCGGTGGGGCAGCAGTTCGGCGTCGTGTTGGTTCGGAAGCGCGGGGTGGATGTCGAGGTCGCCACGTTTCGCGCGGACGCCGCGTACTCCGACGGCCGGCGACCGGATCAGGTGACGTTCTGCGGCGAGATTGAGGACGCCCGGCGCCGCGACTTCACCATCAACGGCATGTTCGAGGATCCGGTCACGGACCGGATCATCGACCACGTCGGCGGACAGGCGGACCTCGCCGCCGGCGTGGTTCGCACGATCGGCGACCCCGAGGCGAGGTTTGCGGAAGATCACCTGAGAATGCTGCGGGCGGTGCGTTTCGCGGTCGCCCTCGGCTTTCGCATCGAACCGCTCACGTTCGAGGCGATCCGCACGCACGCCGCGAAGCTGACCCGGATCAGCCCGGAACGGATCTGGATGGAGCTGGATCGCATGCTGACCGCAACAGGGCGAGCGACGGCGTGGCGCCTGCTGCGCGACACGGGTCTGGTCGACCACCTGGCGCCAGGTTGGCGGTTCGAGCCGGAAGAGGCGGAGCGGATCGAGCGGCGGCTGGCCGCGTTGCCGACGGGGCGGATCAGTGCGCCACTTTCGGTCGCGGCGATCCTGCTGGACCGAGGACCGCGGGACACCCGGACGTTCTGCCGCGACCTTCGCCTCAGCAACGATCAAACCGAGGGCGCGACGTGGCTGGTTCAGGAGTCGCTGCGTTTCACCCGCTCTGACGCGGACGAGTTCGCTCAGCTTCGGTTCTGGCGGGCGCATACGCTAGGGAATGACCTCCCGCTGCTGGCGCATGCCGACGTAGTGGCGCGAGGCGAGAACCCGGAGCGCTGGCAAAAAGTCGCCGCAGCCTTCAACGCAATCGATCCGGTGCAGGCGACTCCCCCACCGCTGCTGTCCGGAGACGATCTGACCCGCGCGGGCTACGCGCCCGGTCCGGTGTTCGGTCGAGTGCTGGCCGCGGTGTACCGCGCGCAACTCAACGAGCGGGTGCGAACCTCCGAGGAGGCCGCCACCCTCGCCGATCAGCTCATGCGGACCGAGCGCGCCTCCTGACGCGCGGTCACGGACAGTCGTAACGCCTCGAGTCCGTTGCGCCGCATCCCCAGGTGGCGTCGGCCGTGCCGGCGCCGGACGGCAGGCGCTTGAACTTCACGACAGCTTCGCCGACATCGTCCAGCGCGCCCGCCCGCGTCGCGCCGGAACTCAACGTCACGGCGTAGTCGTCGTCCGCAAGTCCGCCGGTGAGCTTCACGGTCAGCTTATTGACGCCGTTGCGTTGTTTGCACTTCGCTTTGCCGATCCGTTCGAGACCGGTGCAATCCGACGGCTCACCGGCTTCGATGCGCAGGAGCGTTGCGGGACTGAGGATGTTCGGAAAATTCGGCTCCGAAGAGCAATCCACCTTGACGCCGATCCAGCCGCCGCCTTGCAGCAGATCCGCGACCGCGTCTGTCGCGTCGACGTCGAAGTCGATGAACGTGTCGTTCGGCGGGTGATACGAAAACGATCCCACCACGACGCCCGGGGCTTCGAAGTCGGCCAGGTCTCTTGCGCCGTTGCCGGCGTAGACCAGCACATTGAACGATCTGGGGCCGTTGTCGAAGGCGTTGTTGACGCTGACGCGGCCGAGGATCCTGGCGCTGAGGATCGGTCGTCCGACGTAGGCCTCCGCATCGTATTCCAGCACCGCCCGGTCCTCGCGCGTGGACTGCTGCCGCAACAGGCCCTCAAAGGGAGACTCGTTGAACGTGTCGCCGAAGCCGTCGCGCGGTTCATCGTGGATCGAGGCGATGACCGCGGGCGACACGTCGTCCGCCATCACGGCGTCGCAGAGCAGCCCGCATGCCGCCACGGTTAACGCATGTCCTGCAAACCTGACAAGTCGCATACTCCCCTCCTCGTCTCTTGCCCGCGTGACCGGAACTCCGCCCGGGGTTTCGACGCCGGGATCCTTTCCGCTCGATCATACCACGCCGCGGTATCCAGCTTCATCAGGCAAACTTTCTGAACCGAGCCGCGCCCGTGAGGAAGCGGGTGTTACGATCTCGTCGTGTCGACAATGATGCAGCTTTAATACGGAGAACACACGTTTAATACGGAGAATACACGGAATCCGCAGCCTTGTCCTTTGCGGACATCCTCGCCCGGAAATCCAAGCCCGCCGCCGCGCCGCAGCATACGACGATCCACGCCAGCCCGATCATTTTTCGGGGTAAGCCGGTTTTTGACGCTCGATCGCCAGGTGCGATCACGAATCCCAGCAGCGAGACCGTCGGAAGCGCCCACGTCCAGCGGAGTGGTCCCGACGGGTCGTAGGCGTAACCGGTCAACGAGAGAACCACCGTCACGGTTGCCACCGTTACCGCGCCCGCGACCGAAAACCTACCTGCCAGCCGGGCCGGCATCAGCACACCTCCGCCTCCGCAACAGGCCGCAATTGCGCCGCAGGCGACCGCGGCCTTGGCGAAGTGAGATTGCATGAAAAGCCCGGAAAGCACCGTGAAGATGACCGCTCCGCCGACCGGCCAGACCCAGCCGCCGTCGCGGCGAGATGCCACCCCGAGCACAAGAGCCAACACCGCTACGACCGCGCCGAGCGACCCCCGCCACAGCACCGTGTCCACCCCGGGCAGGCTCACAAAACCGGCCGCCGCGATTGCAGCGCCGACCGCGGCCGCACTGAAGCTCAAGAACGTGTTCCTGGGCGAGGAAGTCGCCAGTCCGATCAGCGCCGCCGCCGCGATCGCATAAACCGTCCCGTGCCAGCGTGCCGCGGGCGGCCAGCGCGGCGCCCCTTCCTGAACGAAGACGCTCACGGCGAAGGCCGCCGCCAGCGCAACTCCCCACGCCGCGCCGCCCCGCTTCAACCGGGCGTTGTCGTCGCCTTGTCGAGCAAGGCGGTGCGCAGCCGCCAGCAACGCCGCCCCGAGCAGCATCGGCGCCGCGACCGCCTTCAATACGAGTTCAATCACGCAAGGGTTCCGACAAACAGGAGATGATGCCGTGAAGCGTCAGCGACCTCCGCCGATCATGCCTTCGAGCGACACGATCACGCGAATCTCGTCCCCCAGGCCTCCGCCTTCGAGCATGTAAGTCATGCCGAAATCACTGCGCTTGATTGTGAACACAGTTTCAAAGCCGCAACGCTTCCCGCCCCGACCTTCGGCGGTTCCGGTCCAGTCCACCTGCGCGGTCAGCGGCTTGGTGACGCCGTGGATCGTCAGATCGCCCGACACTTCGTAGGTCTTATCGTTGACCTTCTTCGCGGACTTGCTCTTGAACGTCAGCTTCGGATGCTCGGCGACGTTGAAGAAGTCCGGGCTTTTCAGGTGGCCGTCTAACTTATCATTACCGGTGTCAACGCTCCCGGCGGCGATCGAAACATCGAACTGCGGTCCGGCGGCGCTGGCTCCGTCGAACACGATCGTTCCGGTCACGTCGTTGAACCGTCCGTAAAACATGCCCGCGCCGAGGTGATGCACGCGGAACAACGCCTTGGAATGCACCGCGTCGATCGCAAACGACTCGACTGTCGCGGGCGCGGCTTCGGCGCGACCCGCCTCCGGGAGGTAAGCGCTGCGCCACCCCAGGACGCACCCCAGACCCGCGATCACGGCGACAGCGACAACGACATTACGTGGATTCATGTCCGACTCCTTCCAAAACTAACCCGTCAAACCTGCGAAAGAAGTTGCGCAGCTCCCCGTCGGTGCGGCGCATATCCAGCTCAACCTTATCCGCTGGACGGATATTCCGTCCAGCGGCAGCGACCCGCGTTGCATGACAGGTTCAAGGAAACATAATTCGCACATGCGGCGGGCGCGGATATATCACCCTGACCTCGATCATCGCGAGGCGATGCTTTCGGATGACGAGTCGCATCATGCGCGCGATGTTCTGCGATTGCGCCCGGGAGACGAAGTGGAGCTCTTTGACGGTGCGCGGCGCATTGCTGAGGGCCGCGTGATCGCGGCGTCGCGGGAAGGCGTTTGCGTTCAGATCGGCGCAATTCAGACCGTGTCTGCGCGGCGACCGCCCCGACTTTCGCTCGCGGTATGCCCCCCGAAGGGCGATCGCCAGCAGTTGCTCGTCGAGAAATGCACCGAACTCGGCATTGAGGCGATCACGCCGCTCACCTGCGTGCGAAGCGTCGTCGTGCCGGGACCGTCGCTTTTGAACCGGTGGCGACGGTGGGCGATCGAAGCGTGCAAGCAGTGCGGGCGGGCGGACCTCCCGCGGATCGACTCCCCCACCGCTTTCGCCGATCTGATCCGACATCGCTCGCCGTCGCCAACCCTCGCTATCGCAGACGCCGGCGGACACGATCCAGGCGTGTTCGACAAGCTGGCGGGTTGCGGTTCGGACGACATCCTTCTCATGATCGGACCGGAAGGCGGGTGGGCGGACGAGGAGATGACCGCGGCGCGCGCGGCAGGTATCCCTGCCGTGGCGTTGGCTGAGGATACGCTTCGCATCGAGACCGCGGCGATCGCAGCGGCGGCGGTGTTCGCGGCGCGGCGGGTTCAGGAAAGGTCTCTGCAACGCCCGCCCCCCCGGTCGGACGGGTCGCACGGATGATCATCGATTGCATCAGCATGACCGGCGTGTCAAAGCGCTTCGGTGGCGTCGAGGCGCTGTCCGGCGTGAATTTCGCGGTCCGTCCCGCGGAAGTTCATGCTCTGCTCGGCGAGAACGGCGCGGGCAAATCCACGCTGATTCGCATCCTGACGGGCGTACATGCGCCGGACTCGGGGTGCATTCTCCTGGACGGCCGGCCCTTCCGTCCGCGCACGCCGGCGGATGCCCTGCGCCTCGGCATCGCCGCGGTTCATCAGGAACTACAACTGATCCCCACGTTGTCGGTGGCGGAGAACGTCATGCTCGGGCGGATGCCGCGGCGCTGGGGCCTCATCGACTGGCGCGGCGCCCGCGAGAGGGTGCGCCGCCTGCTTGAGCGCCTCGGACTGGAGGTCGATGTCACCCTGCGTCTCGACGCGTACTCCGCCGCGGTCCGGCAGATCGTCGCCGTCGCCCGGGCCTTGCACGACGGGGGTGACGAGGATCGCGCGCCGCCCTCCCGCCGGATCATCGTGATGGACGAGCCGACGTCGAGTCTCGATCGCAACGAGGCTTTGCGGATCCTCGATCTCGTCCGGCGGATCAGGGCTTCGGGAGCCTCGGTCATCTTCATCTCGCACTCCCTGGACGAAGTGTATGCGGTCGCGGATCGGATGACGGTGCTGCGTGAAGGCCGGTGCGTTGGTGTTTTCGAGGTCGGCGCCACGCCGCGCGTCGAACTCGTCCAGCATATGCTGGGGCGATCGCTCTCTCAGTCGGCCTCGCCGCGTCTTCGCCGCATCGCTGACAAGGGACACGCGGATCCCGCCGGGCGCATCGATGCGCCCGCGACGGGCGCTGCGCCCCCCCTGCTGGTCTGCCGGAACCTGTCGCGCCGCGGCGCGGTTGAATCCGCGTCGTTTCAGCTAGGTCAGGGCGAGGTTCTCGGGTTTGCGGGGTTGCTGGGTTCCGGTCGGACGGAGACGGCCCGTCTCGTCTTCGGCGTGGATCGTGCGGACGGAGGTGAACTGCGCTTTGATGGATGCCTCCTGAGGCGGCGCAGTCCGGCGGACTCGATCCGCCGCGGGTTTGCCTTCTGCCCGGAGGATCGTGCGACGGCAGGCGTCATCGGTGAGCTTTCAATTCGCGAGAACATTGCCCTCGTGGTTCAGCGCCGGTGCTCGTGGTGGGGCATCATGTCCCGCCGCCGTCAGCTCCGGATCGCTGAGGAGATGATCCGTCGGTTGAACATCCTCTCCCGAGATCCCGAGCAGCCCGTCCGGGAACTGTCCGGCGGGAATCAGCAGAAAGTCGTTCTTGCCCGGTGGCTCGCCGCCTCGCCGCGCCTGCTGATTCTCGACGAGCCGACCCGCGGCATCGATATCGGAGCGAAGCAGGCGGTCGAGGCGCTCGTCCGGGAGCTTTCGGCCGAGGGAATGTCGCTGATCTTCATTTCCGCTGAGTTGGAGGAGGTGCAGCGGACGTCGGACCGGATTCTTGTGTTTCACGATCGTCGTTGCGTCGGCGAAGTCCGGTCCGAGGAAGCGGAGCTTCCGCGCCTTGTCCACCTGATCGCCGGAGCCGACCCGCAGATGCGAGCGGTTGCATCGAACGACTCCGCACCTGGCGTCGAAGTGGAGAACCCGCAGCGGGCTACCGCTCTGTCCGTCAAGGCTTCCGCTGTGCCGCCGCCTGACTCGACACGTCCCGTCGTCTCGGCGATGCCGCGGCGAGAGCCGTCTCGCGACCGTCGAGGATTCGAGCACCGGTCTGCGTGGGTCGTCCCGCTCCTCACCCTTCTCGGCATCGCCGGGCTTACGCTGCTGCTAGCGCCGCGCTTCGGGCGGATTGAGTGGCGCGACGGGCGGCTGGACGGCGCGGCGGTTCAGGTCGTCCGACAAGCTGCTCCCGTCATCATGCTGGCGGTCGGGATGGCGCTGGTGATCGGACTGGGGGGGATCGATCTTTCCGTCGGCGCGGTGATGGCGATGTCGGGAGCGGCCGGAGCGCTGGTCCTGTCGAGGGGAGGTTCGACCGCAGCGGCGGTCTGCGCAGGGGTTGCGGTGGGGATAGGCTGCGGGGCGTGGAACGGCGCGTTGGTTTCGATCGCGCGCGTTCCGCCCATCATCGCGACCCTTATTCTTCTGGTGGCGGGACGGGGGCTTGCGCAGCTTCCGACCGAGGGGCTGCAATTGACGGTGAGCGCACCGGGATTCGAGCGTCTCGCCTCGGGGCATTTCCTCGGGCTTCCGCTGCCCTTTCATTTTGCGATGATGCTGGCGCTGATCGTTGTCGTCGTCACGCGCAGCACCGTCGTCGGGCTTTATCTGGAGGCGGCGGGCGCGGGGCGGGTCGCGGCGCACCTCTGCGGTCTGCGCATTCGCACCCTTGAGTTTCTTGCGTATGTTGCGTCGGGCTTGTGCGCGGGGTTCGCCGGATTGCTGGTTACGGCGGACGCCCGGGTCGCCGACGTCTCCAACTGCGGGCTGTATCTTGAACTGGACGCAATCCTGGCGGTCGTCATCGGCGGGATGCGCCTTTCCGGAGGGCGCCTTCGGCTTGGCGGGGCCGTTCTGGGCGCGCTGCTGATGCAGACCCTGACGACGGCGATGCTCATGAGCCGAATCACTCCCGAGCACGCCCTGATTGTCAAAGGCGCCGCGGCGCTGGCAGTCTGTCTTCTGACTCACCGTGGAAGGATGTGAATGCGACGGACGGCCGAAAGCGCGGGGATCCTGACCGGCGCTGCGATCTGCGCCGCTCTTTTTGCGTCGGCGGCGATGCATCAGCCCGACATGGCGCAGGTTCCGGTCGTTCTCGACCTTCTGAACGGCAACGCGGCGTTGGGCGTCATCGCCGTGGGAATGACCCTGGTTGTCCTCACGGGCGGGATTGATCTTTCGGTCGGCTCTGTGTTCGCCCTCTCCGCCACCTTGACGGCTGTCCTCACGGGGGGTCGCGGCTGGCCGCCCGTCCCGGCGTTCGCGACGGCAATTGCCGCCGGGGCTTTTCTCGGCGCGGGATCAGGCTGGATCATCACCACGTTCCGGCTCGCTCCTTTCATCGTCACGCTCGCCGGCATGTTCCTCGCCCGGGGACTTGTGCTTTCCGTCAGCCTCACGAGTCTCGGCATCGAACATCCCGCTCATCAGAGGCTCGTCGAGTTCGCTGTGCCGATCGGACAGGGTAGACTGCATCTGAACGCGATGATTTTCGTGCTGCTGCTCGTTACGGCTGCCGTGGCGTTGCGCTGGACGGCTTTCGGTCGCAACGTCTACGCAGTCGGCGGGGCGGAGTCGGCAGCCCGAGTGATGGGTCTGCCGATAAGACGGACGAAGATCGCCGTGTACGCCGTCAGCGGCGCCTGCGCGGGGCTGGCGGGCGTCATGCGGACGCTGGAGATGTCCTCGGGAGATCCGACGGCCGGAGTCGGGCTGGAGTTGGAGGCCGTCGCGGCGGTCGTCATCGGCGGAACGCTCCTGACGGGCGGCGTAGGCGGCGTCGTGGGAACGCTGACGGGCGTGGTGGCGCTGGCGACGATCCAGACCTGGATCATGTTCGATGGGAGGCTGAGTTCCTGGTGGGCGAAGGTGGCGACGGGCGGGCTTCTTCTGGCGTTCGTACTCGTTCAGCGGGTGTTGGCGCGGAAACCCCCTGCAAGAATCACAGGATCACCGACATGACGACGAAAACGAAGCGCCCGATCACGGGAGGCGGGTGCGCATGACGGGGCACGCCACGACTCAGGTCCGCGGCGAGGCGGCGTCTTTCGGCGATTTCGTTCAGCTCCTGCGTCCCACGCAGTGGATCAAGAACGTCGTCGTCCTCGCCGGACCCGTCGCGGCGAAACGACTGTTTCACCTGGAGGACTTCATCAACGCGATCCTGGCGTTCGTCGCCTTCTGCCTGGCTTCCAGCGCAGCCTACGCGATCAACGACACGATCGACCGTCACGCCGACGCGAAGCACCCGACGAAGCGGCATCGTCCCCTCGCTCGCGGCGCGATTCGCCCGGCGACGGCGCTGATGATCGCTGCGGTTCTGATCTCGGCCTCCCTCGCCCTTTCCGTAATGTTCCTGAACCCCAAGGTTATCATTATTCTCGCCACGTACTTCGTGATGGTCCTGGGGTACTCCGTCGAGCTCAAGAACCGAATCCTCCTCGACGTCATCGTCATTGCCACCGGGTTCGTGTTGCGGGCGTGGGCGGGTTCCGAGGCGGTCGGCGTCCAGACCTCGGAGTGGCTGGTCGCGTGCATGTTCACACTCTGTCTTTTCCTCGGATTCGGCAAGCGGCGCTGCGAGCTGGCGATGCTCAACAACGAGGAAGACGCGCGTGAGCATCGGGCGACCCTCGTCCGGTATACGCCGGACCTGCTGAATCACCTGATCACCGTCTCGGCGGGGATCGCAATCATCACATTTCTGCTTTACACGATGGACCGCGGTCCCAGCCCCTTCGACCGCCGCCTTATGTTTTACACGCTTCCGATCGTCTTTTACGGCGTGTTCCGTTACGCGATGATCACCGAGCTGGGCATCTTCGCCGGACCGACCGAAATCATTCTCAAAGACAAGGGCATGCGGGCGAGCATCCTGTTGTGGGCTGCCGTGGCGCTCGGGATCGTTTACAAGGATGCCGTCCTGCAAGCCTTGGGAGTTACGCGCGCAGGGTGACGCCCGGAAGGATGACGGTATGATTCCTGCAGGGTCATTTCAGAGACGGTCGGTGGAGCCATCCCGCTCCGACGGCTGAAAGGGAGTCTAAAACGGCATGAGCAAGAAAAGCGACGTCGGCGCTCGTCGGTTTCACGACAAGGCGGAGAAGGAGCGCGAATACAAGAAGCAACTGCCCGGCGAAGACGATCCCCCGCTTCCCGAACCGGTCGAGCCGATCCGCAGCGACAAGACACCGGGACGCAATGATCCCTGCGCCTGCGGCAGCGGCAAGAAATACAAGCAGTGCTGCGGCAAGGGCTAGGGATCGTGGACCGCGCTGATGAATCCCGACCCGGCGACTGATGTCTGCTTCGAGCCCGGTGCGACGGAGTCCCGCACGCCGCTGGCGTTGCACCTGTCAGTCCGCGACCCGGAGGTCGTCGCGGAACTGGCGCGGCATCCGGACGGACCGGTCCGCGCGGAGTTCGCGCTGTCCGCCCTGCGCGTCGGCGTCCTGGCGATCCGCCAGGCGAGCGGCGCGATCGACGCCGCGGCGATCCGTGAGGAAGGACAGCGCCTTGTCGCGGGGGTCGGCGACGTGCTCAAGGCGCAGTCGGCGGAGTGGATCGGACAGGTCAGCAAGCTTGTCGCACAGTATTTCGACCCGAAGACGGGCGTGCTGGAGACGCGGTTGTCGAATCTCCTGCGCAAGGACGGCGAGTTCGACGCCCTGCTCCGCCGCCACCTCGACGCCGACACCTCGACCATCGCACAGACGCTCGCCCGGCACGTCGGCGCCCAAAGCGCGATCTTCAAGCTGCTTTCGCCGGATCAGAAAGAGGGGTTGCTGGCGGCGTTATCCGGAACGCTCGAGGGTGCCCTGAAAGCCCAGCACGAGAGGCTGCGCAACGAGTTTTCGCTCGATCATGAGTCCTCCGCGCTGTCCCGCCTCGTGCAGAGAATCACCGACGCCAACGGTCGCCTGCGCGATGACCTGAAAACCAATGTCAACGCCCTGTGCGCGGAGTTTTCGCTGGACAACGAGCAGGGCGCGCTGAAGCGCCTGGTCGATCAGGTGGAGGGCGCCCAGCGCCGCATCACGCGCGAGTTCGACCTGAACAACCCGGAGTCCGCGCTGAAGCGCCTGTCGGAGCTCCTGACGGACACGCAGGCCGTGATCAAGGGGAAGTTGACGCTGGATGACGAGGGCGCGCCCCTGGCGAGGATGCAGAAGCATCTGCTGGACGTGCTGCGAGGCATCAACGACGCCAACGTGCGGTTTCAGGCTGAGGTCCGCGAGGCGCTGTCGGCGATGCAGGCCCGCCGCGAAGAGATCGACCGCTCGACGCGCCACGGCGGGATCTTCGAGGAAGCCGTCGGCGACCTCTTGATGAAACTGGCCCAGCAGGCCGGTGATCGCTTTGATGCCGTCGGCAACACCACCGGCGCGATCGCCTACTGCAAAGTCGGCGATCACCTCATCACCCTCGGACCGGATTCCGCCGCCCCGGGCGAGCGCATCGTTTTTGAGGCCAAGGAAGACCAGTCCTACCGTGACAGCGACGCCCTGGTTGAAATCAAAAAGGCATGCGACAACCGCCAGGCGCAGGTGGGGGTGTTCATCTACTCAAAACGCACCGCGCCGCCGCATTCCGAGCCCTTGCGGCGGGACGGATCCTACCTCTTCGTGATCTGGGACCAGGAGGATCCCGCATCCGACATCTACCTCAAGGCTGCGGTGTCCGTCGCCCGCATGCTCGTCGTCCGCAAGACCATGGTGAGTCGTGAGACGCAGGAGGAGCTGGCGACGATGGAGCAGGCCGTCTTCCGGATCGGCGCGCAGGCAAAACGAATCAGCGACCTGCAGGCCCCGGCCGAGACCGCCCGCAGGAGCAGCCAGAAAATCCTTGATGAACTGACGATAATTCACGACGAGCTTGAGAAACAAGTTCGTCGGTTGCAGGACTGCGTTCAGGCGCTGCGCCCCGCCGCCGATTCCGACAGCGCCGCAGCGTGAGTTCCGCTCTCAACGCTTCAACGCCGCCGCCATCGTCGCTCCGATGTCCGCCGGAGAACTCGACACGGCGACGCCGGCGCGCTTGAACGCCTCGATCTTCGACGCCGCGGTCCCCTCGCCGCCGGAGATGATCGCTCCGGCGTGGCCCATCCTCTTACCGGGAGGCGCCGTCTGACCGGCGATGAACGCGACGACGGGCTTTTTCATATTCGCGCGGATCCAGTCCGCCGCGGCTTCCTCGTCGCTGCCGCCGATTTCGCCGATGACGATGACCCCCTGCGTCTGCGGATCCTTCTCGAACCGCTCAAGAAGATCGATGAAATTCAGCCCCTTCACCGGGTCGCCGCCGATCCCGATGCACGTGGATTGCGCCAGATTCCGCGTCGTGCATTGCCAGACCGCCTCGTACGTCAGCGTCCCGCTGCGTGAAATGATACCCACCGCCGGTCCGCCGTTGCTCGCCGGCTTGTGAATGTACCCCGGCATGATGCCGATCTTGCACTGCCCCGGCGTGATGATTCCCGGACAGTTCGGGCCGATCAGAAGCGATCCCTTCGCGTCGAGGTGCGCGCGAGCCTTCACCATGTCGAGCGTCGGGATGCCTTCGGTGATGAGGATGATGAGCTTGATGCCCGCGTCCGCCGCCTCGATCGCCGCCGCCGCCGCAAACGCCGCCGGGACGAAGATCAGCGTCGCGTTCGCTCCGGTCGCCGCCACGGCGTCCTTGCAATTATTGAACACGGGCAGGCCGTGCTCGGAGGTGGTTCCGCCCTTTCCAGGTGTAACCCCCCCCACCATCTTCGTTCCGTATTCGAGGCACTGCTTCGTGTGAAACGCCCCGGCTTTTCCGGTAATGCCCTGACAGATGACCTTCGTGTTCGCGTCAACGAGAATGCTCATGCCCCGTCCCGTGCTCCTTCCGAGTCCGACCCAGAAAAACGCCTGCCCGCACCGACGGCGAAGGCGCCGACCGAAGGCGGAATCTAGCACAGGCCGAGCGGAGTTGCGAGTCCGCGCCGCCGCCCGCATTGACAATCCCAGCTCGGCGCGTTCCCCTTCAAAGGCGATGTTCTTCGACCTTCAACCTGACGGATCGGCGCCCGACTCATCCGGGGTGGACGCCGCACGCGCCAAGGCGTCCGCCCGAGACCTTTACCGCCTCGCCATCTCTTTCGTCGTCCCGCGCCCCATCGCCCTGGTCTCGACGGTCGCCGCCGACGGTCGCCGGAACCTGGCGCCGTTCAGCTTCTACAACTGGGTTTCCGCCAACCCTCCGGTGCTGGTGGTCTGTCCGGCGCTGAAGCGCGACGGAACCGCGAAGGATACGCTGGCCAACATTCTTGAAACCGGCGAGTTCGTCGTCGCGTCCGTCACCGAGGATCTGGCCGAACGCATGAACCGCTGCTCCGCGCCCTTCCCGCGAGGCGTGGATGAGTTCGCCGAGTCCGGACTGACCCCGGCGCCGGCGTGGAAAGTCAGGCCGCCGCTGGTCTCGGAATCTCCGGTGAACCTGGAATGCCGCCTTCGACAGCACCTCAGTTTCGGCGATCACGGCGGCGCAGGGCAGGCGATCTTCGGCGACGTTCTGGCGATCCACGTGGAAGACACGATCCTCAGCCCGGACGGCTTCGTGGACGAGCACAAGCTCCGCGCCATCGGCCGCCTCGGGCGTAACAGCTACGCTCGAACGCGCGACCGCTTCGACCTCGCCCCGCCGCGCATCGAGCTGGGATGACCGGGCACCGTCGCACTTCAAGACCGGTCCTCACCAGGTGAAAGGCGGCTCGTTGGCTACGTAGATGAAAAGCCCTACCAAGGCGATCATCGCCGCCAGCGCCTGAAACAGAAAACCCACGTTAAACCTCCTTAACAATGCGCCTAACTCGCCCTGTGTCGCTCAAACGGCTTTCCGTCCCCGTTTTTGTCAACGAGACTTTTATCCCTCCCACCTGTTAACGACCCGTGGGATGATGCGCGGTTCATAAGCGGCGGGCAATGCGCTCCGGTCAACCGCCCGTCTCGATCCGCCGCGGACCCGGATCCGGTGGCCGCCCCTTGTCCGCATGCCGATAAACGAGAGACCGCTCCGCTGGAGTTTCCGCCGGCGGGGGCGTAGACTTCGGGAGCGAGGGTAAGGTCGGCAGATTCCGCCTGAGTACGAATCCGTGAAGTTCATCCGTCGCCACTGGCGCAGGTTCCTGTATCACTACGTCCTGCACGCCGATGACACGCCGCATCAGATCGCGCTCGGCGTGGGCATCGCGATGTTCGTCGCGCTGCTGCCCCTCATCGGAATTCAGACCGTGCTGGCGATCGCCTTGGCCGCCGCGTTCCGCGCGAACAAAGCCGTCTGTTTCCCGATCGTCTGGATCACCAACCCGGTCACAGCGGCGCCCATCTACGGCGCAATGTGGAAGCTCGGCACCTGGATCACCGGGTCCGCCGACCGCCGCGCCTACCAGCAGTTCCTGCTGGCGATGGGGCAGCACGAGGGTTTCGGCCGGCTGCTCGAACCGTCATTCTGGAGCGAGTTGTTCAGTTTCATGATCGATGTCGGGGCTGATTTGTGGGTCGGTTCGCTTGTCGCGGGCCTGTTCTTCGGCCTCCTGTCATACGCCTTCAGCCGGTGGGGCGTGGTCGTATATCGCCGGCGCATGAAGGAGCTGCGCATCCGCCTCAGAGAAGCCCGTCGGCAGCTTCGGGAACGCCGTCGGCAATCCTGCGACAAAAACGTCCTCCGCAGCGCCGCCGGCGCTGTCAAGCCCTGATCGCCGAGGTCTTTCTTTTCCCGCTTGCGACCTCCGGATCGACCCGGACAATACACCCGCTTGATACGCGCCTGGACCCTCGCTGGCACCGCGCGGGCCGTCCAGGTTGGGTTGGCTGCGCGGAGAAGCGGCTGCGCCGTGGCGAGAAGACGACCTTCAGAGGTGCGGGGCGGTCGGGGGTGTGAAGGAGGCCTTGAGGCGTTTTGACCCTTGCGCTGGAAATCGTCGTGATTCTCGCGTTGGTCATCGCAAACGGGGTGTTTGCGATGGCGGAGATCGCCGTTGTCTCCTCGCGCAAATCCCGGCTTCAATCTCTCGCCGACGACGGCGACCGCCGCGCCCGCGCGGTGCTCGGTCTGAAAGCGTCTCCGGATCGTTTTCTCTCCACCGTTCAGGTCGGCATCACCCTCATCGGCATCATCGCCGGCGCATACGGCGGGGCGAAGATCGCGGGCGGCGTGAAAGACGTGCTCATCCGAACCGGCGTGGGGGCGGAAGCGGCGGGGGAAGTCTCCTTCATTCTCGTCGTGGCGTTCATCACGTTTCTGTCGGTTATCCTCGGTGAACTCGTCCCGAAACAACTGGCGCTGACCGATCCCGAGCGCTGGGCCCGCATCCTTGCCGGTCCGATGCGCCTGCTCGCCACCGCCGCCTCCCCCGTCATCTGGATGCTCACCCGGTCGAGCAACCTCATGCTGGCGATCCTGCGCATCAAGCGCGTCTCCGAATCCGCCCTCAGCGAAGATGAAATCAAGGTCATTCTCGAGGAAGGGGCGCAAAGCGGCGCCTTACAACAGCACGAGCACGAACTGGTGGAAGGCGTCATGTACCTGGCGGACCGCCGCGCCAACTCGCTTATGACCCCGCGCACGCGGATCGCCTGGCTCGACGTCAACGCGCCTTTCGACGAAAACCTCGCGATCACCCGTGACACCGTTTACGGACACTTCCCGGTCTGCGACGGAACCCTCGATCACGTCCTCGGCGTCGTCTCGATCAAAGATTTGTGGGTCAGGCTGTCCCGGCCGGGCGCCCCGAAGGACATGCGGGCTTACATGGTCAATGTCGCCTATGTCCCTGAGACGATGCCCGCTCTGAAGCTGCTCGAATCTTTCAAGCAGAGCGGCCGGCACATCGCTCTGGTTGTCGATGAATACGGCGGCTTAAGTGGGCTGGTCACGCTTCACGACGTGATGGAGGGCATCGTCGGCGACATGCCCGCCGCCGGCGACGCCGACGCGCAGGCCGTCCGCCGCGACGACGGATCCTGGCTGCTGGACGGTATGCTTTCGATCGACGACCTGGCGGACGTCCTCAGCCTCTCCGGCGAAGTCCCCGAGGAGCGCGACTACAACACCCTCGCCGGGTTCCTGCTCAGTCGGTTCGGCCGGATTCCCCGTCGCGGGGAGCACGTGGAGTGGGGCGGATACCGCTTCGAGGTCGTCGATCTCGACGCGATGCGCATCGATCAGGTGCTGGCGATCCCCCTGCCGGCGACGCCGCAGGAATAAGCGCACGCCGTCCGCGCCGGACTCACCGTTTTCGGCGCGCTCCGCGGCCGCGCTTGGACGATCCGGCTGTCGCGGAACCCCCCGCCGGCGGACTTGCGAACAACGTCTCCGGAGCCGGCGGAGCGTCGCTGCTGCGGTCCACCACGATCGTATCCGCAAGCCCCAGATCGTTGCCCGGCAGCAGTTTTTTCAGGACTTTCCCATGTTCGTCAAACTCCATGTCGGCCTGCTCCGTGTACCGCGTAGACAGCTTCAGCAGCGCTTCGCGCAGTTCCTCCTTGTTCACACGCGCCATCGCCCGCGTCGCCTCTACCACCTCGTCGATGTAACGCGTGAAGACGCTGCGCCGGTTGGCGAACTGCGCCCGCGTCCGCTTGCGCTTCAGCAGGGCGTTGAGCTTGCGACCGCACTCCGCCAGCGCCAGCCGGACCTCCTTGCGGATCTCATCATAATCCGCGATCGCCTCCTTCCCCTCCGACGTGAAGGGAACCCAGACGCTGGCCAGGTGAATCAGGATGAGCATCGGCGCCCGCGGCAATGCCCCGCGCGACTGCGACAACCCGTAGTTGTTCCACGTCATTTCGACGACGGACTTGTACAACGCACACCCGCTCTGCTGATACAGCAGCGGAACCCGGTTCGCATACCGGATCACGCGAGTCTGAACATCCTCGTCGTCCGCCTTTCCCGAGGCCGACGCGCCACCCTCGGACGACGCCGCGCCTTCGTTTAGCGCCGCTGACGCCAGTTCGTGCATGTCACGCCCCAGCTCACCGCCGTAAGCGATGCCCACCTCCACCTGAAAAGGGTTCCCGCGGTACACCGCCGGATCGCGCGTCGTCGCCGTGTAAAACTCGGCCTTGATCTCCTTCAAAAGCCCCTTCAGGATCGCCTCCGCGCCGATCGGCGCCAGACAGTCCGTCGGCGGAGCCTTGAGCTTCGCCTCCTGAAGCGCCCGGTAGAGCTTCTCGATCTGCGGCG
The DNA here is from genome assembly GCA_013360585.1 of Phycisphaerae bacterium. GTDB lineage: Bacteria > Planctomycetota > Phycisphaerae > UBA1845 > UBA1845 > JABWBH01. The sequence goes on along the minus strand of JABWBH010000028.1, from coordinate 19,181 downwards.
GCTCCAGCGCGTTGACCCACGTCGCCGCCGTCAACCCCGCCTTGGCGCAGATCTCGCTCGCCCCTCCCGGACTGACGCGACAGAACTCCGTCTGAAGGAACGCGCCGAGCTTCCGGCTTTCCGTCTGCTTGAGCATTTTCATCAACATGCCCAGCTCGATGCCGTGCGGGTGCGGCTTGATCTCCTTCGTCTCGCGCGGGAGTTCCTCGGTCGCCCGCGGAAACTCCGTCGTCGCCTGTCCGGGGGCGTGATACGTCATCTTCGCATGAGGGTTGGCGATCGCCACCAGCTCCAGATATTCGTCCACGCTCGCCCGCCCCTTTTGATACGTGGCGGACAGCTCGATGCTGACCTCCGTTCCGTGAGGCCAGTCCACCGCGGTCGTCTCCTCGCTGATGATGTCGGGTTTGTTCTTCTGAGTGTCGATCGCCAGACGGTACAGGTGCGCCTCGGCGCGCGGACCGGTCCGGCTGACGATGCGGATCGGCTTGCCCGTCGTGATCAATCCGTACATGCCCGCGGCGCTGATGCCGATCCCCTGCTGCCCCCGCGACATCTTGAGGCGGTGAAACTTCGACCCGTAAAGCAGCTTGCCGAACACATTCGGGATCTGGTTCTTGACGATGCCCGGTCCGTTATCCCGCACCGTCACGCGGAAGCGGTCCTCATCCGTCTGCTCGATGCGCACCTCGATGTCCGGAAGGATGCCCGCTTCCTCGCACGCATCCAGGCTGTTGTCCACCGCCTCCTTGACCGTCGTGAGCAGCGCCTTGCGCTTGTTGTCGAACCCGAGCAGGTGGCGGTTCTTCGTGAAAAACTCGGAAACCGAGATCTCCCGCTGCTGCTTCGCCATCGTCTCGGCGCTGGCGCCTCGACGGCTCGCCGCACGGGCGGGTTCTCTCGGCGTGGACGGTTTTTCCGCGCCGCTCCGCGCGGGGGTTTCAAATTCAAACCCGAGCTGAGACGGGGGCGCGGCAGGCGTGCTGACAGCTCCGGACATCTTTCGGGCCCTCCCTGGCGCGTTGGTATTCTTCTTTCCGGTCAAGTTGATCTTACTCGGCGCGTATCCGCGTTCAACCCGGCGGTCCGCTCGTCTTTCGCAACGCTTCGTACGCGTCCGGACGGATATACAGGTGCAGCCAACCCGCTTCAAGGTGAACGTACCCGGCTTGCCGAAGAACCTCGAGCCACGCCGACCGGACGCGCGCCGTCGACTGATAATAAGGCACGCCGTCGCGCTCAAGGTCGAATTCGAGCACCACCGCCGCAACCCGTCCCTCGCGAATGTCACTCATCAGCCGACGGTCGTCGAACACGCCCTGATCCGCCAGCCCCGTGAACGTCAGCAGGTCCAGCATGTAAGGCTCGTCGAGATACAATCCCAGCGCGCCCAACTCGCTGATCACCGGTCCCTCCAGCCGATTCAGAAGGGTGCTGACGTTGTGAAGAAGCGTCTGCTGGTCTCGCTGGATCTCGCCGCGCCGATCCACGAGCCGCAGTTGCAAGGGAAGGTCCGCGGCATGCGCCGCCGTCGGCAGGACAAGGCTCGCCGCCACCGCGCAACCCGCGATGAACGCAGCGGACGACGGTCGAGGCGCAGCCCGGCCCGTCTCGCTTCGGACACGGGAGAGCCGCATCCGTGACCCCAGCTCCCGCGCGGCACAGACGCACGCCCATCCCAGCGGCTGAACAAAATAATTCACGCCCGCCCCGTCCCGGACACTCGCCGCGCATCCCGCTGCAATCCCGACGACCGCGAGCACCGCGGGCAGCTCGGCGCGCCGGCGTCCTCGACGCATCATCCGCATCGCCGCCAGCACAAAAGGACCGCCTACCGACGCCGCCGTCTCCGGGTTCCAGATCGTCCAGAGATTGCTCACCGTCACGTTCGCGTCCAGCGCCGTGAAGCAGTTCAGAACGTACGCCCCGCCGGTGGCCGCGTTCACCGCTGCCCCCACCGCCGTGAACACCCCCGCCCCCGTCACGACGAACCCCACCGCCGCCCCGCGCCGTCCGCGCAGCCACAGATACGCCGCAAAACCCGCCAGCGCTGAAACCGCCGACTGTTTATACAGAAAAGCCGCCAGCAGCAGAGGAATCGCCAGCAGACGCAACGCTGACCGCTCCCACCGCAGCAGCGCCGCCCCCGCCAGCGCCACGAACATGAACTCCGCCGCATCCGGGCGGAAGCTCAGGCAGATCGGCCAGAGCACCCCCGACGCCAGGAACATCCCCGTCATCAGCGCGGTGAGACTCGCCGAGGCATGTCCCCAGCGCCGCATCAGACGCGCGAGAACCACGACGCCGACTCCCAGCGCCCCCAACGAAATCCCGCGACCGAGCATCACCAGATCGGTCCCGCCCCACTCCAGCGAGCGGTTGATCCATCCAGGAATGTAATACAGCAACGGACCGTAAAGCGCCAGGTAATACGGCGGGGCGTCAAACGATCGGTACACCGGGCGATGCCGTGTCACTTCCTGCGCCAGGCAAGCCGGGACCGTGCTGATGTGAAGCAGCTCCGTCGGCTGACCGAAGTCCCGCACGGCGTGCAGACCCCGCACCCCCAGCAGAAACGCCAGAGGAATCCACGCCAGCCGCAGCGCAAATCCCAGCTCCACGCGCATTCCGCGCCGCTTCCCTCCCGGCGCCTTCAATCCGCGCCGTGCCCGTGCCGAGGCGCTGCTCCTTCGTCACGCTGCGCTCAACCTTCAACGATATCGAGCGCCGGACGCGTCTTCCACCGCCCGCGCGTAAAATCCGGAGCGTCCGTCGTCCGGGCGCGACGCGCCACGCTCGTCTCCGACAGCGGCCCCAACGCGCTCCACGCCGCTGCGTCGTACACGTCCATGTCGAGCGGAACGCCCTGCCGCAAGCACTGGATCAGCCGGTAATCCTCGAGGAAATCCATCCCGCCGTGCCCCCCGCTGGCCCGGTTCACCGCCTCGCTCTTCCACAGCGGATGTTCGAACTCGGCGTAATACGCATCGAGCTTCTCCCACTCATGCCCGGGGCTTCGACCTTCAATGTGGATCCGCTCCGGCCACTTCTCAAACAAACCCCGCGTCCCCTGCACGATGTGGATCCGGCTGTAAGGCCGCGGCAGGTTCGTGTCGTGAACAAGATAGATCGTCCGGCCCAGCGCCGTGCGGATCAGCGTCGCGTTCACATCGCCCAAGGCGTACGTCTCTTGCCGCCGGGGATCATCCTTCGCCAGCCGCTCCTTCTGATAAAGCTGCAATCCGCGCGACGGACCGCTCATTGAAACCAGATACTCGAACCGGTCGCCGCGGTTCACGTTCATGCACTGCGCCACGGGACCGACCCCGTGCGTCGGATAGAGGTTCCCGTTGCGCGTCTGAGAATGCGCCCGCCGCCACAACCCCTCCCCGTCCGTGCTGAACTTCACGTCCCGCAGATCATGAAGGTAGCCGCATTCTCCGTGCAGAACCTCACCCAGCAGCCCTTTCCGCACCAGGTTCAGACAGAGCATCTCCGCCCGGTCATAACAGCAGTTCTCCATCATGACGCAGTGCCGTCGCGTCTTCTCCGCCGTCTCGACCAGCTCCCAGCATTCCTCGATCGTCACCGCCGCGGGAACCTCCGTCGCCGCATGCTTGCCGTGCTTCATCGCCGCCACGCACACCGGCACGTGCCACTCCCACGGCGTCGCCGTGAAAACCAGATCGAGTTCCTCCTCCGCGCAGAGACGCTCGAAGTCCCGCGGTCCGCGGTCATACCCTGCCGGACGCGGCTGCCCGCTCTTCTCCACCGCGTCCTGAATCCGCGCCACCCGCTCGGGCACAAGGTCGCACACGGCCTTGATCTGCACGCCTTCGAGCTTCATGAAGCAGTTCAGAACGTGATGCGAACCCATCCCGCCGACGCCGACGAAACCGATCCGCACCACGTCCAGCGGCGGCGCAGAGAACAACGGCGTCACGGTGCCGTCGGCGACCGGCTTCGACGCCCGCCGGCCCGGTCCCGCGCATCCCGACAACACGCCGCCCGCCAGCGCCGCCGCGCCCGTCATCGCACTGTGCTTCAGAAACTCACGACGACTGCTCTCGACTTGACGATCCAGATTCACAAACCTTCTCCGATAGGAACCCCACTTGTTGCAATTCAGCTCGCACCCACCCCCTGCCTGACCGAACCGCGCCCGTCAGAAGGCGGGTTTTTCCGACCTCCCGGTCATTCTTCCCCAACGTTCATCTCGCCGTTTCGCGGGCGGTCTGAGCAACAGGCCGCTTCTGCCGTGGCGGCGACCGTCACCGCGTCAGCCCCTTCCTGCGCAGCGCCAAAAGCCACGGGATGCTCACGATCGCGCACAATACCTCCGTCATTCCCGTCACCACGAAGGTCGCCCGGTATGCCGATTCCTCGGGCATCTGCGGTGAAAACCACGCCAGCAGCACCCCTCCCAGCACCGGTCCGCAAAGAAACCCCAGCGACCCGGCCATGTTGAACCCCGCGAACGCCGCCGCTCGATGCCCCGGCGGCGCAAGGTCCGAGCACATCGCAAGGTTCGGGGCGAACATCATCGCGCTGAACACCCCGGACAGCAGCATCAACACCAGCAGACCGCCCGGCGATACCATCCCGTATCCCGCGTACACCACCCCGAAAAGCAGGCTTCCTGCGCACATCGGCAGCGCCCGCCCGAACCGGTCCGTCAACCGCCCCGCGGGATAACAAAGCGCCGCAAACGGCAGAAGAAACGCGGCCATCAATCCCCCGATCCGCTCCGGCGTCATCGCCATCACGTTGCCGAGATAAAGGATGAACGTCGAAATCAGCACCCCCACGCAGAAGCGATCGATGAACGCATACACGTAAGGAACCCACAACCGCGGGAAACTCCGCAGCGTCAGCAGCGTTTCACGCATCGTCGTCGGCTGGCGGTGTCGCGGGGGCTCGCGCAACCGCAGGCACATCGCCAGCGCCGCCGCGCACAACACCGCGCCGACCAGCAGCACCGCTTCCGCATTCGTCTTGCCCAGTCTCCCCCCCAGCGGCGTTCCGATCGCCGTCCCGAACATCATCGAGGCGCCCACCGCCCCCATCACGCGCCCGCGCCGCTGCGGATCGGCCCAGTCCCCCGCCAGCGCCATCAGCGCCGAGATCGCCGTAACGTGCGCCGCCCCCTCCACGAACCGCAGCGCCATCAGAACCCCCAGCGACGGCTGCCACCGCGCCGCTGCGTACATCAGCGCCAGCATGACCCCGTCCAGCGCCAGCGCTCCAGCCGCCACCGCGCGCCGCGCGTTGCACCGGTCCCCCAGCCACGCCCCCAGCGGCGCCGCCAGCAACCCCCCGACCAGGTTGATCGACATGAAGGCGTGCGCCCACCCCGTCGATCCCCCGAAACGCTCCGCCACCAGTTCCCGAAGCACCGGAACCAGCATCGTCACCGGCAGCATCGACAGAAACACCGTCAACCCAAGCTGGACGATCAATCCCCTCGACGCCGCCGCACAGGCTTCCGTGGATGACGCCGTCAGCCCCAGCGACGCGCTTGCCGCCAGGGCAGCCTCTCTCCTTCCGCTCGTAAGTTCCGCCGTCTCGCCGCTGTTGTTCATTGAGGGAATGCTTACTGCTCGAAAACCAGCGTTTTCCGGGCGGATCAACCCGATGATCCGGCGGAATGACGCTTCGGCACACCTTACGGTGCTCCGATCGTCGCGCCAATGACGAAGGCGGCGGAGTCTTACCCCGCCGCCTTCCCTCGGCAAACCCTGTCTGCTGGGTTCTCAATCACCGCTTCGGCGAAATCCGAACCCCCTGCTGATTCGGCTTCGGTTGCTTCTGCGCCGGAAGCCGCGCCATCCACAAATCACGGTGGCCCATCGGGTTGATCCCCCAGCCCACCACCACACGACCCTGATTGCAGACTCCCGTCGCCTCAACTAGACGCCAGCCTTCCAGATCCGCATCGTAAGCACCCTCGAGCGCTTCCTTCAGCGGCCTCATCCCGTTAACGCGGTCCCAGACAAACGCCTCATCCCCTTCCCAGCCCGACGCCACGCCAACAATGACGCTACCGTCCGCACACACGGCCAGCGCCCGGCTGCTGTGTACCCCGTCCGGCAGATCCCCCAGGCTCGTCATGCCCGCGTCCTCGTAGATGTTGTACCGGAACGCTTCCGGGCCGTTTTCCGTCCAGCTCACCCCGACCACCGTCGATCCGTCCGCGGAAACCGCGTTCGCCACGCTGTAGAACATGCCGCCAGGCAGATCGCCCAGTCCCACAGCGCCGTAACGCTCGGTCCAGTAGAACGCCTCCGTCCCGCGAGCGCCTTTTGCGGCGCCCACGATCACCGATCCGTCCGCTGAAACGCCCAGCGCACGCTCCGGCAGGAACAATCCCCCGCCGTCCTGAGGATTGCCGATCAGGAAATCAAAGCCCGTCTCCAGCGACCACCGGAACGCCCGTCCCTCCACGCCGCACCCGCAGTTGTACGCCTGACCGACAATCACACGGCCGTCCTGCGAGACGCCGTGCGCCGCTGAGCAGAACGTCGGCATGTGCGCATCCGTCACGACCTCCATCCCGTATTTCGGCGTCCACATAAACGCCTGTAAACCCAGGTCCGTCGAGGTCACGCCGACGATCAATTCACCGTCCTTCGTCGTCGCCCGCGCCTCCGCGAACACGTCGCCTCCGGGCAGTTCTCCGAGCGATTCCGTCCCGCCCAGCTCGGTCCAGCGGATCGCCCACGTGTTGTCTCCCACGCGCGTCCACCCGACCAGCGACTTCCCGTCCGGCGCCACGCCCAGCGCCGCGTTCTCAACCGGCAGCGGCAGATCCACGCGCACAAACGCACGGTCCTGCGCCGCAGCAAACGCGGCGATCCCCAGCACTCCCAGACCCGCCAGCAGACTCATTCGAGGCAAAGACATGACAGAGCCTCCCTTCCCGCCGCGCGTCGCGGCGTCAGCGTTCGACATGTTTGATGTAGAGCACAGCCCCTTCAGGGCGATGCGAGGTGACGCGTATGAGACCAGCAAGCCGCGTGCCAGAACGACGCCGCGATGCCGTTCCTGCGCACATCCCGGTGCAATGCTCTTCCAGGCACCCGGTTGTCCCCGGCGCCACGTCCGCAGAGAATCTCCGGTCAGGTAAACAACCGAGGATGTCGCATGTCGCCGTTACGGGCATTTCGCGCAGGTTCGCTCGCCGGGATGTTGTGCTGGGCTTCTCCCGCGCGAGGTGACACCCCCCTGGCATGTCGCCTCGTCGCGGATCGCTTCGACTACCCGATCTTTGTCACGTCCGACCCCTGCGACGGGGAGCGTCTTTTCGTCGTCGAGCGCGCCGGCCGCGTCCGCCTCCTCTTGCGCGGACGCACCCTCGACCCCCCCTTCCTCGATATCACCGACCGCGTCGTCTCCGAAGGTGGCGAGCGAGGCCTCCTCTCGGTCGCGCTGCATCCGCGCTTCGAGGAAAACGGCTTCTTCTACGTCAACTACACCAACCCCGACACGGTCGTCAGCCGCTTCCGCGTGACGGAGAATCCCGACCGCGCCGATCCGGATTCAGAGTCGGTCCTCCTGGTCATTCCTCAGCCCCACGCCAACCACAACGGCGGATGCATTCAGTTCTCTCCGCGCGACGGCATGCTTTATGTCGGGATGGGCGACGGCGGAGGCCCCGCCAACAGCGGCAACGCCCAGGATCCGACAACCCTCCTCGGCAAAATGCTCCGTCTCGACGTGGAACTCCCGCCGCCCCATGTCCCGCCGGACAATCCCTTCGTCGGCGATGACGGTGTACGCGACGAAATCTGGGCGTTCGGTTTGCGAAATCCCTGGCGCTTCAGTTTTGATCGAGACTCCGGCGATCTCTACATCGCCGACGTCGGTGAGCACCTGCGCGAGGAAGTCAGCGTTCGCTTCATATCCGATCCTCCCGGCGCCAACTTCGGCTGGGATTGTTACGAGGGCGAGATCTGGACCGGCGAGTGCGACACCCCCCCGCCGGAACACGCCGCTCCTGTCCTGACGTATCCCACGTCCGACGGCTGCGCCATCATCGGCGGACCCGTCTACCGCGGCGCAGCCATCCCGGACCTCGCCGGAACGTACTTCTACGCCGATCTGTGCAATGACCGTGTGTTCTCCTTCCACCTCATCGACGGCGAGGTCACCGGCTTTCGCGACCGCACCGAGGAACTCACGGCGGACCGCGGGGGGCGCGACCGGGTCGTTTCCTTCGGCGAAGACGCCGCGGGAGAGCTTTACATGATCAGCCCGACGGGAGGCGAGATCTTCAAGATCACCCCGAATTTCTGCCTCACTCGCGGCGATGCGACGGACGACTGCCGGCTCGACCTCGCCGACGTCGCGCGGCTTCAGAACTGCTTCACTGCGGACGGTGAATCCCCGCCGCCCGAGTGCAACGCAGAGGCGTTTCCCTGTCTTGACCGCGACGGTGACGCCGATCTTGACCTCGCCGATTTCGCCGCGTGGCTCGCCGCCCTGGCCGGACCTGCGGTCTGCCTCGAAAACTGCATCAGCGCGACGTGCAACTGACTCGCCCCGAACCCGGCTTCAGCCGCAGGAACCGATCCTCCGGAAGCCTCAGACCCGGAAGGGGCGTTGGAAAACAGCCCGGCACGGCCGTGCTGGGAAGCTGTCGCAGATGACCCGAAAGTCCCGCAGCGACGACAGCAGCTCGCCGAAAGAAAGAAGAACCCGTCGCCCGACTGATCGCCGTCCGTCCCGGGCATCATCGCACGTCGCGTCACAACGACAGAGCACCCCGATCCCCGAGCACCGGAATCGGTTAAAGACTCAGATCAAGGCTCATGAGCGGGATAAGCAGCAGCTTGTCAGAAACTTCTCCGCACAATGAACCCCGCCAGGGCATGCAGAGAGTCTCGCGCCTCGCGGTCCGGAAGTCCTTCGAGGCAAGCCTGCGCCTCCTCGACAAAGCGCCGCGCGACCCCGATCGCATACGCGATGCTCCCCGACGCGTCCAGCATCGCCCGCAGCGCCTCGCGGTCCGCACCCTCGGCGCAACTCAATATCTTCGACAACTGCGAACGCTCCGCTCCCTCAAGCGTCGAAAGAGCGTGAATCACCGGCAGCGTCGGCTTCCCCAGTTCCGCGTCGCGCCCCAGCGTCTTCCCGACTTTGTCCGTCTCACCGACCACGTCGAGCACGTCGTCCACGATCTGAAACGCCGTCCCCGCCCGGTCGCCGAACGTCCGCATCGCCCGCACGCAGCGATCGTCCGCCCCCGCGAACACGGCTCCCAGTTCACACGCCACCGCGGTCAGCGCCGCCGTTTTCCTCCGTATGATATCGAAGTACACCGTCTCGCTCAGGTCGATCCGACCGCGAAGGCGGTTCTGCATCAGCTCCCCCTCGCACACCGTGTTCGTCGCCGCACCGATCATCCGCGACGCACGCGATGACGGCAGGCTGCTGCAAAGGTGAAACGCATGACTGATCAGGTAATCCCCCAGAAGCACCGCCGCAATGTTTCCCTCCGTCGCGTTGACCGTCGGGCGCAGCCGCCGCTCCCCGGCTTGGTCCAGCACGTCGTCATGCACCAGCGTCGCCATGTGAACCATCTCGACCACCGCCCCCAGCACGACGTGCTCCGGCGTCAACCCCCCGCACGCCTTGCCCGACAGGAGCAGCAGCGCCGGGCGCAGCATCTTCCCCCGGTAGCTGCGTACCCGGTCGCACATTTCATTCACGAAATCCAGATCGCCGGCGATTTCACGATCAAACGCCGCCTCGACCTCGCGCAGCGGCTCGGCGATCGGCGCGTAGGCGTCCGCGAGTTGTACCGTCGTGGTGGTCATCGTTGTCCGCCCCCGTCGCCACACTTGCTGACGCCGGGAACGTGCGGATCATAACCGTCTGCGGCGGCATTCCCAAGCGTACCGTTCTTTTTGAAAACTCCGCCTGCGCTCTTGATGCCGGCGGAACGAGCGCCTTAAACTACCGGGCGCTCGCGGCGGGTTTTCCTTCCGCCGGAGGTCAAGGAGAAGGTGAAATGCGGAATGTGTTCTCAAAGCTCGCGGCGACCACCGCGATGGTCGCAGTCTTGATCCTCGTCAACCGTGCGGTCAGCGTGCCTCAGATTGAGCCGGTGCCGAAATCCGCCCCGACGTTTAAACCCGTCTGCGACGTCCACCATCTGATGGAGGGCCAGGAACTGCACTTCAACGCAATCGCGGATTTATTGAAGGACGCGGCTGCAAAGGGGCGCCACAGCAAAATCGCGATGCACGCCGATCTCCTCGCCGAACTCGCCAACGTCAACACGCTCAACAAGGACAAGGACGACTACCGCGCCTGGGCGTCTCAGGTTCGTGACCTGTCGCTCCAGCTCGTCGCCGAAGCCCGCAAGAAGGAGGCGGCTTCCGACGACGCGATGAAGGGCCTCGTCACGAAAATCAGCGACACCTGCACCGCCTGTCACGACGTCTACGAGTAACGTCCGGCGGACCGCAATGCCTTTCCCGAGCCGCGACCGCAAGACGGCGTTCTGCCTCGCCGGGGCGGACGACCCTCGGGCATCCCCGACGATCATCTGCAAGTCGTCGTCGCAGACGATGATCCGGGAGTCGCAGTCCCGTCAGAAGCGTCAGACAAGGCTCGGCAGGCCAAGGCCGGGAAGCAAAGACGTCGCGGAGGATCCGCGAGTCCCGGAGGGACGACAGAAGTTCGGGAGGATGAAAGATCGTCGTCCCGCCGATCCGCCGTCTGCGCTGGGCATCGTCGCACGTTGCGTCACGACGACCCTTCCTGCCAGGTGAACAAGCGCGCCCCCACCGCGAACCCCGCCACGCCGATCCCCAGCAGCACCCCGCACGGCAGCGCCATGTCCGACAGCGAATACCCCCGGAACACCGCCCCCTCGAGCGACAACACGGTCCACTTGATCGGGCTGATGCTCGCCACCGACTGCATCCACTTCGGCATGAAAAACAGCGGCATCATCCCCCCGCCGATCATCGCCATCATCAGCAGCACGCTCCACCCGATCCCCCCCGCCGAGTTCTCCGTCTTTCCGCAGACCGACAGGAGCATCATGATCCCGACGAAGCAGATCGCCGAGCACAGGATCGCGACCGCGAGCATTCCGTAGTTCTCCGGACGCACGCCGAACGCCACCATCGCGAACACCAGCATCACCCCGCTTACCGCCAGCAGCATCAGGAAGCACGCCGCTGCCTTCCCTGCGAGAATGTGCCACCGCACAATCGGCGCCAGCCGCAGCCGAATCAGCGTCCCGCGCGTCCGCTCCACCACCAGCGAAATCCCGAACGCCGCGGAGCAACCCATCAAACCCCAGACAAGGCACTGCGGGAACGTGATGTCCATCGGATTGTTCGGCTTCGAGGAAAGTCGGCGGTCTGCTCGGACGTCGTTGACGGTGATGCGCACCGGCTCCCACCCTCCGATTCCGATCGACGCCCCCTCTTCCGCGCCTTCCTTGTTCCCGTCCGTCGCCGCAGCCCCCGGCGCCAGCGTCAGGCTCATGAACGAATCCAGCGCCCCGAAAAAAGCGGTCATGATCCCCTTCTGAACCGGCGTCAGATCATCCGCCTTCGACACCTCCTCGATCGCCGTAGCGGTCTGCTTGCGCAGCGCGTCCGGGTCGGAAAAAATCTTCATCACGTCGCGCACCGCGTACTGCGTGATGACGCCCTGAATCATGCCCGCCTCGGCTTTGCGCGCCGGGTCCACGCCCAGCTCGAACGCCGGCGGCGTGCCCCAGAACGGCCGGCGGGCCGACTCCCCGTATCCCTTCGGAATCCGCACATACGCGACGCGCTCCCCCTTGCGCACCTGATCCAGAGCGGCTTCATACGTCGCGACGATCGGTTTCACTTCCGCCGCCGACGTCAGCTTCCCGATCAGCGCCTTCGACGCCTCGGACTGGTCGTCATCCACGACAAGGATCGTGATCGCGCCTTGCGAACTCCCCGCGCCTTTGAAGATGACCCCGAAGAAAAGCCCGAAAAGCAGCGGAAACCCGAACACGAAGAAAAAACCTACCTTGTCCCGCACCAGCAGGCGAAGGTCTTTGCAGGCGAGTGCGAAGATCGGTCCCATCAGTCGCGCAACTGCCTCCCCGTCAGGTTCAAAAACACACGCTCCAGGTTCGGTTGCTCCAGCCGGAAGTCGCGCAGCGGACCGCTCTGCTTCAACCGCACCAGCTCGCCGATCGGGTCGTCCGACTCAATCCGCGCCTCGTGCCCGTCCACCGCCGCCACCACCACGCTCTTTCCCCCGTGCGCCCGAACCAGACCGTCCACCGTGTCCAGCGCGAGGATCCGGCCCTGGTCCATGATGGCCACCCGATCGCAAAGACGTTGCGCCTCCTCCATGTAATGCGTCGTGTACACCACCGTCAGCCCGCGCTCCCGCAGCGCCAGGATGTTCTCGAAGATCGCGTTCCGCGACTGCGGGTCCACCCCCACGGTCGGCTCGTCCAGAAAGAGAAGCTGCGGATCGTGAACGATCGCCGCCGCCAGATTCAGCCGACGCTTCATCCCGCCGGAGTACGTCCGCGCCAGATCACGCCGCCGATCGTGCAACTCGACGAATTGCAGCGCCGCCGCCGTCCGGTTCCGCAGTTCCGCGCCGCGCAGACCCTGAAGCTGCGCGAAGAACCGGATGTTCTCCTCCCCGGTAAGCTCCTCGTAGATCGCCAGCGCCTGAGGCGCCACCCCGACGCGCGACCGCACCGCGGGATCCGTCGGTGGTCCGGACGATCCCCCCGCGTCGCCGATGCGCACTTGCCCGCCGTCCGGCGCAAGCAGCCCCACCGCCACGTGGATCGTCGTCGACTTCCCCGCGCCGTTCGGCCCGAGAAGCCCGAAGATCTCGCGCGCCTTGACCTCGAACGTCACGCCGTCCACCGCACGGCGAACGCCATCATAACTCTTGATCAGCCCGGATACGGTAAGCACGGGGGGGCATCCTAACGCCACCCCGCTCACCGGCAATCGTACAAAACCGTCAACGCCCGCCTGCGGCCGCCGCGACGTAACGCGTAAGCTGGTCGATGTGCGAAAGATCGTGACCGGCGATCACCCGGCGCATCAGCCCCAGCGACTCCTCGCCGCGCTCGTTGTGCAGGCCGACGCGATCCAGGTCCGCCGGACGCATCCCGCGCCAAAGCTCCAGGTTCCGTCCCCGAAGCACCCGGAACTCATCGAGTTGCTCCCCCGGGTCACGCTCATTCCGTCGCTGCCCGATCACCCACTTCTCCTGGTCCATCCCCAGGATCGTCGGACGGTCCTCGCACAGGATCAGCCGGATGCGGAACCCGTAAACCCACTCCGTATCCGCTAGATGTCCGAGGACTTCGTTCGGCGTCCACTTCCCCTCGAACGGACGCGTTTGCAGCAGCCGCGCGGGTTTGCCCCGGATGATCCCCTCGAGCGCATCCGCCGTCGCCGCCAGCACCGCCAGCGGATCGCGCGAGCCCAGCAGCCCGAGAAGTTTTCCGATGTACGCCGAGGGCTGGGCGATCTCGATGCGGTCCTTCCCCGGTGTCACGCTCATGTCACGCTCTCCCGTCATCGCCCTCTTCAGCCGCGCCGCGCGACCAAGACACGGCGACCCTCGCCCCGACCGTCAGACGTTGAACTTGATGTTGAGGATGTCCCCGTCGCACACCACGTACGTCTTGCCTTCCTGACGGACTTTCCCCGCCGCGCGAGCGCCTTTCAGGTCGTGATGCGCAATCAGATCGTCGTAAGCCACCGTCTCCGCCCGGATGAATCCGCGGGCCAGGTCGCTGTGAATGCGACCCGCGGCCTCGACCGCCGTCGCCCCCTTCGGAATCGGCCACGCGCGGACCTCGTCCGGCCCCATCGTCAGGAAGGAAATCAGCCCCGCCGACTCGTAACACGCCCGCAACAACCGGTCCTTCGCGGGAACTTCAATCCCCAGATCCGCCAGAAACGGACCGCGCTCCGCCGGATCCAACGCCGCAATCTCCGCCTCCGCCGCCGCGCACACCGTCAGGTTATGCCTGGCATGAGGCGAAAGCGCCCGATCCGGTTCGGCGATGCGGTCATCCGAAACGTTGCGGACGGCGACCAGCGGCTTCTCCGTCAGGAACCCGAAGCTGGCCACGATCTTCCGGTCCTCGGCGGACTGAAGCACCGTCGACAAAGGCCGCTCGTTCTCCAGCGCCTCCTTGCACGGCAGCAGCACGTTCAACTCGCGCTGGTCCTGATCGTGCGTCTTCGAGGGCTTTTGCAGGCTCTTCTGAAGACGTTCGACACGCGTCGTGACCGCGTCGAGATCGGCGAAGATCAGCTCGCCCCACAACTCCGCGAAATCGGCCTCAGGGTTCACTCGATCCTTGTACGCCGGAACGTCCTCACGGTGGAAGTCGCGCAGCACCAGCATCAGCACGTCGCACGCCCGGATGTCCGGGAGCAGGCGGCGGAATTCTCCGACCCCCGCGGCGTCCGCCAGCGAAATGCCCGGCACGTCGTGAAACTCGATCGTCGCCTCGGTGTATTTCTTCGGATGATACAACCGCGCCAGCGTGTCCAGGCGCGGATCCGGAACCTTGACCACCGAACGATGCACGTTCGGCGCGGCGAAAGGGTCCTGCCGCTGTCCCGTGGCGGCGGCGTAAAGCGTGGATTTCCCCGATTTCGGAAGCCCGACCAGCGCGACTTTCATTCGAGCCCGTTCTCGATCGCGGCAATCACGAAATCCCCACTCAGATCGGCGAGATCAAGCCGCACAGATTCGCCGAGGCGCTTGCCCATCAGCGACTGCGCGAAGGGCGCCAGATAATTGTAGCGATGCGACGCAAGGTCCGCGTCCCACGGCCCTACGAAGGTCAGCTCCACCTTCCGCCCGTCCGCGCTCTCGACGCGCACCCGGGAGCCGATTCCGATGAACGACGTCGGAACCTGCGCGGGGTCGATCACCCGAGCCTTGTTCATCTCCTCGTTCATCCGCGCGAGCTGGGCGCGCAGAAGATCACGCTCCTCCAGGGCGAACTTGTACTCCGAGTTCTCCGAAAGGTCGCCGTGCTCCGCCGCCGCCCCGATCGCCCGGGCGTTTTCTTTCATTTTCACGTTGACGTGATGCTCCAGCTCTGACTGGTGCTTCGACATCCCCTGCGCCGTCACGAAGATGACGTCCTCGCGCTTCCACGGCGGAACCTCCGGCGTCCGGTCCACCACCGGATAACGCCGGTTCAGCTCGTCCAGCAGATCGCCCTGCACGACGCGCCCGAGGCTGTCCAGCCGCTTAAGCTGCGTCCGCAGCGCCTGCGCCATCCCCGCGCCAAGATCCTGAATCGCTTTGTTGAACCGCTCATAACGCCGCAACGCGATCACCGAACGCGTGCGCGTGATGATCCGGTTGCTCTCGTCCTTGCCGATGACCCCGTCGCGGCGAAGATCGGACAGCACCCCCAGAACCCGCGTCAGCAGCGTCACCAGCGGAACGGCGTGAACCCGCGACTCCTTCGTCGGACCGTCGTATAACCACAGCAGCCCCTCGTGGTAGTCCGCCGATTCCGCGAGTATCTGCTCCACGTAGGGCTTGAACTGATCGACCCCCGCCCCGGTTTCCACCAGCGCTGTCGCCAGTTCATCGCACACCCCCGCCGGCACGTGCAGCAACCGTGAGAAAAAGACTTCTTTCCATCCTTCCGGCCGGGCGAGGCGCACGCATGAAAACGCCTCCCGAAGCAGCCGCTCATCGGAAATCCCCGCCAGCATCGCATTCAGATCCGCAGCGTCGCGCAACGCCTGGACCGCGATGTCGTCCTCCGGACTGTCCTTCAGAAGCGCCGCACAGCGCCGCGCCAGCAGCGACTCTCGAAGCCCGACCCGGGCGCCAGACTCCAGGTGCTTGCAGGCCGACGCCCGAAATCGCGAGTGAAACTCTCCGAGCAGTTTCTGATCGGGTTCCTTGCCTCGTTGTTTGCAGTCCTTCAGGTATTGCTCGACCAGTTCCCACTGCGCCGTCGAGTCACGCTGCGACTCGAACTGCCGCAGCAGCCCCTGCTCCAGCGACGCCACCTTATCCTCGAAGCTGACGACCACGGGGGATCGCCCCTCGATGCGGAAACGCGGATCACTCCGCACCGCCCCACGCGCCTTCGTCCACCACTTCTTGTATGCCGCGGACGTCAACACCCGCGGCACCAGCATCTCTTCAAGCCGCGTCGAATCCACCGATCCGCCTTCGCTGCGGCACAGATCCTCCAGCACCGCCTCCGGACGCTCGTCCAGCCGCGCGACCAGATCCTGCCGCCGGAACTGCTCCAGCACCCGAAAATGTTCGGCATGCACCGGCTCGAAGTTGTCCGCGAACTCGACCGCACCGAGCGTCTTGCCCCCCTGTCCGAAGGTGTAACCCACCGTCCAGTCCGCCCGGTCCACCGACTCGACCCGCGCCGCCCGAGGTTCATGTCGATCCAGCACGAACCCTCCGGGTGAGATCGAAAGACACACCTCCAGCGTCCGCAGCGCCCGACGGACCGGCCTCCCCCCTTCCAGACCCGCGAGTCCGATCAGCGCCTCCAGCCCCTCCGCCCCCTCAAACGCCTTCCGATACCACTCCGCCGTCTTTTTCCGCAGCGCCTCGCTGTCCTTCACCGCCTGAAGCATCGCCGACGCCACCGCCACCGTCTCATGCAGCGAGTACCGCCCCGACAACTCGTCCAGCGCCGTCTCCGCCAGCGTTTCCGCCTGACGGACGTCCCCCTTTTTCACCAGCTCGCCGAGAACGGGGGCATACCGGCAGAAATCCACGGCGCACAGCCCGTCTGATTCCACCAGCTTTAACCACTCCTCCTCCACCGTGCTCTTGTTGCCGCTCCCGACCAGTTGTATCAGCGAGTCCACCTGCATGAGCATCATGTCCCGTATCCGTCCCGTTGACCCCGACCGCAGCTCCGGATTACCCCAACAAGCGTTTCCACGGTCGAATCCGGCAGCATAACCGCACCCCGCCCATCAAACAAGGAACCGCTGCAGCCGCTCCAAACCTCCCGAGCCCCTCCGAGCCATGTCCAAGCCCCGTCCAAGCCCCGTCCAAGCCGCGTGGCTTTAGCCCGCGCGATCCACGATATACCGTGGACCAGGCACGCCGCCCCTGCCCGCTGCGCGACGAAGGCTGCACGATCCACGATCCCCAAGCACCCAATCCCCGCCCTAAGAAGGGCGGACTACGCCCGCCAGGGTTGCCCTCCACGGTGGTGCCGTAGCGCGGCTCCGCCCGCCACCCGATTTCACGATCCCCGATTTCGCCATCCCCGCCCCCCGACCCACGTAGCGCGGGCTCCCCCGTCGGCGCGGGTCGCCGTGCCTGGACGCGGCCGATAAGGACGCCCTGCCGGCGGACGCCCTCGATCTCGACGGCGACGCGAACACTGGCGAGGAAATCCCGTATGATCTGTTGGACACGGCCCGGCGGAAGGATCATTTCTGCACGACCGACACGGGCCACGGTTCGGGAGACAAAACGGACATGGGCGCCTACGAAGCGAACAAGGGTCTGATTCATGTCGACAAGGACGCGACCGGCGGCGATGACGGCTCGTCGTGGGCGAATGCGTATACCGACTTGCAGGACGCCTTCAGCCAGGCCGGGGACGACACGTTCGCGGACTATGACCCGGCGGCGTGCGAGGTGTGGGTGGCCGAGGGAACGTACAAAACCAGCTCATGCTCAATCTGCTCCGACGGCGACAAGCAGGAGTCGTTCGAGTTGATCGACGGCGTGGGCGTTTATGGGAAGTTCGCCGGAACGGAGACGGCGCGCAGCCAGCGCGGCGCGGCCACGACTTCTGCGACGATCCTCACCGGCCTGATCGGCACTGCGTCGCCGGCGCAGGCCTACCACGTCGTCACCGCCGGCAGCGGCGTCACGTCGAGCGCCGTGCTCGACGGGTTCACCATCAAGAAGGGCAAGGCCAACGGCTCGTCGGGGGATCTCGACAAAGGCGGCGGCCTGCTGATTTCGGGCAGTCCGACCCTGGGGCAACTCATCATCAAACAAAACCTGGCCAAAAACGGCGGCGGGGTCTACCTCAAGAGCGGCAACCCGACGTTCACGGACTGTGCGTTCATTGATAATGACGCCAACGACGGTTCCGGCGGAGGCCGCGGGGCCGGGTTGTACGTGGCTTCCGGCGGAGGCGGCAGTCTGGAGTTCCTGCGATGCAATTTCAATAACAATACGTCGCTCGACCACGGCGGCGGCGTGTACATTGCGGGAACAGGCGCGGAGCCGCACTTCACCAACTGCCTGTTCTATCGCAATGATGCGGACCAGGAGGACAACACGACGCGCGGAGGGGCCATCTACACCAACCGGCTTATGGTGCTCAAAGGCTGCACCTTCGCCAAGAACTGGTGCGGGGACAACGCCCGCGGCGGCGGCGTGTATCTCCAGACCGGCAACTCGGTCCTGCGCAACTGCATCCTCTGGAACAACGAGGCCGGCGGCACGCACGACCAGGAAGGCGACCAGCTCCGCGCGGATAACAGCGTCACGCTGACGGTGACGAACTCGTGCATCATGGAGATGTCAACAGATTGGGGGGATACAAACAACAAGTTCGACCCGAAGTTTGATAACTTCGAGATGGACGACTACGACCTCGATCCGGAGAATTGCGGAGGACAGGGCGGAGATACCTGCACCTCGTCGGCGATCGATGCGGGAGAGGACGACGATTGCACCGGAGCATGCGAATCCGGCGGCGACGTGAAGAAGCGCACCCGCAAGGTGAATCTTGACAACGTCGACAATGACATCGACATGGGATCGTTGGAGACGCCGTCCGGATCGTAGTCGTTAACTGAATCGAAAGGATGGGCGGGGCCGTATGGCCACGCCCATCCTCGTTCTGCTTAAGAGGAACAATGCAATGTTCGATTATCACGCAGTTATCGCCGCGATCTTCGCCATAAGCGCATCAGGTTATTCGGAAGTCCTATATGTCAATGAATGCGCCTCTGGGAAGAATGACGGATCATCCTGGAGCGATGCTTATATCTCACTTTCGGATGCGCTGAATTCGGCTTCTGCCGGGGATGAGATATGGGTTGCCCAAGGCTCTTAGGGCGCGCTCAACAATAACATGAACAATTTGTTGTTGTGATTTGTTCTGGGATGTCGATAATGATGTGTGCAGCACACGCAGGCGATGGCCCAGG
>JABWBH010000065.1 GCA_013360585.1 Phycisphaerae bacterium | reverse complement strand
CCAGCCGATCTGCGTGTACATCCGCATGAGGTTGACATACGGCTCGATCGCGGCGGGGGCGAGTCGCTTGGCCAGCGTCCACTCGATCGCCGCTTCGTAGAAGCGGCCTTTTTCCTGAAGAACCAGCCCTAAATGGCCGTGGGCCGCGGCGCAGGTCGGATCGCAACGCGTCGCGGAACGCCGCCTCGGCGCGCGAGGGGTCGCCGCGCAGAACGAACGCCAAGCCTTCCTCGTTGTGCTGACGGGCCTGCTTAAGAGAACGCGCGGCGTGACGATCCGTCGCGAGCGTGTGATAAGAGGGAAGCGACCGCGTCGACGCACAGCCGACGATCGCCGCGAGCACCACGGGCATGAAGCGATGGGGCGCCATCGCACGATCCTTCTATGCGGGCATCCTCGTTCGCCCGCAGGCCCTCAATCCCCACGACTCCTGTCGCGGTTCAACGTGACGATCCTCGCTACGATCCTCGCTCGATCGCACGCGCATTGTACCGGCCGACCTTCGGCGAGGCAAGTGTTTTTCGTCTGTTTTTTAGGGGAATTTTGAACTTCAGCCGGGCGAAACTTTTTGGATCGGAACACGACCGTAAACGGCGGCACGAGGTCCACGCGATCCGCATGGAAGGGGGCTCGCGCGTTCGTCCAATGGGAAGCCATGTTGCGACCGTGCGGTCCCGTGTCGCATTTGACGCCTGCCAAAACCTCCCGAAAGCAAGAAGGCGCGCCCTCGGCGGCGACCTGATCCGCGCGGTTCATCCCGCCTGTCCGGACTTCAACTTCGTCATCGGCAACGGTTTGCGTTCCCATCTCTCTTTCGACATCGCGTTGAAGTCATCGGGATGCATGGCCCAGCGGTCCGGGCATGGCCCTGACGGAGGAGGCGACCGAACTTCCTCTCTTGATAGGGGGGCGTAAACGGACTGTCCGCGTCACGTTTCTTTTGAAACTCTCTTGCATGGCCTTTGGCGCGTGGTATACTACCCTTGCATCACCTGCCCGAGGGTCCGGCCCGTTCGGGTCGCCCCTGCATTTCATCGTTGGGTTTCGTCCAACCTGACTCTCCCTGGCTTTCCGGCCTCATGAATTGGGGAACGCGCGCGTGTTTCGCGGCCGCGGGCGACGCACCCGCCGCGTTCTGAATGGAGCGGGCACCGAACACGAGGAGCGCCGGCGTTCGGCGTTCCCGTGCGACAAAGGACACTTACCAGAAGGAGAAGCATCATGGCCTACCTGAAACGTCAATGGAAACCTCTCGCCGTCGTCACCGTTCTGCTCGTCGCGCTCGCGGGAGCTTGGCTTTACCGCTCGTCCGCGTCCGGGGCCGCGGCCGTGCCCGCGAAACCGCTCTTTGTGCAGTCCTATTCCCCGCCCACCGACGTGGAGCGAAGCCAGGTGGAGACCCTCCTGGAAAACCTCAGCCTCGATCGCGACGCCCTCATCGCCCTCAACCTCTCGGACGAGCAGGCCGAGGACGTGCTCGACGCCGTCCGCACGTTCAACGCCAACACCCGCGAGACGCTGGATGCAAGGCTGGCGGCGCTGGCCGCGGCCCGTGAAGACCTGTGGGCGCTGCAGAAGGCCGTCCGCAATGGCACGGCGGACGAAGATCCGCAGGGCCCGTTCACCGACGCCGTGGCCGACGTGGCCAGTGCCCGGGCCGAATACAACGGCACGCTGGACAGCCTGCGGACGACGGTCAACAGCGAACTCTCTCAAAGCCAGCAGGCGGCCTGGACGAGCATTCAGAGCGGATGGGGCCAATCCATGCCCCTGCGGATGCTGGCGCTCGATGGCGAACAACGCAGCGACCTCGCCGCGGCCCAGGCCCGTTTCGAGCACGCCCTGGCTCAAGCCGAAAACGACGAGGAGCGTTCCACGGCGGTCACGGCATGGGAGGAGGCTCTGGAGGAGCGCCTGACCCAGGATCAGAAGACCGTCTGCACCAGCTACATTGAAAACTACGTCGCCGCCTCCCAGCACGTGGCCGCGGCGTTCGAGACCGTGATGCCCAGGGAGTAACCGGTATCGAATCAAGAACGGAAACGCATGACTTGGGGACCGCAGTCCACGCCGCGAAGTTCCTGCTGGCCATCGAGTGATTCCGACTGGCCTCAGATCCACGCCATCCCGCACTCGATCCGCGGCGCAATCCCCGCGAGGCCGAGGGCCATGATGCCCGCGACGTCGCCGTCGATGCGTTCGGTGGACTTCTTCTTGCTCGTTTGAAGTTGCCGCGGCGTCGGTCTCGACGCTAACGTTGCTGACTCTCCAGCGAAGCATGGGCTTGCCGCTGTGGCTGGGCCTGTGGGTTAGGATCATCGCGCGGAATCCGCGCGCCATTACGTCATGAACAACACCTGGCCGTCCCACCCCGGCTGCGTCATGCCCAAGCGGCCGAGGGCCATGATGCCCGCGACGATGCCATCAATCCGTTCGGTGGACTTCTTCTTCGAGGGTTTGATGTTCCCCGCGGCGTCGGTTTCGACGCTAACGTTGCTGGCCATCCAGCGGAGGACCGGGTTCCCGCCGTGGCGGAGCTTGCGGCAGAGGATGAGCTTCTCCCATTCCTTCGTCGGGGCCGTCATGTCCCTGAAGCCCTGGCCGAAGGTGACCACGGGGATACCGTCGCTCTGGAGCTGGGTGGTGATGTGCGTGGCGTTCCAAGGGTCGATGGCCACCTCCCGGATGTTGAACATCTCGCGCCACTCTCCGATGCGCTGGCGGATCACCTCGTAGTCCACAACGTTGCCGGCCGTCTCTTCGATCAGACCCTGCCGCGCCCACGTCTCGTACGGCACGCGGTCCCGGCGCTCGCGCTTGCGGGCGTTCTCCGCCGGTATCCAGAACTTCGGCAGGACGGTGATCCCGCCATCCTCATCCGGGAACACCATGACGAACGCGGTCACGTCCGTCGTGGTGGACAGGTCCAGCCCGGCGCAACAGTCGCGGCCGCGCAGCGACTCCTCGTCGATCGGCGGTCCCGCGCAGGCGTCCCACGGCTCCAGCGACAGCCAGCGGACGTCCTGCTGGGTCTTCATGTTCAGGTGCAGGCGCTTGAACGTGTTCTCATACGTCGGCGTCTCCCGCGCCCGGGCGCACTCCCGCTCCATGTACTCGGGGCTCAGCGATACGCCGAGGTTGGGATTGGCCTTCGCCCAGACGCACGGATCGGCCCAGTCCTCGTCGCGCTGCGCCTCGTAGACCACGGGGAGGAAGGCCGGATCGTCGATGATCCCGTCCCGGACCTTGCAGGCGTAGTCGTACTTCTCGTTGCAGATGGACGGCCGGTCGTAATCGGCCGTGGTGATGTAGATGATCAGCGGCTGACGGCGGGCGCCGGTTGACGTGGTCAGCACGTCCACCAGCTCGCGGTCCGGCTGGGCATGAAGTTCGTCAATAATAACCCCATGCGCGTTCACGCCGTGCTTCGTGTACGCCTCGGCGGAGACCACCTTCAGCATGCTGCCCGTGGCCGGGACCATGATGGCGTTGGTGTAGATGCGGGACCGTCCGGCCAGTTCCGGCTCGGCCAGCACCATCGTCCTGGCGGCGTTGAACACCAGCCGCGCCTGCTCGCGGTCGGCGGCGGCGCAGTACACCTGCGCGCCCGGCTCTCCATCCGCGAAAGTCAGGAAGTTGCCCAGCCCGCCGGCCAGGGTGCTCTTGCCTGACTTGCGCGGGACGTAGATGAACGCCTCGCGGTAGCGGCGATATCCGTTGGGACGCTTCCAGCCGAACACGTTGGCCACCACCGCCTGCTGCCAGGCTTGGAGCTTGAACGGCCGGCCCATCCATTCCCCCGCCGTGAACGTCAAGCACTCCTCGAAGAAGTCCAGCGCCCGCTGCGCCGCCTTCGGGTCGAAGACGGAGTCGGCCGGGAACAGGAACGGGTCGTAGCCGGGGAGGCGCCGGCAGAGGGACTCCAGGGGCGACGGGGCCGATGGAAAGAGCCGAGCCTTCGCCCGGCGGGATGAGGTGCGTGCACGACGCCGGGGTTTACGGTCTGACATGTCAGACCGCCCGACGCCGCTGTCACCCGACGTTGAAGAACCGCGTCTTGCCACTGGGTTTCTCCTGGCCTTGCGGCGTAAGCTGCAGGCGTGCCCGCGCCGACGGCGTCATACCGAATTCCTGCTCCAGACGGGTCAGCTGCTGGGCCAGCCGGTGGGCGATGGCCACCTGCGGCCACTGCTGGAAGCATTTCACCTGGCCGTCGTCGTCCTTGATGGGGTACATCTCCCCGCGCTCGGCGATGAACGCCTCGGCCTTGCGCCACCGCGCCCACAGGTGGCAGTAGCGGGAGAGGGCCCGACCATCGACCCGGGTCAGGACCCCCATGCCCTCCAGCATCGGCAGCAGTTCGTCCCACGCAGCCCGGGCATCGGCGTCCAGCCACGCGGGTGGGTCCGGCGGACCGGACGGCGGCTTCACCTCGCGGGCCTCGCGCTTGCGCGTCGCCAGCGTGCTGCCGCGAAGCTTCAGAAGGTGGGTCGGCGTCGGCGCCGGTCCGCGGCGTCCCATGGGTCAAGCCTCCAGGATCCTGTTTACCCGCTTTACCGCGAGCATCTGTTGACCCCCCCCTCCCCCCCCTATATCAAAACCCTCGAATGCGTGCGTGTCGGACGACGCGTGGTTTCCCGCGAAAGTTGTAGAGTTTTGACCGGCCCACCGGTCAGTGCCAATGTTATGCGCTGTGGTGCTCTCATGGTGGCACTTGCTTCGGTCGTCCGAACCCGCCGTCGTATTCGATCGTCTTCCGCGAGTGACACGCGTGACACAGCGACTGAAGGTTTGACCCGTCGTTCGTTCCGCCGCGGGCCAGCGCCACGATGTGGTCCACGTGCTGGCCGAGCACGCGCCGACCCCCGTGGTGACCGAACGGGTCGGCGCAGTAGGGATGCTCGTGGCGGAAGCGCTGGGCCATGCGCTGCCACGCCTTGTCGTAGCCGCGGGCGTGCGACGACGGGCGCGGCACTTCGTGCTTCGTGACGCCCGGCGGCTGCGGCGTTCGATGTCGTGGCGCTTTGGTTGGCATCGATGTTCTCCACGTTCTCCGTATTGTAGCGCCCACTCGAACGCCACATTCCAGCCGCTGGAACGTCACCGCTGCTGACCCGCCATCATTCCATCAGCAGCTTGAACCGGCACCCGCAGCCGTCGGCCAGGCAGCGCACCCACGCCAGCGCGCTGCCGTCGCCCTGATCAGCGATGGAGCGGTACTTCTGCAGACGAACGCCGTTGCATGACGGGCAGCGCGGGCGCTCCACGACCACCGTGGCCAGGCGCTGATGACGCGGCGCACCGGCAGGCAGCGCGGGCAACGCGGACGAGGATGTCAAGGCCGTGGCATCGTCAGGCGCTTCAATCGGCGTGAGCATGGGTTTATTCCGGTGCGTCTTCATGGAGTCCACTCACGCCGAATCTTCATAAATGTCCGGAATTTCAGCGGAATTCGCTTGATGAGTTCGCCGCGTCCTGCCCTCATGGAGCCGTACGCCATGGGGCGTACGAGGAGATGAACATGAAAGAACGAACCAACGAACTGACGCGGGGCACGCGGGTGATCAACACCGCCGACGGCGAGCCGGGGACGATTGAAGGCGTCAGCACGTACCGCCGGGGCGGACGCGTGTGGTCCTACGCGGTGGTGACGACCTATGGCCACGAGGTCTGGGATGCGAGCGAAACGCTGGTGATCGAGCAGGAGTAAAGGAGAGCGATGATGAAAGCCGCTTACTACGACGCGGGATTGGAGCGGGAACGATTGGCGCGGGACATGGCCTACTGGATGTCGGTGGATTCCATCTCGCTCGATCGCGCCGAACGCATCGAACGCCGCATTCAGCGCCAAGCCCGCATGACCGGCCTGAGCGTCGAACGCATCCGCGAAGACATCCGCACCGACGCCCGCGCCATGCTGGCCGAGGAAGGCATCGAGTAACCCGTCAACCCGAAAGGAGACCCGACGATGAACGCAGACCTCCAGATGCAATCCACCGAAATCATCCGCCTCGACCCCGAGCTTCGGCGGTTCAGGTGCGAGTGCATGAGCTGCCAAAGCCTTGGCATCGCCAGTTGGGCAACGAAGATCATGCGGGCACGCCGGATGACGATGGCCGACCTGACGCGGTGTTTCGTATTGGGATTTGAGGGCTGAGGCCGGCCCAGGACAGGAGAGCGAACCATGACAGATCGAATGCAGAGATTCGACGGGGCGGTGTACGAAGAGGCCAACGCCGACATCGGCAGGAACCGCAAAGGACAGGACGTCGTCCGTCTCGACCTGATCTACGACCCGAAGGGAACGCAGCGCGTCCAGTACACGCTGGTCCTCGCGCTCGACGCGGCCATCGCGCTGCGCAACCACCTCGACGGCCTGTTCGCCGCCGCGGGGATCGACGATGGCGGGCCGGCGGGCGACGCCCCAACCGATGACGGTCTGGTGGACGCCGACGACGCCTGCCCACACTGCGGCGAACGTCGGCAGGACGCGCTGGTGTGGAACGACGACGCCCGCCTCATCTGCTCGACATGCCGCCTGGTCTACGACCCGGACGCGGCGCGCACGCCGACCCCGCCGACGGAATGACCCCGACCCGAACGCGAGCGCCCCTCGGGGCGTCAGCGCCCGGGTCGAAGAGTCGCCGGGGCGATCCGCATGGGGCGGCTCGCAGGTGAAAGGAGCAACGCGATGAAGAAGAACGCGGTTCACCTGGGCGGGACGTACACCGCGACGGTGAGTGGCAAGGTCGTGCGCATCCGCATCGACGCGGAAAGCCCGTACGGGGGCTGGGACGCAACCAACCTGGGCACGCGGAAGACGATCCGCGTGAAAAGCGCCCAGCGCCTGCGGGCGGAGGACGGTGGCACGACGCCGCCCGCGGGCCAAGGGAACGCCCCCGTGGCCCACGGCGCGACGGAAGCGGCCAAGCCGCCCAAGGTGTACGACCCCGATCGGTGCGCCACGCCGCGATGCAAAGGCGAGCCGGTGCTGACGTACATCGGCAAGCCGCTGTGCCAGAACTGCTGGGACCGGCATTGCGCCGACGAGGGCGCGCAGCCGGAACCGAACGAAGTTGTGAACGAGACGGAAGAACATGGGAACGCCGGTGATGAGGTTGCTGAGGCGACCGAAGCCGGAGATCAGGAGATCGACGACATGGCCACGAGGACGAAGAGCAAGAAGGGCACGAGCAAGAAGTCGCGTAAGGTTGCAACGAAAGCCCCGGAGGCGCGCAAGACGAAGACCCCTGCCAGCGCCATGGCACCCGCCACGAGGAAGGCCAAGGCCGCGACCAACGGCGACGCCAATCCGAAGCGCGTCAGCGCCATCGACGCCGCGGCGGTGATCCTCAAGGCCAAGGGCGAGCCGATGCGCTCGCGGGAGATCATCGAGGCGGCCGCCAGCAAGGGCCTGTGGACCAGCCCGTCGGGCAAGACGCCGCACGCCACGCTCGACGCGGCCATGCGCCGCGAGATCAACACCAAGGGTGCGGACGCGCGGTTCACGGTCGAAGGCCGCGGCCTGTTCGGGTTCAACGCGAAGGCGGCGACCGCGTAAGCCATCGGACCGCCCAGACGAGTGCTTCACGAACACCTCGGCAACGCCGGGGTGTTTCTCCGGCAGGACCGGAATTGCGCGTTCCCCCCTTCGCCGAGCCACGCCGCCGTCCGGTCCCGTGTCCGCCCCACGACGCGTTCCGGGCGAACGTGGGGCCGCGATCTTCGACACGTGGACCCTTAGGCCGTCGCGTAGCGCCCGCAAACTTTCGATGCTCACCGCGCGCGGGCATCCCGTCCCGTTCATCGCATGTTCTCCTCGCGGGGTTTCATGGGGATGGGTGACGCGCCCGTACGCTGAAGCACCGCGGGCTTTCCCGTGAACCGTTGGAACCGATCGCAGATCACGTCGCAGTACAACGGATCCAGTTCCATCAGGAATGCGCGCCGCCCCGTCTGCTCGGCGGCGATCAATGTGCTCCCCGAGCCGCCGAAGAGGTCCAGCACGTTCTCACCGAAGCGCGAACTGTATTGCATCGCGCGGACGGCGAGTTCGGCAGGCTTGGCCGTCAAATGTTCCATCTGCTGGGGAGTAATCTTCTTGACGTGCCACAGGTCTGTCACATTGTTGGGGCCGAGGAACACATGCGCCGCGCCTTCGCGCCAGCCGTAGAATGCGATCTCGAACGCGCCCATGAAGTCTTTGCGCGTCAATACCGGCCACTGTTTGTCCCACACAATGCCCTGGCTGAAGTACAGCCCGTTCACCTTCAGCACCGGCGGGTAGTTGTCGAGATTCGCGTAGCCGCCCCAGATGTAGAAGCCGCGCCCGGGGAGGAGCACGCGGGCGATGTTGCCGAACCACGCAAGGAGCATTCCGTCGAAGGCCTCGTCTGTCACGAAGTCATTGGCCAGCGGGCGATCCTTGGGTCGGAGCTTCTCATGCGTGCGCTTCCCCTTGGTATGGCCGCGGGCCAGGTCGAAGCCCTGATGATGCTTCAAGCCGCCGTTCTTCCGCGCCGACTCCGTCGTCGGAAAGGACGACAACCCGGCCGCGATGGCGTTGTTGCTCCGCGGCTCGACCTTGACGTTGTACGGCGGGTCGGTGTTCACGAGGTGGATCGGGGCACCGTCGAGCAGCCGATCCAGATCCTCGACCGACCCACTGTCGCCGCACATCAGCCGGTGGTCCCCGAGAATCCAGATGTCGCCAGTCTTCGTGCTGGCCTCATCCGGAGGCGCCGGGATGTCGTCCGGATCGGTCAGCCCGTCCTTCACCCCGCCGTCGAGCAGTTTTGACAACTCGTCGACCGTGAACCCCAGCGCCTCCAGGTCGATGTCCATCGCCTTCAGGTCACCCAACTCGACCGCAAGCTGGTCCAGGTTCCACGCCGTCAGCTCATGCAACTTGTTATCCGCAACCCGAAACGCCTTCGCCTGCTCCGGCGTGAGCTCCTCAGCCACATGCACCGGAACTTCCGTCAGCCCCAACCTTCGCGCCGCCAGCAGCCGCGTGTGCCCGGCGATCAGCACGCCGTCGCGGTCGACGATGACCGGCACCCGCCAGCCGTACGTTTTGATCGCCTCTGCGAGCGCCTCGATCGCGCGCTCGGGGATGTCC
Source organism: Phycisphaerae bacterium (assembly GCA_013360585.1). Taxonomy (GTDB): domain Bacteria; phylum Planctomycetota; class Phycisphaerae; order UBA1845; family UBA1845; genus JABWBH01. The sequence goes on along the minus strand of JABWBH010000065.1, from coordinate 21,313 downwards.
CGCGGGTTGCGGTCGTAGGGTTTGATTCGGTCGATTGGCCAGGTTTCGATGTTCATCGGCGTTTTTTTCGACACTTCGATGCGGCGCTTGTTGGTTCACGTCCCAGGGTCAGTCAATGACTTTTGAATGCTCGCACACAAAAGGCAAGTAGAGCGTGGCTATTTTTTCCAATAATTAGGAGGGCCCTGTGACTGGCATTGACTACGCATGACAGCGGTGCGCGTCGCCGGAAGAATTGTTCATCCCGCACCTGGGCGAACCCAACCGCTTACGGAGCCGGAGCTCGATCCGCGAGGTGCTGCCCACTTCGAACCGAGCCATGTATCATGGGCACGATGGCTGGACTCTTTGATGGAACACCGCTGGAACGACCGGTCACCTGCGAAGTGTGCGAGTTGCCGCGGGATCGTTGCGGCTGCCCGCGCAATGCGGCGGGTGTGGTCGTGCTTTCCAAAGATCAACCGGCGCGTGTCGGCCGTGAGAAGCGCGCAAAGGGTAAGACCGTCACGATGGTGTCGGGGCTGGACCCGGTGGCCTCGGATCTCGCCGAGTTGCTGCGCCGGTTGAAAACGGCCTGCGCCGCGGGTGGAACCATCGCCCAGGGGCGGATAGAGCTTCAGGGAGACCACCGAGAGATGGTGCTGACGATGCTTCGAGAACTCGGTTACCCGGCCAAGCCCACGGGCGGCTGATCGCTCGTACGACGTCGAGTCCCCGGTTTGGATATGACGATGTTCGGGGAAGGTTTAGTGCAAGGTGAAACCGCATGCGCCATAACTATTCTGTTTACAAACGGTTAGAAATCGCTGCGCGCACGTTGCCAACGTGAATGTCGTCGGTTCGAGCCCGATCACCCGCTTTCCTTCCTGACCGTTGTCCCGACCTGACAGCGGCGGCCAACCTACGACGCGGGCGACACTTACGCCGCACTCTCGCGCACCTCCCGAAGCCCTCCCCATCATGTCCGGTCTGCCAGCGGTTGACCACGAACGTCACGCGCGGACGGCAGTGAGTGAAAAACTTAGTGCAAGGTAATGTCGAGCACGCGCGGGACGCATGATCTCCCAACTGAGTTGGTCGTACTGAACATCGAGCACGGAAGCGGGGCGTCGTCCAGGCCGGCTCCTCGCATTCACTGGGCCAGGGTCTTCCACCGCACATAGGCCAGGAAGCAGACCAGGATGTGGGGCTGCACCCGCTCGGACTTCTGATGCCAGATCGGTCGAATCCCCAGTTCATCCTTGTGGATGCGGAACGCCCACTCCACCTCGATCAACTGGAGGTACCACTTCCACAACCGGGTCGCGTCCGTCTCCGCCAGATGGATGCGCAGCAGGTAGCAGCCATCCGAGCGCTGCGTCCGCCCGTTGCGCTCCCGCTTGCCGAGATCGCCCAGATAAGCGACCACCCGATGGCGCGAGCGCATCTTCAACGACGCCGGCAGGGCCAAGATGATGTGGAAGAACGTCGCACCGGGCGTTCACCGCGTCGATGCGCCGACGGCGTGCGACGAGTTGCTGTCGCGGGAGGTGACGTGTCCGTAGGCGGCGTTCAACACATCGAACGCAGACTCGTTGCCGGATTCCGAGCGTGCGAAACGGTGTCACGCGGACGCGCTGGCCAACCGCGCTGACGCTCTTCCAGTTGTTCGCGGGCGCTCGGAATAAACCCGAAAGCAGGTACGACCGAACTCTCCCGTGGATTAGCGCAAGGAGGGGGTGTTTCGTGGGGGGAGAGGGTCTTTTCAGCAAAGGCGCGAAACGAGGCGAGCGGTTCCTTCTTTCAACGGGCGGCGATTTGAAGCGCGGGTTTTATCGTCTGGGCTTCACTTACGAATAAACCCGCGCAATCTGATGCGATCTTCAGTCGCTTTTTCTTCTTCGGTCAGAACAGAAGCGAAAAAACGTCCCTGTCGGGTTGAGAAAACCTTGACCAAGCCCCACTCAATCTGGTAGAACGATGAGGTGTCTCAGGATTGTCCTGCGCCCGTGAATTGGAGGGGCTCGGCACTTCCGACGGGTGCAGGCAGGTTCGCGGTATGCGCATCGGGGAAGAGGCGCGGCGTCGCGGCGTCGCGATGTGAAGGAGGCAGATACCCGGCGGATTCCTGGCGGACGAGCCGCCAGACGCCTGCGCCAGCCGCCCGTCGCGCGGCCGCGAATCAAAGCAATTTCCAAGAGGAGGATGTCATGAAGCGAGGAATCTTGGGTCTTTTCGGCGCGCTGGCGATGGTGGGGACGGTCCACGCGCAGACGGAGGAACTTTACATTGTGGACGGCGGGAGTGGCCGGATCAGCGTCGTCCAGGGCGGCGCGGTCGTCCGGAGCTGGAACCAGCCGAACACCGCGATGCCGGTGGCGGTCATGAACACCGTGCGGACGTATGTGCAGTATTCGACCAGCGGCGACGGGTCGGAGTACCAGTTGGACGGAACGCCGACCGGGACGACGTACCCCTATCAGGGCGAGTCGAACACCGGCCAGAGCATCGACGGCGGGACCGACGGCGAATACAACTACCTCGCCGGCTGGAACAACGGCAACATCTGGCGTTATGACACGGACTGGAAGAATCCCCAGGTGCTCTTCCCGGTGTCCGGACCGACGGGCGTGACCTACGATTCGGCCAGCGGGCATTTGTGGGTGATTTCGTTCTCCAACCAGAACGTCACCGAGTACGACATGAGCGGCAACGCGATCAGTTCGTTCCGGTATTCGACGTCGAGCACCTGGATGGGCTGCCTGGCGTATGAGGCGTCGACCGACACGCTCTGGGCGACGGACTTCGCCAACGGCGACCTGTATCAGTTCTCCAAGTCGGGTGCGGTTCTCCAGCGGATCGCGGTCCCGGCGATTGCCGGGTACGCGTGGGGCGGCGAGTTTGCGTTCAATTCCGGTCCGCCGACGCCGCGCTGCATCTACCAGGTGTCGAAGGTGAAGAACAAGGCCAATCAGTGCGGGCGCGTGTGCGACGTGTGCCCGTATGTTCGCGGCGATCTGGTCTGCACGATCGAGTGCGGCAGCGCGAACGATTGTGCGAGCCGCCTGCGCGGGTTCAATGCGTGCGCGAACGGCGGGGCGTGCAAGGTCTCGGCCGACCTGGTCGGCTGCGACGTGCCGCCGCAGAACTGCAAGCGTTGCCGGTAGGTAGCAATCAGGGATTCTGACGGTGGGTCTCCGCCGGGATTGATCCGTCAGGGCGGCGCGGCTTAAGGGTCGCGCCGCCCGCTTTTTTACGCACCGGATCCCACGCCTCCGCCAGGGCGACGCGCCGCGTCGGCAGCGCCCTTTCGTCGCCCCGTTCATGCGCCAAGGGAGCCTTGCGGAAGCCCGTGCCGCATCCTGCGGCGTCGGCGCGGCGCAGGGCCCTCGGGGGAGTCGTCGTTTCCCGCGTCAGGTTTTCATCGAGCCGGTCGCTCCTTAGCATGATCTGCGCCGGGCGCGGAGGCGGCGCGGAACGCGCGGCATCGGTCCGGTCGCCCTGGCGTTGTCGCGCCGAGGGCGCAGTCCGGGTCCACGAACTTACGGGTGAAGGAACGGTTGCGAATGTCCGAATCGGATCGGTACATGCAGGAGCGGGAGAAGAAGCGGGATGCGCTGCGCGCGGCGGGCGTGGACCCTTACGGCGGCAGGTTCCCCGATGTCGAAGCCGCGGCTGATCTGCGGGCGCGGGCGGATGTGTGCGATATTCCCGCGGGCGAGAAGCTGCCGGACTTCACCGCGCGGATCGCAGGGCGGATCACCCTGCTGCGCGACATCGGCAAACTGGCGTTTCTCACCGTGCAGGACCGCACGGGGGCGATGCAGTTCGGCCTCTCCAGGGCGGACCTCGGCGACGCGCAGTGGGCCGTCTTCAAGCAGCTCGACCTCGGCGACATCATCGGCGGCGACGGGATCATCGGGCGCACGAAGACCGGCGAGCTGACGCTGTGGCTTAAGACGCTGACCGTCCTCGCCAAGGCGCTGCGCCCGCCGCCGGAGAAGTGGCACGGCCTCACCGACGTCGAGCTGCGCTACCGTCACCGCTACGTGGATCTCTTCTCCAACCCGGAGGTGCGCGAGGTCTTTCGCCAGCGCAGCGCGATCATCCACGCGATCCGCGAGCATCTCGTCGATCTGGGTTATCTCGAAGTGGACACACCGGTGCTTCAGCCGATCTACGGCGGGGCGGCCGCGCGACCCTTCACCACGCACCACAACACGCTGGACATGGACCTGTACCTGCGCATCAGCCCGGAGCTGTACCTGAAGCGCCTGCTCGTCGGCGGGATGGAGCGCGTGTTCGAGATCTCCCGCAACTTCCGCAACGAAGGCATCAGCCCGCGGCACAACCCTGAGTTCAGCATGATCGAGTTGTATGAGGCGTATGCGGATTACAACGTCATGATGGAGCGGACGGAGGGGATGGTCGCGGCGGGAATTGAGGCGCTGGGCGGTGGATTCATCCGCCCTTACGGCGAGTTGGAACTGAACTTCGCGCCTCCGTGGCGGCGCGCGAAGTATGCAGACCTCCTTGGCGAGCATACGGGCCTCGATGTCAAAGACACGTCCGGCGTCCTCGAACGCGCGAAGCAGGAGGGCATCTATCAGAAGCTTACGAAGATGATCGGTGACGGCCACGTCCACGTCCGGCCTGACCACGCCGCGCCGGGCTCGCTCATCGACCACGACGTGCTGGTCAACGAACTCTTCGATATGCTCGTGCAGCCGCACCTGATCCAGCCGACGTTCGTGTACGACTACCCCGCGTCGATCTGCCCGCTGACGCGCCGGCATCCGGAGGATCCGTCGATCGCCCTGCGCTTCGAGGCGTTCGTGGCGGGCATGGAGCTGGGCAACGCCTACACGGAGCTGAACGATCCGCGCGTGCAGGAGGAGAAGGTGATGGACGAGGACTTCGTCATGGCACTCGAATACGGCATGCCGCCCGCGGGGGGGCTGGGCGTGGGGCTGGACCGGCTGGTGATGCTGCTGACGAATTCGCGGAGCATCCGGGATGTGATTTTGTTTCCGTTGCAGCGGAAGGGCTGACCCTGGGAATTCGCTGAATGAGTTGGCAGCGGCAACTTACCTTCTACGATCTGATTCGCACGCGGGGCATGGATGCTCTGGTTCGCAATCTGAATCCCTGGTGGGAGGGACTGCGTCCGTCGGACGTGCCACCCGTTCAACGGTGGCCTTTCGAGGCGACCCTGCACGGCTTGAAACGGGGATTGACTCCTGCCGTGGTCCTGCGCGGACCGCGTCAAGTCGGTAAGACGACTCTATTGAATCAGATCATCAACCAACTGCTGGATGACGGGGTCGACCCCCGGTACATCTTCCGCATTCAGTTCGACGACTTGCCTGATCTGCGTCGGCTCTCGATGCCGATTATCGAACTGTGTGATTGGTATTCTGAAAGCGTACTGGGAATGTCGCTCGCCCGGGCTGCCAGCAAGGGAACCAAGCCGTACATCTTCCTGGACGAGGTTCAGAACCTGGCGGACTGGGCGCCTCAGCTAAAGAGCATTGTTGACCTTAGAACCGTTCGCGTGCTGGTGACGGGAAGTTCCGCCCTTCGGATCGAGGCGGGACGGGACAGTTTGGCGGGAAGATTCACTACGATCGAGATGGGTCCGCTTCTTCTTCGTGAAGTCGCAAGTTTCCGCGGCTTCGGGACTGTTGAGCCGTTCCTGCCGCATAATGGACTCGGTCCATTAAGGGATAAGGACTTTTGGTTTCGGCTCCGCGAGTTCGGCGAACTGCATTCCGAAGTGCGTCTACGAGCGTTTGAGGCGTTCTCTTCCCGCGGCGCATATCCAGTTGCGCAGGCTCGAATCGACGAACCTTGGGAGAAGATTGCGGACTTCCTAAAAGAAAGCGTCATCAAGCGGGCGATTCAGCACGATCTGAGAATGGGGCCGCGAGGACAGAAACGCGATGAGCATCTCCTCGCCGAAGTCTTCCGACTGGCCTGCCGGTATATGGGCCAGTACCCTGAACAGAAGCTCTATCTAGACGAACTGAGGCAAGCTATGCACGCCAATCTCGGCTGGCAGCGCGTGCTCGCCTATTTGAAGTTCCTTGATGGAACACTGCTGATGCGGCTGGTGGAGCCGCTGGAGCTTCGACTCAAGAAAAAGCGAGGGGCGCCCAAGTTGTGTCTGTGCGATCATGCCCTTCGTGCCGCGTGGCTTCAGGAAGTCGTGCCCATATCGGCGGACGGTCTGGGGAAAGAGCCGCACCTGCAAGATCTTGCCGGCCGAATTGCCGAAAGCACGACGGGCTATTTCTTCCGTTCAATCATCGGTCTGGATGTCGCTCACTTTCCAGACCGGGGAACGGAACCGGAGGTTGATTTCGTGTTGACGGTTGGCGAGCAGCGAATCCCCGTCGAGGTTAAGTATCGGAAGCGAATCGACTACACGGATACGAGGGGGCTTCGGTCCTTCATCGAGAAGTCCGCCTACAACGCACCGTTTGGAGTGCTTGTGACTTTGCTGGACGAGAAGGGAACAGACGACCCGCGAATCGTGTCGCTGCCGCTGTCAACGCTGTTGTTGCTGCGATAGGGGCGATGAGCGGCGTTGAGGGTTGGGCAGCATAGGCTCATGGAATCGGGCAGCACTTGAACCGGGCTGAATGATCCGCGCGTGCAGGAGGAGAACTTGGTGATGGACGAGGACTTCGTCATGGCACTCGAATACGGCATGCCGCCCGCGGGGGGGCTGGGCGTGGGGCTGGACCGGCTGGTGATGCTGCTGACGAACTCGCGGAGCATCCGGGATGTGATTCTGTTTCCGTTGCAGCGGAAGGGCGGAACCAATGAGCGCCCTAGGGAAATGTGCGCTCAGTCGTGACCTGCCCCTGCGTCGGGGCAACGCATGTCCCGAACAATTCCGTCACGGAGTAACCGCGCGGGCTGAAATCGCGCGGGCTGAAGCCGCGCGGTTCGGAGCTTATCCTCGCACGCGCTGCAGAATCGCCCGCGCTGCTTTTCTTCCGGTTTCCGCGGCGCCGTTCATGTAGCCCTGGAAGTTGTAGCTGCAATGCTCTCCGGCGAAGTAGAGGCGGCCCACCGGTTCGATCTCCGCGCCGGCGATCGTCGAGACCTGTCCCACTTTCCAGCAGGCGTAGCTCGCCTTGGTGAACGGATGGGTCGGCCAGTGCATGCGGGCGGCGCGGCCGTTGCGCGCGGCGGAGGCCCCGGGGAACGCCTCGTCGATGGCGGGCACGACGCTCTCCACCTGCTCCTCGACCGTGCCTTCGCCGATCTCGATCCCGCGTCGGCCCCCGGTGTAGACGGTCAAGCCGCCCTCGACCGGAGGCTGGCCGGCGCTGTTGTCCCAGGTGGACTGGTAGTTCTCGTCGCTGAACAGGCCGCCCTGATAGCCCAGGTCTCGCCAGATGCGATTCTGAAACCCGATCAGCAGCTTGGCGTTCGTGCCGTAGCCCAGCTCGTCGATGGCGCGGCGCTTCCACGCGGGCAGTTCGGCGCGAATTTCGACCTCGCGCAGCAGCGTGAACGGCAGCGTCAGCAGCACGTAATCCGCCTCGACCTCGACGGGTCCGCCCTTCGTCTCGAACGAGAGCCGCGGCGTGCGGCCGTGCTCGCGGATTGCGACGAGTCGATGCCCGAGGCGGATCTGGTCGGCGACGGCGTCCGCGAGTCGCTCGACAATCTGCTGATTGCCGCCCAGCACGCGGTAACGCTCGTCGCTGACTCCGAACACGTCGAAGCCGCCCGACGTGTCCGTGCCGATCAGGTAAATGAGATTCAGCGACGACTGCTCGTCCGTTTCGAGGCCGTACTCGGTGAGGTAGGCCACGTCGAGCAGTTCCCGCAGGAAGCCGTCCACGCCGATCTGCTCGAGATATTCGCGGATCGACGTGCGATCCAGGCGGCGGCCCGCGGGCGAGCTGTCGCGGAAATTGATGTACCCCGCCTCGCGCAGGTCGCGCTTGATGCGGCGCGCCGCCGGGCGGAAGGCCTCGACGACCTCCTCCTCGCTGAAGAACCGCCCGTTGAAGCGGAAGCCGTCGCCGATCAGGCCCTTCTCGCTTTCCGCCTGATCGTCAATGAGCGACAGGCCGAACTGATCGACGAGCGCGAGCATGTCTTTGTGGATCGAGTCGATGAACTCGCCGCCCAGTTCCGTGGCGAGGCCTTCCCCCATCACGTTGTGCGCCGTGAACATGCGCCCCCCGATGCGCTCGGCGGCCTCATACAACGTGGCATCGAAGCCGCTGCGGCGCAGTCGATTCGCGGCGTTCAGTCCGGCGATGCCCGCGCCGACGATGGCGATGCGCGGCTTGCCGCCCTGACGCGGGAGCCGCGGCTGGGCCCAGGCGGGAGCGCGGGACGCGGCGGCAAGGGCCGCGACGCCGCCGGTCGCCTGAAGGAAGCGCCTGCGCGAAAGGCGCGCCTCTCGCGACAGTCCGACGATCTCCGCCACGGGCGGCGACCCGCATGAATCCGCCGCACACGCCAGCTTCAACGCCCGCTGCAACCGCGCAAACAACCAAGTACGCGCCACAATTCGCTCCTCCACCTGCTCTGACCCGACGGTGCTCCTCTCCCCTTCCGCCGCTCCGGAGTGCACCCGGTTATGCGCCTTATCCGTGGACATTATACCCGCGAAGCGCGAAGAAATCAGCCCGGAGAAAGTCGTTCCAGTCGAGCGGCACAAGCCGTCAGAGCTTGCAGGCCGGGGTTGCCGCCGCGGTCCGGGTTGGCGACGATCGGAGTGGAGTATCAGGTCCGGGCTGACGTGAACCGGGCAGGTCGCAGCCGCGTGATTCCGCCGGCGGATTCGCGAAGCGGTTGAAACGCTTCGTACCGATGTTGAGCACGGGCAATCCTTGCGCTGGGAAGTTTAGAAGAGAAACGCGCTCAGGTACGACGTTCCTTCACTGGGGGGATCAGCGTTATTCTCGACCCACGGTGCGGTGGTTAACGAGTTCGCGGAGCACTCGAGACGCGGTCCTCTTTCCGTTGCAAAGGAAGGGTCGGGGCTGTTCGGTTTCAGGCCGTGCGTCCGCGTCAAACGACCGAGACCCCTGTCTTCTTGGCGCCTGGAGCTTGCTTCAGAGGGATGGAGGCGGCTCGCCCTGGGCCGGCGTCGCCAGTTGCGCCAGCAGGTCGCGGGCCGTCAGGATGCCCACGAGCGTTTCATCCGCATCGACGACCGGCAGACAGGAGACGCGGTGCGTGAGCATCATCTCGGCGGCCTCGGCGACGGAGCGCTCCGGGCGGATGATCGTGGGCTTGCGGGTCATGATCTGGTGGAGGCGCTTCTTCAGGGGGCCTTCGTCCTGGGCGCGTCCCAGGATCGGGTCTCCGCAGAACGGGCTGATGACCTTGAGGATGTCGCGGTCCGACACGACGCCGAACACGCGCCCGCGCTCCAGCACGACGACGTGGTGAAAGCGCTCTCGCTCGAAGAGGCGCGCCGCGCTGCGGACGGAATCGTCCAGTTGGAGCGTATGCACGCGCGGAGTCATGATGTCGCGCACGCAGAGGATGGACGAATTGGCGTCGGTTGCCGGCATCAGCCACGAGACTCGGACCCGGCGGCTCGCCGGGCGCTTCCTCGGCCCCGGGCTCCCGTCGGGAGTTCGGAGCCTCTATGAGGCAGTCGGATATCGCAGGGACGGACTTGAGGATTCATCGCCGGAACCTGGTTTCCCGGCGGATTCCGCGTTCAGAAACGCCGCCAGATCGTCGAGATCCTTCGCGCAGTGCTTGACCATCATGCCCAGCATCGGGCGCATGAGCACGCTCATGACCTTGGCGAAGAACGTCAGCGCGGTTGACGTCATCGTCATCCGCACGTCCGTCCGGGGTGCGGCGCCCGTGGGTTGCGCAGGCGCGGTCACCGCGAACCCGTCCGGAACCGGCAGCCGCAGGCGTCGCCGCCGATGACCACGCGACGCGGCGGGTCGAACTCGACGACCTCCATCTCCTGCGTGTCCTCGCGCTTGAACATGATCCGTGTCTCGCGGAAGCGAGTGCCCGCGCGGACCGGACCGGGGGTCAGCACTTCCAGGCGGTTAATCGCCTGAATGCGGCCCGGCGCGTTGGCGAAATCCGTCAGAGCTTCAAATACGCGCTCCGGGGCGGCGTGGATGGACTTCGATATCTTAAAGGACGACATGATGCGATGCTCCTTCTATGACTCAAAGGTGTGCCCGGAGGGCGAGCTGTCGTTTTCGCGCGCTCGAATCACAGCGCGACACTTTACACCCTCCAGGCGGACCGGAGGTCCGCGATCCGTTGTTCTGCGACGAACCTGCCCTCGGGAATCCAAGGCGCCAAGCAGTTTCCCCCTCTGTCCCTCTGTCTCTTCCTTCCAAAACACCCGCTTGCTTACGGGCGAGGTTCAGAAAGACCCTGGGCGGGCGCTTATTTCACGCGCGTGGCGACGATCTCAATGACCTTGGTATTGTTCTCGCCGATCGGAAGGTCGTGAATCTCCATGATGGTCTTGTCATCCGACTCGAATCGCCAGAGGTACTTGACCATCTTGTCGTGCTCGCCGGTGAGATATTCGTCGAGCGTGCCGTACATGATGAGCGTCTTGCCGGAGGGGTCCATGTCGCCTTCCGCGCGCAGCATCGCCGTGTCCATGTTGCTGACCGCCGTGAAGACGTAGCTCATTTTGAAGTTGTCATACCCCATCATGATGACGCTGTGCGAGGGCATGCCCATCATCGTGCCCTTTGTTTCCGACATCAGCCACCGGCCAGGCATCAGCCACTTCGTCTCGATCGTGCCTTTCTCGGCGGGCGTCGCCTGTCCGCCCATGAAGAAGCGCGTCTCGGTGCTCCACTTTCCGATCCAGCGCTCGAGGAGCTTGTGATGCTCGCCGGGCTGGGTGAACTTCCGGGCCTGCTCCATCATCGCGGCCATGTCCGCAGCAGCAGGCGGTTTTTCGGCTTGATCCTGCATCGCCCACGCGCGAACCGCCAGCGGGGCTGCGATCAAGACACACAGTGAACCACCGACAATCACGCTTCGTTTTTTCACGGCCCATCTCCTTTGCATCAAATGAGGGTTTCATCAGTCAATGTGCAAGCGCCTGCTGCTCCTGGGCGAGCGCCTGCAAAACGGTGTAACGCAGTTGAAGGCAGCCGGGCGGAGCTTCAGCCTGGAGCGCACTTGCCGTATCCAAGACGGGTTCGCTCGCCGGGCCTGGGACGCAGCAGGCCGCCAGGACCAGGAACCCGGCATGACAGATCGCGCGGCCGATCCGCCGGTGCGACGCAGGGGCATGTCGAAGAGCGGCGACGCGCTGGACGATTTCCGCCCGCCGGCGCCCGAAGGTCAGCGGCACGTTTCGCACGAGAAACGCCTCGGACAGCTCAAGGAGGGTTCGACGATATTCGGCGGCCGAGTCCCGCAGCGCCGTCGCCACGGCCTCATCGCACGCCATCTCGCGCAACGTCCTCAGGCGAGCTCGGGCGACCCACAACGCCGGGTGAAACCAGTAGAGGATCTGCAGCAACACGCCGACCGCGTGGGCCCACGAGTCGAACCTTCGCACATGCGCGAACTCATGCATCAGGACATGAAGCAATTGCTCACGCCGCGCCGTCCGGACCCAGCCGTCCGGCAAGACCACCACCGGACGCAGCAGCCCGACGACCACCGCCCCGGTCGCCTCGATCTGAACGCGCACCTCCGGCAGGCGTCGCAGCCCGATCCGGTCCGCCGCTTCGCGCGCGATCCGCGCCAGGCTCGGCGACATAGGCCGAGACGGGGCTTCGATCCACACTCGGCGCGTCAACCGCCGGCGACGGACAACGCACCCCGCGCAGACCAGAACGCCCGTCAGCCAGATGCCCGCCCACGCACGGCGGCCCGCCGGGTTGTACGCCCAAACCGGGAGCGCCTCAGCATCCGCGCCTTGCGACGCCGGACCGGCTGAGGAACTGTCATGACCGATCCCCGTCGGCGGAATCATCGTTTCGACCCGGGGCCAGGCGCTGATCGGCGAAGTCAATTGTGGAGGCACGCAGAGCGGAACCAGAACCAGGCGCCACATCCACGCCCGAATCCGGTGGGATACGCGATCCGGGAGGAGCCGGTCGATCCCGCCGACGAGGAGAGCGAGAAGCAGCGTCCGGAAGGAGGCGCCGAGCACCCATCCGGAAAGCGCATCCACGATGTTCGCAGCGCCGTTCAACGCGACGCCCCCTTCCCGGAGCGAGGGGGTCGGGGTTCCAGTTCGGCGAGCATCCGCTCCAGCTCAAGACGATCTTTCGAGGAGAGCTTCTCCTGGGTGAGCATATGCTGAACGAACGTTCCGAAGGCGCCGTCGAACGCCCGATCCAGAAGACCGCGCACCGCCGATCGCCGGGCCTGCTCCCGGGAGATGACCGGCTCGAAGACGACGGTGTTGCCGCGCTTGCGCCCCTTCAGGGCGCCTTTGTCCACGAGACGCGACATCAGGGTCTTCACGGTGGTGTAGGCCCAACCGGTCCGGTCTTCGACGGCTTCAAGCACGTCGCGAGCGACGACGGTGCGCCGCTCCCAGACGACGTTCATGACGGTCCACTCCGCTTCAGTCAGCTTCACGACGTTATTTTTCACTCCCGCGGCGGTGCTGGGCCGCCATCCTGTTACAAGGTTCGCAGTATCTACCACAATTGTAGCAGAAGGTCAAGCAGGAGAACGTTGCAAAATTCTGCGGGACGTGGCGGGGGGCTACCGTCCGGCGGGAAGGGGTTCCGTCAGCCGCCGGGCGAGCTCCAGCAGGGCGGCCCGGCGGAGGGGCTTGGAGAGATAGGCGTCGCACCCGGCGGCGAGACATTTTTCCTCGTCGCCGGCGGCGGCATGTGCGGTGACGGCGAGGATCGGACCGGCGTACCCGGACCGGCGGGCCTCACGGGTGGCGGTGTACCCGTCCATCACGGGCATCTGCATGTCCATCAGGACGAGGTCATAAGGTTCGCCGTGAGCCTCGGCGCCGCGGATCTCGTGAAGCGCCTTCTCCCCGTGGTCGGCCAGAGAGACGTCCCACCCGTCGCGGGTCAGGAAGTAACTCAGCAGGCGCTGATTGTCGGGCCCGTCATCGACGATCAAGACTCTTCTGCGCCGTTTGGCGGGGGAACCGACGTACAAAGAACCGGCGGCAGGCGGTTTCGCGCCGTCCGATCCGGATTGGGTGAGGTTGCAGTCGTCATCGCGCCGGCTGGGAAAAGCAACCTGCGGGACCTCGTGAGGCGCTGGCGTGTGCGGGCAGCGCGCGGTGGCGATCGTGACATGAAACCGGCTCCCCGAGCCTGGCGCGCTGTCCACGAGGATCGTCCCGCCCATCTTTTCGGCGAGACTGCGGCAGATCGGCAACCCCAGTCCGGAACCCTGAAACGCACGCGACGCGGAACCGTCGACCAGAAAAAACGGATCAAAGAGCCGGCTGACGTGCTCCGGTGCGATGCCAATTCCGGTGTCCTCCACCTCCAGGCGGAGCGTCCCGGACGACCCGTGGTCGTCATACCGCAGCCGGACGTCAATGCGTCCCTTGAGTGTGAACTTGCACGCATTGTCCACGAGGTTGATGAGAACCTGTCGGAATCGGACGGGATCGATCATGACCCGCTCCGGCACGTCGCTGTCGGTCAGTTCGAGATGAACGTCCTTTCGAGCGGCGCGCCGCCGGTAAGGATCGCAGACGGTGCGGACAATCAGGCGGACGTCGCAGGGGTTCGGCGAAATCGTCAGTCGGCCGCATTCCAGATCCGCCAGGTCGAGCAGGTCGTTGATGATGCCCAGGAGACGCTCCGCATTCTGCTGGAGCGCGGCCAGCGTCGATCCTGATGCGGCGTCGTCCGCGGAAACGCGGTCCCGGAGAACCTCGAGGTACCCCAGAATCGCGGTCATCGGCGTTTTCAGCTCGTGCGAGACGTTGGCGAGAAACTCGGTCTTCGCCCGGCTGGCACTCTCGGCGCGCTCGTGCGACGTGCGAATATCCTCGTTGGCGGCGCGCAATTCGGACACGTAGGTCTCGAGCAGCGCCTTCTGAAGCTCCAGCGCGAGCTGGGCGTTCTTGTAATCGGTGATGTCCTCCGCGACGCCGGCGATGCGGTCGGTCAGCACGTCGCCGTCGTAGACCGGCGTGCCGCGGTCATGAATCCAGCGGACCGTCCCGTCCGGCCGCAGAATCCGGTACTCGCATTCGAACCGGGATCCGGGAGCACATTCCCGCCAGGCGCGCTCGACGCGCGTCCGGTCGTCGGGATGGACGGCGTTGATCCAGTCATCGGGGTTGCGCAGATGCGCCTCGCAGGACTGCCCCCAGACCTGCTCATATGCCGGCGAAATGTAAAGCGCGCGGCGTTGACGCAGGTCGATCAGCCAGAGCACCGCCGCGCACCGGTCTGTGACCTGTTCATACATCCGCTCGCGCTCGCGGATGATGGCTTGCACCTGCTCACGATGATCGCGCCAGTGCAGCGCCCGGCGACGTAATCGCGCCGTCGCTGCGCCGACCGCGAGACCCGCCAGAAACCCCGGGATCAGCCCGGCCACAGCCGACGTCCGCAGGTCTTTCAACTGCTGGAGATAGGCGTCAGCGACGACTTCGACCCGCGCCGCACCGACCACCGCACCGCTCCCGTCGCGGATCGGAGCGTAAGCTGTGCAATACGCCCCCCACGCGTCTTTCCGACTTAGCTTCGAGATTCCTGCTTCCCCCGAGGCCAGGCAGCGGGCGAGCGCCGCGTCGGTGTCCGGACAGATCGTCATCAGGCGCGCCGCATCCGGCTGACCGTCGCCGTCCGCATCCGTCGGTGGCGTCGCATCCAGAACGAAGCATATTGAGTCTCCATCCCTGCGGACGGTGCAAAGATGGCGCAACGGTCGCAACGCGACGAGCATCCGTCGCAGCGGTTCGACGGCGGCGGTATACGCCGGTGTCTCCTGCAAGGCCGGGTCGGTCAGCACGCGATGCGCGTCTGCGTCCACGAGAGATGCCGCCGTCCGTGCGAGCGTGGTCAGTTCCGACGCCATCAAAGATTCGCACGCACGGCGCGAGGCGGCGTATTGAAGGACCACGGCGATCAGCGTCGCACCGAACGTCAATGCGAAGGCGAAAACCCCGAATGCAAAAGGCGATCCGGCGGTCCGTCTTCCCCATCCAGGCGGCGGCTTGTCGAGGGTGCGTTCGATCACGACCGATCCTTTGCGCAGCGAGGCGGAGCGTCGCAAACGCCGTAAGGTCCGACGTTGCCTCGCCGGGTATTACGTCGGTTATTCTCATCCGGTGACCAAGGCGCTCCGTGGAAACTGGCGCAACGTGCGATAATCCGCGTGTCCTCGGGTTCGCCGAACATCGATGAATGCCGAGGTGGATTCGGGCGGCTTTGTTCTGGGGCGTGAACTCCTGCCTTCAGGGAGGGCGTAGGCGACCGACCGGCTGGAGATCCGTGCTGAAGCGTCGGCAGGGTCGGATGACCGCCTGCGCACTGCGAACGCCGGCTTGAGCGGACTCGAATCCCACCCGTCCTGCCCGTCGCCGCCCGATCGAACGTCCCGACTTACAATCGCTCGGCGGTCGGGATCGTGTCGGCGGGCCGGAATGCACCCTGACCGGCGGCGCCGCGCGGAGGATTCGCGGAATCTTCGGCCCGGCGCGCTTCCGCCTCAGCCTGGGCGTCGGCGTTGCGGCGGGCGATGAAAAGGGCGTCCGCGATGATGCGCAGCGTGAACGCCGCTGCGGCGTAGATAATCAACCCTTTGACGACCCAACCCCACTCCATCACGGATGACCGCCCCTTTCGAACCTTGTATCGGTCAGGCTGCGCGTTCGATCGATCGTGCGGATGCGGGACGGGCGGGATGCGCCGGGATTGCCGTGTCGGAGTGCGTCCTTGCGCGATGCAAGTGCAGGAAAAAGCTGTCGGTCGGCGGGGGTCACCAGTGCTCTGAATGCGGCTGGTTGTCGTTGTTCCAGCGCCGCTTGCGCGTCGGGCTGTTCTCGACGAGTTTATCCTGGCGGTCCCACTCGACGTGATTGTCGCAGAAGAGCACGTTGGCGCCGAGGCGGTGCCTGAGTCCGGGCCACTGCGTTTTCGAGGGTTCGGTGTTACGTCCGTAAATCCGCTGATCATCGGCTCCGTCCCCGATGCTGTCCGCGACGGCGATCATGTTCGGCGGCGACGTGACCCGCGCCTCAGGCAATTCACGGAACTCGGGGTGTTCCGGAACGTCCACGTGACCGCCCAGACCCAGGTGCGGCTCGGTGAACTCCTTGATGCCCCAGCCGTTGTACCCGTAGGAGAAGCGCTCCTGTCCGAACAACGGACGC
This sequence comes from Phycisphaerae bacterium, assembly GCA_013360585.1. GTDB lineage: Bacteria > Planctomycetota > Phycisphaerae > UBA1845 > UBA1845 > JABWBH01. The sequence continues at coordinate 5,022 of JABWBH010000065.1, read as the reverse complement.
TCGTTCGGTTCGTACCCGTACCGGGGCCAGCGATCCTTCGGCGGCGGGGGACCGGGGTAGTCATGCCGCGGCGTCCACTCAAACTCCTCCGGCGTCGAGGCGCACCAGAAAGCGTCGGTCTGGCCGCTCATCAGCTCCCGAAGTCGTGCCGGCCAGACGTAGAACGAAAGCCGGTCGCCCTCCCAGTGTTCACCGGGGTAGTGTTGATTCTCCGTGACGTAACACGCGAGCGCTACGCCGATCGCCTTGAGGTTCGCGGCGCAATGCGCGGATCGCGCCTGCTCCCGCGCGCCCGACAGCGCGGGCATCAACACGCTGATGAGCAGGGCGATGATGGCGATGACGACGAGCAGCTCGATCAGCGTAAACGCAAACCGGTGCGATTTTCGGTGATGCATAACGCCCTTTATCCTGGCGAGCCGGGCGGTCGTCCGCCCTCGGGAATACTCTATCATGTTGCAGCGCCCTCCGTAACCTTGCACTTGCGGCGGGCGTCGGTCCTGCGAGCGCGGTTGCCGAGCCTCGGGGGAGGGGGGTAGTCTGCTCGGGATGCCTGAAACTCAAACCCACGTTCTGATCGTCGGATCGGGCGGACGAGAACACGCTCTGGCGGCGGCCGTAGCCCGATCGCCCCGGTGCGGGCGGATCTTCGTCGCGCCCGGGAACGCCGGCACGCGGGAGGTCGCCGAAAACATCCCGATCGATCCGACCGACTTTGACGGACTGGTGAAGCTCGCGCGGGACCGCGGGATCGGCCTGACGATCGTCGGACCGGAGGCGCCGCTGTGCGCCGGCATCGTCGACCGTTTTCAGAAGGAGGGGCTTCGTATCTTCGGGCCGACACGAGCGGCCGCCCGCATCGAGGGCGACAAGGCATATGCCAAGGCGCTGATGCGCGCTGCGGATGTCCCCACCGCCGACGCCCGCGTTTTCACGCGCTTCGAGGATGCCCGGACCTACGTGCTTACCCGAAGTGAGGGGCTGGTCGTCAAGGCGTCGGGGCTGGCGGCGGGAAAGGGCGTTGTGGTCTGCGACACGCCCGCGCAGACCGTCCTGACCCTCGAGAAGTTCATGATCGAGCGCCCCTTCGGTGATGCGACCGACACGGTCATTGTCGAGGAGCGGCTTCAGGGGGAGGAACTGTCGGTCCTTGCGCTCGTCTCCGGCCGCGCGATCTGCATTCTTGAGACGGCCCAGGATCATAAACGCCTCGGCGACGGCGACACGGGACCGAACACCGGCGGGATGGGCGCATTCAGCCCGGCGCCCTGCGCGACGCCGAAGGTGCTGCGAGCCGTCGAACGCGACGTTTTGCTGCCGATCGTGGACGCGCTCGCTCGCGAGTCGCACCCTTATCAGGGCGTCCTTTATGCGGGACTCATGCTCACGCCTGCGGGTCCGAAAGTGCTCGAGTTCAACTGCCGGTTCGGCGATCCGGAGGCGCAGGCGATCCTCCCACGCATCCGATCGGACTTCCTCGACCTGATCGAGGCCGTTGTGGACGGTCGGCTCGAGGAGGCCGACGTGCAGTGGGACGACGGAGCGGCGGTGTGCGTCGTGCTGGCGTCGCGCGGGTATCCCGGCGCGGTGGACGACGGGAAGGTGATCGACGGGTTGGAGGCGGCGCGCCGCGTTCCCGGGGTGCAGGTGTATCACGCCGGAACGCGACCCCTGGAGCATCGGATCCTGAGCAAAGGCGGGCGCGTCCTGGCGGTCGCCGGGCTGGGTGGAAACCACGAAGAAGCCCGCCGCCGCGCCTACGAAGCCGTCGTGTGTATCCACTTCGACGGGATGCAGTACCGGACGGACATCGGGGATCGCGCGTTACAGACCGCGGGCGCTTGCGGCGGTGCGGGCAGCGCCGGATGATCCAGGCGGGTCCGCCACCTCGGGGTTCAGCCTCGTCTCGGCGTCTCGCACGGGTCGAGCTGCGGAGAAGAAGCCCGCGGGGGCGGATGTCAGCAAGCCGGGAGACCAGAATGCGCACGATGCGACTGAATATGCAAAACGTCTGCTTGACGATGGTGCTCTCGCTGATCGCGCTCGGGGGGTGTGACCGACAAGCGACGGTCTCGACGACGAGCGTCGGCGCGGCGTCCGGTGCGCCCGACGCCGCGCCGGCGCGCAAGCTGCGCATCGGCGTCTCGATCCCCGCTGCCGATCACGGCTGGACGGCGGGCGTCAACTGGTGGGCGAAGCACGCATCCCAGCTTTATCCCAACGTCGACTGGTCGATCGTGTCGGCGCTCAATCCTGAGAAGCAGGTCGCCGACATCGAGGATCTGATGGTCAAAGGCGTGGACGGGCTGGTCATCCTCGCCACGGAAAGCGCGCCGCTGACGCCCGTGGCGCGGAAGGCGCATGAGCGGGGCGTCTTCATCGTCAATGTCGATCGCGGCTTCCTCGAACCCGTCGCCGACATCTTCATCGAGGGCGACAACAAGGCGTTCGGGCGCAAGAGTGCGGAGTTCATCGTCGAGAAGCTCGGCGGCAAGGGCAGCGTCGCGATCCTCGAAGGCATCCCCTGCACGGTGAACACTGACCGCGTTGAGGCGGCGATGGCCGTCTTCGCGCGGCACCCGGAGATCAAGGTGCTCGGGCGCCAGCCGGCGATGTGGAACCGCCAGAAGGCCCTCGAAGTCACCGAGAACATGCTCCAGCAGTACCCGAAGATCGACTGCCTCTGGGCTTCCGACGACGACATGGCGCTCGGCGCGATGCAGGCGGTCAAGGAGGCCGGGCGCGACAAGGAGATGTTCATTTTCCCCGGCGCGGGCATGAAGGACGTCGTCAAGATGGTGATGGACAAGGATCCGCTCATTCCGGCGAACATCACCTACCCGCCTTCGATGATCGCCACGGGTATGCACCTGTGCGTGTCCGTCCTGTCCGGCGAGCGGGAGAAGATCATGCAATACATGCCCCGCCACCTGATGATCGACGTCGAACTGATCACGCCGGAGAACGCGAAGCAGTATTACTTCCCGGATTCGATCTACTGACGCCCGAAGCGTCCGGTCTGAGGTATACCCCGCATCGCGGACCTGCGCTTCGCACCGATCGAAGCAGAATCGCTCGGCCGTGAAGCATCGGGGCGGCGCGGGCCGGAGGGGGCCGGAGGGGGCTTCGCGATCCTGAAGGGTCGGCGTCCGCGGTGGCGGCAGGAGGGGGCTGGAGGGCGCGAGATGAACGTAACGGTGGTTGTCCCGATCGTCCTCGCTGCCTGCCTTGTCGGCGCCTTCGCCCAAGCTCAGCGCGGCGATCGGTACAGCGGGTCCAACGCCGTCAGCCGCAGCGAGGTCATCGCACGGAGCGGGATGGCCTGCACGTCCCAGCCGCTGGCGACGATGGCGGCGATCGACATCCTGAAGAAGGGCGGGTCCGCCGTGGACGCCGCGATCGCCGCCAACGCCGTGCAGGCGCTGGTCGAGCCGACCACCTGCGGCATCGGCGGCGACCTCTTCGCCATCGTCTGGGACGCGAAGACGAAGAAGCTGCACGGACTGAACGCCAGCGGTCGCAGTCCGCACGGCCTGACCCTCGACGAATTGAAAAAGCAGCTTGAATCGCTCGGCGTCGCTTCGATCCCGAAATACGGTCCGCTTCCGATCACCGTGCCAGGCTGCATCGACGGCTGGTTCGAGCTGCATGCAAAGTTCGGACGCCTGCCGATGTCCGAGGTGCTCGCCCCGGCGATCCGCTACGCGAAAGAGGGGTTCCCCGTTTCCGAGCTGATCGCGCAATACTGGGAGAACGCCGGGCGCATCCTCAAGGATCAGCCGGGATTTGCGAAGACGTATCTTCCCGGCGGAAAGGCGCCCGCAAAGGGCGATGTGTTCCGCAACCCGGATTTCGCCGCGACGCTGGAGGCGCTTTCGCGCGGCGGGCGCGACGCCTTCTACCGCGGGGAACTGACGCCGAAACTGGCCGCGTTCTGCGAGCGCAACGGCGGCTACCTGCGCGAGCGTGACTTCAACGATCACACCTCGACCTGGGTCGATCCGGTTTCGACGAACTACCGCGGCTACGAGGTCTGGGAGCTGCCGCCGAGCGGACAGGGGATCGCGGTGCTTCAGATGCTCAACATGCTGGAGGCGGCGGACCTCAAGGCGCTGGGGCACAACTCGGCGGAATACCTGCACCTTCTGGTGGAGACCAAGAAGATCGTCTACGAGGACCGGGCGCGATACTACGCCGATCCCGATTTCTTCAAGGCTCCGCTAGACATGCTGCTCTCAAAGGCCTACGCCGCGCGCCGCCGGGCGCTTTTCTCCCCGGACACGGCGCTGACCCGGATCGCCCCGGGAGAGGCGGCGCTGGCCGAGGCGGACTCGAAACTCGGCGACGGCGACACGATCTACCTCACCGTCGCCGACAAGGATCGAAACATGGTTTCGCTCATCCAGAGCAATTACCGCGGCTTCGGTTCCGGTTTGTGCCCGGACGGGATGGGCTTCTGCCTTCAGGACCGCGGCGAACTCTTTCACCTCGACCCGTTGCACCCGAACGTCTACGCCCCGCACAAACGCCCGTTTCACACGATCATCCCCGCCTTCGTCACCCGCGACGGCAAGCCGTTCCTCAGCTTCGGCGTGATGGGCGGCGACATGCAGCCGCAGGGACACGTGCAGATCCTCTGCAACCTGATCGACTTCGGCATGAACCTTCAGGAGGCCGGCGACGCGGCGCGCTTTCATCACACCCGATCGAGCGAGCCGACCGGGGAGATCATGTCCGACGGCGGAACGCTCAACCTCGAAAGCGCGATCGGCGACGACGTGCGCCAAGCGCTGGCGGCGAAAGGCCACCGGATCGGCAACACAAAAGGCGGATTCGGCGGCTACCAGGCGATCCTCTATGACGCCTCGCGCGACGTCTACTTCGGCGCGTCCGAATTCCGCAAGGACGGGATGGCGGCCGGGTACTAGCCCCAAATCAAGCGTTAAATAGTGCCAGGTTGCCACGTTGGTGTCACCGGTGTGGCAGCGCGCAGATGGAGCGCGGCGGCCGGGCGGTCGCGTG
>JABWBH010000027.1 GCA_013360585.1 Phycisphaerae bacterium | reverse complement strand
CAAGGACGCGGACTACGCGTATGTCTATGACGCTTGGAACAACCTCGTCAAGGTCAGGGCGCAGAATGACGCGGATGTGGTGGTGGGCGTCTATGCCTATTACGCCGACAACCGCCGGGCGAGCAAGGTCGTCAGCAATCGCGGCGACCTCGACGGCACCACGTACTTCTTCTACGACGGCCTGCGCGAGATCGAGGAGCGCAACGGCGCCGAGGCCGTGACCCAGCAGTACGTCTGGGGCCACGAGTATATCGACCAGTTGCTGATGATCCGCGGGGCGGGCGGGACATGGTTCGTGCATCAGGACGCGAACTGGAACGTCATCGCGCTGACCACGCCCAACGGCGACGTGGCGGAGGAGGTGCAGTATCAGCCGTATGGCTCGCCGCAGATCCGGCGGCATCTGGCCTTCGGAGACAGCGACGCGGACGGCGACGTGGACAGCGCCGACAACACCGCCCGCACCGCCGCGCTCTCGACGTACAACCGCACGTTCGACGCGGACTTCGACGGCGACGTGAGCAACACCAGCGGCGACGCGGACCAAGAAGCCTGGGACGCCAGTTACAACGACCCGGCCGCCTCGACGACGATGGTCGTGGCGAACCGCAGCTTCTCACCCAACGGCAACCCGTTCCTCTTCACCGGCAGACGCCTCGACGCCGAAACCGGCCTCTACTTCTACCGCTTCCGCACGTATCACCCGACGCTGAAGACGTTCCTCCAACGCGACCCGCTGGGGTATGGCGCGTCGGGGCCGTCATTATACGCCTATTGCGACGGTAATCCGGCGGCTTGGGTAGACCCATTGGGTCTTGACAAGATTATGATCGTTATAGCCAACGATGCGCCATGGGGATCGCGGCTACTGGCTGAACAACTGGCCAAAATCCATCGTTACTTCGGAGATCACGTTGATATTGTGGAAATTGGTAGAGTGCGCGCTTTCCAGGCGGTATGGAGAGATAATACGCTGGACAAAATCATATTTATTGGTCACGGCTACTCTGATGCTGCTCAGATTCGCATCGGAACGAAGGACGGCCGACCAGAAGTTCTCACACCTGATAGGTTGAGGAGACTCAGACCTGGCCGGAGGCTCTTCAGCTTCTACATTTACGCGTGCAATCAAGGCGATCTTAATCTCCTGGCCGCGTGGATATGGGCCTTGTGGGATTTGAATATAGAAGTCACCGCTTCCCCAGGCAAGACTTGGCCGTTCTTCCGCTGGCTCGTGACGCGCGTCCCAAAACCCACACCTGCCGAGCAACCGAACGAAAACGATATGGTTAATGATAATGACAGCGGTAATACTGACTGCGAGGAAGGCTCTAATGACATCGGCAACACTGATCCGTAAGTCCATCAAGAGCCTCCTCGCTGCTTCTGTAATGGCTCTCGCCGTTTTCATGGGGTTTCTTATTATTGACAACCGCCCTCTATACCATGATCTCTCACGCCATCAAATAATGATGGCCAAAGATGGGATTGTGCCGCCGCAGCAGACTCATATAGTGTGTCAACGGATGCCTAAGTACCGCTTGGGTTTGGTATGGGACTTCTATCTACCCGGACAGGCTGAGCTAACAACGTTCTTGAACGCAAACCCTAGTATTAAGAACCAACTGAATGAGTGGGAGCCGCGTCAATCTGCGTTTTCTGAAAGCCTCGCCGGCCTGAGGGTCAGGCCGAAGTCGTACGCACAACTGGATGCTTGCCCACCGGAGCGTCCGTACCCACTAGATATCGCAATCTGTGATTCCGATAATGGGAGCATCGCTGTCTACATAGGAATAAGAGGGCGACACCGATGAATCGGAGAATCGCCATTTTTGCTGAAGCAGACGTCCACAATGATACAATGATGGGTCTGTCGCTTGTGCTTTTCTGGATCCCGACCACTGGTATCGGGCTCGGCTTTAGGGGGCGCCGGTGGGGGCGGTTTTTCTGGAGGCTGCTCAACGGGTCGGGCGTCTCAACGTTGCACGGTCGTTTCATGTTTACGACTTCTGGACAGCGAGAGCGCCGCCAGGAGCAGCCGGCGAACCGCTTCGTTTCGGCGTTTCTGGGAGTTGCGTGGTTGGCGCCTTGCGTCTTCGGGGTTGGCTTTGCTGGTCATGCGGCGCGTCATGCTTCCGCCCTATTTGAGCCTTGGCCTGTCCCGCTGGGCCGTTTTCAGGAGCGCGCCGTTCCTTTCGCTCGTGTCACCGGCCTCCCGTCCCCCGGCGCATCCAGCTTCCGCATCGCGATCTCGATGAGTTTTTTCATGTCGCGGACGGTCGTCTGGGTCTCCTTCAGTTCATCCCGCAGCTCGCGGTTCTCTTCGGCCTGGCGTTCGAGGCGCTCGCCGTGAAGCTTCTCCCGCCGCCTTGCTTCTTCCAGCTCGCTTTGCACGTGTTCAAGAGAAGAGTCGAACAGCCGCTTCTTCGGCTTCTGCCGGTCAATCGCCAGGTAGTTGAGATACGCGTTCAACGCCGAGGAGTTCGGCGTGTGTCCGAGGCGGGCGTCCACTTCCTCGCGTGTCCAGCCGTTCTTGAGGAGGTGACAGGCCATGCCCGACCGTAGGTCTTTCCAGCGCACGGGCCCGTTTGACGGGAGGCACGTGGCCCCTGTTTTCTCGACGGCGGAGTGCATGAGCTTCAAGGCTTGGCGATAGCCAAAGGTGAACAGCGGCTCGTCCGCTTTCAGACGTTCAAGAACGATGTCCGCGTATCGCACGGTTTCGGCGTACAGCGTGGGCTCGGTGCGCGCCTGCCGGCTGCGCTTCAGCTTGGCCTTTTGGAGATTGACGAGATACTCCGGTTCGTGCGTGTGCGGATTCTTCTGCCGCGTGAAATCCCGCTTCGTCAATTTGAGCAGAGCATCGACGTTCTCGCCGAGATCCCACGCGAGCCAGAACAGCAGGAGATGCTGCGGTTTCGACAGCACCGAAACCATTTTCCGGAAGGTGTCTTCGGTGACAAATCGTACTTCCTCTTTACGTCGGGTGTAGAACTCGATCACCTCTTTGGCCAGAACATCTTTGCGGACGATTCGGAATGGCTTGCTTTTGAATATCTTGTTGTAATAGCTTGCCCGGTCGGCAATCGGCTGCCCTCGGGCATTCTTGATCTTTCCGTCTTCCAAAGCGTCGTAGACTCTCTTGATGTCGTCCTTCGTTATTGCTATCCAAGGCTTGTTCTCAAACCACGTGTTTGCATTACGGAGTTTATGGATGTATCCGTAGAGAGTTTTATAGCAAGCGTCATCGAGGTTCGGTAGTTGGTTTCTGCGCTTGAGCTTGTATTCCTCGAACTCGAACAGCTCAGCGAAGACTTTACGATTGGCCTTGCAGATAGCGTTGTCTACGAGCAGTTCATCCTTTCCATTTTCGTATCGCGTCCTCCATGTCATGCAGTCCCGAGTAAACGCAATTATTTAAACTTTACTCCTAACGCCAGGAACTAAAGGGTGCAACGCTCCCGGCAAGACGCGACCGGTTTCGTTCACACCTATAGGCGTAAGCCATGTTTCTCGAAGCTGAGGGATATTCAGCCCTGCCAGAAGTGGATTTGCTTACTGTGATTTGCCAAAGCGGAAACAAAGAAGAAATGAATATAAGTCCAGTTCCGGAGCCTCAGCGCAGCGTTACCGTAACCGCAACGCCTTGGCGCTGCGTGGATTTGAACTTAATGTAGCCGCGAGCCCGCGCTCGACGCAAAGCCTTCTGGCGAATCCGAGCTTCATGGGAATTCTTCGACCTGAATGAGATTGAGCCGGCCTTCGTCTTCCAAATCAAAAGAATGAGTTCGCGCGTCTTGGGGTTCATGGAAATCCAAGCGCTCTGAGGCACCTTATTCTTCGAAGAGTTCGTGATTGTCGTCGCCATGCTCAAAGGTAGAAGAGGTGCTGGTTTATAAACCTTGCGTCGATGGTGTCATCGCAGCGAAGGCATTGCGAACCGGCATTCCGATCTACTCTCGGTGAAGCGTCCACGGGCCTCGCCCTCCGATCATGTGCTTGATAGCATGCCCGCATGAGAAAACCTTCCGCCCGACGATCGCCGTTGAAAGACCCGCCCCTACCGCAAGCAGGCGAAACGCTGCTCCATGATGTTTACGAAGTTCTCGTAACAAAATGCATGATGTGGGCGCTTGTGGCGGCACTCTTGCTTGTCGCGATGTTAACGTCGTGGTGGCACTTTCTCGTACCGACGACTCCGGCCCCCGGATACGCGACGGCGATCGCGATTCCGATCGTTGTCCTGGCCGTGATTCAGGTCTATCGCGGCCTGAAGGAGACCAAGCGACTTCGCCTCGGCATGGAAGGCGAGCAAAGCGTCGGGCAGACGCTGGAGCGAATGAGAGCCTTCGGCTACGAGGTCTTCCACGATGTCCCGGGCAAGGGCTTCAATGTGGACCATGTGCTCATTGGACCGGCGGGCTTATTCGTCATTGAGACCAAGGCAGTGAGCAAACTTGCGCAAGGGAGCCCGGTCGTCAAGTACGACGGCGAGCGTGTCTTGGTCAACGGGCTTCGGCCTGATAGGGATCCAGTAGTCCAGGCGCGGGCAGCGGCGGCATTCATATGTGACTTGTTGGCGAATATCTTGGAAAGGAGAGTCCCGTTGCGTCCTGTTGTCCTCTACCCAGGATGGTTCGTCGAAAAGCAGCCTCGGGGTATTGAAGTATGGGTTCTGAATCCGAAGGCACTGGCGCCATTCGTCTTGCATGAGATCATTGTCCTGACTCCGCGCGATGTCGCCAGACTTGCGGAGGTTCTTGCCCGGCACGTAAGAAGTTGTATTGAGTGACGACAGTCGTGCTATCTGCCATGTGTCCGATACGCGGCCGCAATCTTCTCAATCTCCGATGCCTTCCGCTCCTCCCAATGCAAGTCGCGGTCGATCTCAAACCCTCGGACGTGAATTTCTCGCATTTCGTCGAGGCTCATGTAGCCCCACTCGGCATTGTCCAGGTCGTTGCTGAGAATCGCGTAGCCGTAGAAGATCCTGTCCGCGGGCGAGTACTCGGCGACGTACCAATCACAGCCGCCGATAAAGAAGTGCATCCTGATAAGCACCTCTTTCCAGTCGACTTCCTCGTTCGTGCCGATTGCCGGCAGCGCCCGAAGCTCCAGTTCCGAGGGCTCATTCCACATGCCCGCGGAACGCCAAGCGGCCTCATAAACGTTCGCCTGAGGTGTCGCTGTGTCCTTCCGCTGCGAAAAGTTTATATCCATGCGCTTCCCTGTTTCGAGGATGACGACGAAGCTGAAGAAGGTGACGAGGGAAGTGGTCGAGCGTGCGCAGCAAGCGATCGGCGTGAGTATCAGACTGCTTCCCGATCAGTTGGTTTACACCTCCACGAGCGAGGTGGGTCGTTCGCTGCTCCAGCCGGAATCCGAAGAGGTCGTTCTCAGATACAATCCGCTCTTTCCGAGCCCGGATTACGCGGTCGCCCATCAGGCGATCCATATTCAGCGATTTCTCGGCACATCGGAGGCGCGATACCTGATCCAGACCACGAAAGCCACGCGGGCACGAGCCTTCGGAAGCATGGGCCTCGAACTTCAACAGGTCAGTCCTGTGCTTGCGGATCTCTGGCGGAACGCTTTTCCCATCTTGCTCGATGGGCTGCTGCGCGAACTTGTAAACCTGCCGGCAGATCCGTGGATTCACCGACGGCTGTTACTGGAGCATCCCCGGCTTCAGCCCGAGGTTCGCAAGGGCGTGCGCGCCGTCTTCGGGAGAGCCCGCGAGGCGTTACGAAGCGATTTGGCGAACGCGACCCCGCCACTGGTTTATCGCGCGTCGAACGCCATGAAAGCTGCGTCAGCCTACGATTTGGCGGAATTCCTCGATGAACCCGCCCTGGCGGAGCCCTACGAGCGCGCGGGATTCCCGAAGCTCGCTTCGACTTTGAACGAACTCAATGCGACCGACCGTGGCGCCTCCGGCGACCGTGAGACCGCGGACGCTTGGGCGCGGGAACTCGATCTCGTCGGCTGGTACGAGTGGCGCACCGTCGCGCGGTGACTCCCCGCTTTGGGCGATTACTGCAGCGGACCCGTCCCTTGAAACGCCGCTGCCGACGCGCCGTGCGAACTGAGAGTCAACCTTGAAATCGCATCGGCTTTATCTCCTGGAGCTCTCCGAGGTTCGACCCTCGCTCCTGCGACGTCTTGAGAATGTCGGGATGTCCTGCGCAACCGTCAAGCGGCGGACGAACTCAGCGCAGGACGTTCAACCACTTCGAGCCGCTTCTTGGCGATCTCGACGTACTGCGCCTCAATCTCGATACCCACGCAAGGTCGGCCGACGTTCCTTGCCGCGAGCAGAGTCGTCCCGGTGCCCGCGAACGGATCGAGGATCAACCCGCCTGACGGCGTGGCCGTGAGCCGGCAGAGATACTCCATCAGCCCCAGCGGCTTGACGGTCGGGTGATCATTGTCTTCGCCTGAAAGGCCGAGGTTGCGTTCTGCTCGGGGGGCTTTCGAGCAGTAGAAGAAGCGCGACGCGCCGCCTCGGTCCAGATACGGCTCCCACTTGCGGGGATGCTTCATGGCGCCGTAGACGTGCTTCGCGGGGAGCGAGGGCTCGTTGCCCGTGAGGCGGCTGCCGCTCTTTCGCATCCCGCTTCGCTCGTCGAGCATCCGCACGGGACACTCGGGATGACAATCCCAGGATTCGAGGGTTTCCAGCCCGTCGCGGTCGGCGTGCTGATTCCCGGGATGCGAATCGCCGCGCAGGAACCGCGTCACGGACTTTCCAGGGTATGCCTTGTGAAACGCTTTTGAGGAGGCGCTGCCCTTCATTCGAGCGACGCCGAGATACTGACAATCCAGATGATGCGTGAAGAGCAGATTGGCCGGCCAGCGCCCTCGGGCGTGCCGTTCGCTGCGGTATTCTGCGGCCTTCGGGGAACCATTGAACGTCGAGCCTTGCGGACAGGTCGCGTTGCTGGAGCCCCAGCAGCCTTCGCCCGGCGCGCCTTGAATCCTCGCCGCGTCGATGTTCAAACCGGAGAGACCGTGCCTTGCCGCGTTCTCGGCGAACGTGCCCTCCAGCGGCTTCATCGCCAGGATGATCGGCTCCCACGCGGGCTTGAGGCCCGTGCCCCAGCCTGCCCACGATTTCGACTCTCCCTCCTTCGCCTTGCTCATCGCCTTGCCGATGTTGAGCGACTTGGGGAACCCGCAGCCGTAGAGCCACATGAAGCAATCTCGAATCTGCCAGCCGGCGTCTTCCAGACCACACGCCAGGCGATGAAAGGTCCGCGTGCTGCCGAATGCCAGCAGCAAGGCGCCCGGCTTGGCCACCCGCAGCGCGGCCTGACTCCATCGCCGATGAAACTCCTGAAGACTGCTTTCCGCCAACCGCTTTCGAACGTCCCTTGTGGCCAGCCGCGGCCAGGGTTTTTTGCGCTCCAGACCCGGCATCGCAAACCTGCGGTCGGCAATCGTGTCCCAGGCTTTGCCCATGAAGCCCAGACCGTAGGGCGGGTCGGTGATGATCGTGTCCACGCTGTCCGCGGGCATTTCCTGCATGAGCTCGAGACAGTCGCCGCGGAACAACTGCAGGCCGTCGCGGTCAAAACACGGCTTCACGTCGCACCGCCCTCACGCGCTGCGGCCTTCGCCAGCCGCTGACGGGCCATCTGCACGTAATCGGGATTGGCCTCGAAGCCGATGAAGTGCCGGCCCAAACGCAAGGCCACCACCGCGGTCGTGCCTGAACCGATGAACGGATCCAACACGATACCTGCGCCGAAGCCGGCGTTGCACGAACAACCGAGCACTCGTGTTTCCTTGGCTTCAAGGCGGTAGGCGCGCTCATCATATGCGGCGACCTCTTGCGCCGAGGCTCGCCGGTCAGGAGCTTTCAGCTTCCCGGTCTTGACGTCGCGGACACGGATGTTGAAGGCCGAACCGCCCCCCCGGCTGCGAATCAGCCAGGGCATGCCGCACTTGAGGCACACCTGTGCCGGACATCCGGCCTTGATCGGCCGCTCACAAAGCGCTTCGGGGTAGACAGCAAAATGCCCCAGCGAAGAGGGCGTCGTGCAGATGCTCCAGCAATCTCCGGGGTTCTTCCCCAAGGGAGAGAGCCAGCGCGGATCCTGCTCGTGCAGAATCCGGGCCTCGCCGCCTTCTGCATGGCCGGTCCAGCCGCTGCCCCCGGGCACCTTGACCGCGCCGCGCACGCCGAGAATCGCGCCGAGCGTGCGGGTCTCCGCGGGAATCTCCCAGAAATCGCCAGGGTTCTTGCCACGAGGGTGCATGGAGCCGGGTTCGCCGGGATGCGGCGGACGTCGCACGCCCTTGGGATGATAATTGACGCGCGGCGTGATCTTGTCTTTCCAACGTCCGGCCACTTCCGCCAGACACTTGTGCGGCTGCCTGACCGCGTCCAGGTCGAAATAGTACCTTGGGCTTTTGACGAACAGGAACAGATGCTCCCAGGAGGGGGTGAACCGGTCTTTAACGCTGGCCGGCATGTGATTCGGCTTGTGCCAGCAGAGGTCGTTGCGCAGAATCCAGCCGCGTTCCAGCATCGCCAGGGCGAAGCGCATGGGGATCAGGCACAGGGATTTATCAGGAACTCGTTGCGGTTTGGACGCCGGTGGACGCACCGACGGCGGAATCAGGCCTTTCCGCGGCCAGTGCGACGGCGTCTCGGCAAACGGCTGGTCTTTGGGCCTGCGGGGCGCGTAATTGCCCCAGCTTCCGGCATAGGTGTCTCCGAGGTTGATCCACACCGTGCCGGTGGGTTTCAGGACACGGGAGATTTCATCGAGAACGCTGCACAGGTGCTCGACGTAGTCCTCGGGCGAATCCTCCAAACCCAGAACGTTGACCTTGCCGTCCGGCCAGATGACAGGGTCCAGATGATAATCGCGCATGCTCCAATACGGCGGCGAGGTGAGAACGCAGTCCACGCACGCCTCCGGCAGGGCACGAAGCCCTGACAGCGCGTCACGACACTCGATGCTGTCCAACCCCGGCACCTCGCTGGCGCCGGAGCCGGAGTCTTCCTGGGCGGTCAAGGGATCCGCCGCGGCAGCTTCTCCACGTCGCCGTGGTCAAAGTCAGCCCGCAGGCAGTCTTCGTTGCAGAAAAAACGGTGCTCTTCGAGGGGAATGAACCCTCGCGGTCCTAAAACGCCGTCCTGCAAGCCGATCACGTCCGCGCCCGGCTCAATCGAACGGCGGCATCGTGCGCACCGCTCAGCGCTGCGCTTCTGTGATTCCTCGTCGTCCTCGTCTTCCTCTTGGTGATAAGTCATGGTCGCACCTCCTCTGGCGCCGCGTGCGCCCAGGCTTAAAGGGCTTGCTCTGTTGCGCCCCTGCGAGAAACAGCGTCGTGGAGCAAGAAAGTTCGTGAGCCGGTTATCCGCAAGTCAGCGGAAGCCTTTTATAGCTTGAATGCCTTTCCTCGACGTGAAAATCGAAGGATTTGACTCTCTGGAGGAGATGCTCCAACGCATGGAGGAAGCGCGGACGGCCGCGGATGCCCGCGTGCAGCCGTGGCAGGCTGCGATCAAGCCCGGCGACTATTTCAAAAGGGACAGCGGCTACGGCTTTCCGATCTACGGCCATGTTCAGCAGGAAGAAGCGCCGCGCGAACCCGAATTGCGGCATTATCGTTTCTGCCACTGCTTCTCGGTCGCCTGCACGGAAGGGGAGTACGGCGACGTTCACGTCTCGACGATCGACACGCTGATTCGTCAGGAGCTTTTCGAGGAGGCACGGCAGCGAGGCTGGCTTCCATGACGTACGCGCATTCCTTCTCGCCCGACTTCTACGGAGATCCTGAGAATCCGCAACGGAGTGACAGGCCGACCTGCATCGTCGATGCGTTGGCCAGCCTGCCTGAAGATCGCTGGAGCGAGTTGATCCGGGATGTGTTTCCAGGGCGTAGGCCCGAGCACGTTGCGCTCGACGAAGTGCTGGAGCGCGTGATCGAGACCAACACCGTCTCCAACCTCGATGTGCCCGTCGAAGTTTGGATCGACAACGACGGATTCCATCGCGTGCGGGTTTACGACGCGCTATCTCCTCCCGCGGAGGCGAGGGCGGCGCCATGACCGATCGTCTCGATTCGCCCGACGATTACCTGAAGCGGTATCCGCGCATCTGCGCGCACATCATCGCCGAATCGCTCGGCTACGCCACGCCCACGACGGCCGCGAGGATTCTGAAAGATGCGAAGGAAGGCAGGGAGAACGGGTGCGAGTGGATTGCGTCCTGCTATCGCTGCAACCCACGTCCCGCCGTCGAGCGAGCGATAAGGCTTCGAGCGCATCATCGCGGCTACATGGCTGAATACCGAACAGCGCTCGCTATCGTGAGGCGGCAACTCGATTCAGGTGAAAGTCCGCTCTTTGCGAGCTGGTTCTGAATTCGGTGCCACCTGCCAGGGGTTGAAACCGCCAACTTCGCAAAGCCTACGCGGTTGAAGCCGTAAGTAATAGCGATGCCTCCTCGCGCCATGAATCTCTCCAAAGTCTATCCCTGGATCCTGAAGAGTCCGAGGCGGAAACTTGTTCTCTTGAACTTTTCGCAGCCGTTAACGGCGAATCAGATGTCGAAGCGAACCGGGCTGTCTCTCGACGCGTGCTCCTACGTCTTCTGGGAGTTCACGTTGAAAAAGCTGGCGACCTGCTTGAACGACGCCGCCCAGCGCAATCGCGTCTACTGGCTCAGTCGCCTCGGGTTGGTATGCCGGCGACGATACTTTCGCGATCAAGAAAAAGAGGTGCCCGCGCCGTTCGTTCCCGACGTGGATTGGGACTTGTACGGGCAGGTCTGTCACCGGCACCGCTCGGCGATCATAAAGGCGTTAGCTTATCCGATGCAGCCCGCCGCCGCCAAGCGACGCGCCCGGGCGCTCGATCCGACGCTGCGGATGTCAGGGAACAACGCAAGAGACGTCATGCGCTGGCTGCGAAAGGTTGGATTGGTTGAGCCTGTTCAGGAGCCCGGAGAGAGGTATCCAAGCTATTGCGTTGCAAGCGCGCGCCAGACGATCCGAGAGTTAATGCTCCACGCAGGGTACGCGTGTAGCATACGAGAATCTCGCTGATGGTCGACTTAACTAGTATACACAACGTGGCTCATAACAGAAATCCACCGAAAAGCCATTTTGTCGGCAGCGCTTTCTCAAATCGGTTCGGCCCAGGGCATGGACTCTTGTATAACCAGTCCAAACTCCTATTGACTAAATCATCCCACCCATATCCACTGAAGCGAACCTTGACGTAATGCTCCGCCTCAAGCTGCGATCCTCGCAGATTGGCGCGGATAGCGTCCGCCTGTCTTATCAGCGTCGTCCTTTCGTCCATGTTCCCGTACTCTTTACAGAACAGCTATGTCAAAACAACGAGCAACAAACCGTCTGATTATCAATGTGACGCTAAGTCGTCATTCCCGTACTTGGAGCGCCGTCTGAGCCACGGGCTGTAGCCCGCACGTACGCTGCTGTCGCGGCACCCAGCGAAACCGAGAATAGTGATCCAGCGCCATTCATGCCCGATGACCGATCGGGCGCTCGAACGTCAAGTCAAACTCCCTCTCCATTTCCTCTGAGCTCGTAATGTGCGATCACAGCATACCGTCTAGTGGTCGTGGAGGCGACGAGTCCTACAACTGCGTCACAATGCTCCAGTTTTGAATATTCGTGCTCCAATGCAATACAAGCGCCCTCGACAACGTTCTTGAGCTCTACGAAGTTAGAGCTGGAATCCTCGTCGAAAAAACCGGCCCTATCTGCAAAAACTGCGATTATGCCAAACAGGTGATCCCTTGTGGATCCTACCTTATGACAAAAAATAGATTTAATCTCTTCCCTCGCATGTGGATCAGAGGGTGGTGTGTATGGTGTTGTAACAGTTAGGTCGGCCGTGTTTGGGATTGAATACCATTGGCCTCGCCAGCTCGTAGCAAGGAATGACATCGGCGAGCCAGTGCCAACGACCTGGATATCCTCGGCAGCCGGATCATCTGCAAACACAGAAGGCGCATCTTGGTCGATAGACCAACTGTATTCGTGGACAAGTCTTCCGCGAACAGGATCAAAATTCCAGAGGGAAACGCGAAACCGGATACCTGGGTTGTTTAATTCCAATCTAATTTGAAGTTCCTGGACTTGAGACCTAAGCAAATTGCGGCGTTTCTTTGAGTCTTTCAAGTCGCTCAGCACTGAATATGGCGAAACTCCAGCATGCGTACCTTCGCGAATAGTTTGGGCGGCACGCCGAAAATCCCGTGCCTCAGCCTGCAGGTACTTGTCACGCTGCAGAACCGACGCAAAATGACGCTGAACTTCTTCGCGCAGCGACCGCATGCCGTCCCGCGTCGCGTTAAGCTCTTGTAGTAGATCTTTGTATGACCGTCGCCGGTGGTATTCGGAGTATTGACGAAGCAACTCGAGGGAACTGGCGATGACGAGGGTAAAGTAGCAGTGAGCTGTGCGCGCGGGAGATGGGTCGTCCTGCCATGAGGCGCCCAAAACTAATGCGAGTACGAATATAGCCACCGGGAGCAATACTGGCAGTGTTTTACCCTCGCAGTATGCCTTCAGGTACGCGGTTCGGATGCCGCTGACATGACTCTTCCCCCTGTCAAGTGCTCGACGCATTTTTGGCTCCCAGCCGCTCGTTTTTTTCATCATGGCGTCCGATTACATGGCTCGGCGCGGGCGTCTGAAGTCCCAAGGGTTCATAATCATGCATTTCCGGCACGACTTTGCAAGTAATGCAAAACTTTAAGTATTCAAGGATCGCTGTTGGAGGATGGTAAAGTATTCTGAGGCACCGAGCGGGGTTGACATGGATGTTGGGTGTTTGATGCCAAGACTATCGAGGGACGTGGAGCCGTCGATCCTCAGGCTAGCCAAGTATACCGTGGCACGCACGGAATCTCTATGGCGAGTCTACGAGTTCGGCGACATTGACCTAGCGTGCCAGCTGGAATCGGATGCAGGCGACCTCCTTCGCTACCTAAGCCATTCCTCAAGACAACCGCATCCGCTGGATCAGAGCGAGAACTGGAAGTTGGAGTTCATCGTTGTTTGTTCTGCAATGCTCTTAGGTCTCTGGCCCGGCTATGAACGCAACCGCTACCGACTTCGTTTCTACGGTGATTTGAGAACGAGCTAATCGTAGGCTCTTGGCGAGTCGGGCGAACGCTTATTAACCCGGGCTTCAGCACCGCGCCATGCACCGTAAGCGAATCGTCGTCATCGAGCAGAAACCGAGGAAGACCTTCGGCGAAAAGTTGGAGGAACGAGCCAAGGCCATGCTCTCGGATCGCCCAAAGGACGCGCCCGCGGGCACGCTCGACGGTGTTGTGGACAACGAGCTCGCCCTCACGCTCGACCAGCTTACCGGCATCCGAAAGCTCCACGCCAGCCTTGATCGTCGGCTTCTCCTGCTGGAGTGCTACGTGGACACCGAGATCATTCAGAGTTCGCCGCGACCGCCGTTCTACTACGACCGCTACTGGCACGACCGGCAGATGCTACGTCGTCGCCTCCTCCACATCGAAGACGAGCGCCGTAAGCTCGCCTTGAAACGCGAGGATAGCATGCGTCCGCTCCAGGACAAGCTCTTGACACTTCTTCATCGTCGAGCGCTGCTGCGCGGCGACACGTCCTTCAAGGCTGCGGGCGGGACGTGACCGTCCACATCGGGAGTCGTCGCGGCTCTGTCGTAAACGCCTTTGCGATGATCGAGGCTTCCAGGCAAACCCTGTGGGGCTTTGCGTAAACGCTGAAGACGAGCCGGAATGTGCTGACGAGCCGCGTGGATTGACTTCCGTGACACTCCCCCGAGCGCATGCCTCCGACGCTCTTTGGATCTTCTTCAAGGCGTTTGACCTTCTTGTCCAACGCCTTGAGCAACTCCCCGTTGTGCCGGTGCTTGCGCAGCGCCTTTAAGAATCGTTCGGTGCGCAGGATACGCCACGGCGTCATGCGTCAAGCTCGGCCAGCAAGTCCTTCACCGAATGAACCTGCTTGATCCTGCCGGCCATGATGGCTTCCTTGCTCCCGCGACTCTGCTCCATCGTCTGTGGATTGCTGAGAATCTCGACGGTGTCGATGAGCGCTTCCAGCTCTTCCTTCGTGGCCATTTTCGCTTGCATGGCTCTCATGCGACGTGATAACGCCGCAACGATTGCCCGATTCATGCGACATGCAGGGAGCACGGGTATTGATGCTTTTCACTGCTTCTTCACACAAATGATGGACAGGCGAAGCCCTTTCATCACGCGCAGCGTCGGAGATCCATGAATGTCGAAATCCTCGCCCGCAAGCTTCAGCCGTTGATGCCCAACGAAGTCAAGCAATGGATGCGAACCCGCGACCTCGACGCCGGAATGCGTGAACTCGTCGAGCAGCAGATTACGTCCATGGCCTACAGGGTGTTCGGCGACTTCCGGAGTAGAATCCTGCTCAGCCTGCCGCCGCGCTCGAAATCACGAGGAACACTGCGCCTGGGCACGGTGCTCTACGAACGAGAGAAGTGGTCGTTTTCTCTATCGGAAAGCGAGCTCCTGCAGAACTTGGCCGTGTTCGGCCGCTCGGGCGCCGGCAAAACGAACGCGGTCTTTCATCTGCTTCAACAGCTTCACGGCCGCCACGTTCCCGTGCTCTTCCTCGACTGGAAACGCACGGGTCGCCATCTGCTTCCGCTGCTGAAAGGCGACGTGGGCGTGTTCACGCCCGGGCGCCCGCTGGCTCCGTTTGCGTTCGATCCGCTTCTTGTACCACCAGGCGTCGAGTCCAGCGTCTACGTGAATCACCTCGTCGACGTCATCGCCGATTCCTTCACGCTCGGCGACGGCGCGAAGAGCCTCCTGCACAAGACGTTCAACGCCGCTTACACCAAGGGACAGGGACAAGCGTCCCTTGACGATGCGACGCGCGAGCTGGAACAGATTCCGGACAAGGAGCGCGTCCGCGCCTGGAAGACCTCGGCGATACGGGCGCTGGAGAGCCTGCCTCGCGCAGCGGGGTCAACCTCCGAACCGCAGCAACGATTCACGCAGCAGCTCCTCGGAAGAACGACGATCCTCGAACTCGACGCCCTCTCGCAGGGCGGCCGCAAGTTCCTCGTGCCCCTGCTCTGCTACTGGCTCTACCAAGTGAAGCTGGCATCGTCGCCGCGTGAGAAGCTTTCGCTCGTCATCGTGGTCGAGGAAGCGCACCACGTTCTTTACCGACAGGAAAACCGCGCCAAGGAGTCGCTGATGAACATGCTCCTTCGTCAATGCCGCGAACTCGGCATCGCCTTCATCATCGTCGACCAGCACCCGCACCTGATATCCAGCGCCGCGCTGGGCAACACGTTCACGACCTTCTGCCTCAACTTGAAAGATCCGAGCGACATCAACCGCGCCGCCGGCCTCTGCTTGCTCGACGAAAACGAGAGACGGTATCTGACCTTACTGCCTGTCGGCCAAGGCATCATCAAGCTCCAGGATCGATGGCGCCTGCCCTTCCTTCTGCGATTCCCTCTTGTACCCATCCAGAAAGGAGCGGTGAGCGATAGCGATCTTCAACGATTCGCCTCAATGACGACGGGTTCAGGGTCATTACGGCTTCTATCCCGCGATTTTGGGGGCGTTCAGCGGGTTCAGGCTGATGATGACCCGTTGGACAGGGTCGAACTGGATTTCCTGGAGGACGTGTTGACGCACAAGGACGACGGCGTCAAGGAGCGATACAGGCGGCTGTCGGTGAGCATCGGACGCGGGCACGCGGTGAAGGAGAAGCTCGTCGCCGAGAACTGGCTCGACGAGGCCGTCGTCCCGGTCGAGCGGACGCGCAAGGTCGTCTTGCGCCTGTCGGCGAAAGCCCGCGAGTTCCTCGGCCTGCACACCCCAACGAGGGAGTCCCTGCCTCACGAATACTGGAAATGCTTCTACAGGCGAGTCTTGGAAAAAAGAGGCTACACCGTGAAAATTGAAGCGCCACGCCGTATCGGAAGCGTCGACCTGCTGGCGGAAAGCGGTCGGAAACGCTGCGGAATCGAGGTGGAAACCGGATCGTCGAATGCGGTCAAGAATGTCAGCTTGAATCTACGCGAGGGTTTTCATCGAGTCCTCGTCGTGGCGACCGACGAGCGCGCCTTTGCGAAGGTCGAGAAGCAACTCGCCCGCGCTGGTCTCCTGATGCCAACGCGCGTTCGGGTCATCCTGGCCAAAAACTGGAAGGAGGTCTCATGGCTGGACGCTTAGCCCGCTCGCGATCAAGAGCTTGCGTGCCCTCGAACGTCCAACCACGTTCCGAACGTGCTTGCTGAGAAGTACCGCCCGACGACGTTCGACGAGGTCGTCGGCCAGGACCGCATCGTGGCGCAGATGAAGTGGTATCTCGACCAGCCCAATGCCAGCGGGCATGCCTTTCTCCTTACGGGACCGTCGGGCTCCGGCAAGACCACGCTCGCGTACTGCGCCGGTCAATACTGGGGCATCGACGACTTCGACATCGTGAAGGTTGAGTCGGCCGAGTGCGACGTGTCGCGTCTCCGAGAGCTCTACGAGCACCTGCCGTACTACGGCGTCGGCGGCAAGGGCAGAAAGCTGTACATGCTCGACGAAATTCATACATTGACAGGCAGGGCGTCCGACCGTTTGTTGTCGCTACTGGAGTCTTTGCCGAAACATGTTTTATTCATCGGAACCACGACGGAGGAAAACTGGGCGAGTCCCGTGCTGCTGTCGCGTTTTGTCCGTTTCGACTTGAGTAAGCCGAGGTCGAAGGACATCGCGGCGCACCTGGAAAGCATTGCCGCGCGCGAGGGGCTTCCGTTGCCCGAGGACGGCGCGTGGGCGGAAAAACTCGTGAAGTATCACGGCCTGAATCTTCGGGATTTGGTGAACCAGTTGCCGGTGAGGCTAATGAACGGGGAATAGCGCTGAGGCTTGGCAGGCACAACCCGTCCCTCGTTTTGTCCTCTTGAAGCCGCCACATGAAAGGGATACGGTGACGAATTGGCGTCAATTGGGCGTCATTTTTCATCCGTCAGCCAGTCCGCAATGACTCCGCTCCCCTTCGGTAGACAGTCCGCACTTTGTTTTCCTTCGGGAAAACGCACATAAGTTCGCCGATGACAAGAACTTGCGCAGGAACCATCTGCTTTGTAAACCGCAGGTTGCGGGTTCGAGTCCCGCCGGTGGCTGTTCCGCCTGACGCTGTATTCGTTTGCACAGTGACCCTTGCGCTGTGCGCTCGGCATTGCTGCGGCGTTGGCGTCCCGCGGAATCGACCGCCGGCGGCGATCTCCGACGTCACGAGGCTGGGTCGAAGCGCGTGCAGCCTCTCGCAAGACAAATAAGACGCTGTTTCAAAACCGAATCGCGCCCGTAAGAAAGCGTGCTTCTCAGGGCTTTCAGGTGGGTTTTGAAACAGCGTGTAAAGCAGAATCGCCTGCTGGTTCGCGGCGGTCAGCTTTGAGGCGACCGCCAGGATAAGGTGGGCCCGGCTGCGGGTCAGCCCTGCCCGCGACATCCGATCCCCGCTCGCAGCCGTTTCGTCGCGGAGACGCCCAGCGACTCATAAAATGCAACGGGTCTCTCCACGTTCACGACGTGAAGCATCGAACCACGCACATGCGGTTCCGATGGTTTCAACGCTCGCGCCATCGAGGTTCCGAATCATCCCGCCCTCCAGGCGGAACCCTTGCGGCTTCCGGCGCGCCGATCCCCCCCGCGTCCCGGCTCCTCGCGTCAGGGTGGAGCCTGCATCATCATCCAGATGAGTCGGGACCGAACAAGGACGCAGGTGCCCGCCGAGCCGTATTCATTGTCGTCGCGCGGTTCTGGGGGTTCGGACGGTTGACCCCCTGCGGAGCGTGGGATATAAATCGCGCGTTCCACGGGCAGAGTAGAATCCGCGGCGGAGATGATTGTCGACTGTTATACGCATTTCTGGGACAGTCCGTCCCAGCTTGGTCCGGCGTCGGCCCGGGGGGGGCGGTTGTTCACCGGTCACAGACCGGACGGCGGCGCGGCGCCGCTGAACAATGCCGGACCGGACCGCCACGTGCAAGCCGGCAAACCGGTGGACCTGACCATCGTGGTCGGTTTCGTCAGCGCGCACCTGGAGGCGAAGATCCCCAACGAGCGCGTCGCGGAGCACGTCAACCGGCACCCCGAGCGCCTGATCGGATTCGCCGGGGTGGACCCTTCAAGACCGCAGGAGGCGCTCGACGAGTTGTCGCGGGCCCAGAACGATCTGGGGCTCGCGGGGATCGCGGTCGCCCCGGCGGCGCAGAACTTCCACCCCAGCGACAGCCGGGCGATGCGCGTGTACGCCAAGGCGGTCGAGTTCGGCATGCCGGTGCTGTTTCATCCGGGCATCTGGGTCGGACCGGAGATTCGGCTCGACTACGCCCGGCCCTTCCTTCTGGATGAGGTGGCGCGGGAGTTCCCCGAGATGCGCATGCTCCTGGCGCACATGGGTCTGCCGTGGATGGATGAGACGATCTTCCTGCTGGCGAAGCACGAACACGTGTATGCGGAGATCAGCGGTTTGCTGCGGCATCCGTGGCAGGCCTATCAGTCGCTGCTGTCGGCGCACGAGCAGGGCGTGATGGACAAGCTGTTGTTCGGCAGCGGGTTTCCGTTTTCGACGGCGTCGGAGTGCATCGACACGCTGTTCTCGATCAATCAGCTCTGCCAGGGAACGAACCTTCCGATGGTCCCGCGCGATCAGCTTCGGGCGATCCTGCACCGGGACGCGCTGGCGGCGCTTCGTCTACGGTCGCCGGCGACGGTGGCCGGCGCCTGACGGCGCCGGGATAACGGACCGTCACGGGTTCCCAGGGATTATCCGTGAGTCTCGGTCCGTTGAAAAAAGGTCGCGCTTTCGTGTCGTTGGCGTCCCCGGCGAAGGCATGTCGCAAGCAGCGCGACCCGGTTGGCCTACGCGGCAGGATGCGAAGCCGACCTGAACCGCTGCGGGTCAGCCTCGTTCAGGGACAGTTCGTGTCGATCGACGCGCCGCACTCGACCAGCGACACCGTGTGCGGTCCGGAGGTCAACCCGCACCACTTGACCTTGGCCTTGCCACGGGCGTTGACCACGGTCCGCCTTTCCTGTCCGCCGTCGATGCGAAAGCGGATTTCGGCGTCGGGGAGACCGCGTTTCACCTTCGCGACGACTCTCGGTCCGCAGGCGCTGTCGGCGCAGGACGCGGAGAGTTTTTCGCGGCCGGTGCACTCTCCGCCGGAGGTATCCCCTTCGAGACGCCAGGAGAGAACTGCGTTGCCGCGAAAGCTGTGGGGAATCCACGTGGTACTGCCCCAAAGCCCGTAATAATTATTTCCGTGCGCTTCCCACCCGTCGCGAACATGACTGGGGAACCCGATCGGTTCGATGCTCACCGACCCGATCGACCAGAACCAGTCGCCCGTCGTCTTGATGTCCAGCGGCTGAAAATCAACCCACCACGTTCCTTCGTCGAGATCCAAATCGGCGTCCGACAGGTTGATCGTGATTCGCCACGCACGGAAATTGAGGGGGCTGGAGATTTCCTCCGCTTCGTACTCGGACGGAAGGGCGACCCAGTCAGCCGCGGTCTCTTCGGCCGGTCTGCCTCCGGCGTCGGCATACACCTGAACCCAGATGCCCTCGGCCGGAACCGTGCCGTCATGCGACATCACATCAATCACGCCGACGGTGAGTCGTGTCTGCTGAGTCAACGTGAAATCCTCGACCACCTGGGAGTCGATCGTCCCCAGACCGGGGAAAGGGCGCCACCCGCCGATCGCGTGGCCCACTCCGGCGTCCGTCAGATTGTCATCATGAATCCAGAGGGAGTCATGTATCACCTCGGCGTGAGCCGAAAACGTCGGCAGCAACACACCGCCGAGGCCGTAGCACAGCGCGAATCCAACGATTGAAGATCGCGTCATGTTCCCGTCCCCCTTTTCTCCGGTCCTTCGACACCGGTAAGCCCCGCCGCCGCCCGGAATCGCTTCAGCCGGGGTGCGATCCAGGCGAGAACCCTGTTTCGATCCGGGCATGATACCCGACCGAGCCTGCCGGCGCGCATGATTTTCCCGTGAAACCACCCCCAGGGTTCAGGGCAACCGCATTCTGAGATCTGCCGGCACGTCGGGGGGCACAGGTCCGCAGCAGCGGACCCGTGTCCGGAAGGAACGGGGGTTCTGCTCCCGTAGCATGGCCAGGCGAGTACGCCAGGCCATGCCACCCGGATTCGAGTCAGAATGCGGTTGCCCTGCCTCCAGGATCACCGGGCGGGCGGCGCGAAGGGAAGATCCGGCGCGGGCAGGAGAACGCTCTGTCCGACCTCCGGCGGATGAAAATCCACCAGTTCGCCGTCGGACCAGGTCATCCAGCGGTAGCGGTCGGACTCGAGGGAGTCATCGCACTCGAAGGCGATTTCGAGTGGTCGGCCCGCCGCGTCCGTCTCGAGAACACGGGCGCGGAATCCGTGCAGGTCGATCGTCTCCTGCTCGGTGAATCCGAGGCTGGATGCGCGGAACAGGACGTCGAACATCTGAATCATGTAGAGGGGGGAGACCGGGGAGGAGAAGTCGAACGGCGCGCCCGGTCGCGCTGTCTGTCGTGCTGCCGGGGGTGATCCCGGCGGCGGGAGGAACCCGCCTGACGGTCGCAGGACGAAGGTTCGTGCGTCCGGGCGACGGATTTCGAGAGGGGCGGCGCTGGAGCCGAGGACGTAGAGATGCTCCGGCATCGGACGCCCGTCGAGAGCGTTCATTGAGGCGGCGTACTGAAAGAGGAACGCCGTCGGGGCCTGCACGATCATGAGCTTCTGATCTTCGATCGCCGAATCCCGCGGGAAGGAGTCCGCGAGGCGCTGCAGCAAAGGTCCGAGCGCCGCCGTGCTGTAAGCGGAGACCATCAACGCCGGCGGGGAGATTGCGAGGTGAATGACGAGGATTGCGCGTCGGGTCAGACGTTCGAGCGCCGTCACCCGACTTCCCGCATGATTCGACGTTGGATACTCGCGCGCGTCGCGCAGGCGCGCCACGTACCGTGCCAGCAGGCCCATCGCCCCCAGCCCGGCGACGACCAGCAGCCGGTTCTGCGCCGCCGTCCCGCAGGCGGGCAGCACCGCCAGTAACGTACCGGTGAGGTAGAAGCGGCTGACGGCGTCGCCGCGCAGTCGTCCGCGCATGATCAGGAGGAGGATCGTCACCATCACGGCGGCGCCGAAGGCATAACCCGGCCTCAGTGCGTCGGCCAGGAATCCGAAGACGTCCGCAGGCGGCAGCAGGAACTGTCCCAGCAGCAGCGTCGGCGCATTGAGCCCCGCCGCCTGCGCGAAACGAAGCGGCTCGGACGCGGGGTCGATGTACATGTGTGAACCGGTCGCGCCGTATCCGAGCGCCTTGTACACGGCGATCCACGCCAGCGTCGCGGCGGCGCAGGGAATCAGGGCGGTCAGCCGACGCCTCAGAGAACCGGTATCGAGAAAAAGAGCGTACGCCAGCAGATAACCCGGCGCACCGAGCGACATCTCCCCTCCCGCCAGCCCCGCGACCAGCGCCGCCGGGGCCGCGATGGCGCCGGCGCGATCGCCCCGGCGACCTCGCACGTAAAGGTACACCGAAAGCAGACCGAAGCATCCGCTGATGAGGGCGTTGCGAGCGGCGATCCAGCCTGCGGGCACACCGTGGGAATGATCGACGGCGAACATCAACGTCGCCAACCCGGCCTCCCACGTTCCGTCCGCCAGTTCCCGATACAAGCGCGAGGCGATCCAGACCAGCAGCGCCAGCCACGCGAGATTCTGCGCATGCATGAGCGCGGGCGCGTCCGGCCAGAACTGGTAGTCGACCCAGTGCGTCAGGCTGGTCAGCGGTCTGAAGAAGGAAAGCCTGAGGGACTCCGGCGCCCACCAGGGAACAAGTCCTTCCCTGATCAGCCGCCTGATCTCGTCCGCCCCCCCCGGAATGAAACCGAAAAGATCCCACGGCGCCCGGCCTTCCAGCAGCACCCGACCCTCGACTCCGGACTTTTCCGTCGGAGGCCGCAGCAGCAGACGGTGAATGTAATCATCCACCTGAAAGCCGGTCGCCACAGAGATCGAGGTCAGGGCGACGGCGATCGCGGCGGCGGAAGCGCAGAACCGGGGATGTGCAAACCAGCGATCGAAGATCACGTTCCGCCTTTTGTCCTTATCCGCCGTCCTGCGGCAGGCAAAGCCCGCCCCACGCTGGGTTCCCGGCGCAGGAAACCGAACGTCGCGTCGATTTCCCGATCGGGAGAAGTCCGAGCTGCGTCGGACGCTTCGTCGGTGAAGGCCGCCCGTCTGAACACCCTCGACGTGGACGCCGGACCGCGGGCGATGTTAAGGTCGGGCGCAGAGCATGTCACGGAAAGAGTTGAGACAGGATCGGTTCAAGAGGATTCCCACGTCGACGGCAGTGCTCGTCGCACTCGTCGCGCTGGGCGGTCTTTCACTACGCATGCATCGGCTAGGAGACCGAAGCCTCTGGGAGGATGAACTCTCGACGTGGACGAGCATCCGAGGGACGGTGATGGACGGCATTCGCTACGTGCAGATGCCGCATCCGCCGCTGTATTCGTTGTCCTGCCGCGTCGCGGCGTGGGGCGAGCCGAAGCCGAGTGAAGCGCGGTTGCGTCTGCCGGCGGCGATCTACGGCGCGGCGGCGGCGCTGGCGGGCGGGGCGCTGGGAGCGGTGATGTTCGGCCGGCGGATCGGGTGTGCGGCGTTGATCGTCCTTGCGTTCAATGCGTTCCTCGTGAAGTACTCGCGAGAGGCGCGGATGTACTCGCTGCTGGCGCTGACGACGACCGTCTCGATGCTGTGCTGGTACGCGCTGGTGACGCGGCGGCGGCCGCGAGCGGCGTGGGGCGCGGGCTACGTTCTGAGCACGACGGCGATGTTGTATGCGCATTACTTCGCTCCGCTGGCGCTGGCGGCGCAGGTGGCGTGGTGGGCGGCGGTCGTGATGCTGCGACGGCGCGCGGAGGCGGCTGGCGCCGATCCGACAGGCGTAATCCGAGATGCCGAGCCGGGCGGACCACTTCCTGACGGGCGCGGCTCGGCGACCGGTCGCGGGGGGCGATGTGAGCTTGTGTGCCTCGTGCTGCCGCTCCTGTTGTATGCTCCGCTGGCGGTTTTCTTTGTTCGCCACGTGCTTCCGAACAAGCTCGGGTGGATCCAACCCGCGCCGTGGTCGGCGTACCTGCACTTTCTGGGTGATGCGGTGCTGGGTCTTTTTGACGAGGGTGTCGCTGGTTCGACGGCGACACGCTGGGCGCACGTCGCGGCCGGGGTGTTCGTCACGGCCGCCCTCTTCTGCGGCGCAATCACGCGGCTGGGCGCTCAGCGTGGCGACGTGACGCGAGAGGATGAGGACGCGGCCGCCGGTTGCCTGCTGCTGTTGTTCTGGGCGGTCTTCGTCGTCGGGGGACTCGGAGCCATCTCGCTCGTGTCCAACCCCGTGTTCGTACCAAGATACGCAATTACGGCGCTGGTTCCGGGGACGCTCGCCGTCCTGACGCTGCCGGTGTTCCGCAGATCGCGGGCGTTGATCGGGGCGGCGGCGCTTCTCCTCGTCGGCAACGCACCGGTCGCCGTCACGGAATGCCTCAGCAAGTCCGGACCCGACGGGTTGGCGGGCATCATCCGGCACATGAACGACACTCTCGGGAAGGACGATGCGGTCGTTGTGGTGGACTTTCCCTTCTGTCCGAACTACCGCAACCCGGTTGAGATGGGCTTTGAGTATTACGGTCTGAGGAGCGACCTGCCGATCCTGCGCATGCGCGGGGAGCAGAAACGTGGACAGTTGACCGACTCGGCGGCGCTTTCCGATCCGCGACGTCTGCACATCGTGACGCTGCTGGGCGATTTCGACGCGACGCTGCGGGCGACCGGACGTCGCGTGGATATTTACGCTCTGCCGCCCTACCGCTACTTCGTCGTGCATCCCGCGTCAGGGAACCCGGTGGTTCATCCTGATGCAAAGCCTTGACGGTCTTGTCATCCGGCGAGGGTGACCTGACAATGACGACGCCGACGATCCTCCCGCAGACACCGCACATGCCGACCCGAGTACAAACGAAGTCCGACATCCTTGAGGTGTTGACCGCCGGCGGTTTGCGCCCGCGCAAGCGCTTCGGGCAGAACTTTCTGATCGACGGCAACCTGATGCGGCGCCTGGCGGAGTCGGCTGAAATCTCGGCGCAGGACGTGGTGTTGGAGGTCGGCGGCGGGACGGGCGGTCTGACCGACCTGCTGTCCGCCAGCGGGGCTTCGGTGGTTTGCGTTGAGTTGGACCGCGATCTGGCGGCGCTGCTGAGGTGCCGGTTCGCGGGTCACCGTCAGGTCAGCGTCATCCCGACGGACGCGCTCCAGGGCAAGAACCGATTGAACACCGAAGTCGTCGCCTCGCTCCGACAAGCGGGCCGAGGCGCCCGCGGGCGGATGATGCTGGTGGCGAACCTCCCGTATCAGATCGCCACGCCGCTGGTCATGAACCTGCTGCTGGAGATGCCCGAGATGTCCCGGATGTGCTTCACCGTGCAGGCGGAGGTGGGCGACCGAATCCTCGCCGCACCAGGGAGTCGGGACTTCGGACCGGTCAGCGTCATGATGCAGGTCTGCTGCGACGTTCGGATGATCGCGCGGGTTCCGGCTTCGGCGTTCTGGCCTGCGCCGAAGGTGGAGTCGGTGATGCTCCGGGCCGACGTGCGGGAGGAGGCGTTGATCTCACCGCAGGAGCGGGGGGCGCTGGCGCGCCTGGTGCGCGGCGCGTTCGAACACCGCCGCAAGACGTTGCGCTCGGCGCTGGCGTACGTCGTGGGCGCGGAACGCGTGGAGAGGCTTGCAGCGGATTTCAACTTGACGCGCCGACCGGAAGATGTTGAGCCGGCGGAGTGGGTGCGAATGCTCAAGGGTTCATGATTTATCTCGACAATAATGCGACGACACAGCCGCTGCCTGACGTGATCGAGGCGATGCAGCCTTGGTGGCGCGAGCATTACGGCAACCCGTCGAGCACGCACCGGGAGGGACAGCGGGCGCGGTTTGCGGTGGAGGCGGCGCGGAGACAGGTGGCGGCGCTGCTGGGCGCGGCGCCGGGGCGGATTGTGTTTACTTCAGGCGGCACGGAGAGCATTAATCTCGCGCTGAGGGGACTGGTTCTGTCGCCGGGGCGGTGGCGCATTGTGATCGGCGCGGCGGATCATGCCGCGGTGATCGGCGCGGCGGAAGCACGGGCGGCGGAGGGGTGCGAAATTGTGCGGGCGCCGGTGGACGCTGACGCCCGGCTGGACCGCGCGGCGTTCGCCGCCACGCTCGATGAGCGGACCGCGCTGGTCAGCCTCACACATGTCAACCCGGAGACCGGAACGATCGAGGAGATTACCGAACTCGCGTTGCAGGCGCGCGGGGTCGGCGCGCGGGTTCACGTGGACGCGGTGCAGTCCGCCGGAAAACTGGGGCTGAGCTGCGGCACGTGGCCGATCGACTTCCTCAGCGTCTCAGCGCACAAGCTGCACGGTCCGAAGGGCGTCGGAGCGTTGTACGTCGCGGATCGGTCGGCGCTGCGGGCACTGGCCGCCGGCGGCGGGCAGGAAGGGGATCTTCGGTGCGGGACGGAGAACGTTGCGGGAATTGTCGGGTTCGGGGTTGCAGCCGAACACGCGCTGCGGGAACTGAGCGGGAATCACGCCCGCGTCGCGGCACTGACCGGAGAGCTTGAAGCGCGGCTGGTTGCGCTGGTTCCCGGCGCTCGGGCAGCGGGCGCAGGCGCGCCGCGCGTCGGCAATACGACGACGATCGTGTTCCCGGGGATCGACGGCGAGGCGCTGCTGCTGCTGCTGAGCGAAGCCGGGTTGTGCACCTCGGCGGGGAGCGCCTGCGGCAGCGGGTCGCTCGATCCCTCTCCCGCGCTGCTGGCGACGGGCATGAGTGCGCGGGACGCGCGTGGCGCCGTGCGTTTCAGCCTCTCCCGGTTTACAACCACGGAAGAGGTCGAGAACGCCGTGCGGATCGTCCGCGAGGCGCTGGCGCGGCAACTTCGGCAGAGGTCGGAGGCGAGGCGGACCGGGGACGCCGAAACCGGCAAGCACCGGACCGTCAAATAACCTCGGATGAACAACGTTAATAAGCGCGAGCGAGGAACTATCTGGCGCGATGTGCGACTAACCGCACGAGAATCGGCGGCGGATCCGCCGTCACAGGAGTAACCAGAATGAGCGTTTATCCCGCATTGGTGAGGCCCCGCCGAACCGTTGCCACCGCTTTCGTCGTCGCCGGTATGCTGGTGACACGCGGCGTGGACGCGGGGATCAAGCTGATTACGCTGCCGCCGCGTGAACGCGTCGAGATCCAACTGGATCATCCGAACGTCACGCTCGTCGAGGAGGAGCGGGTCGTCCCGCTGAACGCCGGCGTGAACGAGGTCGTCTTCGCCTGGGCGAACACGCAGATCGACAAGGAGAGCATTCAGTTCCGCCCGCTGTCCGACCCGGAAAGCGTTCGGGTGCTCTCCGTCTCCTACCCCCCGAACGAGAACGCGCTGACGTGGCAGGTGGCGTCGCCGAAGGCGGGGTCCGCGCGGGTGCGCATCAGCTACCTGATCGGGCAGCTCGACAAGTCGTTCGCCTACGAAGCGGTGGCGGCCAACGACGAGAAGTCGCTGACGCTTCGGCAGTACGTCCTGCTTCACAACCGGGCAAATGAGACCTTCGGAGACGCGGGGATGTGGCCGGGGTTCGGCGAGCGCTTCGAGCGTCCGATCGGCATCAATGAGACGAAGCAGCTCCTGTCCGCGAAGTTCGAGAATGTCCCGGTGCGCAAGGTGTACACCGCGGATCTTTCGGAGTTCGGCTACCTCGACGAGGGCAAGAAGCAGCTCCGCGTGCCGATGCATTATCTGTTGAAGAATGACTCGGCTAACGCGCTGGGCCGGTTTCCGTTCATGTACGGGAAAGCCCGCGTCTACCAGGACGACGGGCGCGGCACGACGGCGTTTCTCGGAGAGGACTGGATGAAGTTCACTCCGCGCGACGACGAAGTGCGCCTGTATCTGGGCGTCGCGAAGGACGTGGTCGTCAAGCGCACGATCGCCCGGCGCGACCAGAACCGCGTGCTCGGGAATCTTTATCACTACGACGTGGTCGTGAAGTACGAGATTGAGAATTTCAAGGACGCTCCGGTGGTGCTCGACATCGCCGAGTCGATGCGGTCGCTGCGGCAGGAAATCCTCGGCCGCGACACGGGCCGCAACGTCGAGTTTGAGCTGGTCAAGGACACCCCGATGGCGGAGATGCTGGATAAGGAGAAGTCCACCGCCGACCGGCTGCTTTTTCATGTCCCGCTTCCCGCCCGTGGGGGGGACCAGAAAGCCGTGAAAGCGACGCAGGAGCTGCACGTCCTGATCAAAAATGAGTGGTAGAGGCGCCGGGACAACGACGCCTCGGGACGCCAGAACGATGAAACGAACCACGCCGGGCGGAATCCGCCCGCTTTCCGGGAGCTTATTGCAATGATGTCCCGCACGTTCTCGTTGACGTTGGCCGCAATGATCGCGGCGCCGGTCTTCGCCCAGCAGAACGTGGACCTGTCCACGGTTCCGCCGCGCGACACGGTTCAATTGACGATCTACAACAGTGAAGACCTCACGCTGGTCCGCGAGACCCGGACGGTGACGTTCAAGCAGGGCGTCAACCCGCTTCAGTTTTCCTGGGCGAACACCTTGATCGACTCGACCAGCGTGCAACTGCGCTTCAAGACCCACGCCGATCAACTGGAGCTTCTCGACACCACGTTTCCGCATGACAAGCCGCAGCAGTTGACGTGGAACGTCCGCAGCGCGCTGGACGGCGACGCGTCGGTGGAGATTACCTACTTCACCAGCGGGCTGTCGTGGGCGGCGGACTACGTCTGCGTGAGCGATCCCGCCGAGAGCCGGATGTCGTTCGACGGGTTTGTCCGCATTTACAACAATTCCGGCGAGGATTATGAGAACGCGCAGGTGCGCCTCGTCGTCGGCACGATCAACCTGGTCGAGAAGATCGCCGACCTCGCCCGCCGGGGCATCATTTCCGAGCGGGACCAGGAGGAGATGGAACGAGGCCGGGCGGTGCTGAAGGCGCCGGGGAGGGCGCGGGCCGAGCTTCAGGACGCCATGTCCGCGGGTTTTGCAGCCGCCGAAACCGCCGCACCGAAGGAAATCATCAAGGAGGGACTGTCGGAGTATTTCATCTACACCATCGAGGGGACGGAGACGATCCGGAACACCTGGTCGAAGCGGATGCGGTTGTTCGCCGGGAAGGCCGCGCCGTTTGACGTTCGCTACCGCTACCGACCGGAAGAATACGGAGAGCAGCTTGTCCGGTTGTTTATCCTCCGGAATGACGAGGCGAGCGGCTTGGGGCAGACGCCGCTGCCCGACGGCGCCGTCCGGCTTTTCAAAGACAACAACCGGGACGGCCTGTCCCTGCTGGCGCAGCAGACGATCAAATACGTGCCCGTCGGACAGGAGATCGAGCTGAACCTCGGTCCCGACCCTGAAGTCATCCATGAGTGGGTGCTGATGCGATCCTTCCGTGACAATTTGTGGTTCAGCCGCAGCGGCGTGAACGTGCGTTACAGCCCGACACAGGGGCATAAGATCGAGGTCAACGATCAGGTCATCGGCTGGGACGAGCACCAGATCTGGACGGACCGCATCCGCAACTACCGTGACAAACCGATCCACGTCGAGTTGCGGCGTTCATTCGACGGCGACATTGTATTCCGCAGCGCGTTGAATCCCACGCTTCACGACTACCGCACGGTGAAGTTCAGCGCGACGATCGCCCCCGCGGAGAAGAAGGATCTTCAGTACCGGGTCACCACGAAATCCGGCTACAACCAGAAAGAGCAGCACATCGTGCTGGAAGCCGGGGAGTAGGCGGACTCGCTCCGCCGCCGGGGGAATGTCATGATGCGAAGACGCCTTGCGTGGATGCCGGTTCTGATCGCGGCCCGCGCTGACGCGCAGCAGAACGTGGACCTGTCAACCGTTCCGCCGCGGGACACGGTGCAGTTGACGATCTACAACAGTGAGGATCTCACGCTGGTGCGCGAGACGCGCACCGTCACCTTCAAGCCGGGTGTCAACCCGCTCCAGTTCTCCTGGGCCAGCACGCTCATCGACCCCAGCAGCGTGCAACTGCGCTTCAAAACCCAGGGCGACAAGCTCGATCTGCTCGACACGACGTATCCGCATGACAAGCCGCAGATGCTCACCTGGAGCGTCCGCAGCGCTCTCGACGGCGACGCGACGGTCGAGATCACCTACTTCACCAGCGGCCTGTCGTGGGCGGCGGATTACGTCTGCGTCAGCAACCCCGAGGAGACGAAGACCTCGTTCGACGGCTTCGTGCGCATCATCAACAACTCCGGTGAGGATTACGAGAATGCGCAGGTGCGGCTCGTGGTCGGAACGATCAATCTCGTGGAGACGATCGCGCAGCTCGCACAACAGGGGATTCTTTCGAAGCACGATGCAGACGAGTATCGCGCCGGACGCCGGAGGGTCGCGGAGTTGGGGCAGAAGGCGAAGAAACCGGCTTCGGACAAGGCGATGAAAGCGCTGGGTTACGCCGAAGCCGAAGTGCTTCGCGAACCGAAAGGAATCATTAAGGAAGGCCTGTCCGAGTATTTCATCTACACCGTGGAAGGCACGGAGACGATCCGCAACACCTGGTCGAAACGCATGCGTTTGTTCGCCGGGACCGACGCACCTTTCCGCATTCAATACCGCTACCGCCCGCAGGAATACGGCGACCAGGTCGTGCGGTTGTTCATCCTCCGCAACGACGAGGCCAGCGACCTGGGCACGACGCCTTTGCCGGACGGGTTGGTTCGTTTGCTCAAGGACAACGGCCGCGACGGCTTGTCGGTGCTCGCCCACCAGAACATCAGGTATGTCCCGATCGGTCAGGAGATCGAGCTGAACCTCGGGCCCGATCCGGAAGTGATTCACGAACAAGTCCCGCTGCGGAGCTACCGCGACAACCTCTGGTTCAGCCGTACCGGGCTGGAGGTGCGGCTCAGCCCGGGGCAGGGACACAAGATCGAGATCAACGATCAGGTTTGCGGCTGGGACGAGCACCAGGTCTGGACCGAGCGCATCCGCAACTACCGCGACAAACCGATCGACGTCGAATTCCGGCGGTCCTTCGACGGCGACGTGGCGTTTCACAGCACGCTGAACCCGACGCTGCACGACTTCCGCACCGTGCGGTTTGCGGCGACCGTCGCGCCGGGCGAGAAGAAGGATCTGACCTACCGGGTTTCGAGCAAGCAGGGAACGAACCAGGAAGAGCGGCGCGTCACCCTCCGGGACGGGGAATGAAGACGCGGACCTTGCAGTGCGGGCAATGATCCGGAAGGTCGCCGTGGCCGATGATCGGGATCATGCCCCGGCAGGCATGACACTGATGCGAGCGGCGGCACTCGCCCTTGCCGCACTTCGGACACCGGACGCCGTCATCGTATTTTCCGGACTTGAACAACTCATGCAGCGTGAGGGTGAACCCGTGTCCGCACCCGGGCGCCTCGCACGCCCAGTGCGTCAGGTCGCACTTGTGACAGATCGCCCCGATCGTGGTGGCGTCCAGCAGGAAAGGCTCGCCGCATGTGATGCAGTTCCGGGCCGGAGTGAACCCGACGGTCTTGCAGGCTTCGCAGAGAAGCGCGCGCGCCTCGCGGTCGGGCGCGGTCCCGTCCTCAGCGCGTTCCGCCTCGAAGGCCTTCGTCTTCGCGGCGAGGGCGTCCACCTGCGCGGCGGTGAGCCTTGCGGCTGCGCCGCAGTTGCGACAGACCCAGGGGTTGGACAGGTCATCATCGTCCTCGTCGTCGGCGCTGCGGGGATCGTCCGGTTCGGCGTACTGGCGCTGAAGACGTTCGAGTTTCATCGCCAGCGCAAAGCGTCCGTTGTCGCGGGCGTCGGCGACGAGGCGCTTGAACATTTCGTCGAGGTAAGCGTCGCGCCGGACCTGGGAATGATCGACGCCCGCGGCGACGGAGGCGAACACCGCCGCGTGGTGCAGCTCGACCAGGCCTGCGAGGTAGCGTTGCTCCAGATCGGAGCCGCGAACGTCGCCGAGGATGCGCAGCATGTCTTGTTTGACGGTTTGCGTGTGTTCACCGCGCTTGTACGTGATGGCGGCGACGATCGCGACGGCGCCGACGAGTATGACGATGAGTGTCCGCTTCATGTCAGTTGACTCCGGAACCCGGGATGCGGCCCGAGGTTGCCTTGCCCTCGTTCGGCCGCGGCGCAAGACGGGGATGCGGATTTTGATCTCGCGCCATCCCGTCGTTCTCCGTATGTCTTAGAATCGGTTCACCACGCTCCCGATCCCAGCGGGCCTTGAATTCTCCGACGCAAAGGATCTGGCGGGTGTTCGTCCACCCCAGCACGACGAGATAAGACTGCTCGATCCCTCGGAACTGAAAACGTCCTGAAAGTCGCCTCGGTCCGTCTTTCCAGGCGAGGGCCACGCCTTCGACGGATGCAAAACGGGTGTGCGTCAGGCCGTCGCGGGTCCGGGCGCGGACGGTCTGCTCGGTCACGACGTAAGTCCGTCCCTCACCCGCGGGGGGAGGACCGAGAACCAGCGACAGGTGAAACTCTTCCCGATCGAAGGCGGTGCGGAACGCGCGTTTGCGGACGTTCATACCGACGCATAATTGATCGGCATCATTCACCCAGGCGTAGCAGGCGGTGGGGCGGAATTCGTGCAGAAGGGGGGAAGCGGGACTGAGTTTCTGCAACCGGACGGGCATGACGGTCACGGCGGCAGGCGCCGCACAGCCCGCCGCCCAGGCACATCCGCCCAGCGCCGCCAGTCCAGCCACCCCGATACCGCGCTTCATGCTTTCATGCGTCCCGTGATGCGAAGCTCCCGGTCAGGGGTCGCCTTTCGACATCATCCTTCCGTCCGGATCGGAATCAACCTGAAGGCGCCCGAATTCTCTTGTCGTCCGGGCGAGAGCGCGGTAATAATCATGCATGCGCAATCGAGTCCGCCAACCTGGGCGACGACCGGCGTTCACGCTGATCGAACTGCTCGTCGTGATTGCGATCATCGCGCTGCTCATCAGCATCCTGATTCCGTCGTTGAAGCGCGCCCGCGACTCGGCGAAGAATGTCGCCTGTCGATCGAACGTCCGGCAGATCGCGTACGCCCTGATGTTGTACGCGCAGGATTTCGACGACCAGGTCTGGCCGGTCAACGCGGAGGACGTGACGCGCTGGCCGCAATACGGCGGGGCGTGGGCGAGGCTCCCCGGACCGGACGGACCGCGTCCCGGATTGTTGTACGACTACGTCAGCCAGGTCGATGAGATCGCGGAGTGTCCTTCGAACCTCCGGCGGTCGTCCGATCGGGACACGGGCAACAACATGTTCGACAAGGACGCGCCGCTGGATTTCGATTACACCTTCGTTATGAACATCCAGGGCGGACGCCTGAACAACCCGAAAGCGATGGCGTACCTCGCCGAGCCTGAACGTTACGCCGTGAACATCATGCCGCCGACGATCCTTCCGGCGGATGTGCCGGTGCGCCGGTTCGACGGGATGATCGCGATGGTGGAGGAAAGCACGCGTTGGTGGAACGAGAACGCCACCGACGGGATGTGGAGCAATCAGGATCAGCTTGAGACGCGTCACGCAAAGGGCGCCAACGTCGCCTTCACGGACGGACGGGCTGATCTTTTTGTGCCTCCGATGGGGGGAAGATATGTGACGCGAGAGGCGCCGGATTTCGAGGCGAACGACGTTTACGTCAAGGGTCTCGATGATCAGTGGTTCCGGCTCGAACTGCGCTCCGGGACGTTCCGTCCTTACGGCTGGATTAACAGCCCGCAGTGACGTCAGACCTGCGAATCCACGTTTTTCCGCCTCCGGCGAGACCCGTCTTTAACCTTGACTTGCAGCACCGAAGTTTGTAAAAACCGCATCTGTTTGGGGGATAATAATCGCAACGCTTCACGCGGATTTCACACCCGGCTCGGCGGGTGTGATTCTTGTTTGACAAAGGCCTGACATAATGAACGAACAACCGGGAACACCCGCCAGCGTCCCAGGGCCCGCGGGAGCGCATGCATCTGAGCCATCCCTTCCGGATCCGGGTTCCTCGCAAGCGGAGATCGACCGCGAGGTGGCGAACGCGATGGCGCACATGACGCTTGAAGACCTGGATGAGCTGAGCGGCGGATTGAACGCGCCGGTGGCGGTCCGGCGGCTGGAGAAAGGCGCCGAAGTCACCGGAACAGTCGTTGCAACGCGCGGCGAGGATGTTTTTCTGGATTTCGGAGTGAAGGATCAGGGCGTCGTTCCGCGAAATCACTTCGGGAAGAATGAGGACGTAAGCGCGGGCCGCCGGGTGGACGTTGTCGTCGAGCGCCACGACGAGTCGCAGGGGTTGTGGGTTTGCAGCCGCAAAGGCGCGGTGCAGCGGGCGACGTGGCTGAATCTGGACCGCGGAATGACGGTGGAGGGGCGGGTCACGGGTCTGAACAAGGGCGGGCTGGAAGTCGACGTGCAGGGCATCCGGGCGTTCCTGCCCGCGTCGCAGGTCGATCTTCATTTCATGAAGGACATCTCGGTCCTGATCGGCGAAGTGGTGCGCTGCGAGGTCACCGAAGTTGACCGCCGCGGGAAGAACCTCCTGCTGAGCCGACGGCGAGTTCTGGAGAAGGAGGCCGCCGAGAAAAAGGCGGTGCTGCTGACGGAGCTTGAGATCGGGCAGGTGCGGACCGGGCGCGTGCGCAATGTGACGGACTTCGGCGCCTTCGTAGACCTTGGCGGGGTGGAAGGGCTGATCCACATCAGCGATCTGAGCTGGCGGCCGGTGGGGAAAGTCACGGACATCGTGGACGTCGGGCAGGAGGTTGAGGTCAAGGTTCTGAAGATCGACCGTGAGCGGGACCGGATTTCGCTGGGTCTGAAGCAGGCGCGGCCGGATCCGTGGACCGGGATCGAGACCCGTCTTCAGGAAGGCATGTCGCTGCGGGCGAAGGTGCTTCGGGTTGCGGACTTCGGGGCGTTCGCGGAAGTCGAGGAGGGGGTTGAAGGGCTTATCCCGATCAGCGAGATGAGCTGGTCGAGGATCAGTTCGGTGGCGGACGCGGTCAAGGTCGGGGACGAAGTGGACGTGACGGTGTTGCGGCTGGAGCCGGGGAAGCGGCGGATGGCGCTGTCGATGAAGCAGGCGCGTCCGGATCCGTGGGCGGGGGTGATCGAGAGTTATGCGCCGGGGATGACGGTGAAGGGGACGGTTTCACGGCTGGAGACGTTCGGCGTATTCGTGGCGGTTGCGCCCGGCGTTGAAGGGATGATTCATATCTCCGAGCTTTCGGATAAGCGTGTCCGGACGTGCGACGAGGTGGTGAAGGTCGGGCAGGAGGTGGACGCCCGCGTGCTCAGCGTGGACGGACCGAAGCGGCGGATCGCGCTGTCGTTGAAGCCGGCGCACAGCGCGGCGCCGGAAGCGATCGAGGCGGCGGCGTCCGGTCGTCGGGCGGAGCGGAAGGATCGTCCGCGGCGCGGCGGACTGAGTTCGGACTGGGACTGGATGGGCAGCGGTCTTGGGCGCGGCTGACGGATCGGGACATGCGTTTTGCACTTCTGGATCGGATCGTCGAGGTGCAGCCCGGCGTGCGTTTGCGCGCGGTGAAGGCGGTGTCCGCGGCCGAGGAGTACCTTGCCGATCACTTTCCGACGTTTGCGGTGCTGCCGGGCGTGTTCATGCTGGAGGCGATGGTGGAGGCCGCCGCGTGGTTAGTGCGGTCGTCGCTGGATTTTGCCCCGAGCCTTGTATTGCTCAAAGAGGCGAAAAACATTACATATAAGAGCTTCGTCCGCCCCGGCGACGTGCTTGAGGTGGACGTGCAGACTCGGCGGCTTGAGGGCGTGGAGAGTGAATTCTCCGGGGCGGGCGCCTGTGGCGGGAAGGAAGTCGTTCGAGGTCGGTTCGTGCTGTCTCACTTGACGGCGGCGGCAAGGGGACCGGGATACGAAGACACGGATCGACATATTGTCTCGGTGATGCGTGAGCGGTTTCGGGCGCTTCAGGCCTGAGGGGCTCAGCCGTGAGACCTCGAAGGCGGGCATGCCGCCGCGGGACGCTTTCGGCGGGCGGGCTAAGGTTTCGTTCTGATGTCGTCCGGATCGGTTCAGACGGAGGTGACGAAGTGACAACGGCGACGCGCGACGAGGTGCTTTCCAGGGTCCGTGACGTGCTGGTGGACGCGCTGGGCGTTGACAGCGAGGAGGTCACGCCCGAGGCCACGCTTCAAGGCGATCTGGGCGCCGAGAGCATTGATTTTCTCGACATCGTATTCCGCCTGGAGAAGGCGTTCGGAATCAAGGTCAACCGCTCGGAGTTGTTTCCCGAGGAAGTGCTCAGTAATCCGGATTACGTCGACAACGGAAAGATGACCGACGAGGGGATCAGCAAGCTGCGGTCGGCGATGCCGCATGCGGACTTGTCCGATTTCGAGAAAGATCCTCAGGTCGAGCGCATCCGCGATCTTTTCACGGTGGATGCGATCGTCAATTACGTTGAGCAGAAGCTTCGGGCGGCGTAAGTCTCGCCTTGGGCGCCCCGCCGTCTGCGGGAGACGTGCCGCATTGCGACAGGAACGGAGCCGGCGGCTCGCGCGGTCCGGTCGGGGGTGCGTTCCGGCGGGGTTTTCATGCGCTGGATCTGGATCGA
This sequence comes from Phycisphaerae bacterium, assembly GCA_013360585.1. Lineage (GTDB taxonomy): Bacteria > Planctomycetota > Phycisphaerae > UBA1845 > UBA1845 > JABWBH01. The sequence goes on along the minus strand of JABWBH010000027.1, from coordinate 53,044 downwards.
CAAGTTTGTCGAGTTCGAGCCCGGGTGCCGTGCGGTGGCGGTCAAGAACGTCACGCGCGCCGAGGAGCACCTGCACGATCACCTTCCGGGATTTCCGGTCATGCCCGCGTCGCTGGTCATCGAGGGGATGGCGCAGACGGCGGGCATCCTGGTGGGGCAAGCGCGAGATTTCCGCGAGAACGTGATTCTGGCGAAAATCCGCTCGGCGTCGTTTGACGACTACGCCGTCCCGGGCGACACGCTGGCGTACGAGGCGAGGATCGAGACGCTGGAGGATCACGGCGCGACGACGCGCGGCGTTGTCCGTCGCAACGGAGAGGAGTTCGGGCGGGTCGACCTGATGTTTTCGCATGTCGGGGCGGCGCAGGTCTCCGGATTGCCGAGGCATAACTTTGTGTTTACCGAATCTTTCATGACGTTGCTGCGTTCGTTTCAACCGGTCGGCGACGCGGTCCGCGGGGGCGGCGCATGAGCGGATCGCGCCGAGTCGTGATCACCGGGCTGGGGGTGGCGACGCCGATCGGCATCGGCGCGGAAGCGTACTGGGAGGCGCTGCTGGCGCAACGTTGCGGCGTCGGACCGGTGCGCTCGTTCAATGCGGAGGGCCTGCCCTGCCGGATCGCGGCTGAACTCCCTGAATTCTCGTTGAATGACGCGATCCCGAAGTCCTACCGCAAAGCGGCGAAGGTCATGTCGCGGGACACGCAGATCGCGGTGGTGTGCGCGTATCACGCGGTGAAGGATGCGGGGCTGGTGACGGCGTGTCTGATCGGACGCGGGGAGTCGCCCGGACCGCCCAACGTGGATCCGGCGCGGTTCGGGGCGAATATCGGGGCGGGTCTGGTGTGCGCCGATCTGGCGGAGCTGGCCGGCGCCTTGAACACCGCGGTGGACGACGCCGGCCGGTTCAGCCACCGGTTGTGGGGATCGGCCGGGATGGAGAATCTGACGCCGCTGTGGCTGCTGAAGTTCCTTCCGAACATGCTCGCCTGTCATGTGACGATCGTGCATGACGCGCAGGCGAACTCGAACACGATCACCTGCGGCGAGGCGTCGAGCCACCTGGCGATCGGCGAGGCCTACCGGACGATCGCGCGCGGATCGGCGGACCTGTGCATCTGCGGCGGCGCCGAAAGCAAAGTGAACCCGATGGCGCTGACCCGGCCGCTGCTGCTGGGCAAGCTGAACACGGCTTCGAACGCCGATCCGCTGCGCGCCTGCCGCCCCTTCAGCGAGGACGCAGCGGGAACCGTGGCGGGAGAGGGCGGCGGATTGATCGTGCTGGAGGCGCTGGAGCACGCGCATCGTCGCGGAGCGCGGATTTACGGTGAAGTCGTGGGGTTCGGCGCGGCGAGCAATGCGCACAGTTGGTCCCGTCCGGATCCGACGGGTCGCCCCGTCGAACTCGCGGTGCGTGCGGCGATGAAGGAGGCGTCGGTGCGTCCGGACGACGTCGACCTGATCGTCCCCTTCGGCGCGGGAATACCGGCGTACGATGCGTCGGAGCTTGCCGGCTGGAACGCGGCGCTGGGCGATGCCGCGAAAAAGCCCTGGGCGGTCGGTGTGAAGGGATCGCTGGGAAACAACGGCGCCGGTTCGGGTGCGATCGACTTCGCGACCGGCGTTCTGTCGCTGCATCACCGGACGGTCCCGCCCTCGTTGAACGCCGCATCCGCGCCGGGGTTTCGCTTCGCCTCGGGCGATCCGGCGGATGCGCGGTTGAGCGTTTTCGTCAGCGCTGCGTATGCACTGGCGGGTTCTCAGGTGGCGGCGCTGGTCGTGCGCCGGATTGAGGAATAAGGCATGTCACGCCGGGTGGTCATCACGGGGCTGGGCTGGGTGACGCCGCTCGGACACGAGATCGAGACGGTCTGGAAGCGGCTGTTGCGCGGGGAAAGCGGCGTCAGCCGGAATGAGCTTTTCGACGCCGCTGCGTATCCGACGACCTTCGCCGCACAGGTGAAGGATTTCCGGTTGGCGGATTTCCTCGGTCCCGCGGCGGATGCGCACGCGGGCGCGAGCCGCAACACCCAGTTCGCGCTCGCCGCGGCACACATCGCGTGGAAGGACGCGGGATTCGACCGAACCCCTCCCGCGGATCCGGCGCGGATCGGTATTTATCTGGGCGGCGGAGAAGGTCCGATCGACTTCGATGCCTTCGCCGAGGCGGCGGTCGCCGGTTGTCGGGACGACGCCGGCCGCGCCATCCCGCTGGACACGATCCGCTGGGCGCGCCGCGCGCTTCAGCGGCTCAACGCGGTCAACGAACTCGAACAGGATCCGAATCTGGCGGCCAGCCACCTGGCGGTTCACTTCAATGTTCAAGGTCCGAGCCTGAACACGCTGACGGCCTGCGCCGCCAGCACGCAGGCGATCGGCGAAGCGATGCACATGATCCGTCACGGCGACGCGGACGCGGTTGTCTCCGGGGGCACGCACAGCATGATTCACCCGCTCGGCGTCACCGGGTTCAACCGCCTGACGGCGCTGTCCACGCACAACGAGGATCCGCCGCGCGCCTCCCGTCCGTTTGATCGCAACCGCGACGGTTTCGTCCTCGGTGAAGGCGCGGGAATGATCATCCTCGAGGAACTGGAGCACGCCCGGTCGCGCGGCGCGAAGATCTACGCGGAGATCGTCGGGTTCGGATCGACGGCCGACGCCTTCCGCATCACGGACATTCACGAGGAGGGTCGCGGCGCGATCGCGGCGATGCGGATGGCGCTTCAGACCGCGGGGCTTGCGATCGACGACATCGACTACATCTCCGCGCACGGCACGGGCACGCAGGAAAACGACAAGATCGAGACGCTGGCGATCCGCAGGCTTTTCGGCGATCGCGCCCCCCTCGTCCCGATTTCGAGCGTAAAAAGCATGCTCGGACACCTGATCGCCGCGGCTGGGGTCGTCGAACTGATCACCTGCATTCTGGCGATCCGCGACGGCGTCGTCCCCCCGACGATCAACTACGAGACGCCGGACCCCTTCTGCGAATTGGACTACGTGCCGAACGCGGCGCGCCCGCATCCGGTGCGCACGGCGATGTCCAACAGCTTCGGCTTCGGCGGGCAGAATGACGCCGTCATCGTCCGCAGCTTCGACGCCTGAACCGCGAGCGGGCGCCTTCAGCGCCGCCCGGGCGCGTCCGGGATGGTGCGCCGACCGCCACCGTCGTGCCGCGTCTTGTCCGTCTGCTTAATCCCGGTTGCGGTTGCGTCCGCGTCCACCGCGACGCCTGCGGCGAGGCCGGCCCTCGCGCCCCGAGGATTCTCCGGAAGCCGATTCCGGCGCCGCTTCCACCGGGGCGGCGGACTCGCGCTCGGTTTGATGACGCCCTGATCCGTTGCGACGCTCGTTGTCCGCCCGGACCGACGGCGCGTCCGGCAGGCTCGGAAGGTTCAGCGCCACCCCCCGGACATCCTCGCACTCAACGCGCATCTGCTCTCCGAAAAGCCCGTCCTCGGCGAAGATCTCGATCGATTTTCCCGTGTCGCCTTCGAGACGGCTCAGCTCCGCGCGTTTCCGGTTGAGGACCGCCAGCGCCACCCCCGCCGCCACGTGGCAGCGGATGCGATGCACCTGCGGCTGCGCGACCAGGTAGCGCAGGATCCGGATCACGTCGAGGGCGACGGACTCCGGCGTCTTGACCCAGCCGGTCGAGTCACAGACCGGACAATGCGAATACAGGCTTCGGGCGTAGGAATGCCTCTGCCTCTGGCGCGTGATCTCGACCAGTCCGAAGGGACTCATGTTCAGCACACGGGCGCGCTCCTTGTGTTTGCGCAGGCCTTCGCGCATCGCGTTCACGACCTTGCGGCGGTTCGAGAGCTGCACCATGTCGATGAAGTCGCAGACAATGATCCCGCCGATGTCGCGGAGGCGCAGTTGCCGCGTGATTTCTTCCGCGGCTTCGAGGTTGATCGCCAGCGCCGTCTCCTCCGCGTTGTCCGGGCGGCGGAACTTTCCGCTGTTGACGTCGATCGTGGTCATCGCTTCGCCGGTGTCGATGACGATCGATCCGCCGGACGGAAGCGGTACGCGTCGCGAGTTGAGCAGCGCCAGCTCCCGCTCGATCCCGAAGCGGTGAAACATCGGCTCTTTGTCGGCGTAAAGCTCGATCCGCTGCTGCGCGCGGGGCATCGCGATCCGCAGAAAATCGCGGATGCGCCGAGCCGTCTCCGCGTCGTCGACGACGACGCGCTTGAAGTCCGACGAGTACACGTCGCGCATCGTGCGGATCACCAGATCCTGCTCGCGGTACAACTCGGCCGGCGCGGGCAGCTTCTCCTCACGCTCGCACAGTTTTTTCCAGAGGCGCGTCAGATAGTTCAGATCCCGCTGAAGCTCTCGCTTCGTCTGTCCCATCCCGGCCGTGCGGAGGATGAACCCCACGCCTTCGGGAAGCGTCAGCTCTCCCAGCACGTGGCGCATCTGGCGGCGCAGGTCTTCATCCTCGATCTTGCGCGAGACGCCCAGTTTGCCCATCCCGGGCATCATCACCAGAAACCGCCCGGGGATGGACAGGTACGTCGTCACGGTCGGTCCCTTCGTCCCGACGCCCTCCTTGATGACCTGCACCATGATTTCCTGACCACGGCGCAGACAGCGCTGGATCAGCGGGCGGTCGCGCTTCGCAATCTTTCTCCCCACGTCCTCGTTCGACTTGTCGCTGCCGGGGAAGTACTTCTTATGAACGTCGGAGATGTGCAGGAAGCCGTTTTTGGGCAACCCGAAGTCCACAAAGGCGGCCTGAATGCTCGGCTCGACGTTCGTGACCTTCGCCTTGTACACGTTCCCCACGTGCGACTGCGCGCTTTGACGCTCGATGAAGATCTCCTCGAGCCTTCCGCGATGCAGCACCGCGATCCGGCACTCCTCGGATTCCGCGATGTTGATCAGTAACTCGCGTTCGCCGGCGCCTGCCGGTTCGGACGCAATCGGAATATCCTCATCCACGTCCGTGGAAGCGCCCGGCTCGAAGTCGTCAAAGTCCTCACTCTCCTCGTCGTCGGTCGCTTCCGTCGTTCGCCCCGCAACCGGCGATGCCGGCACGCGACGAGGTGCCTGCTCTTCCCCGACGGCTTCGTCCCCGCGTCCGCGACGCCGACGACCGCCGCGACGGCGACGGCGGCGGCGGCCCGCGGCCTCGTCCTCGGTCGAGGGGGTCGCTTGCTCGGACCGCGGAGCGCTTCCCTCCTCTTCTTCATGATGATCGTGCCACCCACGATCCTCTCCGGACGCCGACTCGGGTTCGAACGTGCCCTCCTCCACCCAATCCGGTACGTCATCGGCGGGTTCAAACGCGCCCGGTTCCACCGACTCGTCGTTACGAACCTCGCGGCGAGCTTCCGGTCGGGGTGCGCGTCGCTCGTCAGACGGGACGTCCGACCGCCGATCCTGACCCGGCGGCGCGTCCGTGCGACGCGGATCGCCGACCGCCTCATTCTCGCGACGCCCTCGTCCGAGGCGACGCCGTCGCGGCTTGCTGCGCTGCCCTGCAACCTCGGTTTCCGACTTCCCGTCGCTGCCCGCCGGCCCCGAAGGCGATGCAACTGGCTCGGGCGTCGGGCGTAAGTGCGGCGCGGCAGGCGGCGGCGCTGATGCTCGCACAGGCGCAGGCGGCGGAGGCGCGAGGGCCGGCGAAGGTTCGTCGTCGAAGAGCCCCGCTCCGAAATCAAACGACTCGGCCCGAGACGGCGGTCCCAGCGGCGCGCCGAACGCAGGCCGCGCGATGTTGGCCGCGGGTTGCGCTAAAGCTTCCGTCGCTCGAGAGGGCGCGGTCTCGGAAGGCTTCTCCGCCGGTTCGCCGCTTTCGACTGGCTTTTCAACCTTGTCGCGTCGGGATCCCCTGCGACGGCGATCCCCTCGCTTCGGCGCCGGATCAGACACCGCGGATTCGTTTCCGCCGTCGGCCGAGACCGCGGGGACGTCGGGCTTCGGCTCGCCCTTCGCGGTTCGCCTCCCGGTTCGGGAGCGCCGTGCGGCGGGCTTCGCGGGCTTTTCGTCAGTTGTGTTGGGTTGGTCCGCCGCAGTCGTCGATGCGGGTTCCGTGCGTTCCTCGGTCAGTTTCGTCAGCGCCATCGCACCTCCACTCGCGTCATGCGGTGATAGACCGCATCCGCGTGGAACCCGAGTGCTGCTGCGATTTCGGCAGGACGGGCCGATCCGTCGTCACCGACGCGAAGCGTAAACTCCACGCCCTCGGAGCAAAGCTCCAGACGGATAAGAAACGGCTTCACGTCGATCGGACGACGCCGACCGGACTGACGATCCACGCGATCGACGATCCAGGTCTCGGTTGCGAGCACCTGGGTCATGCGTTCTCCCAACTCTGAGGTCGGCTCACCCGGGCTGAAGCGGTACGTGGCGGTGACCGGCGACAGACGCTCCTTGGCGCCCAACGCGCGACACGCCGCCAACTCGATCCCCCCGGGCATCTGACGCGACAAGCGCTCCAGAACCTCGTTCGGCGGGATCGCCTCCTCCATCTCCGCGACCAGGACTTCAGCCTCGCTGGCGAGTCCGACCGGCCGCGGTAGAGGCAGGCTCAGCTTCGGATGCGGATTAAAGCCTTCCGTAAAGCGGATCGGCAGTTCGGCTCGGGCGAATGCCCGCCGAAACACGCGGAGGGTGTCGTGATGGGAGATGAACCGGACATCGCCGTCGATCCGAAACGTCAACGCCAACCGATGTCGCTCCCGCGCTTCCGACACATCCCCCCTAAATCGGGTCCTCTGGCAAAAGTTTCCTGGTTTCCTCGCGCAGGTAACTCGTTACCTGGCGCTCCGTCTCGAATGTCAAGGCTCTGCGGGCGACGCGGCGCGCCTGCGCCACCGTCGCCAGCCGGATCAACTTCTTGATTTCGGGGATATTCGCGGGCGCCATCGAAAAACTTCGCAGCCCGATCCCCAGCAGGAACAACGCATAAAGCGGACTTCCCGCCATCTCTCCACAAAGACTACAGTCCCGACCCGCCTTTGTACAGGCGCTCACCACGTCCGCCAGCGTCCGCAGCAAAGCCGGGTGCGACGGGTCGTAAAAACGCGAAACTTCCTCGTTCCCCCGGTCCACCGCCACCAGGTACTGAAGCAGGTCGTTCGTTCCGATGCTGATAAAATCGACTTCCCGGCAGAATTCCTTCACCTGAATCGCCGCCGCGGGCGTTTCCAGCATGATCCCGACCGGCAGTTCCCGCCGGTACGGTATCCCCGCCTCTTCCAGATCCTCCATCGCGTCGTGCAGCGTCATTTTCGCCTGGCGGAACTCCATCAGGCTCATCAGCAGCGGAAACATGAGCCGCACCTCCCCTTCCACCGCCGCCCGAAGGATCGCCCGCAGTTGCGTCTTGAACATCCCCACGTTGGCCAGACTGTAGCGGATCGACCTCAGCCCCAACATCGGGTTCCGCTCATGCTCGTAACGCTTCTCCTGGGTGTATTTGTCCGCCCCCAGATCGAACGTCCGGATCGTCACCGGACGCCCCTCCATCGCCCGCACCGTCTCCACGTACGCCCGGTACTGGTCCTCCTCCGACGGAAATCCGCTCGGCTGGAGAAAGAGGAACTCCGTCCGAAACAACCCTACCCCTTCCGCCCCCTTCGCCAGGCTCGTCCGCGCCTCGTGAGGGAACTCGACGTTGCTGAGAAGATGAACCGGTTCTCCGTCGCGGGTGATCGAGGGCAGGTCGCGCAGCGTGTCCAGCTCGGCCGCGAGGCGCGTGTAATTCGACTCCTGCTCGCGGTATTCCTTGAGCGTCGTCTCGTCCGGGTTGGCGATGACGAGCTGGTTGACCGCATCGATGATGACCGTGTCTCCGCCGCTGAGGCGTGTCGAGACGTCGTTAAGCCCGATGACCGACGGACGACCCCACGAATGCAGCAGGATCGCCGTGTGCGATGTGGCTCCCCCCACGTCCAGCGCCACGCCCGTCACCAGCGTGTCCGCCAGTTGCGCCGTCTGCGTCGGCGTCAGGTCGTGCGCGATCAGCACCGCCGGTTTCGTCAGGTGCGCCAGATCCTCCCGCGTATCCCCGAGAATGTTGCGTAAAAGCCGGCGCTCAATGTCCCGCACGTCACGGATCCGCTCCACCAGCAGCGGATCCGACATCTGCAGGAACCGCCGCTGATACTCCCGCATCACCGTGCTCGTCGCGTACGCGGCGCTGTACGCCTTCTCCTGAATGTTCCGAAGAATCCCCTGCTGAAGCTTCGCATCCTTCAGCACGCCGATGTGCCAGGCGAACACGTTCGCCGCCTCACGCCCGAGGTTCCCCAGCAACCACTGCGTCTGCCGCTCCAGTTCGGCGATCGAGCCTTCCACCGCCTGCCGGAACTTCTCGCGCTCCTGCTCGACGGCCGCCCGGGCGACGCTGCGGCAGGGAATCCGGAAATCCTCGGCGTCCAGCACCACCGCCTCGCCGATGGCGATGCCCGGTCCCACCGCGATGCCCCTGAGGATCTCCATCCCTGCTCCCGCCTACGCGCCTTCCGACATCCCGAATCCGTCCCGGACCAGTGCCGCCAGCGCCTCCACCGCCGCCGCCGCGTCTGCGCCCCTTGCGCTGATCCGAAGTCTCGACCCCTGCGCCGCGTCCAGCAGCATCAGGTGCATCGCGCTCTTCCCGTCCAGATCCTCCCCTCGACGCGACAGGTTCCGCACCATGACTTCGGACTCAAATTGCGACGCCAGATCCACAAACTTCATCACCGGGCGCGCGTGCATCCCCTGGGCGTTGACGACCTCGACCTCGCATGAGCATGAGGAATTCATGATCGAGGCGGATGCTTCTCCAACCCGGGTCAGACCGGCGGGACCGGGCCGCGACGCCGGCGTGGTCTACGTCGTCTCATCCGCCTCGGCGATCAGCTCGCCGATCGCCTCTTTCGTGTCCGCCTGACGCAGGAAACGACGGAAATTGTCCCGCTGAAGGTGGCGGAAGATGCGCTCCATCGCCGCAAGATGCCCCTCAGGTTCGGACACGGGGCTTAACAGAAGCACGACCGTATACACCGGCGCCCGGTCCAGTGCCGCGAAATCCACCCCCTTGCTCGAACGCCCGATCGTCGCCGCCATCCTCTTCACCGCCGCGTGCTTCACGTGCGGAACGGCGACACCTTTGCCAAAACCCGTGCTCCCCTGCTTCTCCCGGGCCACGGCGCTGTCGAACACCTTCTGCTCGTCCGCCGGGTCGAACACCCCGTGGCCCGACAGAGCGTGGATCAGCTCTCGTATGACCCCGATGCGGTCCGTCGACTCCAGGTCCGGAATCACCGCATCCGTGATCACCAGGTCCGCCAGTTTCATGATCTTTCTAGCTCCCGGGGCCGTACACGCCACCTGTGCCCCCTAGTGATTCTGACGCGGGTGGTGGTCTTTGACCTTCTCCTTGTGCCGGATCAGTTGCCGCTCCACCTTCTCCACGATCGAATCAATCAGAGCATACCGGTCCGGTCCCGTCTCCTTCGCCACGAAGTCGCTTGCCCGGTCCACCTTGACGATCAGCTCCGCCGTCCACAGATCCGACTCCTGATCCAGTACGAATTCAATCGCGGAAATGCGGTCCAGGAACCGCGGCAGTTTCGACGCCTTCGTCTCCGCGTATTTGCGGATTTCCTCGGGAACCTCCACGTGACGGCTCTTTACAGTCAATTGCACAGGTGCTTCCTCCGTAGGCTCCGTTCAACCTCATCTTCATCTTCAACAACGCACAGGACGGCCTGGTTCCCGGCGCCGCGGAAACGATCGCCCCTTCCCGGGGCGCGCCTCCGGCCCGCCTCCCTTGCCGGCCCGGCCCGCCCGGACGGTTCCGCACTTGCAACCGTTCAGACCGACTTGACCAACGCCTAATATTTCGGAAGTACGTCCCGTTGTCCAGCATCCCGCCCCAGGAACGCCCTCCCGCAGCAGGAAAGACGCCTCCTGAGGTTCCATCTGACTCCAGTGCGTAGCGCCTGGAGGGTCTTAAGGTCGCGACACGGCTCGCCCTTGTGCCCCGAAGAGACGACGGATTGGCGGCGCGTCTTTGTGCCCCGCAGGGGCAGCCGAGAATTGCCCAGCGATTGATCGCCGGGGGGCTTGGCACGAGTGGGGGTGAGTCATCCGTTCTTTGATTGGATGAGGAGCGCGGAGCTCTGCTCCGTCCGTGCGGACCGGAGGTCCGCGGTCCGGTAAGGGTGTGCAGTGGCGGACATCGGGGACGTCCACGCGGTGCGTCGGGGGCGTCCACGCGGTGCGTCTGCGGTGTAAGTAGGGTTCATTGCAAGAAACGACAGACGTCCGGGTTGCGAAAGTGCAATGAAGTCGCTAAGCTTATTACATAGAGTGGTCATCAGGCGGTCGCGCATAGGGGAATGGCGCCGCCTCCCGATTCAACACTGGTTTCGGTTGACGTGCGCGTACTCCGCATCAGCGCCTTGGTGGTCGCGCTGGCGGCGGTCTCGCTCTGCGCGTGGTGGGCGTTACGCCCGCCTGAAGCGCCGTGCGTGCTGCTGATCAGTCTGGACACCACGCGCGCCGATCATCTCGGGTGCTACGGGCACAGCGGCGGGGCGACGCCGAACCTCGATGCGCTGGCGGCGCGGGGAGCGGTGTTTCTGCGATGCACGTCGAGCGTTCCCCTCACGACCCCTTCCCACGCCAGCTTGTTCACCGGGCTGTACCCCTTCGAGCACGGCGTGCGCGACAACGGCGCGTTCGCCCTCGCGGAGGAGTTCACGACCGTGGCGGAGCGATTCTCGGACGCGGGCTATCGGACCGCCGCGTTCCTGTCCGCGGCGGTGCTCAACGCCGAGTTCGGACTCGATCAGGGTTTCGACCAGTACGTGGACATGCGTGCAGCTCCGGGTCGGGACGGTCCGGGGCAGGGCGCGGAACGTTGCGGATCCGTCACGAGCGACTTGGCGATCGAGTTCCTGAAGACCGTGACCCACGAACCCTTCTTCCTGTTTGTGCATTACTTCGATCCGCATGATCCGTATCAGGCGCCCGCGCCGCACGGGGAGCGGTTCGACGACCCTTATGTTGCGGAGATCGCCCACGTCGACGCTCAGATCGGACGGTTGCTGGGCGCTCTCGACGAACTGGGTCTGGACTCGCGGACACACGTGGTGATTGTGGCCGACCACGGCGAGGGTCGGGGGGATCACGGCGAGCAGACGCACGGCGCGTTCATCTACGAATCCACGATGCGCGTGCCGCTGATCATCCGCTCTCCCGCGAGCGAACCGCGTCGCATCGAGGCCCAGGTGCGCACGATCGACGTGGCGGCGACGCTCCTGGACCTGGCGGGACTGGATCCGCTCGACGCGCCGCACGCGGTCGGTCTGCGTCCGCTGATCGAAGGCGGGAATCTGAATCTGGCGGCCTACAGCGAGACGTTCCTGCCCCGGTTCAGCTACGGTTACTCGCAGCTTCGCGCCCTGTACATGAACGGGTGGAAGTACGTCCACGCCCCGCAACCGGAGTTGTACGATCTGTCGCAGGATTCCGGAGAACTTCAGAACCTGGCCTCCGCGCATCCGAACCGCCTCGCGGGGATGAGAAGCGAGCTGCGGCGCCTGATCGCTTCGACCCGCCCAATTCACCGGGGGCGCGGCGCGCAGGGCGCGTCGGAGGAGGTGGCCGGCCAGTTGCAGGCGCTCGGGTATCTGTCGACGGAATCCGTCAGCGTGGAAGACCTGGGCGAGACGGAGATCAGTCTTTTCTCTCCTCACGGTCCCGATCCGAAGGACAACCTTGACGCCATCGACGGCATGTCCGCCGCCGCGGCGCAACTGAACCTCGGCGACTTCGCCGCAGCGGAGCAGACGCTGCGCGACCTTCTCGAGCGTCGGGATCCCGCGACGCCGACACCCTTCCGCGCCCATGTTCTGCTCGGACGGGCGCTTTTCGCACAGGAGCGGTTCGACGAAGCCGTGGAGGCCTTTCAAGCGGCGTTGTCACGGAATCCGGGCGACGCCGCCACGCTGACGAACCTCGGCAACGCTCTCGGAAAGCTGAAGCGCTTTGACGAAGCGATCCTGGCCTACCGTGCCGCGACGCAGATTGAGCCTCCGCTGCCCCGGGCGTTCCTGAACCTCTCGCTGGCGCTGGCGGCGAGGCGTGACTGGGACGAGGCCTGCGTCGCCGTGCAGGAAGCGATCCGTCTTGATCCCGCTTCCGCAAAAGCCCACGCTCATCACGCCGTAGTTCTTCTGAGCCTGCGCCGCCCCGCCGAGGCGCTGAAGTCGATCCGCCGCGCCGCGGAACTGGAGCCCGACAACCCCGAGTACCGGCAGGCGCTGCAGCAGCTTCAAGGTGCGGCGCCAAAGCCGGGAAGATGACGGCTGACGCAAGAGGCGCGGCTTCCCGGCTCCGTCCGGGCGTCGGTCGCACTCGTGCATCCGGGGCCTTCCTTGCGGTTGCGACGGTTCCACCGTCCAGATCCGGGGCTTGCAGTTGCCCCCTCGAATTTGGACAATAAGCAGGCCGCTCAGTCGCATCGGGCACTGTCGGCGGCGAATCTGTCCTGCCGCGCGTCTGTCGCACGGGCGATTACACAAGAGATGAACCAACATGCGTCTTATGAATGTTAATCCTGTCGGGCGGACCTTTGTCGCGGTGTTGCTCCTCGGGCTCGTCGCTTCGGAGGGATGTGCTCCGACCGGCGGCGTGGACGACAGTGCCGGCTCGACCTCCGCGCGAGATATTGACGGCGACGGCGTCGCCAACGATGCGGATCTCTGTCCCGTGACGCCGGCGGGCGAGACGGTGGACGCCGACGGCTGCGCCCCCTCGCAGCTCGACTCGGATCAGGACGGTGTCAGTAACGCCGCGGACGCCTGCACCGACACGCCTGCCGGTCTCGAGGTGGACGCGGACGGCTGCACGCGCGTATTCGCCTGGCGCAGCGAGGCCGACCCCTTTGTCAGCCCGCTCCTGGCGCTGGTGCCCGCGACATATGAGATGACCAGCGCCGGAGAGTTTCAGCAGGCGCGGTACGAGCTGGACGGGCTGGTCGCACTGCTGAACCTGCTGGGCGGACTCGGTGACTTCGGCGGCGGCGAAGACGGCGGTGACGGCGGCGACACGGGAGACGGCGGCGGTACGAGCTTCCTGATCGAAGCGGAGGTGGCGGCGGACACGGCAACCCTCGGGACGGCACAAACGCTCGTCCGCGCGGACTTCGAGGGCGGCGACCTCGGTCTGTCCGGGACGCTCGGCATCATCGTCGAGTTGACCGCGTTCGACGTGGCTTTTGAAGACGGCGCGGTCACGTGGGCGTTCGATGTCTCCGTCGAAATGAGCGTCAGCGGTCTGCTGGTGATCAGCGACGCTCGTTATACGGGAACGGCGACCGGCGTTGTGTCTGAAGACGGTTCGACGATCACCTGGACGAGCATCACCGGAACGCTGACGGCATCAGGCGGCGTTGACGGCGGGGAAGAGTCGATCCCGCTCGAGGAGGTCTTCGTTCCGGATGAGTCCAACCCGGAAGGTGGCGTGCTGCCGGCGTGGACGCTCGAGGAATGATCGCTTCGCACCCGTCAGGAAGCGTTTTCAGATCCGCCCGCATCGTCGTGGATCGCAAGCCTCCGGTCCGCACCGCGCGGGAAACAAGGGCCTGTCGGCTCAGCGCCTGTGCGTCGAGGTTGCGACTTACGATGACGGGAAATTCAAGAAGCAACGAGAACCGCGCCTCCGCGCCGGATTCCCGTCTCACGGGTTGATGTCGATGGCGCCGTCGCCGAGCCTGAACCGGTAGCGCGACGCCTTCGGAACGAAGAACCCTGCCGAGCGCATCTCGGTTTCTTTCGGTCCGATCTCGTCGCCGGGGGGGAACTCTCCGGTCGGGCAATGCTCCGTCGGGACGTGCGACTGATGCTTTCCGTCGTCGCGCAGCTCCTCCAACGTCAGGATCGGAACCTTCACCGGGTCGGCGCCCGTGTTCGTGATCGCGCACCGCACCAGCAGGCAATCCGACTTGTCACGGCGGGTAGGGTTCATCCAACGCAGCGACTCAATCCGGAACGTCAGCGTTCCCGTGGCGCCGGTGACCGGGGCGTCCGGTTTGTCGGGTTTCGGTTGTGGCGCTTGCGGCGGGGTCGGCGCGGGGTCACCGGGTCGGCGCGGCGGGAGCACGTCTCCGGGAGGCTGACGGGGCGGTCCCAGCGGCGACGTCGACGGGGTTGGTTTCGGCTTCTCGACCGGCTTCTCCACCGGGTTCTCGACGGACGCGGAAGAGGGGACGGGCGACGGCGGTTCGGCGGCGGGCTGCGCCTCCGGCGGCGCGGTGCGTTGCAGGGCGTCCAGATCGCGCCGAAGCTCGCGGTTCTCGCGCCGGACTTCGTCCAGCTCCTTCTCCAGCCGCGACAATTGCGCGTCCACCGTTGCGAGTCTCGAGTTCAACTCGGACGAGGACGCCGTCTTAAACAACGCCAGCCCCGCCAGCGCCATCGCGCCCAGCGGCACCACGACCAGCGCCGCCGTCATCGTACGACATGATCCCCCCGGCTGGGCTTCCATCATAACGTCTCCCGAGCGTTGGCGCGGATCCGCACCCGATGTTCGACGCGGGGTTCCGCCGGAAGTTCCCGCGCGGATCACTCGTAACGCAGCGCCCGGACCGGCCAGACCGCACTGGCGTGAATCGCGGGGATCAGCGCCCCGAGGATCGACGCCGCCACCGCGGCGATGCTGATCCAGATAATGTCGTGCGTCTTGACCACGTTCGGAATGCGGTCGAAGGAGTACACGTCCGGACTCCAGACCCGGAAGCTTGGGTTGATGCTCGCCAGCAGATCCTGCACTTCGTTGATGTAATGCACGAACACCGATCCGCCGATCGACCCGAGCACCGCCCCCACGATCCCGATCGCCACCGCGTAGGCCACGAACACCCCGGCGATCCCGGGACTCGACGCCCCCATCGATTTCAGGACGCCGATGTCCTTCGTCTTTTTCTCCACGATCATCCAGAACACCAGCCCGATCAGCACCACCGCAACCAGCATGACGACGCCGAAGAGCACCGTCACCAGGTTCTTCTCCTTCTCGACGGCGGCGATGAACCCGGCCTGCATCTGCTCCCACGTCTGCACCTTCACGAATGAAAGCAGCTCCTGCTCCGGGGCGTCGAACGCCAGCGACAGGGAGTCGCGGAAGGAGATCCACGTCTCCTCGATCGTCTCGCGGGCGGCGCGATAGTCCACGCCGGGCTTGAGGCTGATGAGAATCTGCGATGTCCGCGCCGGCTGGACCGTACCGTCGTCCAGCGTCTGCGCGTTCATCGCGAGCTGCTCCTGAATGTAATTGAAATCCACGTAGACGCAGAGGCTGTCGATCTCGTAGACCCCGGTGCGCGAGTCGTCGGCGTAACGGACGGGCAACGCAGGCATGCCTTCGGCGCTGGTGACTCCCGACGCCGTCATCGGGATGACCGTCAGCACCATCGCCTCGCCTTTCTTGAAGAAGCGCCGGGTTCCGCCGCTGACGGTGCGGTCATTGATCACGTCGGTGCCGATGATGACCCCGTGGCGCGGATCACCGTGCCAGCGGGGGCGCAGATCCGGCTCCGCCTGAAGATCCTGAAAATCCTCGGTGTCCGCCGCGGTGGCGAACACGCGTTCGTCGCCGCCGATCACCGAAAACGGCCGCGCCAGATAGGTCGCCACGTCGCTCCGGTCGGTTTCGCGGTCGCGCCACGCTCGGTTCGCGGCCTCGAGTTCGTCCGGCAACCGAAGCTTGTTGTCCTCGCCCACGCCCGCCAGCGGCTGCTGCTGCGGACCCAGGTGCGTCGTGCCGGGGTAGTAGCGTTCATAATAAAGGCTCGCGCCGAAGTCGTTGACCGTCCGGTACTCATCAAGCCGGACGCCCACCACGCGCACCGGCTTGGTGTAATAATTGCGCGGCGAGCGCAGCACCCCGTAGTTGTAGATCACTGGCGTCGCCGCCGCGACGAGGTCCGCATGCTTCTCCTTCAGGTGCGCGGTGAACTCCTCGTAGAAGGGAAACCCCTGGAGCGAGCCGTTGTCCACCACCAGGTCGGACAGCAGCCCGCGCGATCGCTCCTTGACCATGTCGAGGAAACCGCCCATCACGCTGAGCACGACGAGCATCATCGCCACGCAGAGCATGACCGCGCAGATCGCGAAAAACGCCACCAGCTTGGTGCGCAGATATCGCCCGACCAGAAACCACTTGTACATGAGGCACGCTCCGGACCGGACGCCGACATCCGAACCCGCGCCAAGTGTGAACGCAAACCGCCGCGGAGGCAATTCGTAACGGCGTGAACGACCGGTCCGGGCAGGCAACCGCATTCTGAGATCTGCCGGCATGTCGGGCGGCACGGGTCCGCGGCAGCGGACACGTGGTCGGAAGAGGCGGGCGTTCTGCTCCTGTAGCTTGGCCAGGTGAGTACGCCAGGCCAAGCCACCCGGATTCGAAGTCGGAATGCGGTTGCCCTGTCGGTCCGGGGCGCAAGACCGGAGGCCGGTCCCCCGAACCGGCCTCCCTCGACTGACCTGCAAGTCCTACGTGAATCAGGCCGCGCACTCACGGCGGCAGCGCTGACCACGCTCAAGCACGCCCTGCTTGCACCTGCGGTAGCACCGGCGGTCGCCGGCGCACTCGCGGCGGCAATGCTCGAGACCTTCACACACGCCTACGCAGCAGCCGAAATTGCAGCGCACGTTCTCCAGGCACTCCTGATGCGCATGCTCCGCTCGCGCGCGACAGGCCTCGAGGCACTCGCGGTTGTCGCCGCATTCCGCGGCGCACTGCCGCAGATGCTGTTGCAACTGCTCATCGCACGCCGCCTGACCTTCCCGGGCCGCGCGGTGGCAGCGCCGCTCGCACTGCCCGAACGCGCTTTCCGCGTAAACCCCGACCGCAAAGACCACCGCCACGACCGCCAGAACCTTTTTCATCGCGTGTCCTCCTCGTTTGACGACGGCGGATCTCGATCACCCAGGCCGCCGACCAGCCCGGTACCGGACGGCGTCGAGTTCCGCCGGGAATCTCTGCGAGAGGGCCGCGAGGTCGGATCCTTCGGACAAGGCCTGCAACATCCGCCCGCGATCCAAGCCTCACCGGCCTACCCCACGCCCGCGACGCTCGGACGATGGCGCTTCGCCCGTCGGATCACGACCTCGCAACCAGCTCTCGTCTCCCTCCGCGTACATTAATGATCCCGCGGACTGTCCGAGAAGCTTCGTTAGACAAGATTAACCCGGAGCGGGGCGCCTCGTTTCGGCCCCGCTGGGACGGGAGGCTCCCCAGCCTCTCCGACCTGACCTGTCACATGCAGCGCAAGACTTGTTGCCGCGAAGGCTTACAATCATGACCGCAACCGCTTCCCTGGCGGGGTGAGTCATAAGTGCTTTGTATTTGATGAGAAGCACGGAGTCCTGCTCCGCCCGTGCGGACCGAAGGTCCGCGATCCCGAGTTGGGCAACGAATCTGCAACTCGGAACACTAAATCGTCATTCTCGGTTCCGCGGCGCGCTGCGAAACAAGCGTTCGCGCGGGCTGAAGCCCGCGGCTCGGAGGGCGCTCCACATTCGTGAATCTTGATTTAGCCGGAAACTGCGGTCGAACCCAGCACCTGCGGAACCGCCTCCTTCACCCCAAGAATGATGAACTGCACCGCCATCGCCGCCAGCATCAGGCCCATCAGACGGTTAAGAATGTTCAGCCCCGTCTGCTTCAACGCCCGCTCCAGAACCCCGGCGCTGCGCAGCAGCAGGTACGTCGCCGCGCCCGTCGCCGCAATACTCGCCAGCACGATCGCGGATCGCACCCACGACCCGCCGGCCTGCCCCATCAAAACGATGACCGTCGCGATCGACCCCGGTCCGGCGAGCATCGGAATCCCCACCGGGACGATCGCCACCTCCTCCTTCATCACGCCTTCGCGCTCTTCCTCCGGACTGCTGCGCGTCCGCGAACGCTGCGCGCGAAGCATGTCCAGCGCCATCAGAAAAAGAAGCACGCCTCCCGCAATGCGGAACGCCGCCAGCGTCACCCCGAACACCTTGAAGATCAGACTGCCCGCCAGCGCGAAGGTCAGCAGGGTGATCGTGCAGGCCCCCGCGGCACGGAACGCCGTCTTCCGCTTCTTCTCCGCGGTGTCCCCCGCGGTCACCGCCAGGAACATCGGGATGACCGCAAAAGGATCGACGACGAAGAATACCGCCGAGAACGTCAGGAGCGCAAATCCGGTGATCTCGGCCAAATCCACCCTCCCTGATGCTGCCGCAAGTCTGTCCGCCGCGCTTACTCCCGCCGAACGCGGGACATGACCACGGGATCGACCAGCAACTCATCCCGCCCGCCGGTGATCGGGTCCGCCCGCGTTTCCAACTCGGTGATCGCGTCAACGATCTCCGTCCCTGATATGACGCGGGCAAAGACCGTGAACGTCCCGTCGAGACGTTCGTTCTCATCGTTGAGGTTGATGTAAAACTGCGTACTCGCCGTGTCGGGATCGTTCGACGCCAGCGCCATCCCCACCGTGTGCAGCGTGTTGCTCAGTCCGTTATCCTGCTCGCCCGGGACCGGATCATGCGTCGGCTCCTTCAACTCCAGCCCCGCATCCCCGACCGTGTAACCGCCGCCCTGAATGACGAAGGGCAGGCGGCATTCCTGCGTCTGAAAGTCGCGCTCGCAACTGTACCGGTGCAGCGTCACGCCGTCGTAGAATCCCTCGTCCACGTAGCGCAGGAAGTTTGCGGTGTTCAGAGGCGCGGCCTCGCCCTCCAGCTCAAACACGAGGTCGCCCAGCTCGGTTTCAAGAACGACTCGCGGCGAAAAATCCGCAACAACGACGACGGAAACATCCCGCGTCGCCGTCACCGTCTCGGCGTCCCCGGACTGCGCCGGCGCCGTCACCGCAATCCGCAGCGTCGCGGTCGCCGCCGCGTCCGACGAAACCGTCACCTCGGCAGCGTCCGCATTCACAAGTTCCGCCTGGCCCCCCTCCACCGTCCACGCAAACGTCGCCCCCTCGGTCTGCGGTTCAACGGTCGCCTCGATATTCAGCGTGTCTCCGATGCGCAGCAGATGCAGATTCTGCACGGTGATTGCCGGCACGACGTCCACGCTCGCCTCCGCCGTTGCGGTAAGGCCCGTGTCCGCTTCCCGCGCGGTAAGCCGGACCGTCACCCGCCCCAGCGACGCCCCCTCAAACGACGTGCTCGCGCCCTCGGTTGCGGTCAGATCAGCCGATCCCGACCGAACCTCCCACGAGAACTCTACCTCGCCCGCCGACGCCGCAAATGCCGTCAACGTCGCCGACTCAGAAAACCCGACGGACTCCGGTCCGTCGATGATGACCTCAAATCCCTCGTCGCAGCCGCCCTCAGGTCCGACGCGCACCAGCACCCACGCATCCTCAACCGCACCGTCCGAATCCGTCACCAGCACGCGGAACGAGTACTCCCCCTCCTCAGCGAACGCGCCGGTCGTCAACGTCGATCCGGTCACGACCGCGTCCCCCAGCACGTCAGCTCCACGCTCCTGCGACCACCGGAAGGTGCGCGGCGTCGTCCCCCCTGACGCCGCCGCCGTCAGGGTCAGCGAGTCACCGATGCATGCGATGCGGTTCAGCCCGCCCGAAACCGTAACCCTGAGCGTGTCGCCACCTCCGCCACCGGGCGCGCATCCGCAGATTCCCGCGATCATCACAAGACCGGTCCACGCCGTCGCTGTCACGGGGTTCAGCCTCATTTTTGACGCTTTCCAGCCCGACCTCATGTTTGCGCCTCCTGCTCTTTCAAACTCTCGAAATACGCCGCGTTTGTACCGATGACCGAGGGGGCGGTCCATCCGACGACGTTTCCGGCAGGCTTATACCCGTCCGGTCAAGATTCACGAATGTGGAGCGCCCTCCGAGCCGCGGGCTTCAGCCCGCGCGAACGCTCGTTTCGCAGCGCGCCGCGGAACCGAGAATGACGATTTAGTCCGATAAGACATCCGTGCTCAGGTCACGCCGGATCGGCCCGGAAGTCTCTTTTCCCTCTGTGTTCCACAACAGCTTTAAGAAGGCGTCGGACGTGTCCGAAAACACAACTGCGGCTTATCAGTCGTACACGGTTGCGGATCGCGCGAGTGTCTCGGGACGGAAGCGTTCCTTGAAAAAAAAGCAGAACCCATCTAGCACGGTCTACGCGGAAACCGCTTCGCGGGCTCCGGCCGCCCCGCCCGATCTGGCGGATCGGCCGTTTCATGAGCTTCGCAAGGCCGTCCACAACGGTCTGGCGATCATCTCGCTTCGCCGGTGGTTGTTCTTTTTCCCGTTCTGCATCGTTGCCGCCGCAACGTTCATCACAAGTCTGAACTATCCGCGCACGTACACCGCCAGCACGCGCTTTGAGCGCCGCGACGACCCGATCCTGATCGACCTGCCGACCACCGAAGGCATCGGCTCGTTCGCCTACTTCCGTCAGACGCTCGAACGCGACATCGTAGCGCCCGCCGCGATGACGAAGGCGGTCATCAAGCTCGGGCTGATCGACCTGAGCGACCGCGGCCCCGACGACGAACTCTCGCCGGATGCGCGGGCCCGCGCCGAAGCGCTCGGACGTTCGCTGATCGGCAGCATTTCCGTCTCCAGCAAGGAGCGGACTCAGCATCTGGATCTGGTCGAAATCCGTTACACCGGCCCCGACCCCGACCTCGGCGTCAAGCTTGTCGACGCCTTGCGCAGCATTTACGTCGAAGACACGCGGACGCGCATTCGTGAAGTTCTCGAAGGCAAAAAGACCTGGTACACAAAGCGCCTCGACGACGCCACCGCGCACCTCACCGCGACTCAGAAGCAGCTTTCATTGCTCCGTCTCGAGAATCCCTACATCGATCCGCACAACCCCTCGACGGTCGCCGATCGTCTCGAGGATCTGCAGCGCGAGCGCCGCGACCTGGAGTTGCGTCTCAAGACCGCGGCGATCGATATGTCCGGGCTTCAGGAACTCTACCGCTCCACGCAGATGCGCATCGCCGTCGGCGCCCGGGACGGCGCCGAACCGGGACCGGGGCTGCTTTTCAGCGCCGAAGCCGTCCGGATCGCCACCGCGATCAAGTCCATCGATGACCAGATCGAGAAGCTCAGGCTCGATCGAGGCATGCTCGACGAGCACCCGGAGATCGTCCAGCTTCGCGCTGAACGCGCCCGG
Organism: Phycisphaerae bacterium; assembly: GCA_013360585.1. GTDB lineage: Bacteria > Planctomycetota > Phycisphaerae > UBA1845 > UBA1845 > JABWBH01. The sequence continues at coordinate 31,892 of JABWBH010000027.1, read as the reverse complement.
CTTGAGGAGCGCCTCTTTACCCAGCGCCGCGCGGACGATCAGGTCGCCTCCAACCAGCCGATCGAAACCGCCGACCCCCAGCTTGTCGAACACGATGACCCCATCCTCATTCAGTGGCGCCAGGAAAACGACCGCATCAAAAACCAGATTGACACTCTCGAACAACACACCCGCGAGTTCGAGACGCGCCTCGCCGCCACGATCGAGAAAATTGATAAGCTCACCGTCGCGAAGGATCGCGTCCTGGATCAGCAGGAAACCTTCGCCCGCCTGATCGGAGACATCGACCTCGCCACGGCCGAGTGCAACGGATACCGCGACGTCCTCGGGCGCATCGAACCGATCCTCGCCGCGAATGAGCAGGGGCGGGCGGTCACGTTCACCGAAGACCAGGCCGCCCGAGGCTCCCACGTTCCCGTCTCCCCGCAGACCCGGACGATCATGATCGTCGCCCTTCTGCTCGGGTGCTGCGCCGGGATTGCGTTCGTCATCCTCGCAGAGGTCATTGACCACGTCTTCCGCAATTCTCAGCAGGTCGCTCGCTCCGTCGGGCTGACCATCCTCGAGACGATCGACGTCATCGTGACATCCGCCGACCGCCGACGCAGCCTTATCCGACGTGTCGTCCTCGCCCCCGCTGCGATCACCCTCGGATTGAGCCTGCTGATCGCCAGCGCCGGCATTGCCTACCTGAGCGTCGAGCACCCGACCCGCTACGAAAGTCTGCGGAAGCTCCCGGACGCTTTGCTGGACAGGCTTGCGGAATCCAACCTCTTCCCGCATCCTTCACACGGCGCCGCCGACCGCGGCGACAAGGCTGCCGCTCTGGCGGACAGCCGCGGCTGACGCCCGGCGACCGAGCGGCCGCCGGCTCGGTTGTCGACCTTCAGGAGCGTCACATGTTCGCCGTCGCCTGCATCACGCTTGTCTTGCTTCTCGCCCGACAGCAGCCGCCTCCCGCGCCAGCCCCTCAGCCCGCCGACCGGAACCGCACCGCCGCGCCATCGCAGGACGAACTGGAACGCGAGTTTCAGCGCTCGCTCAGCGGTGTCGCACTCGTCGGAACGTTCCGCATGATCGGAAAAGGACTCAACCGCGACGAAACACGCCTCTCCGAACCGATCGACGAACGCTACGTCATCAGCGAGGTCTCCAAGATCGTCGACGACTCCTGGATGATCAAAGCCCGTATTCAATACGCCGACCGCGACGTCGAGGTTCCCGTGGTCGTCCGCGTCGCCTGGGCCGGCGACACCCCGGTCATCACTCTCGACAACGTCTCCATCCCGCTCGTCGGAACCTACTCCGCCCGCGTCATGATCTACCGCGGATTCTACAGCGGATGCTGGTTCGGCGCCGGTTACGGCGGAATCATGTCCGGGCAGATCATGCCGCTGAACTCACCCCCCGGTGAACCCGCCCCCTCGTCCACGAAAACGCCGGAAGCGACCCCGACACGCTCTGACCCGCCGGCGAAACCCGCCGATCCAACGCCGCAAACCCCCACGCCGCAGCCGAAACAATGACGACGCGGACTGACAGTGTTCCCGTGCGTGAAGCCCGGACGCCGCACGCCCCCGAGCAGACGTCGGCCGACAATGCACGATCGCGCCGGCGACGCCGGCGCCGCGCCTTCGGAATCACGTGCGTTCTGATCCTGCTTGGCGCGATCACGCTCTGGCTCGCCCTGCACCGCATCCCGGCCTGGTACCGACCGATGTCGCTTGCGGATGAACATGTCGCCGACGTGCGCTTCGAGGCGACCGCGTGGGTCGACTGGATCAGCGATCAGATGGTTCAGGGGCGCTCGTTCACGATCGAAATGACCGAAGCGCAGGCCAACCGGCTCCTCGCCGGCGCCCGGCGGGACGGTCGTGACTCGGGCGGTTCCTGGCCCGCTGCGCTGGAGGCGCCCGCCGTCGCGTTCCTGACCGACGAACTCCGCGTCGGCGCGATCCTGCGCCGCAAAGGCGATCACGTGGTCGTCAGCGCGGGACTGAGGCTCCGCGCGTCGCCGGATGACGCCGAACTGCGGGTCCGGCTCGATGCGGTTCGCGCCGGCGTTGTCGCGCTCCCGGCGTTCCTCTGGACCGGCGAGGTCCGGTCGTGGCTGGAACGCACCGCCGACGCCTCATCCTCCCACTCCGCTTCATCCTCCCGCTCCGCCTCGACGGATTCACTGCGCTCCGTCCTTTCCGGGCTTGACGACCCCGAAGCCCTCGCACGCGACGGATTCCCGATCCGCAATCGCTTTCGCTGGCCTAACGGAAACCGCGCGTTCACCGTCGACAACATCGAAATCACCCCGGGCCGCTGCCGCATCCTCATCCACCCGCTGTGACGTGCTCGCCGATCTGCAATAAACCGCTGCCGGGGTGAATCATCAGTTCATAGCCTTTGATGAGGAGCGCAGAGCTCTGCTCCGCCCGGGCGGACCGGAGGTCCGCGCTCCCGAATTGAGCAGCGAATTTGCAACTCGGGACTCTACTGTCCCGCAATAACCCGGATCGGAAGCTCAAAAGCCGCAGCATCATCAGGAGGGACGTTCAAACGGATCGCCGCTTCCGGCGGCAGGGCGGTCGTCCGTGCTTGCGCGACTTGAGCGGGTCGGGTCCGCCGCGCGATCGCCGCGTCCTCCAGTTGTGAATCGCCTGACGGCTGACGCCGAACGTCCGCGCCGCCGCCGCGGGCTTCATCCCGTTGTCGATCACCTCCATCACCCGCCGCCGAAGCGCCTCCTGGGCCTCTGGCATTAACGTCCGTGCGTCTTGAGTGGCCATCCAGGTAGATTGCCCGCAATACCAGATAAGTCAAGTATTATATGCTCTGATTGATAGCCCCATTGTTGGTTATCCTTGAAAAGCAGCCGGCGCTTGGAGTAGGCATACTGCCAGCCGTCCATGTGAATGTTCGCGAGACCCGTTTCCGTTCCGTGCGACACAAGGAGAAAATCCTCGCCGGCATACTGAGACGAAAAGGATCCCGTCACGCCGCCGCTTTCCAACGACCCTTCGATTCTCGCGCGGTCAAAGAGCTTCGCCCGGTAGTCCTGCATCCGCTGCAATTCCGCCGGGATCTCCATCTGCCGTACAGGAATGGGTTGGGAACGAGTCTGCAAAAGAGATAACAAACCTATTACAATGAAGGTCATGCGGCCGCTCCCTGAAGCAAAGAATGAACAACAGAAGGGTTGTCACGTTTGACCTGCTGCGAGCAAGGCAAGGACATCATGATTATGGTTCTACAGGACAGCATGCGCTAATGCCGCAGTCGCAACTACAGCACGCCGAAGAGTACACATAATCATCCACCAATACGGGGTCGGCCACCGGGAGGCATGTCAAAGGGTTCGGTTGCGTACATGGCTGAGTCGCGCCACATGTTTGACCGGCACGAGGACAGTCGCAGACAAAGTGGCAGACTTCATCGGGAATAACTTCCCAGCAGTACCCTTCTTCATCGAGGTCCACGAATTGAAGCGTGAACGAGAACTGACGGTATTGTGTGCATGTGCCGCTGAAACAGGTGCAGAGAAGGTCCGCAGTACAAGTGTCTCCGCCATCCTACCCACAAACAGCGGATCCCTGCGCGAAAGCTCTTGGAGCCGGGAGACTGAGGATCGCTGAAATACTGAACATCGTGATGTTTGAGGTGACACGGTACGATGCGCGTGCGCTGGACATTTGTATCCTCCCATGATGCGGTTGTTGGTGCGAGCTGACGGGAGCCCCTCGTGGCCGCGGAGGCGTCTCTGCGACACATTTCCCCGGCTCAATCAGGACGGCTCGCTCCGGGCGAACTGACCTCAGTATGACCCATAAAAGAGGGAAATTCAATCAAAAAACGATTTACACTTTAAGGGCGACTGTGCGAGGGAGGTTGGGATTTCCACCCTCGTGTTCGCGGCGAACATGCCCGGTCCCCCGGCGTCCTCTTGGGAGTCCGCATCGACAACAAGACGGCTCGCGCGCCGAACTTTATCGAATCGGGCGAGGGGATGGGCCAGCGTCACCCCGCCCGATTTGTCACCCGCGACGCTGAACGAGCATTTGCACGGGCTGAAGCCTGCGGTTCGGGGGCGTTCCGCTCTTCAGGCGGGCGCTCCACCGGTGCGAGTAATGCTTCAGGGGTAGTAATACCCGTCGTCGTAGTAATACTCTTCCTCGTAGTAGTAGTCTTCTTCGTAGAACAGGTCGTCGTAGTAATACTCCTCGTAATACTCCTCCTCGTAGAACGAGCCTCCGAACTCGAAGTACCCGTCATCGCAGCAGTCGCCGCCCGGGGTGAGGAAGACGCTGACGCCGTCGAGGCCGACGTTGCAGGAACCGCTGAGGACCGCCGCACCGGCGGCGACGGTGAAGAGCGTGCGTCCGAGTTTGAGCATTCGACTTCGCATGACAAACCTCCTCTGAAGGCCGTGCGGGCGTTCAATTCAAACCGCGCCCGGCGGCTTCCGGGAAAGAGGACACCAGATTTGCGTCAGGGTTAGCGGGGGGCGTCCGCCCTCGTTCCGGCCTGGTGTTCGGTATCCCGCGGTTGATAGAGGGATGCTGAGTCCCTATCGGACTTCGGTGCCCGGGATCCGGGATGTTCTGTCGTTGGGACGCGATGTGCGCCTGGGTCCAGGAGGGGCGGCGGATCGGCGGCGATCCTTCCTCGCTTAACTTCTGTCGTCCCTCCGGGACTTGCGGATTGTCCGCGACGGCTTCCTTCCCAGCCCTTGCGGGCTGGGCTGTTGTCTGACGCCCCTGCCGGGGCTACGACTCTCGGATGACCCTCGGGGGAGACGATTCTCGGAAGATTCTCCCGGGACGGGTGAGGGGCGGCCGCCCCGGCGAAGCGGGGCCTGTCGCAGGGAGGTCTCCGCATGATCATTAAGTCGCTGTTTCAAAACCCGCGTGAAAGGCCCGAAAGGCACGCTTCCTTACGGGCGCGGCTCGGTTTTGAAACAGCGTCTAAGTTCCCTGGGAAGCTCAACGCCCGGTGAGTGCAGCCGGGCAGAGACTTCGGAGGGGGTTTTTTTGATGCGGAGGGCGTATACTGAGGGCCGGGAGGCTTGCGCGGCCGGAGGTTGCTGTGAGCGGCGATCGCGGCTTCGTTATCGCACGCGGCGCAACTGCGGGAGAGCGCGTCGGGGCCTCCGGGGAGCGTGTTGATGGATCCGCTCGAGACGACGTATCTGGACATGACCCGTCGGCGGTTCTTCGGAACAGCGGCGCGGTCGATCGGCGCCGGGCTGGGGACGGCGGCGCTGGCGTCGTTGTTGTCGCCGAAGTCCGCGAGCGCGGACGCCGTCGGCCGGTCGGGATCGGCGTCGCCGCCGGGTCCGCACTTCGCTCCGAAGGCGAAGCGCGTCATCTACCTTCACATGGAGGGGGCGCCCAGCCAGCTCGATCTGTATGATTATAAGCCGCTGCTTCGCCGGCGGTTCGACCAGGATTTGCCGGACTCGATCCGGATGGGCCAGCGCCTTACGGGGATGACCAGCGGGCAGGCGCGCTTTCCGGTCGCTCCGTCGATCTTCAAGTTCACGCGCTACCGCAATCACCAGGACGGGGTCTGGCTGAGCGAATTGATCCCGCACACCGCGTCCGTCGCGCACGAGCTGTGCTTCGTTCACTCGATGCATACCGAGGCGATCAACCACGAACCGGGCATCACGTTCTTCCAGACCGGGAATCAGCAGCCGGGCCGGCCTTCGTTCGGTTCGTGGATCAGCTACGGACTGGGCAGTGCGAACGCGAATCTGCCGTCGTTCGTCGTGCTGATCACGCAGGGTTTCGGGAACATGCAGGCGCTGTCGGCGCGGTTCTGGGGGAGCGGCTTTCTGCCCAGTGCGCATCAGGGGTGTAAGCTTCGGGCGGGCGGAGAAGTGCTTTATCTGAAGGATCCGCCCGGCGTTACGCGCGAAGACCGGCGGCGCATGCTGGACCTGGTGGGGACGTTGAACGAGCGCGAGTCACGTCGGACGCTCGACCCCGAGGTGCAGACGCGCATCGCACAGTACGAGATGGCCTACCGGATGCAGATGTCCGTCCCGGAGCTGACGGATTTCTCCGACGAAGATGAAGATACGCTGGCGATGTACGGACCGGATGTGAAGACGCCGGGGAGCTTCGCGGCGAACTGCCTGCTGGCGCGGCGGCTGGCGGAGCGCGGCGTGCGCTTCATCCAGCTTTACATGCGCGGGTGGGACGCGCACAACAATCTGCCCGGGGAGATGCGGGCGCAGTGCAAGGCGGTCGATCAGCCTCAGGCGGCGCTCATCAAGGATCTGCGTCGTCGCGGGATGTTGGACGAGACGCTCGTATTGTGGGCGGGCGAGTTCGGTCGGACGGTTTACAGTCAGGGGACGCTGACGCACGAGAATTACGGGCGCGATCATCATCCGAGGTGCTTCACGGTCTGGCTGGCCGGCGGCGGCGTGAAGCCCGGCATCACTTACGGATCGACGGATGACTACAGCTACAACATCGTGGACAAGCCGGTGGAGGTGCATGACCTGCACGCCACGATGCTGCATCTGCTCGGGTTTCATCATGAGCGCCTGACCTACCGTCACGAGGGGCGCGACTACCGCCTGACCGACGTATTCGGGAAGGTCGTTCGTGATCTGCTGGCGTGATGTCTGACGGAGCGCGGCACTTTCTGATCTTCAGTCTCGCCTTCGCGGGGTCGGCCTGCGCGCAGCAGGCGACGCGTGAGCCTCCGCCGTCGGATGAGCCGGATCCGGCGCCGCGGCTGGTGCTGCCGGACGAGTCCCGGTTCAAGGCTTCGCCCGCGGACGGCGGGGGTTGGGCGACGATCGAGCCGTCGGTGGTGGACGTGTCCAGCCGGGTGACGATGCGCTGCACGTACACGGTGGGGGAGGCGGGGATCGCGGTTGGCGGCGGCGTGCGGCTGTCGATATCGAAGTTCTGGGGCTGGGCGCCTCCGCAGACGAGCGACGCGACGGCGACCGGGTACACGACCGTGACCTGCTCGAAAGCGGGGGTCGAACTGGAGGTGCGCGACCTGCCGCGGGACGGATTCGTGTTCGCGGTCGTGAAGGGGCCGGAAGCGCTAAGCCCCGGCGACCGTCTGACATTCATTTACGGCGACACCGGAGGCGGGCGCAACCCTCAGGCGGCGGGCTTCAGCGACCGGTACGCCGAGCGCGGCGAGCGTTTCTTCATCAAGGTGGACGGGGACGGTGACGGGTTCTTCACGCCGCTGGCGAAGCAGGCGGTGTTCGAGGTGCGGGCGACACAGGCGAGGCACCTGATCGTGTTTGCGCCTTCGCAGGCGCTCGTCGGCGAGGCGTTCGAGGTCACGATCGCCGCGGTGGATCGCGCCTTCAACCTCGTCGAGAGTTACCGAAGCGAGGATCTGCACCTCGTCGCGACAGGCGGAGCCGACGTCGACGCGCCGGCGCGGGCGACGATCCGTCCGGATGATCGCGGAGCGGTGCGCATTCCGGTGACGGTGCGGGCGCCGGGCATTATCCGCCTGCGCGTCGAAGACGGATCGGGCGAGGGCGTTGCCGGAGGCGTGAGCAATCCGGTGCTGGTCGAGACCGGCGGGAAGCGGACCTTCCACCTGGCGTGGGGCGACCTTCAGATTCACACAAACGCCAGCGACGGGAGCGGGTCGGCGGAGGACGTTTATCGTTACGCGCGGGACGTGGCGAGGCTGGATGTCGCGGCGGTGACGGATCACGATCACTGGGGGTATCAACCGCTCGATGACGACGCGCCGGTCTGGAAGGCGCAGCTCGACCTGAACCGCCGCCTTTATCGACCGGGGCGTTTTGTGACGTTTCCGGGATATGAGTGGACGAACTGGACACACGGTCACCGGCATGTGCTTTTCTCCCGCGAGGAAGAGGCCGTCATCTTCAGCGTCGCGGATGCGGGAAGCGATCATCCGCTGGAGTTGTGGGAGAGGCTGGGGGAGCGGGATTGCGTGACGATCTCGCATCACTGCGGCGGCGGGCCGATCCCGACGTTCTGGAAATACTGGAACGCCCGGTATGAACCGGTGGTCGAGATGGCGTCGGTTCACGGGGTCTCGGAGATGCTCGGGCACCCGCGGTGCATATACTCTCCGGTTGAATTCGGGATGGCGCAGGCGGCGCTGGCGCGCGGACATCGGCTGGGGTTGATCGGCTCCGGGGACACGCACGACGGACACCCGGGTCTGGGTTCGCCGGGGCAGCGGGCGGGGCTGGCGGGCATCTGGACGAAGGCGTTGACGCGGGAAGCCGTGCTGGAGGCGCTGCGGGCGCGGCGCGTTTACGCGACGACGGGGTGTCGGGGGATCCTGAGGTTTTTCATGCCGTCGCCGGACGGCGTCCCCGGGGGCCGCAGCGCCGCGATGGGGTCCGTGGTGGCGCTTTCGGGTCACAATCCGGTGCGGCGTTTCACGGTGAGCGTGGTAGCGGATGCGGCGCCGGTCCGCTCGATCACGATCGTGAAGAACAATGATCCGGTGGTGACGTTCGCGTGCGGCGGTTTCGTGGAGTCGGTGGACTGGGTGGATGATGCACCTGGGCGCCACGGTGATTATTATTACGCGCGCGTCGTTCAGGAGGATGGGGAGTGGATGTGGTCCAGCCCGATCTGGGTCGAGATGCCTGAGCGGAGCGGCGGACCGTCGGGGGCTGCCCTCGAGGGCGGCTCGGCCCCGGACCGGTGAGCGAGTTGGTGATGAACGAGGTTGAACTTCACGGATATGCGCGTCAAACGGCGGCGCCGGTGATTCTTGAGTCCCCGCGCGCCAACCGGTGGATGATGCTGATGATCGTGATCCTGCTGGGGTGGTTGTTCTTCGAGCGCAGCCGCCCGCATTTTCAGGTCACGAACCCGTCGTTTGAACCGCGCACGGCGACGCCGCGCGGCGACCTGGGGGCGGATGAGCGAGCGACGATCGACCTGTTCCGCAACGCATCGCCCAGCGTCGCGTTCATCAGCAACATCGCACTGCGCCGGGACATCTTCACGCGCGACATCTTCAAGATTCCGCAAGGCGCCGGATCCGGGTTCGTTTACGACTCCGCCGGGTACATCGTCACCAACCTGCACGTCATCCGCGGCGCCAACGTGGTGCTGGTGACCTTGGCGGATCAGTCGGAGCATGAGGCGGAAGTCGTCGGCTGGGCGGCGGACAAGGATCTGGCGGTCCTGAAAGTGACCGGGGTTTCGCCGGGTCTTCTGCGTCCGCTGCCGCTGGGCACGTCGTCAGACCTTCAGGTCGGTCAGAAGGTGTTCGCGATCGGCAACCCCTTCGGACTCGATCACACGCTCACGACCGGCGTGGTCAGCGCGCTGGATCGCCAGATTGAGTCGCTGATCGAAGGTCGGATGATTGAGGGCGTGATTCAGACGGACGCGGCGATCAACCCCGGCAACTCCGGGGGGCCGCTGCTGGACAGCGCCGGGCGCCTCATCGGGGTCAACACGCAGATCGCCAGCCCCTCGGGCGCGAGCGCGGGCATCGGTTTCGCCGTCCCGGTGGACATCGTCAGCCGGGTCGTCCCGCAGATCATCCGGTACGGAAAGGTGATCCGTCCGGGACTGGGGGCGACGATCGTGCCTGACGCGTACCGCCAGCGCTGGGGGTATGAGGGCGTCATGTTGAACGACGTGCCCGACGGGAGTTCCGCGGCGAAGGCCGGGTTGAAAGGCATCGTGTTCGCCCGTGACGGGCGCCGCGTCGCCCAGCCGGGCGACATCATCGTTCAGGTCGGCGATCGCACGATCAAGAGCGGGAACGACCTGCTCAGCGCGCTGGAGCGGTATGAAGTCGGGGACAAAGTTGAGTTAACATACCGGCGCGGCGAGGAGATGAGGAAGACCTCGGTGACGCTGCAACCGGTGGATTGACGGGTTCGACGACGACGGGGCGGCGCTGTGGCGGCGCTCTGGCGACGCGGGGGCGGCATGATCGCAAGGTCTGCCATCAACCGCAAAGCGGGAGGCCTTCTTCCCTTAACATCGCTGCGCGACATAAAAGGGCAGGCGGATGCGGACCGAGTGCGGCTCGAGACGTAGACGGATCGCGCACGAAGTCGGAGGCCTGGCGTGCTGCTGCTGATCGACAATTACGACTCGTTCACGCACAACCTCGTGCAGGCGTTCGGCGCGCTGGGCGTCGCTCCGATCCGGGTGGTGCGCAACGACGCCGCGTGCGCGGACGACGTGCTGAGGCTGCGACCGCGCTGGATCGTGATTTCGCCCGGTCCGTGTACGCCGCGCGAGGCGGGCGTCAGCGTGGAGCTGGTGCGGCGTGCGGCGGGGCTTGTTCCGATCCTCGGCGTGTGCCTCGGGCATCAATGCATCGCGGCGGCGTTCGACATGCGCGTCATCCGCGCGCGGCGCCTCGTGCACGGGAAGACGAGCATCATCCGGCACGACGGCGCGGGCGTCTTCTCGGGAGTTGAGAATCCGGTTGCGGTCGCGCGGTATCACTCGCTGGCGATCGACGAGACGACGATCCGACAGGGGTTCAGCGTGACGGCGCGGGCCGAGGACGGCGAAGTGATGGGGATCCGGCGCGCGGACCTCGGCGTCGAAGGGGTGCAGTTTCACCCGGAGAGTTTCATGACCCCGAGCGGATCGGTCATGCTCTCGAACTTCCTGAGGCGGTCGTGTCCGGCAGGCGGAATTGCGGACGAGGCGGCGCCGAGTCCTCTCATCTTCGACTCCCGGGACCGCAACCGGCGTCAGATCCTCGCCTCGGCTTCGGTCGCACCAGCCGTCATCGGATAATCGCCGCTCGAACATCGTGAAGAGTCGTCGGAGAGGAACACGCATGAAGTATTTTCTTGCACTGGGGCTGGGGTTTGCGGCGGCGCATCCGGTCGCCGCGCGCCAGGACGCCGCGCCGTCATCGACCTCGGCGGAGCCGGCGTCGCAGCCTCGGGTCTCCGTGTTCGCCGACGGAGTGACGATCGACTGGCGTTTTCCGCTGGTCGAGCTGGAGGCGCGCGTCGTGCTTCGCGCCGGCCCGCTGGAGTTGCTGGCGTGCAGCCCGCGCACCCGCGAGCACGAGAGCATTCTTCAGATCCCCGCCCGCCCGCTGCACATTTTCCAGGCCTGCGGATTAATCGGCCTGCAACCGGGCGCCCCGGTTCATTACGACGCGGCGAACGATCGCTGGATCGCGCCGACGGGTCAGCCGCTGACGTTGCGCGTCCTCGGGTCGTTCGAGTTCGGAGACGTCACTTTGCCGGTCGAGGCGTGGATGACGAGTTTGAAGGAGCCCGGGCGTGAAACCCGGACGATTCCGTGGGTCTTCGCCGGATCCCGCGTCGTCGAAGGCGGGGCGTTCGGGGCGGACGAGGACGGCACGATCGTCTGTGTTGTAGATTTCAGTACGGCTCTTATCACGATCGGCGAAGTACACAGCGCCGATGACGAGCTGCTCTGGCTCGGAGCCGATCCGCGCTACGTTCCGAAGGAGGGGACGCGGTGCAGGCTTCTTGTCAGCGCCCGGATTGACGACCCCTTGCTGCTGCATGTCCTCCCCGACGGCGGGCTTCGTATTGCGGATAAGGGGGTGACGGCGCAGGACGCGGCGGCGCGTTGGCGACGCACCTCCGAATCCGCCCCGACCGGCCGGTCCGATCCCCCTGCAAAACCGGCGTTGACGCCGGAGGTCTCGAACCCGGCGACTCCCGCAGGCGCCTCGCCTCAACGCGACCGGAATACGCCGCCACCCGGAAACAAGACGGAATCAAACTGGCGGGTGATCGAATTGCGCCCGGAAGGTCAGGTGGCTTCGGCGGTGATGCGGCGCGTCAGCACAGCGCTGGCTGCAGAGGGCGTCCCTCCGGCGGCGATGCTGGTGGATCCGCGCAGTCTCTCAGATGCGCGACAGTCACCGCCCGGAGGGTCGCCGATAAAACCAGGATGAGTTCGCGGAAGAGCGTTCCGGGTTTCAATCGGTCGTTGCAGGGGGAGGAAAACACCCGCCTTTTCCCAGGTTGTTAAGGTCGGACCCGCTCACGCGAACAAGATTTTACATCCACGGCCGCCCGACTTCCCTTACGATAAAGAGGGCGCAGGTCGGGACCGCCGCGGGATCACAGGTTGGGTTCTTCAGGCGGGTCCGATGCGGGCGCTTTCGGGCGTCGGGAGCAGGTCATGTTCGGAAGTTCGGTGATGCCGGTGCGACGAGGCTTCGTAATTCTCCTGACGCTCCCTTGCGCTTCGGCGCTGCACGCTCAGGAAGAAACAATCCTCATCGCCCCCCGCTTCACGCCTGGAGAGTCGCACTACTGTGAGTGGTCGCGGAACGTGGTCTCGCGCCTGACCGGGGGCGGAGGGGGCGGGGAGCGCGAGTCCGCAAAACGCTTCCGCGAGACGTGGGGCGTGATCCAGAAGGTTGATGAACGCGCCCCCGACGGGAGTACGAAGCTGACGTTGACCCTGGACCGCATTGCGCACGAGTTCGAGTCCGGGGCATTGTCGCAGGCGTTTGATTCCGACCTGACCTCGACGGGCAAGACGGAGCATCCGATGGCCGTCGTCTTCCGCCCGCTGATCGGCCAGAGCATGACGCTCGTCTTGAATAAAGACGGGTCGGTGAAGGAGTTCCGCGGACTTTCCGGTCCGCTGGAGCGCATCGCCGCCGAACTTGCCGGAAAGCCCGAGGGCGCCTCGATCCAGGACAAGATCGCCCGCCTGCGGCATTCGTTCAGTGACGAGATGGGCCGCGTGGTCTGGGGCGAGTCGCGCTTCTCGATGTATCCCTTCTGCGAGGTCAAAGTCGGGCAGGAGTGGAAACGAGCGTGGAGCCAGCCCTACCCCACCGGCGACCTTAGCGTCGAGATCGTCTGTCGCCTCGTCCGGATCGAGAAGCAGGACGCGCGGCGCCTCGCGGTCATCGAATACGAAGCCGTCCTGCACCAGCCGAAGCCCGCCGCCCCTTCCGGAGAGCAAAGCAAAGTCTTCGCCGCCAACCTGGAAGGCCGCTTCAAAGGCACGGCGATGTACGACCCCCAGATCGGCCTTTACGTCTCCGATCAGGAGATCGGCGAGATCGAGCTGGACGTCGCCCCGGAGTCGTCCGGCGCGGAGTCGGGTAAAGCGCAGCGCTATCACCAGCGCATCGAAAGCCGGACCTCGATCCTCACGCTTCCGCAACGGAACGCGCAGAAAGAAAAGGCCGAGCGCGCCGAGCAGCGCCGCGGCAGGTGAGGAACCCCGCCGCGCCTCCGGACGACGCCTCCGCCCGGCGCGACCCGCGTCACCCGCCGCCTAGGTCTTCGTACGACGCGACGACCTGATCTTTCCCGTCCGCTCAACCGGTCGGCGCCGCTTGGGGACTTCGATCCGCCGCCGCCCCGACAGGTACGCGCCGGTCACTGACTCCGCCGACGCGCACACCGCGTCAACGCCGCCGCTGGCGACGACCCGCCCACCGCGCACTCCCGGTCCCGGACCGAAATCCACCAGGTAATCCGACTCCCGCATCGTCTCCTCGTCGTGTTCGACGACGATCACCGTGTTTCCCTGATCGCGCAGGCGCTTCAGGGAATCCAGCAGTCGGCGGTTGTCCCGCGGGTGCAGGCCGATCGACGGTTCGTCGAGGATATACAGCACGCCGGTGAGGCCCGCGCCGATCTGGCTCGCCAGGCGAATGCGCTGCGACTCGCCGCCGGACAGCGTCGGCGCGGCGCGGTCCAGCGTGAGGTAGTTCAGCCCCACGTCCTGAAGAAACCGGAGGCGAAGGCGCAGCTCCCGCAACGCCTGCTCCGCGATCGTCCGCTCCGTCGCCCCCAGCGTCAGCCCGTCCACGAATTCGGCGAGCTGATCCACCGACATCGCGCAAAGCTCCGGCAGGGTCCGCCCGCCGAGCCGGATCGCCGCGCCCTGCGGACCGATCCGCGCCCCGCGGCACTGCGGGCACACCTGCTCGCGCATGTACTTCTCGTAATACGATCGCACCATCGCCGACGTCGCCTTGCGGTACGAGCGCATCAGGTCCGCCACGACGCCGTCGAACGTCCCGCCGTGCCGGAAGACGCCGCCGCGCGTCCGCCACTCGAAGGTCAGATGCGCGTCTCCCGTCCCGAATAACAGCGCGTTCCGCGCCGCCGCGGACAGGTCGCGCCACTTCGCCTTGAGGTCGAACCCGACGTGCTGCGCGACGCTGCGGAAGATGTGCCGACGCCAACGCCCGATCGGACCGCGCATCGGTTCGACCGCCCCGTCGAGAAAGGACTTGTCCGGATCGGGCACGAGCAGGTCCGGGTCGAAGTCGAACGACCTTCCCAGCCCGTCGCACCGGGGGCACATACCCTGGGGTGAATTGAAACTGAGCGTCTGCGGCGTCGGCGCCTCCAGGCTGATCCCGCACGTCGCACACGAGTACTCACTCGACAGAATCAGGTCGTTTCCCGCCCCACCTGCGTCCGCGCCGCCCCGTCCTTCCTCGCTGCGGTGAACGACGAGCGTTCCCTGCCCGATCCGCAGCGCATGCTCGATCGCCTCGGCAAGCCGCATCCGCGCGTCCTCCCGGATCGTCAAGCGGTCGATCACCACGTCCACGTCGTGCCGCTGGTTCTTCGCCAGCTTCGGCGGGTCCGACAGCGACACCACCGCGCCGTCCACCCGCGCCCGGGCGAATCCCTGTCGGCGCAGATCGTCGAACACGTCGCGGAATTCGCCCTTGCGTTTCCGCGCAATCGGCGCCATCACCAGGACCGCCGCCCCCTCCCCCCACGGTAGCAGGCGGGCGAGCATCTGATCCCGCGATTGCGCCCGGATCGGACGATCGCACTTCGGACAGCGCGACTCCCCGATCCGCGCAAAAAGCACTCGCAGAAAATCATGCGCCTGCGTGATCGTGCCGACGGTGCTGCGAGGGTTCCACCCGCTGGTCTTCTGCTGGATCGCCACCGACGGACTCAGACCGGTGATCCCGTCCACGTCCGGCTTGGACACCTGGGTCAGAAACTGCCGCGCGTAGGCGCTGAGCGACTCGATGTAGCGTCGCTGCCCCTCCGCGAAAAGCGTGTCGAACGCCAGCGAACTCTTGCCGCTGCCCGAGACGCCCGTCATGCAGATCAGCCGCCCCCACGGCAGCGTGACGGACACGTCCTGAAGATTGTGCTCGCGCGCGCCGCGGACCTCGATCGCGGACCGATCCGGATTCATGTTTCTCCTCGACGTGACGGGGCGCCTGCATGCCCGACGCCGACGAGCCTACCCGTCCGCCCCCCTCCGTTTCAACACCGCGCGTCCGTCGAAGCTCGGTCGAGACCCGGGGCGTGTGACCGCGCGTCTGAACTTCCCGCGCGAATATCGTCTGTCATTTGAAGACGGCGTGAAAGAAAGCGGCCCGGAACGGTCGGAACCGCCCGGGCCAAAGAACATGGCGCTGCATCAGGCAGCGACGTCCGCTGCCTAAAGCAGCTCACCTATCGTTCCGACCATGGATCACCTCCTTTCTAAAGCGGGATCACCCGGTCAGCGGTGGATGGTCGTCTCCCGCCGCCGGCCTGATCCTGCCGCGACCCGTCGATCGCAGGCCCCACGCGCGACCCTGGGCTAGCTTCCACGGTCGCTCGGTCGACCGCCCGCCAGACCTCGCGCCGCCCAATTTCGGCGATCGGCCCGACCGGCCCCTTCGACACCAGCATCATATCCTCGTCTCCAACGCATTGTCAAGGGAAACTTGATCGGCGACCCACCCCTTGTGTGCTGGGGGATGACGCTACCTACCGGTAGAGGGTCACGGTTCGCAGGGGTCCTTTTCTTTACGTATTCGTTCCTGCGTATCCCTCTGACAACCCGTTGAAAAAAGCGGCGCGTCCCCTCGGGACACGCCGCTCTTCTTAAACGAGGTGTTGCGGACGCGGCCCGGTTCCCAACGCCGGTTTATCTCGCGCTATCGGCAGGACACCGCCACGCAGTAATCTTCATCGCGGATGCACACAGTTTCGCTTTCCGCTGCGCGTTGAAGGAGGGTTTTGCCTCGACCGGAGGCGTCCGTTACGACGCAGGCCTCCCGGTGGTCATCGGCGACCAGAATCGGTGACGTGTTCTCGGGCAGCCCACGCGAACGACGAGATCGCGCCACCTCGCCTTCAGATCAAAGCCGACATGCTCGGCGACGCAGCGGAAGATGGACCTACCCCAACGCCGGTTCAGACCGCACATTGTCCGATCACCCCGTCGAGAAACAGCGTGTCCGGATGGGGCATGAACGGGTCCGGGTCGAAGTCGAACGATCTCCCCAGTCCATCGCATCGGCGGCACATGTTCTGCGGCGAACTGAAACTGAGCGTCTGCGGCGTCGGGTTCAATGATTCTTTCATTGACGGGTTTCTTCATGTGCCCGCCGCAGCCTTTAAGAGATTCGACCGGGACCTCTTACCGCAGGAGGATCGGCGACGGCATTATGATGCTCCTGTCGGGGATTCTGCTGGCGGGACGGCGCCTCACGGCATATTGTAACGATCCGCAATGAGCCGCACCGTTGATAGTGGCGACGCCCCGGGCAATCCCCTGCGAAGGCGGTTGCTCACGGGGGCGGTGGTTCTCATTTACGTCGTCACTTCCCTGTGCCTGTCGCCCGGTGGGACGTGGATCAACGACAACGGGTTGAAGCGGATTCAGGTGCAGAGCGTCGTTGCAGCCGGGTATGCCCGTTATGACCTGCCCTGGACGGGACGTGATCTGGACCCGGACGGTCGGTTTGCGCCGGTGCAGCCGCCTTTCGGGTACGTCGTGGAAGGGCGTCTTTATGCCCAGTATTCGCCGGTGTTTGCGCTGCTTTCGACGCTTCCGTACCGGGGGTTCGGCGATCGCGGGCTGCTTTTCTGGCCGATGCTGGGCGGGGTGCTGACGTTGCCGGCGGTCGGGCGGCTGGCGCGGATGTGTGCGGGGAGCGATGCAGATCGGCGCGAGCGGGCGCGGGTTGCGGCGTGGGTCATTACGGCGCTGGCGACGCCGATGTGGTTTTACTCGGTGACGTTCTGGGAGATGACGCCGGCGGCATGCCTGACGACGTGGTCGATGCTGGGGATTGCGTCGTACGTTACGGGCGGGTCGTCGCGGGGTTTGCTCGGGGCGGCGCTGGCGGCGGCCGGTGCGACGTACTTCCGTGATGAGACGGTCTTGTTCGCGTTTGTTGCCGTGTTGATCCTCTTCAGGGCGGGACTTGCGGGAGGGGTCGCCCCGTTTCCGGTAAGGGGGCATGTTACGGATGCGGCGCGGTGCGAAGGTCTCGAAGGCGGGGCGGAGTTCAAGCGGGGCGGTGGAGGCATTGGACGGATCAAGAGCGGACTGCTGCCGTCGGGGGTTTTCGCGGTCGTTTTCGCGGCGGGAGCGGCGCCGTTGCTTTTGTTTCAGGCGTGGGCGCTGGACCGTCCGCTGGGGTTTCACTTTGACAGCGGCGGACCTCTCGCGGGAGGGTGGACGGCTTATGTGCTGGATCGCGTGACGGTCGCGCGGCGACTGCTGATCAACGCGGATCCGGATTTGATGACGTCCCTGCTTGTAAGCGGTCCGGCGCTGTGGATGTGGGGGCGGGCGTTGATCGGGCACGTCGGAACCGCACCGAAGGTTGTTGCAGGGTTCACTGCGGCGCAGGGGGTGTTATTGACGGCGTTATCGTTCTGGCGGGAGCGTCCGCTGCACGACCTGCTTGCGTCCAACGGGTTGTTTTCGGCTTCGCCGATTCTGTTGATGGCGTTCGCGGCGGTGCGTCCTCTCTCAGCGACGAGTTCCGGGGCGGCGGACGATACCAGCCGCAGGATGCGGCGGATGATTCTTGCGGTCGCAGTGCTTTGGGTTGCCGGGTACGTGCTGCTGTCACCCCCGCAGAATACGATCGGGGTGCACTGGGGATGCCGGTTCATGCTGCCGGTCCTTCCGCTGCTGACGGCGGCGGCTGCGCCGGCGATTGCGCAGGCGTGGGGAACGTTCGATCGCGGAAGACGTTCGGAGCCGGGCGCAGGGGTAGTCGTGGCGACGGCGGTCGGCGTCGCGATCGTCACGTCGGTGGTGCTTCAGGTCTACGCTCTCAACCTGCTGCGGCACCGGTGCCGCTTCAACGCTGCGCTGAACGCTGAGATTCTCTCGCGCCCGCAGGAGGCGATCCTCTGCCGGGACTGGCACATGCCGCAGGATCTGCACTCGGTGTTCGGTGATCGGCGGATTTACCTGGTGGACTCTCCGGAGGAGGAGCGGGATTTGTGTGACCGCCTCGCCCGCGCCGGTTTCCCCGACGCGCTAGTCATCACGTCGCTGTCCGGTCGCGGCGCGGCCGGCGCGGCATCGAGGGTTCTGTGCGATGATCCGCTCAACTTCACCTGCGTGGCGATCGACGTGGTGCCGCTTTCGGCAGCCGGGGACAGGCGCGGTCCGTGAGGCGCTGGATCGTCTTTCTCGCTTCCTCGGCGCGCCACGAGACGCATGTTCGCGCGGGCTGAAGCCTTCGGACCTTAAGCGTTACCGATCCGGGTCCGCGTCCCTTCCGGTCCGTCGGGCGAGGACGATCAGAAACGTCGGGACGCCGACCAGCGCCGTGACGACGCCGATCGGGAGGATCGTGCCGGACAAGCGCCGCTCGGTGAGGGCGGCGGCGGCGCTCATCGCGCTTTGAGCGAGAAAGTCGCACACGATGAGGAAGCCTC
The DNA here is from genome assembly GCA_013360585.1 of Phycisphaerae bacterium. GTDB lineage: Bacteria > Planctomycetota > Phycisphaerae > UBA1845 > UBA1845 > JABWBH01. The sequence goes on along the minus strand of JABWBH010000027.1, from coordinate 13,264 downwards.
CGCCGACCAGCAGCGACGCCGGCAGGAGGATGCGGCAGTCCCAGCGGAAGACCCGCCCGGCGAGCTGCGGCACGACCAGCCCGACGAATCCGATCGGACCGCAATGCGCCACAACCGCCGCCGTCGCCAGGGTGCATGCCACGACGCAGATGACCTGAAGCCGGACGACGCGTATGCCGCGTGACAAAGCGAGTTCGTCCCCGAGTCGGTACTGGTTTAACGCGGGGGCCGACGCGATCAGCACCAGCCACGCCGGCGCGACAAAAGGCAGGAGTTCGACCGCCCGGGCGCTGGTGACGGTGTCGAGTGAGCCCATCATCCACCGCACCAGCGCGAAGGTGAGTCGCTCGTTGGACATGAACTGGACGAGGAGCATCATCGCGGAGCAGAACATGCCCAGCGTCACGCCGGCCAGGAGTAACTCATTGGACGTGAGTCGTCGCGACCCGCGGGCGAAGACAAACACCAGCGCGACGACGGCGAGTCCGCCGAAAAACGCGCAGAGCGTCATCAGCGGGACACCCGCGACGCGCTCCAACAAGCCGAACCGCAGGGCGAGCATCGCGCCGAGGGCTCCGCCGGAGGCGACCCCGAGCGTATAAGGCGTCGCCAGCGGATTGCGGAAGAGCACCTGAAAGGTCGCGCCGCAGGACGCCAGCGTTGCCCCGACGACGAGCGCCAGGAGGCTGCGTGCCAGGCGGTGGTCGAAACCGATGGCGCGGGCGTTCAGGACGTAGCGAGCGATCTCGGCGTCGTCGATGCGGCCGTCGGCGTTGAGATCGGTGCGCGGTTTCGTGAGCAGATGCTGCCGGTCCGGGGCGACGTCGAAGGCGGCGCGCCAGGCGTCGCGCCAGCCGACGTAGGCGCGGTCGCTGCCGACGCCGGGACTCAGCCCCAGAAGCGCGCCGATCGCCAGCAGGCCGATCGCCAGCCTCAGTCGGATTGAACCGGGTTTGCGCATGTCTGTGCTTCGTCGGTCTGCACGACCACCGCCGTCACTTTTCCGTCGCCGCGCCTGACCGGATCGAATCCGACGCCGAATACGTGGCGAAGCCTCTCGGGATCCAGCGCGTCGGTGGGGGCGCCGCTCGCCGCGACCTTCCCGCCGACGAGCAGCAGGGCGTGCGTGCAGTGACGGAGGGCGAGGTTGACGTCGTGGAGGGCGACGACGGCCGCGCCGCTCCCGTCGGCGACGCGATCTTGAACGACGCGCAGGACATCGATCTGGCAGCGGACGTCCAGCGAGGCGGTGGGTTCGTCGAGCACGATGAGCGGCGCGTCCTGAGCGAGACAGGCGGCGAGGTGGACGCGCTGCGCCTCGCCGCCGGAAAGCGTTGACATGCGGCGGTCGCGGAGCGCTGCGGCGCCGGTGCGGTTCAGCGCAAGGGTCGCCGCCTCGACATCCGCCGCGGACTCGAAGAAGTTCAGGGCGCGGAAGGGATATCGCGCGAGCAGGACCACCTCGAGAGCTGTCAGTTCGTGCGTGAGGGGAAGCCGTTGCGGAAGGTAGGCGACGTAGCGGGCGCGCTGCCTCGGGGGGCAGGCGTGGAGCGATCGCCCGTTCAAGACGACTTCGCCTGAAACGGGACGCAGCAGCCCGCAACACAGTTTCAGCAGGGTGGACTTTCCCGCGCCGTTGGGGCCGAGCACGCCCCAGAACTCCCCCGGTCCGACGCGCCAGGAGATCGGGCCGAGGAAAGGGCTGTTGCGGGCGAATCCGAAGACCAGATCGTGCAGCGACAACTCCGCAAACCCCGCAGGGCGAGGATCAGCGAGTGCGGCGGCGTGGCGTTCGGTCATCATGTGAAGGTCGATTCATGCCGGGCTGAGGCGCCAGCGTAACCTCGATGACGAAAAAGAGCGAGCGGAAGGCGGTCCGACGCGTTCGAGACGGGGGCGACGGGGACCGCCGCAGCGCCGGGGTCGTAGACTGCGTTGACAGACCGTGAGGCCCGATCAACAATGCGAGACATGACCTACGAAGAAGCTGTCCGCACTCTGCCTGATCTTTCCGCACGCATTATTGCGCTGCGGGACTCTCTTTGACTGGCCGAAAAAGCAGGAACAACTGAAATCGGTTCAAGACCGGATGTCGGCGCCGGGATTCTGGGACAACCCGGACTCGGCGAAGGAGACGGTCGCGGAACTGAAGCGGCTCAAGGCGGTAATCGAGCCGGTCGACGCGGCGGCCGCGCGGCTGGAGGAGTTGGAGACCATCGCGGAATTGCTGCGCGAATCCGACGACGAGGAGGTGCGCGTCGAACTGCTGAAGGGGACGGCGGACCTGACGCGCAAGATGGAGGGGATTGAGCTGCTGAACCTTCTGTCGGGGGAGAACGACGGGCGCAACTGCTACTTCAATATTCAGGCGGGGACGGGCGGCGCCGACGCCTGTGACTGGGCGCAGATGCTCCTGCGCATGTACCTGCGGTATTTTGAGAAGAACGAGTACGAGGTCGAGGAGCTGTCGATGCGCGACGGCGAGGAGGCCGGCATCCAGTCATGCAGCCTGCTGGTGAAGGCGCCTTACGCTTACGGACGGTTGTCGGCGGAGACGGGGGTGCATCGTCTGGTGCGGATTTCGCCGTTTTCCGCGCAGGGGAAGCGCGAGACGAGCTTCGCATCGGTGGACGTGCAGCCGGAGATCGACGACATCGAGATCGAGGTGGACTGGGACAAGGACGTGCGCGAGGACACGTACCGTGCGGGGGGCAAGGGCGGACAGCATGTCAACAAGACGGCGTCGGCGGTGCGCCTGACGCATCTTCCGACGGGACTGGTGGCGCAATGTCAAGGCGAGCGGTCGCAGCATAAGAACCGGGCGAGCGCGCGGAAGATGTTGATGTCGCGGCTTTACCTGCTGGAGCAGTCGAAGCGCGACGCGGAACTGGCGAAGATTTACGGGGAAAAGGGTCAGATCGGGTGGGGCAATGCGATCCGCAGCTACTTTCTTCATCCGGAGCAGCGGGTGAAGGACGCGCGGACCGGGGTGACGGTCGGGGATACCCAGAGCGTGCTGGACGGCGACATCGACGTTTTCATTGACGCTTATCTGCGAAAGCGCGCGGCGTCTCGAGCGGTATAACCAAGCGAGCGAACTTCCACGGAGTCGCGGTGCGCCGCAGGTACCGGCGGCGGAGCGACGCATGAATGTTCGACTGATCATCGACGGCAACAACCTGCTGCACCTGATGCACGCCTACGCGATGGGGAAACCGATCGGTCGGCTGGCGCTGGCGACGCTGGTGGGGGTTCACGCCGCGAAGTCGGGGCGGGACGCGACGGTGGTGTTTGACGGTCCGCCGCCGACGGGCGGATTGGCGCAGCAATTCGCGACAACCGGCGTCAAGGTCGCATTCAGCGGAGGACGGACAGCGGACGACGTGATTCTTGACATGCTCAGGAATTCCGGCGCGGGGCCTGGCGTTGACGTGGTGTCGAGCGACCGCGGGGTGCAGGGAGGGGCGCGGGATTTCGGGGCGGGGGTCACGTCGTGCGAGACGTTTGCGGCGCTGCTGCTGGCGTCCGGGGAAGGCGGCGAGGCGCGGCGTCGATCTAACCGCCCGAGACCGCCTGTGTCCGACAAAGATGAAAAGCCCGGACCGCCGTCGGCGCCGGATGCGGATCGTTGGATCCGGGATTTCGGTGCGGAGGAGCTGGAACTCCCGCCGGACTGGCAATTCTGAACCTTACTCCGGCGTTGAATCAGGGCGGGATCGGTTGCACGTGCCCGCGCGGAACTGTTAAAGTCAGGAAGCATCGTCATCCGCGCGCCGCCCGACTGTCAGGCACATCGTCAGGCCTGAAGCGGGGAGTGCGGAGCGATCATGAATCCGAGGCGTGCGTGAACGCGTTGTTGCGAAACATCCTGATCGGTTCCGTCCTGGTGACCGTCGGGGGCCGGTCGCATCCGTCGTCGCATGCCCAGAATGGCGCGGCAATTCCTCAGCCGCCCCCGGCTTCAGCGCAGGTTCCTCCCCCCCCGGCCTCGGGCGACGTGCCTTTGAACCCGCAGCTTGAGGACTTCCGCCAAAGCATTGTCGAGCCTTCGGCGGAATACGGAACGCGCGTGACGGTGGGTACGCTGCTGGTGCGCGTCGGGACGGAGGAGGCGCTGCGCGTGACGACGAGCCTGCTCGACATCGTCGAACCGGCGGAGGTCCCTCGAGCGGTGTGCGAAGCGATCGCCCGAGCCGGAAGCGAGAACCCCGCGCTGGTGGCGGTTCCGGGATCCGCGGAGCTGGTGGACCGGCTGGCGGTGCTGATCGGCGCGGAGGATCCGGAGCTTCGAGGGAAGGCGGCGGCGGCGCTGGCGGTGATGCCTCGGGCGCTGATGATCACGCGGCTGATCAAGGCCGCGTCGGATGTTCAGGCGCCGGAGTCGCGTCGGCTTGCCGCGTTGGACGCGCTTTCCCGGCACATTCATCACCGCCAGGTGGCGGGCGTCATGATCAGCCTTCTGGATGACCCGTCGGCGGCGGTGTCCGGTCGGGCTCTGGCTGCGCTTCCGCCGGTGGTCCGGTCCCCCGCTCCGACGACGCGTCAGGCGTGGAAGGACTGGTGGAAGTCGAAGGAAGGGATGACCGCGGAGGAGTGGCTTCAGGAGCGGGTGGATCTTCTCAGTCACCGGGTGGGGTCGCTGGAGAGCCAGCGGTCGGAGCTTCAGGCGGCGCTGGATCGTCAGGGCAGCGCGCTGGCGGCGCGGATCGCGGATCTTCAAAGCGACGTGTACTTCGCGCTCCCGGAGAAAGATCGGGACGCGAAGCTGATTACGTGGTTGTCGGAGACGACGCCGGCGGTGTGCGGCGGGGCGATGCAGCTTGTGCTCCGGCGGATCGGAGAAAGCGGCGGCGCGCCGCCGGACGCGATCCGCGCGGGCGTCCGGCGGCACCTGGATCATCCGTCGGCGGAGGTTCGTCGCCGCGTGCTTCAGATTGTCGGCGCGATCAAGGATCCGCAGGATGCGGGGCTGGTGATCGACCGGCTGGACCGGGAGGCGGACGCCGCCGTGCGGCAGGCGGCGCTGAGCGTGCTGGGGCAGCTCAAGAACCCGGCGGCGGTTCCGGTTCTGGTGGCGGAGATCGGCAACGCGGCGGCGCCGGCGGAGTCGGTGCTGGCGGGAGCGCGAGCGCTGGCCGACGTGGCGTCCGGAGAGTCGGCGCTGGACGCGGAGCGCCTCGCGGCGTGCGTTCAGGCGTTGAAGGCGCGGGCGGCGGCGCTGAGCGGAAACGGCAACGGCGCGGCGTATGCGGCGATCATCGAGGCGATGGCGGCCATCGCGGCGCCCGATTTCGAGGCGGAGTTTCTCGCGGCGGTCGACCGGACCGATCCCGCCGTATTGAAACCCGCGCTGCGCGGCCTGATGAAGGTGAAAAGCCGCGGCAAGCTTTCACAGGTGCGGGCCTTGACGGCGGCGGCGGACGCCCAGGTTCGTCAAACCGCCTGTGAGGCGCTGGGGACGCTGGGGACGGAGGATGCGGATCTGGAGGCGTTGCTTCCGCGGTTGAAGGCGGACGTCGAGGCGCAGGCGGCGGTGCGGGACGCGGCGTGGGCGGCGATCCGAACGATGCTGGACGCGCGAAGCGGTGCGGAGCAGCTTCGGTGGATCGACCGGTTGGCGGATGTTCCGGCGCAGCAGTCGGCCTATCTGGCGTCGCTGCTGGCGCCGCCGCGAGCCGCCCAGGCGGAGCCTGAATTCCTGTCAGCCGTGCGTGAGCGTCTTGGCGCGGCATTGATGACGCAGGGACGGTGGAGCGAGGCGATCGATCCTTTGCAGGCGTTGTTTGACTCTCTCAGTGCGGAGGACACGGCGCGGTCGGTGGATGTGGGACTGCGCGTCGTGGAGTGCCGGCTCAAGAGCCAGCGGCTTGACGGGATTGCCGTGTTCCTCGAACCGCTGATCCGGCGCACGCCCGACGCGGCGACGCGGGCGGCGGCGGTCATTCTGGCGTACCTGGATTCGCCGGAAGGAGTCTCTCCGGCATCGGCGGACGCACTCGAAGCCCAGTTGCGCAGCATTTCAGCGGCGGGGTTGCCCGAGGCGTGGGAGAGGATGATCAAGCGCTTTGACGCTCCGGAGAACCCGCCCGGCGACGCCAGCCCGTGACTGCGGCGGACTCTCGGGGCGGCGGGGATCCGCAACGCCCCCTCCGCAGGTCGCCCGGCTACCACGCGGCGAGCGACCGCAGGTAGTCGATCGCTTCGGACGCGCTCGGGGCGGCGACGCCCGGACGACGCGCGGCGTCGTCAATCTCAAGCAGCGCCATCAGATCCGCGCGCCACGGACTGCTGATCAGTTCGTCGCGAAGCCGACCGCTCAAAGAGCCGTCGCGCAGGCGCCTCGCCGCCGCGTGATGCCGGATGAGAAACTCTGTCCGGGGCGAGATCAAACCGCGCAGCGCCTCGACGGCGGATTCGACGTGCCGCGCGGGGTCGATGCCCTTGCCGACGTCATGCAGCAGTGCTGCCTGGAGGAACTCTTCGTCGTAAGGAAACTGCTCCCGGGCGAGGTCGAACGCCTGAAGGCTGTGATAAAGTGCGTCGCCTTCGGGGTGATGCTCGGGCTTCTGTTTGACGCCTTCGAGCCGCTGAAGGAGAAGCGCGAAGACGACATAAGGGTCGGCCCAGGTTTCGTCCCCGTTGCGCAGGGCTTCGAGGTCGGCGTCGGGGTAGGCGCGGCGGACAAAGGCCTCGAACTCGTCGGCGGTCGCGCCCGTCCGCGCAGGCGCCGCACCGGCGATGGGCGTTACATGGACCGTGAGCTGAACCGTCAATTGCGACTGCCGCGCCGTGCGTCCCTGAAAGCGGTAACCCTGCTCGGCGTTGGAAGGCGGATCCTCCGTGACATAAGCGACCCCGAGCGCATCGAGGAACCGCCGGACGCCCGCGTAATCGCCGCACGCCACGTCCAGCAGAATCGTTGCGCCGCAGGAGCCGGCTCCGGCGTCCGCGCTCACGAGGCGCGGGTCAAACGGCGCGAGCTGCCAGAGCAGTTTCAGCGCGGAAAGATGCGTCTCCCGCTGGTTGGCGGGGCGGTTTTCACCTTCGCGTTCCAGCGTGAGGGCGTCGACGCAATCGAGAATCTCCCTCGCCGGGGGGATGTTGCGCCGCGTGACACGCTCGGGAAAACCGCTGTCGCGCATCGCCCTCAGACGAGCCTCGGCAAGCTCCTGCTCCTGTCCCTCGTAAAGGAGTCGAGCGGCATCCTTCGCGATGCGCTGTCGTATGCGCTTGCTCGGCATCGAAAAAAGAGGGTGCGGATGTAGCGGTGTCGGATGGCGTCGACTCCAACGCACCCCTGAAAACATGATCCCACGTTCGGCGCTGGATTTCAAGACAGGCGTCGTCGTGCGCGTCCGGGCGGAGGCGGGGAGGGCAGACGTTGCCGACACGGGGGCGCGTTATGATGCCCCCGCGCGGCGTGACTCGATCGACGGACGGGACGGTCGGTCTACCTGCCTCGCGGTCTTCGACGCCCACTGTACCGGAAGCTTGCGGCGGTTTCGATGACCGCCGTTAACGGCGGAGGGGGGGGCATGACAGGGCTCGAATCTCCGGAATCAGGGGAAAAACTCCGGCAGATTCAAGCCCGTCAAGCGCCGATGACGAGAAACCCGCGGAATACGAACCCGCTCAACCTCTCGCAGAATGAGCAGGGACCGTCCGCGGATTCCCTCGTTTACTCCGGATCCGTCGGGTCGTTGAACAACGCCGGAAGCTTGATGCTGCCGTGCCCGAACTGCGGAAAACCCGGCGTGCTGGGATCTCCGGGATTCAGGTTGCTGGCCGTGTCATCCGGAGGAAACAGGACCAGCGAGTTAAGGAAATCGAGGATCAACGCGCGCCGCGCCGCGCTGAGCTGAGCGAAGGCGTCGCGGGCCTGCTGCGCTTCGCCGCCGTGCCGCAGGATCACGTCGCTGAGGTTGACGCTTCGACCGTCATGACCGTAAGGCGGCGTGCTGCCCACGCCCCAGAGCGGTTCCGTCATGAACATCGTGGTGACGGTGCCGTCAAAGTGACGCTCGTGGAAGTTGGGTCCCAGGTCATGGCGCTTGAAGTCCGCGTAGAGGTTCCTCACCACGAAGGGCTTGCCCTCGGGGCGCTTGAGCATCGGGAGCCCGCTGCCGTCATCCTGAGCGAGGAACCGCGGCTCGGCGACGGCGAAGAGGCGGTTAAACCCCGGTTCGTCCGGCGAGTATCGCGTCTCCACGTCCGCGACGCGTCGGTCATGATTGATCTTCAGGTCGGGGATGTGGCACTGCGTGCAGCCGATGGCGGCGAAGAGTTCCTGTCCACTGCGGACCGTGCGGCTCTGTCGATGAGTCGCCGGTTTGAAGTAGTTGAGCAGGTAAAACTCGAAGTGGTCCACGATGGCTACGGGGATTTCGTTGGTCACGCCGTCGCCGTCCGGATCGTCGGTCTCATGCTGAGCCGGCGGCGCTTCGATCCGATCCTCCGACCCGGTCAACCGCATACCCGAAGGCGTCACGATGTTGGTGCCGGCGGCGGCGGCGGCGAGATCCGGGTCTGGCGCTTCCAGCCCCATCTCCGCGTTCAAGGCGCCGACCACGAACTCCCGGATGGAGATGGTCTTCCCCTCGTGGAAAAACGGCCTGACCCGAAGATCCGGGTCCACGCCCACCACCCGCGAGGTGTCCAGCGATCCCTTCGCATCCGAGGTGATGAAGCCGAAATCGATTCCTTTGCTGATCAGAGGCAGGGTGATCGTTCTCTCTTCGGCACGGGCTTCCTCGACGACCTGGCGGCGGATGCGCCGCAGATCCTGAGTGATTTCGTCTCCCAACATCTCGATCAACCCTAAACCGAAGAGGTGCGGCGCGTCGCGGCTGTCCGGACGCGTGTACACGTCTCCTCCGAACCCCGCGGCCCCGCGCGGACGCCCGTGGCAGGAGGCGCAACTGTCGGCCAGTCCCGCGCCGATCGACGGGTCCATCGCGATATCGCCGATACCGTCCCCTGTGCGGGGACCGTTGCCCTGCGCAAGCGTGAATTTGCGCTGGAAGAGCTGGCGTCCGCGGCGGATGGAGCGGAACGGGTCGCGCTCGATCAGGAAGATCGAGGAGTCCGGGGTCATGACGTCGCCGCGGCCTGCGCCGATCTGCTCTTCGAACGACTTGGCGATGCCCGAACGGGCAGGATTGGGCGTTTGCGTCATGTCCGTCAATTGCGCCAACGCCCTTGGGCCTGCGACGGTGAGTATGCCCCCGGCGATCAACCCGGTTAGCGCAAAGCGCCCATCAGTCCTCTTTGAATTCCTCATGTTGGTTGTTCCTTTCGTGCATTGAGACGCCGAGTAAACTGTCGGCGTCCACGCGACGCCGACGGGCTTGCTTGCGCGATAGAACGCTCTGCGCTGCGGCGCAAGACACAGGTTACACGGGTTGGACCGGTCCCGGCGGACCGCACAGGCTTCAGCAATGAAAGGCCGCCTTCTCGCATCGCAGGGGGTGGAAGTGCAGATGAAATGTCTTAGCAAGAGGCGTGCCAGCGATCCTTGCGGTGGAGCTGTTTCGGGGTCGGGCGGTCGGTATCATGTCGTTGACAAAGTGAATTCACAGACTCAAGCGCGGTGATGGCGGTTGCGCAGGCGCCTTTCGACTCGCAGGGTGCGGTCGAGCGGTTCCAGACTGCGTCATTCTACGCAGGGATCCTTCCTGCGGATTTCAAGGGATGATCATGGCTCATATCTCCGGGAAAACAGCAGAAGAGTCGGGGTTTGCGCGCATCCTTTACGAAAAGCACGGGCGGCAGCGCGGTCGCGCCACGGTCACGATCAACCGGCCTGAGGTGTACAACGCCTTCGACGGGCTGACGCTGACGGAGATGGCCGCCGCGTTTCATGACGCGGCGCTGGACGACACGATCGCGGTGCTCGTCCTGACCGGCGCGGGGGACAAGGCGTTCTGCACCGGGGCGGACTTAAAGGAGCAGCAGGAGCAGTGCGTCGGACGACCGCAGGCGTACTGGAAGTGGATGGGCGCGTTCATCGACGCCCACGACCGTCTGCGCAACATCGGCAAACCGACGGTCGCGCGCCTCAACGGGATGACCGTCGGCGGTGGAAACGAGTTCAACATGGCGTGCGATCTGGCTGTCGCGGCCGACGACATCTACATCCGCCAGGTCGGCACGGCGCGCGGAAGCGTGCCGGCCGGAGGCGCGACGCAGTGGCTGCCGATGATCGTCGGCGACCGCCGGGCGAGGGAGATCCTCTTTCTGTGCGAGGAGATTCCCGCGGCGAAGGCGCTGGAGTGGGGGCTGGTGAACGAAGTCGTCCCGCGCGCGCGCCTGGATGAAGCGGTGGACGCGATGTGCGGAAAACTGATCAACAAGCTGCCGGGCTGCATCCGGTACACGAAGCAGCAGCTCAACTTCTGGCGCGATTTCTCGTGGAGCATGACGATCGGACACGCCCGGGACTGGCTGGCGCTGAACAACCTCACGCATGAGACGCGCGAGGGGATCTCCGCCTTCAATGAGAAACGACCGGTGGATTACGCCGCGGTGCGCCGCGGGCTTGCATGATCCTCGGAGTCCGGGACGACCGCCTTCGTCCGTTGCGGTTCAAGAACCCGCAACGTGCGGCCCGAGGCAGCCCGCCGCAAAAACGGCGGGCCGGGATCTCCCCTGCGACGAGGAAGGCGAACCGATGGCGCCGGGTCTGCTGCCGGGGCTGGTTCCCACTCCGGTCAAAAGGGACGGCGGAGGGGCCGGGGGGCCGCTCTGTGTGCCACGGCGGGGATAACGGGCGGGCGCGCGTCGATGCGCGAGACGGGCATTCACACTGGCCCTAAGAGCCGATCGCGGCGCCTGCCTGCCAGGACGAGCACGGCAGCGCCCGCCAGCGCTGACGCGCAGGATCCGGCGATAACGCCCATCCGCACCTGCGCCTGGTTGGCATCCCCGAAGGCGAGGATTCCGATGAACAGGCTCATCGTGAAGCCGATCCCCGTGAGCAGCGCCGCTCCGTACACCTGCGCCCACGATGCGCCCGCCGGCGCGGCCGCCAGACGCAGCTTGACCGCTGCGTACGCGCAGCCAAAGACACCCACCTGTTTACCGAAGAACAACCCCGCCGCGATGCCCAGCGTGACCGTCCCCGTCGCTGTTCCCGGCGGCAGCGCACCCAGCGCCACACCCGAGTTGGCCAGCCCGAAGATCGGGAGCACCAGGAACGTGACCCACGGGTGCAGCCCGTGCTCCAGCCGCAGAAGCGGCGAGGCCGACCCCGCCGCCGCCTTGCCCATCGGGATCGTCGCCGCCAGCAGCACGCCCGCCACGGTGGCATGCACGCCCGAGGCCAGCACGAACGCCCACAGCAAAACACCGATGACCAGGTACGGCAGGAGTCGCGTGACGTCGGCGCGGTTGAGCGCGAACAGGGCCGCGAAGGCCGCCGCGGCCAGGCCCAGCGCGGGCAGCGAGACCTGAGCCGTATAGAAGATGGCGATGATGATCACCGCGGCCAGGTCGTCGAGGATCGCCAAAGCCGTTAAGAAAACCTTCAGCGAGAGCGGGGCGCGCCGGCCGAGCATGGTCAGCACCGCCAGCGAGAAGGCGATGTCGGTGGCGGCCGGGATCGCCCAGCCCCGGATCGTCGCTGCATCGTCGCGGTTGATCAGCCAGTAAATCGCGGAGGGAACGACCAACCCGCCCGCCGCCGCCACCGCGGGCAGAGCCAGTTTCGCCCGGCTCGACAACTCCCCGACGAGAACCTCGCGCTTGATCTCCAGACCCACGACGAGGAAGAACAGCACCATCAGCCCGTCGTTGATCCACGCCGCCGGGCTGTGCGGCAGGTGCAGCGGGCCGATGTGCCAGTCGAGCGCCCGGTGGAGGAGCGCCTCGTACCCCGCGCCCCAGGGCGAGTTGGCGACGAGCAGCGCCAGGACGGCGGCGCCGATGAGCACCAGCCCGCCCGCCGCCTCGAGTTGGAAGAATCGCTTAGCGGTCCGCGCAATTATGGAGAGCGTTATACGCGGGCGCGAGTTGCGAGCGAAATCGCGACCGCGCTCGTGCGCGCGTCATCTGAGCGGCGCGACCTGTCACCCGCAAACCGCCGTCACGCCCGATGGTCCGGCATGCGTTCGGTCTGAAGGCTGCGTCTCCCGGCCCGTGCGTTGCCGTCCCCGGATCAACCGGGGACGCCCCCGGCCGGTCGGGGGAAGGCCCCGACCGGCCCGTAGAAGCCCCCGGCGGAGCCGTAGAACCGCCCGATTCGCCCGTGCCGATCCCCGTCTGACTCGTGCCGTTCCCCGCTCGGGCTGGACATTCCCCCGGCCCGCTCGGATAATCCCCCGCATCCGTCGGAGCGGCCCACGCTCAGGTCGTGGAGCAGCAAACCATGCCCGATCCGTCGCCGATCCCGGCGCAGAAAGCCCACAAAGGCGGCGGTGGCCGCCCTTGCTGTTGACGGGCGAGGACGCCCATCCTACCTGAGCCGGAACCGGCGTCGGATCGGGCCTTCCGCAGACCTCCACGACACCGCCGTAGACCGGCCCGTCAATGTCGGGCCATTATCCGCTCGATCTGGGGACTTATCCAGCCCCGCCGGGGCTTCCCGGGTCCGGTCGGCGGCCTCTCCGGATGGTCCGGGGAGCGGCACGTCGAGGGGCACGGATCCGCAGCAGCGGACCCGTGTCCGGAAGGAACAGGCTTTCTGCTCCCGTAGCATGGCCAGGCGAGTACGCCAGGCCATGCCACCCGGATTCGAAGCCAGAATGCGGTTGCCCTGGGGGGCTTCCCCGGACGGGGCGGGGAGGTCCACCGAGGGGGCGGGGAACGGCACGACCCGCCTGTAGGACCCACCGGCCGGCGCGCACGGATTCGCCGGCGCCGAATGCGTTCACCCGAAAAGTGTCCGACCAGAGGGCCGCTGACCTCAACCCGGCGGCGCCTGGTGAGGCGGGCGGACCGGGATCGCATCACGAGACATTCACATTTATCGGACCCGTCAGCATCGCACGTATCGGCCACTAACGGTCATTGAATTGAGTTGATAAGTAAATACAATAACGCGACTTCAGACGAAGCGCCAAGCTCCTCAACCAGCTCAAAGAATTGTCAGGTTTGGTCTTCAGCGGCGATGCTAAGCTCCGAGCCTTCTCGACTAAGGAATTTCAGGACGATGGGAGGTTGTGGAATGAGGAGGTATTGTCAAATCCTGTGGACGGTCCTGTTTCAGGCGGCGTCCATCCTGAGTCCGTTGACGAACTGAATGCCTCCGATCACGTCCGTCAGCAGG
>JABWBH010000064.1 GCA_013360585.1 Phycisphaerae bacterium | reverse complement strand
CGTCGCCAGCGCCGTGCGGTGCGCCGCAACAACCCGACGCGCCGCTTCCCACGCGCCGCGCACATCCGCCCACGTCCCGGCGCGCCACACCGCCCACGCCAGAACCGGCGCAAGCCCCAGCGCATGCACCTTGACCGTAACGGCGAACCCGAACACGCCCGACGCCAGCACAAGCCGCGTCAGCGATCGCTCGCGCAGCCCCCGAGTCAGTTGATACGCAACGATCAGCAGCAGCCCGCACAGCAGGTTCTCAGGCCGAAACGAGGTCGCGTGCGTAAGACTGCCCGGACAGGCTGCGAAGAGCGCCGCCGCCGCAAGCCCCGCGACGGTCGAACCCGTCAGGCGACGCACCACCTCGCTCGCGGTCAGCGCCGCGAAGATGAAGAACCCGATCGCCCAGGTCTTGACGATCGCATGTACACGACTCGGGTCGTGAAACACAAGATCCACGTAAAGCGGCACGTCGCAACCCTCGATGAGGTGCCGGAGGCTCTGGTCGATCAACAACGAGGCGGTCAGCGCCGTCTGAAGCGGCATGCCGGGGTGATCGAGTTTCTCCGTCGGCAGCCCCGCGAGCAGGTTCAACGCGGACGCGGTGTACGACGCGTCGCAGTCCGCCGCCAGCCACCAGCGCTCCAGCGGTCGGGTCAGGAGCAAGGCAAGCCCCGCCAGTATGATCCCCGCGCGCGCCGTGCGCCAGGTTGGCGCTTTCAGTGCGGAGCGCGCCCCGGTTGCCGCGATCTCGGCGCGCAGCATTTCTTGCGACGTTGTTGGTAAAGCCGGCGTCATGTTTGCAGGCTCGCGCTGGCGAACCTGCTCGGGTTTATCGGACAATGTCCGACGGGAGTGAAGGAGGGTCGAGGGAACCCGCACAGCATCGGGAGGTCCGTCCGGCTAACCCTGCGCGGAGCGGTCCCGTGCATGAGAGAAAAACGTGGGGGTTCCTGATCCCCAGGAGCGGTCGGAGCGTCGGGCTGGAGACCTGGCGGGGAAGGAAAACCGGGACATCGTTATCCTGGCGTCGCACCGGGAGCCGTGGTTGACAGTCCGGGCATCAAGGCTACAGTGCCCGATCCGACCGATTTCTACCGGGGTGCGTCGCCAGGTCGATCGACGACCGTTCCGGGACAGGTTCGGCCCCGGAAGGACCGCCGATGACGACGGCGGGAGGCGGCGGCGAAGGAATCCGGCGGAAATCCGGGGCTCATAGCTCAGTTGGCAGAGCGCGTCGCTGATAACGACGAGGTCTCAGGTTCAAATCCTGATGGGCCCAGTTCCGGTGGGTTGCGGGCGTAGCGTCGGCGCGAGCGAGACAATCTCTACGTCCGCGGTGCGAAGATCCCCGGAGGTCCGCGGGCAGGGGGCGCTGACGAAGCGACAGCCGAAGGAACGCGGCGTCGCCGGAGGCTCAAAAGCAGGCGGGGTCGGCGCCTTGAGAACCGCAGGATCGCTGGCGCGATGGGCCCGGCAGGATTCGAACCTGCGACCAAGCGATTATGAGTCGCCTGCTCTAACCGCTGAGCTACGGGCCCGGGGCGGCTCCCGGGTTCGACCGTCGGAAGCGCTTCGGAGCGAATTCTACGCTTCCCTGGGAAGCGACGCCAACGATGTTCAAGACGTGCGTCCGGACCTATCCCTGGGATTTCCCCGCCGCCGCACCGGGCGACGTTCTGGATGTCATCCGGGGATCGTGGGGCGCGGATGAGATTACGCTCCGCATCGGGGTTCCCGCCGGGTGTTTCCCGCGGACCGCGCCCGATCGCGGAACCTTCGAGACCGCCGAGGGCGGCATCGCCTTCACCCCGCAGACCCGGCGTCACCCTCGAAGCCGTCTGCGGGCCTTGCCGCTTCGATGTCATTCCGGGTTCGCCACGTTCGAGGCCGTTCTTGAAGCGTGCCGGGATCGTGACATCGGGGTGCGCGTCCACCTGTCCGCGTCGCGCACGGGCCGCCTGGCGGACGCTCACGCCGACCACGCCTGCCGCGACTCGACGGGTTCGCGGTCCGGGCAGTCGCTTTGTCTGGCGAGCGAGGATGCACAAGCGTTCCTTGTCGCGCTCGTGGAGGATCTGTCGACCCGCGAGGGCGTGACCGCGATCGAGCTTGCGGACGTCGTGATCCGCTGCGGTGAATACTGGACCGAACCGCTCCGCGACAACGGGCGACAGGTGCATACCACGACGCTGCTGGGGCTTTGTTTCTGCGAGTCCTGCCTCCAGCAGGCTGCGGGGGCGGGGATTGACCCGGACGCCGTCACGGGTGAGTTGAACCGGAAGTTCGCCACGCCGCTTCCGCCCTCCTTCGCTGCTCCGCGATCGTGTGCCGACTGGGAGCGATCACACCCGGCGCTGGGGGCTTACTTCAGGTTGAGGGCGGAGCGGATTCAGGGAGTGGTGCGAGAGTGCATCCGCGCTTCCGCCGCTCCCGTCTTCCTTGAACGCGCCGGCGACGCGGATGAGGCGATTCAACACGAGATGATCCCTTCGTCCCTCCCTGCCGGTTGGATTATCGAGTGTTCGCCGGAGAGCGAAAACGCGCCGGCAAGCGCGGCGGCGGACGCGTATTGCCGGTTTCGACTTGCCCGCTGGTTATCCGACGCCGCCAGCGGCGACGCGCTGGTCTACGCCTGCAAACGCTGTGCGGATGAGGGATACGCCGGTGCGGAATTCGACGCGCTCGGCGATCTGCACGGCGACGACGGTCAGATCCTCCGCCGGGCGATCCGGTTCGCCCGGCGAACCGGTCTTGCGGATTGACGGGATCGGTTTCGGCGGCGCGCGGGGCGGCGGTCGGGCGAAACGGCATCATGTCCAGCAGGTGGTTCAGGGAGCAACGTCTTTTTCCGCACCCGAAGCGGCGGATCGCGCAAGGTCGCTGAGGAACCTCGCGCTTCAGCGTCGATCGCCACCCTTGTCTGCTTCCTGAAACAAAGCACCTGGTGCGGCGTCAAGCCCCTCCCGGGCTTCTGCGCAACCGTCAGCCGGAGGCGTGGCGCAGAAACGAAGCTTCTCACGACCCCGATCCAGCGCGGCACGCGGATTGCCGGGCTTCTCCCTCGCGTGCGTAGCACGAGAAAAAGAGGACCACGAAGGCGGGGTTCCGGATTCGCGGGTTTGACGCGGTGATGCGCCCGAAAGAGCTTGGCGCGGACCGGACCGTGGAATCCGAAATCCTGCACGAACGGCGACCGGCGGTTTTGAAGCCTTCCGATTTCCCATCTCCGGCCCGAACGAGGAAGGAAGCCGCCGGCGCCTTTTTTCTGCGCTGACGTTCGGACCTGACGTCCCACCCGCTCCCGCCGGCTTTCCGTGCGAAAGCGTCGTCCTGAGTCTCCTCCGGTTTCGGTGGCCCGGCGTGGCGCTCGTCGGCGATTACGATCATGCGGAATCCTCGCGACGAGGGGTTCCGCGTTGCCGGGATCGCCGACCTTCACCTGTCCCGAACGATCATCCGACGGTCTCAGTCCCGGAAGGTCATCCGACAGCCTCGACCCCGGAAGGTCATCCGAAAGTCGCAGCCCCGGACGGACGTCGGAAATCAGCCCGGCCCACCAGGGCTGGGAAGGGAGGTCGTCGCAATTGAGCCGGGAGTCCCGGAAGGACGACAGAAACTCTGGAGGAAGAAGGATCGTCGCCCCAACCTCTGCACCGTCTTCACTGTCTCCGCCGTCGTTCCGGGACGGCGCGGTCGCGCCTCATCCCCCAGCGCCTGGCACGAAATCTTGTGACTCGCGAGGCTACGCGCGGCTGCGTCTGCGAAACACTCCGGCGCGTCGCGTCCTCAAGACCCTCAAGGCGACTCCGAGCGACATCGGTTGGAGACTCTGGCTCGCCGATTTCCTCCTCCCGAAGCTCGTGCTGCGTCCCGCCGGCGTCCGCGGTGCAGGCTGCGTTGCGGGCGCCAGCGGATCAGGGGTCCGGGAATGACGCCCGGGCGGTCCTGATTGCGCCTATCTCTCTAACTCCCGCCCGCCGGGTTCGCGTGCTTCGCCCCAGGGCGGTCGCGTCGGCGGGACCGAGTCGCGTGGGAGGCGGTTTTCTTGCGCGCGTCGTGGGTTTTCGTCTCCGCCGGAGCCATGGTGCGGCGACCGGGCGCGGTTCGACATCGAGGAGGCGACTCGGGGAGTCGCCGTTCAGGAGCAGAATGGAGAAATGATATGACAACGATGCAACGTCTGGGTTCGCTGAGTCTGCTTGTTATTGTGGGTTCGGCGCTCGGTCAGGAAACGGGGAGGCCGGCGGGGGACGCCCTGGTCGCGACGCCGGATCCCGGGAAGGAGCAGCACCCGGCCGGTTTCTTCTTTTCGCGGAGCGAACTGGAAGATTTGCTCGTCGGCGGCGGAACGAAGGATGACTTCGAGAGGTACTCCATCGCCGACGGCAACAGCCAGGGCATGAGAGTCTTCGACCTGAGCGATACGACCATCGTGAACGGTCAGGGGCCCGGACTGGTCAATGACGGCGCCATTTATTTCAGTGCGGGCGAACTCTTCTGGCTGGGAAACGGGGCCGGGGGCGTGCCTACGAAAACCATCGTTGCGGTGCGTTTCTCCATGGCGGTCGCGTATGACATTCCCGCACAGGTGATGGGCTTCGACCTGCACGCGCTAGCGGGGAGTCCCAGTACGACCAAAGTGGAGGCTTTCTCGCCGAACGGCCAGTCTCTTGGGTCAACCACGGTAACAGTTCCCGATGACGGAACGCCTGTTTTTGTGGGATTCCGTCACGACGCCGGAATCGGCGTCATCGAGTTCTCCAACCTCAATCGTAATCACAGCCCGATCATCAATGATCACCAGTACGGGAGCATTTGCAGCAGCGACGGGTGCAACGGAGCGGAACTGCTGACGGCGAAAGTGCGTGAGAAGACCTGCGGCTGCCAGGTGCAGGCGATCCTGAAGCGGGGCACGCCGGGCAGCTTTTATGGTTTCAAGATGCCGAACGGCGAGTGCGTCAGCGCCGAGGCCAACCGCCGAGGCAAGGCCAAGGTCAAGCAGTGTCCGTCGCGCGGGGGGAAGGTGTTCGTCACTTCGTGCAGTCTGGAAGCCCGCGTTCGCTGCCCGTGAGAAGTGTTGCCTCGCGTCATAAGACGGTTCGGGGCGACCGCCGGGGCGGCGTCTCAGCGGCAGGGAAATCCGCGGGTTGGAGTTTGGGAAGGCGCTGCGCGCACGGGGCGCGGAGCGTGTGAACCGAGTGGATGATCAGATCAGGAGAGAGTCGTGAAGAAGCATGGCTTAGGGAAGGCATGGTTGGCGAGTGTGGTGACGACGGCGGGGGCGTTCGCCGCCGTACCGGTGGGAACGGGGATGACGTATCAGGGTCGGCTCACGGACGGTGGTCAGCCGGCAAACGGTCTGCACGACATCCGGGCGACCCTGTTTGATGCGCTTGCGGGCGGAAACCAGGTCGGTCCTGTCGTGACCAGGAGCAACGTTTCCGTCACCAACGGGTTGTTCACGACGGAGCTGGACTTTGGCAACGTGTTCGGGGACGTGGCGCTCTTCCTGCAGCTTCAGGTCAGTCCCGCGGGGTTGAACCAGTTCGAGACGCTGACGCCGCGGCAGAGGCTGACGCCGACACCTTTCGCGCTGAAAGTACCAGGCGTTGACGGTCACTCGCTCAATGCCGCGGACGGCAGCCCGACGGACGCTCTTTTCGTGGACAACAACGGCAACGTCGGCATCGGCACGCTGGCGCCCACGTCCAAACTGCACGTCACCGGTAGTCCGATCGTGGTCGAGAACATCGGCGATCAGGCGGACCTGTTCTGGTTCGGCAGCGAGCGCTCCTGGGTCGCCCGCCAGGAAGGCACAGGCGCCGCGGCAGCGCTGAAGCTTCAGAGCATCGGCGGCGGCGGAAACAAGAACTTCATCATTCAGACCACCGGCAGCGTCGGCATCGGCACCGTCGCACCGACCCACACAATGCACATCGCAAACGCCGCGCCCACCATCGCGCTGCACGATACCGACTCCACGACGCAGCAGGTGGGATATGTGAGCTATCGCGATTCTGCCAATGCGGAGCGCGCCTGGGTCGGCTACGGCACACCGGGCAGTCCGCACTTCTCGGTCGTCAACGCGCGCTCGGGCGGAAACATTGAGATCGCGGCCTTCGGATCGGGCGCGGACATCGTGCTCTCGCCCGGCGCAGGCGGCGTCGTGAGCGTCCCGGTGCTCGAAATCACCGGCGCGGACCTGGCGGAGAAGTTCCCCACGTCCGACGCGGTCGAACCCGGGATGGTGGTGGCGATCGATCCCGCGAATCCCGGCAAGCTGTGCCTGGCGCGCGGGGCGTACAACCGGTGCGTGGCGGGCATCGTCAGCGGGGCGAACCACTTCCCGGTGGGGGCGGTGCTGGGCAGCGCCGCGGGGCATGAGGACGCTCCGGCGGTGGCGCTTTCGGGGCGTGTGTATGTCTGGTGCGACACCGGCGCCGAAGGCATTCAGCCGGGCGATCTGCTGACCACATCTGACACGCCCGGTCATGCGATGAAGGCGGCGGACGCGACACGGTCGCACGGGGCGGTGATCGGCAAGGCGATGACGGCGCTGGGCGCCCGCGAGAAGGGACTGGTCCTGGTCCTGGTCAATTTGCAGTGAGTGCGTGCCGAAGGAACGAGACACTCATGGGGAGACATCACATGACGAGACAAATGCACGCATTCAGGTTTCTTATCGTACTGGTTGGTGCTTCAGGAGGATTCGCGTCGCTCGCCTTGGCGCGGGTCGAGGCGGCGGATCCCGCGGCGGTCCGCGCCGTGCCATCCGCGGCGGACCGCGTCGTGGCGGAACCGTCGGCGCACGGCGCGTCAACCGCTGCGGGCGGGTCCGAGGTGGAGGAGGCGCCGGCGGCGTCCTCTGGTGTCGCGGGAGCGGGCCGGGAGGAACTCGCGCGGCGCGCGGCGGGGCTTCCGGCTGTCCTGGCGTCGCCGCTGACCGTGAACACGCACGCTGTCGCCGAGATGGGCGTCCGTCTGGACGTGGCGCCGACGACGTATGAGGTTCTGCACTGCGAATCCACGGTCGTGCTGACGGGTTTTCCGATCTCGGCAACCGATCGGGTCGATCTGGAGCTGGAGCAGTTCCACGTCACGATGCCGGATACGCAGTTCGTGATCGGCACGGACTTGGGCGACATCGCCGTCGAGCATCCGCGCGTGGCGCTGCTGCGCGGGCGCGTCGCGGGGTTCGACGACTCCTGGGTGTTCCTGGGCGTGACGCCGGACTTCATCAACGGCGTGATTCATCTGAGTCCCGACGAGGAGTACATCCTCAGCCCCGTGTCGTTGAAGGAGATCGTCCCGGGCGACTCGAACCACGGGATGTACAATCGCTTCGCGCCGGAGGCGCAGTTCGCGCCGTTCGAGTTCGCGTGTGATCCGGAGATTCTCCCGGGAACCGAGCCGTTCCTGGACGGGTCGGGCGGCGGCGACGAGCCCATCTCAGGCTTCAGTTGGCGCGTCGCGCGGGTGGCGACGGACGCGGACTTCGAGTTCCGGAACCGCTTCTCGACCGCCGCGCAGGCGATGGAGTACTGCGTGGTGCTCCTCGCTTCGATCAGCACGATCTACGAGCGCGACATGAACCTGAAGCTGGCGGCGGTGTTCGTGCGGGTGTGGGACACGTCGAACGACCCCTTCACCGCGAACAACACCGCCGACGCGCTCACGGAGATGCGCAACTTCTGGAACAACAACATGGGTTCGGTCAGCCGGAGCATCGCCCACCTGTTGTCCGCCAAGGATCTGGGCGGCGGGCGGGCCTCGCTATCCCAGATCTGCACAAGCAGCGCCTACGGCGTCAACGGCAACATGTCCGGCTCCTTCCCGAGACCGCTGCGCGACCGTGACAACGGCAACTGGGACGTCGTCGTCTTCGCACATGAGATGGGACACAACTTCGGCACCCATCACACGCATTGCTTCAACCCGCCGCTGGATCAGTGCTACAACGAGGAGGACGGGTGCTGGGGCGGGGCGCGGGTCTGCGGCGTGGGCACGATCATGAGCTACTGCCACACCTGCAACGGCGGGCTGGCGAACATCAACCTGGTGTTTCATCCGTCCTGCTCGGTGGCGATCCGGAACCACGTCGACGGGCGCGGAAGCTGCGCGCCGCCGGCGCGTGATCCGTGCTTCGTGGATCGTTCGAACGGCGGCGCGGAGGACGGCACGTCCGGGCGACCTTACAACTCGATTCTGGAGGGCATGTGGTTCGTCATTCCCGGAGGGGCGGTGCGTATTCAGGCGGGGACTTACAACGAAACGTTTCCGAGCACGGGTCCGCTCAATCGCCCGATGACGCTGAGCACGACGACGGGAACGGTGAGGATCGGCGGCTGACCGGGTTCGAGGGGTCATCGTCGCCGGTCGTTTAATGAAAGGAGCATGATTGATGAAAAAGACACCGGTCCATCTGGTGAAGATCGCATTCGGATGGGTTGTCTGCGCTGCGCCTGGTGTGATGGCGCAGGAGTTTGTGGTGACCTGGTTTACGATCGACGGGGGCGGCGGGATGTTCAGCACCGGGGGCGGGTACAGCCTGGGCGGCACGATCGCACAGCCGGACGCCGGAACGATGTCCGGGAGCCGGTTCGCCGTCAGCGGGGGGTTCTGGCCTGGCGCGGACAACGGATGCGTCGGGACCGAGCGCGTCGCCAAGACGACCTGCAAGGACCGCAACGGCGCGAATCAGCTCAAGGTCATTCTGGCGGGCGGACTGGAGGGGGACACGTTCACCGTGACGCTGACGGATGATTCGTCGTCGTCCGGGACCGTCAACCGTCGCGGGAAGGGCAAGGCCAAGTTCAACAACCGCCCGCCGGCGGACTCCGGCGATGCGACGGCCTCCTGGGGCTGCGGCGCGAGTGATGCAAAGTCGTACTCGTGTCCGTGACTTGCCTGCGCGGCGCAAAGCCGCGATGTCCGGGAAGATCGGCATCGGAACGAACCGCGGTCGCGCTGACAACGTGACCGCGGTTCGGCGTTTTGTTCTGGATGTTCTGTCGTGGTGACGCGACGGCGAGGATGCCCGGGAGGGCGGGCGATCCACGGTACGACGGCGTTCCCTCCTCTCGAACTTCTGTCGTCCCTCCGGGACTTGCGGCTCAATTGCGACGCTTTCCCAGCCCTGGCGGGCTGGGCTGTTGTCTGACGCCCCTTCCGGGGCTGCGACGTTCGGATGACCTTCCTGGGTTGAGACTGTCGGATGATCGTTCCTGGGTTGAGACTGTCGGATGATCGTTCCGGGGTTGAGACTGTCGGATGATCGTCCGGAGCTGCGTTTTTCGGATGATCGTCCGGAGCTGCAACTCTCGGATGATTCTCAGCGGCAACGACTCTCGGACGCCCTGCGGATACGTAGCAGTCGGCTGCCCCGGTGCGGCGGGGCGCGGGGCGAGGCAGGTCGCGTTATCATCGACGGGATGGACAGGTCGAACTCCCGGATTTCGAGGGTCATGGCGGAGGCGGTCGCTCGGAGCGTTCGTTTTTCCGGAGGGGATCGGGATTTGGGGTTGCGCGGGCGGCGAAGCGTGTTTGCGATTGCGGCGGCAGCGATGACTGCGGCGGTCGCCGGCTGTCGCAGCGCGCCAAGCGAGCAGGAGCGGATGAAGAGCGCGTCGCCTCGTCCTTCGAGGACGGTGTCGGCGGCGGACGTGCGCGTCGACCCGAGCGACCCGGAGGCGCCCGTGCCGCGGATGCGCGTCAACGGGCAGATCGTGGAGGCGTCCGAAGTTCTGCGGCCGTATCTGAAGGAGCTTGCGGAGGGCGCGCGGACGATGTCGCCGTCGGCGTATCAGGCGCTGGTCAAGGAGACGACGATCCGCGCCGTGCAAACGAGGATATCCGAGGTGCTGCTTTACGGGGCGGCGAGCGCCCGACTGACCGAGGATGACGAGAAGATGCTGGACAAGGTGGTGGACGCGGAGCTTCGTCGTCGTGTGACCGAGTTCGGCGGGGGCGTGCAGGGCGTTTACGAAGAGCGCCTGCGTGATCGGGGAACGACGCTGATCGCGGAGCGCGAGGTGATCCGGCGGCAGGTGGTGATTCAACGTCACCTGCAGATGTACGTGTATCCGAAGATTCAGCCGGCAACGCGTGACGAGTTGCTGGCGTTGTATGAGCAGGTGCGCCCCGAGTTTGTGCGTCCCGAGCGGCGGAAGCTGGAGCTGATCGAGATCGACGTGCTTCGGCGGATTCCCGGGAATGCAACCGCTCCGACGCGAGAGCAACAGGCGGAGGCGCTGGCGGCGGCGAAAGCGGCGATGAACGACGTGCGCCAGGCGCTGGCTGAGGGTCAATCCTTCTTACAGGTAGCGCAGGAGCGGTCGGAAGGTTTGAACGCCGAGAACGGTGGAGACTGGGGCTGGGTGGCGCGTGACACGCTGCGGGCGCGGTGGCAGAAGGCGGTGGACGTCTTGTTTTCGCTGGAGGAAGGGGGCGTCAGCGACGTGATCGAGACGCCGGAAGCGCTCTTCCTGGTGCGTTGCGGCGGGATCGAGGCCGCGACCGACGCGGATTTTCAGTCGCTCCAGCCGGAGCTGATCCGCCGGCATGAGAACGCGCAGGCCGACCGTCTTATTCAGGAGGTTCTGGCCGACCTTCAGGCGCGGGCGCGGATCGAGCCGGAGCGGATCGACCGGTTCCTGCTGGCGGTGGCGCTGACCGCACCGCCGCACGCCGCGGCGCCGTGACGGATTGCGGCGACCGGTGGGGCGCGTAAGATGCGCCGCCTGAGTGTGAGGCGGAGGATGCAACCGCCGCTGAACCCCGCGACAGGCGGGTTGCTCCGCGCGGTGCGCTCGATGTAAAAAAGGAGGATCGGACTTGAACCTCGACATCGACGGATATCTGACTTCGACGGAATTTCTGGCGCAGTTCGCGGCGTTCGTCGCCGCGATCTTCAACCTCCTGTTCCAGTCCGTGCTGGGCGGCGTCCTCGGCGGCAGTTGATTTGGACTGGGAAGCGCTAGTCAGCGAGGCGGTGCGGGTCTGCGAGGCCGGGATCCGCGCGGGACAAAGCCCTTTCGCCGCGGTCATCGCCCGGCGCGACGGCGCCATCGTCAGCGCGGAGCACAACACCGTCCGCGCGAGCTGCGATCCGACGGCGCACGCGGAGGTTAACGCGATCCGCGCGGCGGCGCGGGTTGCGGGTTCGATCAACCTGAGCGGTCTCGTGATGTTCACGACGTGCGAACCGTGCCCGATGTGCGCCGCGGCGATCCACTGGGCCCGGATCGACGAAGTCGCGTGGGGCGCGACGATCGCGGATGCCGAAGCGGGCGGATTTCACGAGCTTTCGCTCCCCTGCGCCGAGGTCTACCGGATCGGCGGCAGCGGTGTGCGGGTCGCGGCGGGAGTCGGTCGGGCGCGTTGTGCGGCGCTTTTCGCGCAGTGGAAGGCGGGTCCGCACCCGAAGCCTTATTAAGCCTGACCCGCGCGGGACGCGCCTCCGCGGCGTCATTCCTGTTACGCACGGGGTCGTGCGGTATACTGTCCGTCATGCAGTCGAATGTCGCCCGCATCCTCATCACGGAGCAGCAGCTTCAGCTTCGCGTCGGCGAGCTGGCGCGGGAGATCGTCACCTCATACGGGACGATCGACGGGCACCTGACGATCCTGACGATCCTCAACGGGTCGATCATCTTTCTGGCGGACCTGATCCGGCGGATGCCGGTGATGATGCGGCTCGAGCTGGTGACGGTTTCGTCTTATCCCGGGCGCACGACCGAATCCGTCGGAGCGCGACTCACGCGGGAGATCGCCGCAGACGTTCGGGGTCAGGACGTGCTGGTCGTGGACGACATCCTGGACACGGGCAAGACGCTGCGCCTCGTGCGACAGGAGCTGCTGCAGCGCGGTCCGCGATCGTTGAAGATCGCGACGCTGCTTCGGAAGCCGTCGAAGGCGCCGCCGGACGTGGCGGTGGACTTCGTCGGATTCGACATCGAGGATGAATTCGTCGTCGGATACGGGTTGGACTACGACAATCACTACCGCAACCTGCCTTACCTCGCCGTGTTGTCGAAGGAGGCGATGTGACGCGTGCCTCGGCGCGAAGCACATGACGCCGCGGCTGACCGGGCGGGAGCAGCACCCGTTTCGGCGGCGGCGCCGACCGACGTGCCCCTGACCCGGCGGCAGCACGTCCTGCTGAGCGGCGTGTTTGCGGCGGCGTTGATTCTGCGGCTGATCTACCTGGCCGGACAATCCGCGGGCAATCCGATGTTTGCGCACCCCATCATGGACATGCGGGTGCATCATGAGTGGGCGGCGCAGCTTGCGTCCGGGGAGCCTCTGCGGGCGATCCACGACAAGCCTTATTTCCGCGCGCCGCTGTATTACTACGCCCTGGGCGGATTGTATGCGCTTTTCGGTCCGCAGGTGTGGCTCGGTCGGCTCGCGGGGTGCGTGCTCGGCGCGGCGACGTGCTACCTCGTCGCGCGGCTGGGGTCGAAGCTGGCGGGGTTTGCGGCGGGTCTGGCGTCGGGGTTGCTTGCGGCGGCGTACTGGCCGATGTGGTACTTCGACGCCGAGTTGAAGACGGTGGGGCTGGAGGTTTTTCTGGATGTTGCGCTGTTGCTGGCGTTGCTGGCGGCGCAGCGGCGCGGTCGGGCCGCCGGGTTCGTCGGCGCGGGTCTGATCTGGGGACTTTCGGCGATCACGCGGCCCAACGTGCTGGCGCTGCTTCCGGGCTTTGTCCTCTGGTTCGCGTTGATGTCGCCACGCGGACAACGGTGGCGAAAGACGGCCTCCGCCGCCGGGTTTCTGACGCTCGGGGCGGTCATCCCGATTCTGCCGGTGACGATCCGCAACGTAGTCGTCGGGCGCGAGTTCGTCCTGATCGCGTCACAGGGCGGCGTGAACTTCTACATCGGCAACAACCCGTATAACCAGGACGGTTTCACCGCAGTGGTCCCGGGCACACGCCCCGGCTGGTGGGAAGGCTTCGAGGATACCCACCTGATTCCGGAGCGGGAGCTGGGGCGCTCGCTGTCCGAGAAGGAGGTGTCGGATTACTGGTTTGAAAAGAGCCTGACGTGGATTCGCTCGAACCCCGCGACATGGGTGCGGCATCTGCTCCGGAAGCTGGTTCTCTTCTGGACGCCGGTGGAAGTTTCGAACAACCAGCCGATTTCGTTCTTTGCGGGGTTGTCGGGATTGTCGTGGGCGTTCTGGATCGGGTTTCCGGTCGTGACGTGCCTTGCGGCAGCGGGTCTGACGTGCATCACGTGGCGCGACCGACGGTGGCTTCTGCTGCTGGCGTTTCTGCTTTTTTACATGGGGACGGTGGTGCTCTTTTTCTGTCCCGGAAGATATCGCCTGCCGGTCGTTCCGGTGCTGCTGGTGCTGGCCGGTGCCGGCGCGGTGGCGGGGGTCGATGCAGTTCGGCGCCGCGCCTACCGCGCGCTGTCGAGATCCGGGGCGGCGGCCGGCGTCGCGGCGGCCGCGATGATCTTCAATCCGACGCCCAGCAAGGATCGCCGCGCTGATGCGCGCGTCGCGGAGGCGGAAGGACATGCGATCCTGTCGCGCTTTTTCGAGGGCGAGCGAGAGGGAAGCCCTCGCGATCCCGAGCGGTCGCTCGAACACATGCGCAGCGCGGTCGAACTGCGTCCGGATGATGCGTTTCTGCGCTGGCGACTTGGTCGGTTGCTCGCGCTTGACGGGCGCGATGCCCAGGCCGAGGAGCAGTTCCGCAAGGGCGCTGCCCTCGCGTCGCGCGCCCGCGACCCGGAACCGCTCTACCGGTACGGGGAGTTTCTGCTGGCGCGGAAGCGTCCGGACGAGGCTCTGGCGCAGTTCGAGGCGGCGCTGCGGATTCAGCCGGCGTACACGGAGGCGTCGGCCGGTGCGGATCGGGCCCGCGCCGCCCTGCGCCAGGCCGGGGACTCGGACGAGGCGATCGCCGAATACCGAGCCGCGCTGCAAACGAATCCGGATGATCTGGCGACGCTGATCAAACTCGGAGGCGCCCTGGTGCGGCGCGATCGCGCGGACGAGGCCGTCGCGCCGCTGGAGCGGGCGCTCTCCCTGGCGCCGGGAAACAGCACGGTGCGACAGGCGCTGGCGGAGGCGTACCGTCGGAAGGGGCGTCGCAAAGATGCGATCCGCGTGCTTTCGGAAGCGGAGAGTCTTGCGTCCAGCGCCGTGCTTCAGACGGCGCTGGCGTGGTTGCTGGCGACTTCGGTCGAAGACGAACTGCGCGACGGACGGCGGGCGTTGGAGCTGGCGCGCCGCGCGGAGCAGTCGGCGGGGAGCGAAGTTCCGCAGGTGCTCGACGCGCTCGCCGCAGCGTTGGCGGAGACCGGCGACTTCGCCGGCGCGAAAGCGACCGCCGACCGCGCGGCGGACCTCGCCCGGCGCCAGCGTCGCACAACCCTTGCCGAAGCAATTCGCAACCGGGCTGCGATGTACGCCGCTGGTCGCCCCTTTCGTGAAGATCTCGCCTCGAAGCCGGAAGGCGAAGGAACCTCCGAAGCCTCTGAACCACCGCTGCCGCCCGCGAACCCCGCGTCCGAATCCGGTGCGGACCCGGAATGATCCGCGGTTGCCTGCCGGCGTCGGTGAGACTATCTCACGCGGCATGACGGATTCCGTGACGCCACGTCCGCCGTGTCCTGAATGCGGGTACAACCTGACCGGGCTTTCCGGCGGGCGTTGCCCGGAATGCGGCTGGTCGATCGATGAGGAAGTGATCGAAGCCCTTGAGGGCACGCAGGCGCTCATGTCCGAGCGGTCGTTCCGCCTGTCCACGACCGCAGCGGCGGCGGCGCTGTCGGTGTTCATCCTTGTCGGGGCGTTTCCGCTGACGCGCACCGCGGGATTTTCGTGGTCGAACCGGTTCGACCAGCTTGCGGCGGGGGCGGCGGGCGCGGCGGCGGCGGGGTTAGTCGGGCTGGCGGCGGCGGCGTGGCGCGCGGACCG
>JABWBH010000083.1 GCA_013360585.1 Phycisphaerae bacterium | reverse complement strand
CTCCCCGAGTAGGACTCGAACCTACAACCTGCCGGTTAACAGCCGGACGCTCTACCATTGAGCTATCGGGGAACGAGGTCAGTCGGACCGCGCCTCAGGGAGGAGTTTAGCTGAACCGTGGAAGGCGTCAAGGAAGGTCGGCCGGGGGATTGGGCGAGCGCGTTCCAGCCGGCCAGCGCGATGTCGCTTCAGGCGATGTCGCTGTCCGTGTTCGTTGCGTCCGGTGAACCCGGTGTGCGAGCCTGCGCTGTCGCGCGCCGGGTTCTGCGTGTTGCGGCGGGCGGTGCGTCAAAGGGGGCCGTCCGGACGGTGCCGTTCGAGGTGAGCCGGCTGGGTTGCCCCAGAGCTCCAGCGTGGAACCGATGCATTTTATCGGGATCACATTCGGGTTGGAAGGGGAGAAGCTGTTGCTGTCGAGGATGATCGAGCGCCCCTTATCGGCCCGTTGAAGAACCCGGGATCGGTCTTTGTGATGCCGTTTTCCCGATAAAATTCGCCTCCCGGAGGGAGGCGCTCCCTTTTTCAACAGGCTGTTATGCATCCGCTCCAGATCGGCTGAGCTGCTCATCCCGACCGTCTCGGTGCGACATCGGTAGACGTTGTCCGGGTCGAGATGTCGGAAGAGCAGGGCCGCGTCCTTGCCTTTTGCATCACCCGGAAATCCCGGATGGATCTTGCTCTCAGCGGGCTGCCAAGGACAACCGGAGAATCACTTACAGGAGCTGCGGTGGAAGCCTGCGGTTGGGTGGATTCTGAGGCAGGATCAGATCCGATCTCTGAGTCTCCCTCTGACTCCGGTGCGTAGCGCCTGGAGGGTCTTGAGGTTGCAATGCGACGCGCCCTTGTGCCCCGGAGAGCCCGGGGTTTTATCGAAGGATGCACTCACGAAACCCCCAATTCAGGTGCCGAAGGCCCGGATTTGCGACCCCGGATAGGGTGTTCGTGAGGAACCGGGTGGAAAAAATCCCAGACTCGGAGGGGCAGCCGAGAATTGCCCAGCGAGTTATCGCCGGGGGACTTGGCGCCTAGACCGCGCAGTCCCGGAGGGACGGCGGACTGGCGGCGCAGCGAGCATGTGTCATCTGTCCGATTCTTTCGTCCCTCCGGGACTTCGTTTTCCCCGCGCGGGGTTCCCAGCCCTGGCGGGCTTCCCCCAGCCCTGGCGGACTGGGCTGGTCTCTGACGCCCCTGCCGGGGCTAAATCAAGATTCACGAATGTGGAGTGCCCTCCGAGCCGCGGGCTTCAGCCCGCGCGAACGCTCGTTTCGCAGCGCGCCGCGAAACCGAGAATGACGATTTAGGACTTCGGAATGAGTCCTCCGAGGCCGGACTGCCGGATGATCTTCCGGGGCCAAGACAGTCGGATGATCTTCCGGGGCTAGGACTTCGGAATGATCTTCCGGAGCCAGGACTGTCGGATGATCCTCCGGGGCCAGGAAAGCCCGTCGATTCCCGCGCATGATCGTACGTTCATGCGAATCCAACACCCGCCAACCGGAGTCAAGTGGAGACTCAGATCCGATCTATCCCGTCGTCGGGCTGCGGAGGCTTCGGGATGAGCTGTTGACGGCGATCCACCGGCGGCGGCATCCTTTCACGTTATGTCTACGGGTTGTCTGGCCGCCGTCATTCCCGCGCCGCACGCGCCGGTCGTGCTGCGTGAGTTTTCAATTCCGCCGCTTGAACCGGATTCCGCGTTGCTGCGCGTCGAGTTCTCCGAGGTCTGCGGGACGGATGTGCATCTGCGCGAGGGGCGGCTCGCCGGCGTACCGTATCCGCTGATTCCCGGACACGTCACGGTGGGCGTCCTGGATCGGATTCGCGGCGGGTTGACCGACGTGGACGGGAGGCGGTTCGCCGAGGGTGACCGCGTCACCTTCCTCGACGTCCACCGAACGTGTCACCGCTGCCGCGCGTGTCTGCTGGACAAGGCCTCGACGCGCTGCCCGCAGCGGAAAGTTTACGGGATCACCTACGGCGCGGCGGACGGATTATCAGGCGGGTGGGCGCAATACGTGTATCTGAAACCGGGGACGCTGTGCATCGGACTGGAGGGCGTGGAGTCGCGATTGTTCATGTCGGGCGGGTGTTCGCTTCCGACGGCGCTTCACGCGGTGGAGCGGGCGGCGCTGCGGATCGGCGAGACCGTGCTGGTGCTGGGGGCGGGGCCGGTGGGATTGTCGTGCGCGGCGTTGGCTAAGCTGTCCGGCGCGGGGAAGGTGCTGTGCATCGGCGCGCCGGACCTGCGGTTGGCGGCGGCGAGGGCGATCGGCGCGGACGAGACCCTGAACTTCGAGGGTTGCGACGAGGCGGCGCGGGAGGCGTGGGTCCGGTTGCACACTCAGGGACGCGGCGCGGATGTGACGATCGAGGCGGCGGGGGCACCCGTCGCGGCGGCGCAGGCGATGCGCTTCACGCGGGACGCGGGGCGCGTCGTCATCGTCGGGCAGTACACGGATTGCGGCGACGCGACGATCAACCCGCATCGCGACATCAACCGCAAGCACCTCGACATCCGCGGATGCTGGGGTTCGGATTACTCGCATTTTCATCGGGCGGTGGAAGTTCTTCGAACCGAGGCGGGCCGGCGGGCGTGGTCGACGCTTTCGGTCGAGGAGCGCCCGCTGGACGGACTGAATGCGGCGCTGGACGACGTGGCGGCGGGCCGGTCAATCAAACTGCTGGTCAGACCCTGAGCCGGGGCGGTGACGAATCACGGCAAACCTGCGAAAAGGCGTAGCGGCCCGTTGAAAAAGGGGTGCGCGTCCCTCCGGCAGGCGAATGTCATCGGGAAAAACCGCCATCACAAAGACCGATCCCGGGTTCTTCAGCGGGCG
>JABWBH010000026.1 GCA_013360585.1 Phycisphaerae bacterium | reverse complement strand
TCACGCGACCGCCCGGCCGCCGCGCTCCATCTGCGCGCTGCCACACCGGTGACACCAACGTGGCAACCTGGCACTATTTAACGCTTGATTTGGGATTAGCAGCCGGACTCATCGTCCTCGGAGTGGCGCTCCTGACCGGCCTGATAAACGCGTGGTTCCACAAGACGTGGCAGAGTTTTGGCGTGGGATTTCTTGCTGGTCTGGTTGGCGGGGTCTTGGGTTTTGTTCTTGCCCCACTTTTTCCGGCAGCACCTTGGATCGCTGGAGCGATAGCGGGCGCTATTAGTTCCGGTCTACTAAGCGGGTTGAATGGAGACTCTTGGGGTTGGGTGGCGGCGAATTGCTTCATCGGGTTTGCAGGAGGAGGGTTCAGCACAGGCGCCATGGGCGCATTGCCATGGGAAGACCTTGCACTCGAGATTGGTGCTGCCTTGGCAGGACAGTATGGGAGTTTCGTGGCTAATGCGTTTATTGGCTTCTTCCATACCCTTTTCGGCGAGGCATCACAAGAGCGAGCGAAAGAGTATCTCGCGTTCCTATGGAACAAGCCATGAATACGATTGCAGTGGGTGGGATTACGAGTATGCGATCTGGCATGTACGTGGTGCCTTGCTCAGAGCTGCAATTGTGCGTTTGCTGTCAGTCCCCGCTGACCACTTTGGGTGGACAGGGTCACCGAGAATGCCGGATTTGTCATTTTGGGTATGAAGAACCCGGCTACGCAGTGGCGAGCTGGCGTCGGATGCTGGGCACGAGCGTGGCTCTGATAGCCTCAGCGATCGCTTCCGCGCTGGCCTTGCGTTCCTTGAATGACATCTGGTGGGCTGTGGGCTGTGGTCTGGTTGGGTTCGTTTGGCTGTTTGGAACTGCAGCTCTCACGCACATCAAGTTGATAGTCAACAAGAAGGGCGTGTTTCGCATCACGGCAGGTACTGCGCAACTGATTCTCACCCCGAGTACATCAAGTACGCGCGACGTAAATGAGCTGCTTGCATTGTGCACAAGTCACGGTCTTTCCTCGTCGCTGCAAACCAAGTTGGCGATGTTGGTTCAAGCCATGTGGGATCGAGATGTTTGCTGATCGTGGATGCCGATCCTGGGGACAACTTCGATCACTGGGTGCTGCCGGACCTCTTCGGCGGGACGAGCGCCCTTCTGCTCTACACGGGTGCGGAAACGGACCGCGCCCTGGCCGCGCAGCATTGTGACGCTTTCGGCGTGCGGATGGCGACCACGGATGCGTGGGACACGGGTCTGGACGACTCGCGGTATCGGTGGCGGTCGCAGGAAAGCAGAGAGACCGACGCGTTCGCGGTCGCCAAGCCGCTCATCGGCCCGTTGAAGAACTCACGATCAGCCTTAGGGATGACGGTTTTTTCGGCGAGATTCGCGCCCCGGTGAGACGGGCTCCTTTTTCAACGGGCGGATAAGCGCGAAAGCCGGGCTGAGTATCTTTTTCCTCACACAACAAACCCAGCACACCGGGGGCGGCTTGCGCTGATGGTCTGATTTCGCGGGGTGCTCTGGACGACTATAATGAAGCGCCGGCCGCAGCCGAGACGGAGGGAGACGGATAGGCGGAAAGCGGCACTCGACATTAGATGTGAACCTTGAACCGTATGCCAAACTCCAAAGTCGCCATCGTCCGAACGTCGCCGGAAACCGTCCTCGACGATTACGCCCGCGTGATGCGGCTGGCGGGTTATCGGTCGGTGCTGGACCCGGCTGTTGATACCGCGCTGAAGGTCAACATCTCCTGGCACTTCTTCTACCCGGCCACGTCCACCACCCCGTGGCAGCTTGAAGGCGTCATCCGCGCGATGCTCGCCGACGGGTACCGACGCGAGCTGATCCACGCCTGCCACAACCGCACGGTGGTCATCGACGCCCGACTCGGCGAGCGTGAGAACAAGCAGGTCAACGTCGTCGAGAAGTACGGCCTGCGGAACATCCACCTGTACGAGGCGGATCAGGAGTGGATCAACGTGCGCGACGCGGTCGGCGAGCTGACGAAGGAGTTCCTCTGCCTCAACGAGGTGTATCCGAAGGGTTTTTCGATTCCGCGTCGGTTCCTCGGCGAGAACATCCTGCACCTGCCGACGGTCAAGACGCACATCTTCACCACGATGACCGGCGCGATGAAGAACGCCTTCGGAGGCCTGCTCAACGAGCATCGCCACTGGACGCACCCGGTCATCCATGAAACGCTTGTGGATCTGCTGATGATCCAGAAGAAGATCCACAGGGGTCTGTTCGCGGTGATGGACGGCACGTTCGCCGGCGACGGGCCGGGGCCGCGGTGCATGGTGCCGTACGTGAAGAACGTGCTGCTGGCGTCGGCGGACCAGGTGGCGATCGACGCGGCCGCGGCGAAGCTGATGGGCATGGACCCGCTGCGCGATGTAAAGTTCATCCGCCTGGCGCACGAGCGGGGACTGGGGGTTGGCGATCCGCGGCAGATCGAATTCGTCGGCGACCTCGATGCGGCGTCAGAGAACTGGCACTTCGCCGGACCGTTCAAGAAGATGACCTTCGCGTCGCGGATGCAGCACAGGATTTACTGGGGCGGATTAAAGAAGCCGCTGGAGTGGTCGCTGAAGACGTGGCTCGCGCCGTGGTCGTACATCGCCAGCGTGATCTATCACGACTGGTTCTGGTATCCCGTGCTGGGTCGCGCTCGCGTCCGGCAGGCCGTCACCAGCGCCTGGGGGCGCCTCTTCCACAACTGGGAGAAGGTGACGCCGACCGAGCACGGCTACACCGACCTGGGTCCTGCGCCAACGGAAGGCGTCGTGCGCAGCTTTTTCGGCACGTTGGGGTTGGGGTTGAAGATTCTGTGGACGTGTGTGAAGGAAGCGCCGGAGTTCGCGATGAAGAAGGTGAGGCGGCGGGCGGTGTCCGACGCGGCAAGGCACGGATGACACCAGAACGGTGCGCAGGGGCAAACGAGTCTCCAACCAAGCTGGGCGCAGGCGATCCTCGTGCAGGCGATCCTCGTATTGAGTATCGCGTTGAATGCGATGATCCTCCTTTCAACCCTCCGGTTCTTCTCCGTCCGATGTGCCTCGGGCGACGCTTGCGGAGGTCGGCGCTCGCTTGGACATGAACCCGAGTGAAACCGCAGGCATTGAGGTTTTGCAGCACCCGCTGGAAACACCGGCGTCTCAAACCTCGGAGCCGCCGTTCCGATGCCCTCGATCATCCGAGGGATATCCAACTTTCAAAAACGGCGAAATTCGAGGTTAGTACCGCTCGCGCAACACAGCGATTTCATACGATCGCCGAAGGATTCCGTTCCGGAGGGGAGGTCGGGCCGCCGCGGCCTACCCCAGGGCCTCCGCAAACACCTTCTGCGCCGCGGATACGCCCGCGCCGATCGGGGTGTTGTAACCGTTCTTCCTGAGCGCCAGCTCCAGCGCCGCGATGCCGCCCAGCGTGTCGAAGATGTCCATGTAACCCATGTGGGTGATGCGGACGATTTTGCCTTCGAGGTCGCCCTGGCCGCCGGCCCACTGCTGGCCGAAATCGCCGCGAAGGGTTTTGCGCAGCTTCGCCTCGTCCACGCCCTGCGGAACCCAGATGCCGGTCACCGAGTCCGTCGGATCCTTGGCGTAGGTTTTCAAGCCGAGGGCGGCGACGGCGGCACGGGTGGCGCGGGCGAAAAGCGCCGTCTCCTTCCAGATGTTTTCCAGCCCGCGCTCCTTGATCTTGCGCAGGTTGTGAACCGCGCCGAGGATCAACGTGTTGGCCGGCGTGTAAGGCACGTCGTTTTTTTCCAGCGACTTGCGGTACGCCTTCAGATCGTTGTACAGCGTCGTGGTCTTGCCCGAGTCGATGCGCTGCCAGGCGCGGTCGTTGACCGCGAGGAACCCCAGCCCCGGCGGCAGCATCAGCGCTTTCTGCGAGCCGGTGATGTACACGTCCACGCCCCACTCATCCATCTTCACCGGGATCGCGCCGACGGCCGTGATGCCGTCCACGATCAAAATCGCGTTATGCGCCCGCGTGACCTTGGCGATCGCCGCCACGTCGGACAGCGCCGTCGTCGAGGTCTCGCTGTGAACGATGATGACCGTGTCGAGCCTGGGGTCGGCCTTGAATTGCGCCTCGACGTCGGCCGCCTTGACGCCCGTGCCCCACTCGACGGGCATCGCGGTGTGCGGGATGCCAAAGTTCGTGCAGACTTTCGCCCAGCGTTCGGCGAACTTGCCGTTGAGGCCCACCAGCGCCTTATGCCCCGGCGGGCAGCAGCCGACGATCGCCGCCTCGGCCGCGGCGGTTCCGCTGCCGGTGATCGTCACGCACGTTCCGCTGGTCTGGAAGACGTATTGCAGCAGCGAGCCTAGCTCCTTGAAGGATTCGCGGAACGCGGCGGTGCGGTGATGGTCGATCGGGCGGGCCATCTCCAGCATCGTGTCCTCGGGGATCATGACCGGACCGGGCGTGAAAAGTCGGATTTTTTTCATGAGCGTTTGCCTTTCCTGAAAAAGCGTGGAGGCCGATCGCGCTGAATTCGGCGCAATTATACGACCGCCGCGCACCGTTGCCAGCGCGGGATGCGCGTTCGACGGACGCTACCCCGACGACCTGCAAGCGGCGCGCCGGACGACAGCGAGGTCGAACCCCCAGCGACGTCCGAACTGCTTCTGCAGGAGGGCGATGCGGCGGGCGCCCGCGGTGTTCGGAGCGGGAATCCGCACAGGCGGGTCGTAGACGGGTCGGACGGCGTCGGCGTGGTAGACCTCGACTCCGGCCACCCAGAGCGTGACGGGGTCGTCGTGGCGC
The DNA here is from genome assembly GCA_013360585.1 of Phycisphaerae bacterium. Taxonomy (GTDB): domain Bacteria; phylum Planctomycetota; class Phycisphaerae; order UBA1845; family UBA1845; genus JABWBH01. The sequence continues at coordinate 51,571 of JABWBH010000026.1, read as the reverse complement.
AGGAGGAGATCCACCGGATCAGCGTCGGCGTCCAGGTCGCAGACCGCGATCCCGATCGACTCGTCCTCGCCGAAGACGGCCTTCATGTTGACGGCGTGGTCGAGACGGTGGGCGGCGTCTGAGACGGTGGCCGCGACGGTGCGGTAACGGCGGATGTCGTATTGCAGGTCGTCGGGACCGCGCCAGACGCGGGGCAGGGGTCGCAGGTTCAGCATGAGTTCGAGGGCCGCACGGACCTCCGGGCGATCGCGCCGCGGCTCGAAGGGACCGATGAAGCGCCAGTCGTCGAGGAATTGAGCTGCGTCATAACAGGATCCGCCCGCGGCGTTCACCGAGAGGCGTGGCGCCGCCGGGAGGCGCCGACGGTCGGGAGCCTCGGCGATGACGCGGACGTTCCGCCCGTCGCGGAGGTCTTGCGGCAGGACGCCGGCGTTCTCGCGCTCGAAGATCAGCATCCCGGCCAGCGCCACGTCGTACGCGACCCAGCAGGGACCGGCGAGGATTCTTCCGCTTTCCCACTCCGTCCACCTCCCCGGCGGAAGCCAGGCTTCCACGCGGGCGAACCTCGGCGAACCCTGTCCGGGCGCCGTGACGGGTGCGGCGATCAGATCGTCTCCGAGAAAGTACTGATTCGGAGCGTCGTAGGCGTCGTCCGTTTCGGGGGCGTCGAGATACATCGGGCGGCACAAAGGAGTGCCGTCATCGTGGCACTGCAACGCCGTCTTCTCAAGATACGGCCGCAGGGCGCGGCGCAGCAGGTGGGCCTTGCGCATCGCGGAAGCATACGGCTCGCCGTCGATCCACGCCCGACGGTCGTTCGCCGGATCGCGCGTGCTGTGAACGCGGAGGACGGGGCTGACCGCGCCGAACTGGACCCAGCGCGTGAAAAGCTCCGGATCGCAGCGTCCGTCGAGTGACCAGTGTCCGCCGATGTCGTGCGACCAGTAGGCGCAGCCGGCGTTCCCCGCCGTCGCGGTCAGTTGGACCTCGAACGCGAGCACGTCCCAGCGGCTTTCCGCGTCGCCGGAGAACTGCACGGGATAACGCTGACCGCCCCAGCCTCCCCAGCGGCTGAAGATCAGGCGATCCGACCCAGGGCGCTGCATTGTCGCCGGATCGGGTCCGCAAGGAAGCGCATCTGGCGGTCGGTAGGTTGTTCCGGAACCCACTTCCCCAGGGGCGCGGCTCGGTGTTGCAAGGGGTTCGGGACCGCAGCCCGCTTCCGACGAGGCGCGGGTCGGTAGCGTGGGGGGGCGGTGCGGGTTCGGGATCGGCAGGAGGTGGTGGAAGTGCAAGTGATTCAGCCACATCAGGGGGTCGAGGCGGTGAATCGCGGAGGTGGTCTGCTGCTGCCAGTCCAGCCACCAGAAATCGACGCCGCGTCGTTCGTGCGGATGATGCAGAACCTCGAAATACGCCCGCATGAACCGGGGGGCCGTGCAATCAAAAGGAACAGGCTGACGCGAGGCAGGGTCTGCACCCACGGTCCGCGCAAAAGCGTCATACCTCTCCTCGTGGGGATGCACGCCGCTGGCGGGGTGCAGGTTCAGGCAGACGGCGACGCCTCGCTCATGAAGGAACCGCAACAAACCGTCCGGATCGGGAATGAGGTCGCGGTTCCACGTGTACCCGGTCCAACCGGGCAGGTGCCAGTCCATGTCGATCACGAGGACGTCCAGCGGAAAGCCGTGCTGGCGGTGCTCCTCGACGAGGCGCACGAAGTCCTCCTGCGAGTAAGGCCAGTAGCGCGAGTACCAGCTCCCGAAGACGAACGAAGGCGGCACGGGGATCGGACCGGAGACGGCGACCAGATCGCGCAGCGCCGTCCGGTAGTCGGACCCGTATCCGAAGAAATACCAGTCCTGTCGCCCGTCGCCGGGACGGGCCTCGATCCAGTCCGCCGTGAAGACGGGCGTGCGCGTATCATCGATCAAATACCAGCCGTCACGAGAGAGAAGCCCGTCGTCGAGGCGCACCGGTCCGCGTGCACCGTCGAGCGTGCGCAGCGTGCCGCCGAGGTTCCCCCGGTTCGTGTCTCCGGGGCGCCAGGCGGCCGGCGGATGCCCGGGCCGGCAGACCTGGATGGCGAGGTTGCTCGCGCTGAAGCCTCCCGGACCGCAGCGGAACTCCAGTTCGATCCGGGGGGTGCGGATGCTGAGCTGATCCCCGGACCGCCTGACGTCGAAGGGCGGCGGCGCAAGGTCGCGGTGGAGCGCGAAGAACGAAGGTCGATCCTCGAAATGAGCGTCCGGGGCGTACTCGAGTCGTACGAGCGTCGGCGTCAGAACGGTGAGCCTGGCGCGGTCCGCGAGCACAACCGCGAGCGGATCGCTCCGCCCCCGCTGCACCTCCACGCCGTGGCTCAACTCGGAATTTCCCGACAAGATCGCTCCTCCGCGCCTCGGCGCGCTCCACCGCCGGCTTGCGCCAGCGGATCGCGCGAGCGCGCTCTGTCGCCGGGTCCGGACCTGAGGGTAGTATAAAGGTGACGATTGCGGACGACGAACGTCTGCGGCGTCAGCGGAGCCCACATCATGAGGACCAACCTGATGAATGCCGGTTGTCGTGCGATGCATGTCTCGCTGCTTTGTGCGATCGTGGCGGCGCCGGGATGCGAGCGATCAACGACGAAGGTCGAGTTGCAGAAGCAGGTGGACGCGCTTCAGGTTGAGAACAAGGCCCTGAAGCGCGAAGCTGAGAAGCACCGCGCGGACATCGAGCGGCTGGAGGCGCAGGTCGTCAACCTTCAGACGTTCAGCGACCCGGCTGGGGCGAGGATGTTCTCGCCGGTGAATCTGGAAATCCTGAGTCTTTCTCGCGGCGCGGATTACGACGGAGCCCCCGGGGACGACGGGGTGACGGTGCATTTTCGACCGCTCGACGCGGAGGGAAACGTCGTGACCGTGGGGGGCCGGATCAGCGTGCAGGTGGTGGACAACTCGGTGATGGGCGAGCCTCGCGTCGTCGCGCTGGTCGAACTTGCGGATCCGAAGGAGGTCAAGGAGGCGTGGCACAGCAAGTTCCTGACGAACCAGTACACCGTGAAATGTCGGTTTCCCCAGGATCAGCCGCGACCCGTCGCACGGCGGCTTGATGTGAAGGTGGCGTTCGTGGATTACCTGACAGGCAACCCGCTTCAGGCAAGCCGGACGGTCGATTTCACGCCCGCGCCCGGCGTGGATGCCTCAGACGCACCTTCGGGTGAGACGCTAGCGAAGGACGGCCAACGTCCGAATTCTCCAACGAGCGGCGAGGAGCCTTAATCTCTTAAGATCATATTTTTCATGAAGTTAAAAGGTTTTTCTTGCGTTCGCCGGATAAGAGATAGAATATCATGAAGGTGATTCCGGGATGGGTTCGGCTGGACCGACGGAACCGGCCGAACCGATGAATCTCGGGCTGCAAGTCTTTTCAGGAGCGGGCGTTACGGGAGTTCGCCCCTGATGTTTCGGCGTGGGAACCCACTCAGATGGCGGCTGAGCAACAGACGGCGACGATTCTTCCGGGGGAGCCTTCCGGTCCGGCGACGGCGGTGTTGACGCCGCCGAAGCCCGCGCGGACCGACCGAAAGCCTCAACAACTCCCCCCTTACAAGGTTCTGCTGCACAATGACGACGTGAACACGTTCGAGCACGTCATCCTGTCCATCCTGAAACTGACGCCGCTTAATGCCGAGGACGCGATCGAGAAAACGCTTGAGGCGGACCGGACCGGCATTGCCCTGCTGCTGGTCACGCATAAGGAGCGTGCCGAGCTTTATCAGGAGCAGTTTCAGTCCGTGAAACTCACCGTGACGATCGAACCGGATGCGGCGTAGGCCCGGCGCCCCGTCCGCATGTTCAAACGATTACCAGATCAAAGGAATCAACCCCGTCGGCGGGCCGTTATGTATGCCGTGCGCATCAGGTGTCGGCGTTAGCGGGCCTGCCGCGTTGGGGCGGCAGGGTGGAACGCATGAGGTCGGTCCTGGCGGGGCGCTGGGCGGAGAGGGGACGGGACGAACACGATGCTAAAACGATCGCGGCAGACGGAATTACTGAAGATCCTTGCGGCGCTGCTTGCGGCGGCGGGGAATGCGCATGCGCTCGAGGTGGGCGTGGGCCACGCCGCACCGCCACTGAAGCCCGGCGCCTGGATTAAGGGTGCGCCGGTGGACCTGGAGGCGGCAAAAGGCAAGAACCTGGTCGTCGTCGAGTTCTGGGCCACGTGGTGCCCTCCCTGCCGGATGAGCATCCCGCACCTGACGGAGCTGCAGAAGAAGTACAAGGAAAAGGGCCTGCTGATTGTCGGTGTCAGCAACGAAAGCGCCGACCGGGTGAAGCCCTTTGTCGAGGCCCAGGGCGCCGCGATGGACTACATCATCGCGGTGGATACGGCGGAGCAGGACGTCATGCGGGGCTACATGGAGGCGTTCGGAATCACCGGGATTCCCTGGGCTTTTCTGATCGACAAGTCCGGGCGGATTGTCTGGCACGGGAACCCGCTGGACGAGGCGTTCGGCAAGGCGATCGACGACGTTCTTGCGGACAAGTACGACATTGAGGCGTTCAAGAAGGCGGACGAGCCCCGGATGCTCGAGGCAAAGAAGCTCAACCTGTTCCGGCAGTACTTCGATGGCGTGATCCTCAAGAAGAAGCCGGCGGCGGAGCTGGCGGCGGTGGGCGAAGCGTTCATCACGGCGTCGAAAGGCGACGCGATGGCGTTGAACCAGTTTGCGTGGGTTGTGCTTCAGGAGGTGGAGCCTTCGAACCGCGACCTTCCGCTGGCGCTGCGGGCGGCGCAGGGCGCGGTCGAGGCGTCCGAGGGAACGCTGGATTTCATCGTTGACACCTACGCCCGAGCGCTCTTCGACAACGGCCGTGTCAAGGAAGCTGTCGAGCAGCAGAAGAAGGCGATCGACGTCTGCAAGGATCCGAAGAAGATCGACGAATACCGCAAGCGCCTGGAGCGGTATGAGAAGACGGGGTCGGACGCCTGACTTGACAAACACAGCGACGCGCGACGGGCATAATCACGCGGGGAGTGTCTTGACGTAGATCAGCTTGTCGTCGTCGGGAGCGTAAAAACCGGAGAGGCGGGCTTCCTGGCGGTAGCCGCATCGCTGATAAAAGGCCCGCGTCGGTTCATACAGGGGTCGGGACGAGGTTTCGATGTAAATGTTGCGTCCGCCGGAGTCGTCGATGCGGCGCTCGACCTCGGCGAGCAACGCCCGGCCCAGCCCCGCCCCTCGGACCACGGCGTCCACGGCGATCCAGTACAGATCAAAGCTCCCGACGGTGCAGGCGATCGGGCCGTAGCAGGCGTAACCGGCGACGCTTCCGGCACGTTCGAGAAACACGAACCGGTAGTCGCTGCGGTCACCGCGTGCCAGCCGGTCGTCCACCAGTTCGACGGCGACATCAACCTCAAAATCGTGGAAGAACCCGGATGAGGTGACGATCCGACGCACCGCATCGCGATCGGAAGGGAGCACCTCGGAGCGGAGCATGATTCCGGGTTCAGTTTCAGTCGTGCGAAACAGCAGCGGACCCGGCGGTTTTGATTCGGCAAGACTCATGCGATCAGGGCCTGCTTTGCAGAACCGCACCTCGTTGCGCAATCCGGACTCCAGGCAGCCGTGAATTCCCGCGCGATTGCTCTGCGGTCGAATCCGCGCCGCGTCTGTCTGCGTAAGCCGCGCAGGGCAACACGCGTTTGCGTGAGGCTTGCCGTTCCGTTGGGGTCGTCCCTAAGGATCGCGCAATGCCGCTCTTCCGAAAGCAGACTGAGCGTCCGGTCCACGCATTCTTCCCGGTAGGCGGCGACGAGCGAGGGCGACAGATCATGTTTCGAGAGGCTTGACCACGCTGTGACGGCCCGGCGATGCAACGGGTTGAGCGCTGTCGCATTAATGCCGTGAAAGAGCTTGCGGTTCAGGGGGTAAGGCAGAAACGTTCCCTTAAGATGCGCGGAAAGCGTGCAGTGATGCTCGTCGAAATCCTGTGCCATCAACCCCTTCAGGCGCGTCCAGGCGGCGGCGTCCGCCGCGCAATCCGCCCGAAGCTCCCAGTAAAAATGCCCGAAATTCACCGACGCGCCGGAGAGCGTGATCTGCCGGGGAACATACTTGCCGTGAGCGACCGTGTCGGCGGCGAGATGCGAGAGATAACCGAGGGCGAAGGCCCGTGAGCTGTCAGATTGCGATCGCTCAAGGAGCGAAAACCCGGTGGACCAGTGATGACAGAACTGCTTGACGCGGCTGAGGCGCTTCGCGAACACAACATCGGCCGCGATGGTGCCGTAAAGGTAGGCGGCGGCGTTTCTCGCCAGAAGAGCCGCGACGGCGGCGGGAAGCAGCGCGAGGCGCGCCAGGACTTCGGCGCCGATCGCCACGTGCGTCGCCGGTCCCCAGGCGTAGACCGAATCCGCACTCCCCAGCACAACGAGCACAACCCCCCAGAACAGAAACCCACGTACACGCATCGACAGGCATCTCAAAAAAACGGAATCCTCCCGACCCGCCGCGCCGGGTCGCCGGATCTCCGAAGACGGGCGCGCCACGATCGAACCTGTGCCGCCGTCCGCGCCTCTGTTCTTATTATACGTTGCCGGGATGCACAAGGCGCGTTGTGCGGATCATGCCTGGGCGACAGCGACCGAACTGGTAGCCCGGAACGACAACGGCGGTGTGCAAAAACACGGACGATGGGGTGAACCCCCGAGCCGCGCCGTGGCGTGGGTCTGCGAAGTTCGGCGGAATCCGCCGGAAGCGCTGGGGTGGGGCGAACGTTTCTTGACGCCCCGTCGGACGTTCCTAGACTAAGGCGTAAGAGGTGCCCGTGGCACAATTGGACAGCGCGACGGCCTCCGGAGCCGTAGGTTGCAGGTTCGAATCCTGCCGGGCACGATTTGAACCGGGCGGGGTGAATACGCGCAGACGGATCGCGGGCGCCGCGGGCGTGACGTTGAAGCCCGCGTCGGCGGAAATCTGAGGGAGGATCACTCGATGGCGCACATCGTTGCCGAGCCGTGCATCAAGTGCAAGTACACCGACTGTGTTGCGGTATGTCCGGTGGATTGTTTTCACGAAGGCGTGAATTTTCTCGTGATCGATCCGGACACGTGCATCGACTGCGGTCTGTGTCCGCCCGAATGCCCCACCAGCGCGATCTTCCCCGACTCGGAACTGCCGGATAAGTGGAAGCACTACGCGGAAATCAACGCGAAGTATGCACCGCTGTGGCCGGTGATCGACACACAGAAAGAGCCTCTCCCGGGCGCGGACGAGATGGCGAAGGTGGAGGGCAAGGACAACCTGCTCGATCCGAACCCCTTCGCGGGGTAGCGACCGGGGCAGCCAAGCTCGATGCCTGCCCGCGGAGCGCGGATCTCCGGTCCGCCCGTGCGGAACAGCGCTCCGCGATCCGTGCGGATGCGAGAAACCTGTAACGCGGCATCCGGACCTTCAGCGCAGCAGCCAACCCGCCACGCCGGCGGTCAGCATCACCGCGCCGACGAGGATGCACAAAGGACCGCGGCGGGCGAGCGGATGTGCTTCCCGCGTCGCGCTCCGCGCGACAAATCTGAGCGGCGCAGGATCGTCAGCACGTTGGAGGGTCGAAGCGGCCGCCGATTCCTGCCCGAGTTCGGCTTCGATCCGATCGAGGGATGCGCGGATGAAGGAACCGGCCTGCGCGGCGGAGAACCCGAGCTGAGCAGCGTACTGGACGAGGCGCCGGCGCGCGGGGCGATTCAGATCGCCGTGCCGCAATTCCCAGTCAATGAGGGCGGCGAAAATCTCGCGGCGACCCGGCACACGGCCGCAGCGCTGCGGAGCGCGGAAGGGAAGCACGACGTCGCCTCCCGACTCGACGTCAACCTCGGCGCTCGCCGCTTTCCCGGGCTGATCCGGGCGCGTCCCCGGACCTTGTTCGAATCGCATCATTCAGTTCCCCTCCTTCGCGGAATTGTAGGCGCAGAAGCCGCGCGTCCGCGCCGTCGAGGTCCGAAAGTCGCATACACGGGGGTCCGGTTTCCGGACCGTCGCGCCGGGAGGTCGCCGCTGGCGCTTTTGCGGGTCGCGACCGGGCATTACAGTACAAGTCGTTCGGGGGATCAGTGCCGTCAGCGGCGGGGATCGAGGGATGTTTCTGCGACCGGATCGACTTGAACCGAAACGGGCGATGCTCGCGGTGATCGACGTGCAGGAGAAGCTGATGCCCGCGATCCGCGACGGAGCGCGCGTGCTGGAGGGGGTTCGGCAGCTCATACGAGGCGCGAGAGTGTTCGACCTGCCGATTCTTGTGACGGAGCAATACCCGCGCGGACTGGGTCGCACGGACGCGAGCGTGCTCGATGCGTTGAAGGATTCGGGCGCGCAGGTGATCGAGAAACCGTCCTTCAGCGTCTGCGGGACGCCGCAGGTCCGCGACGCGCTGCAGGAATCGGGGCGCACGCAGGTGCTGGTCGCGGGGGTCGAGACGCACGTCTGCATATTGCAAAGCGCGTTGGATCTGGTGTGTCAGGATTACGACGTGTTCGTGTGCGCGGACGCGGTCGGATCGCGCGGGGCGATGTCGCACGAGACGGCGCTGCATCGCATGAGGCAGGCGGGGGTGCGCGTCACGACGGTCGAAAGCGTGTTGTTCGAGCTTTGCGAGCGTTGCGACGCGGAACAGTTCAAGCCGATGCTTGAGCTTGTCAAGGTGATTCCGCCGCCGTGAAGGCGCTTGAATAAAGGATGGGAGGTCGGTCGCATGCAAGCACCGAAACACGGGACGGCGCCGCTGGTCATCGAGGAGACGGCGGGACGGAAGGCGTATTGTCAGTGCGGGTTGTCGGCGAACCTGCCGTATTGCGACGGATCGCACGCCCGGGAAGGCACGGGGTTGGCGCCGAAGGTGGTTGATGTCCCCTCGCCGGGGCGCAAGGCCGTCTGTCAGTGTCACCGGAGTGCGTCGCTGCCGTGGTGCGACGGGACGCACAAGACGCCGCCTTCGTGAAACGACCGACGAGGCCTCCACGTGCGTTCAACGCTTCAAGGTTCGCGTCTGTCGTCGCGTGCGTCTTTTTGAACGAAATAACCCGCGTGAATTCGAATACGTGGCAATCCGATGACGCTCCGGGCGACGGGGACTCCGGGGTCAGTGACGCCTCAGCGCCGCTCGGTGAGACAGGTGCTGGAGATTCGGAGGTCCGCGGGAGGGTTCCGGTCGTCGAGGCGCCGGCGGCTGTGTTTGTGCCGTGGGCGCGACCGGTGACGTGGTCGGATGGCGCGTCCGCGCCGGGAGTCTGGGCGGCGTTCGACGCGGTCGAGCGAGGTTTCACGGGCGAGGCGACGCCTGATCGGGATCCGATGCTTCTGCGCTCGCAGAGCCGGCTCGCCGCCCTGGCGGATTGCGGGGTGGTGTTGCTCATCTTTCTGATGTTCGAGGTCGGGTTCACGGCGCTGATCGCGCTGACGAAAGGGGTCTCGGTTTTTGAGGATCCCTCGCAACTGAAGCCTCTGCTGCTGCCGATGATGGCGGCGCGGGCGGGGTTCTACGTGGCGGGGACGGCGCTGCTGCTTGTGCTTCGGCGACAGCGGCCCGCGTGCGTCGGCGCGACCCTGCAAGGGCTGCCGCTGAACACTTTGATCGGGGTCGCGGGGGCGGGGGCGATGCTGGGGGTGGCGGTGGTGTTCGGCCTGGTCTCGTTCGTGCTTTTCCCGGAGCAACGAGACAGACTGGACGACAACACCGAGCGGCTGAAGGCGTTTGTTCCGAACCTGTCGATCGGAGGCTTCGCGCTGCTGGCGATGTTCGTGTCGCTGAATGAGGAAATGCTTTTCCGGGGACTGCTGATGCCGCGGCTGCGGCGTTTGCTGGGGTCGTGGTGGGCGGCGGTGCTGACGAGCACGGTTGTTTTCACCGGACTGCACCTGTTTGACCAGGAGTGGTTCGTGCTGCCGATGATCGCGGTGTTGTCGGTGGTGATGAGCCTGCTGACGATCTGGCGGCGGTCGCTGGTTCCCGCGATCGTCATGCATGCGGGGTTCAACTTCTCGCAGTTCATGCTTCTTCAGGCGACGACGGGCGGCGCGTGACGCACGGTGGCGGCGCATCGGCGTGGATTCGGGCGTTCTTCCGCCGCTGCCGCGGCTGAGGGCTTGATATGCCTTGCGCTCCCACGGCTGGCACCGTGGGCTGGAGTCTTCCGCCGCTGCCGCGGCTGGTGATGCGCCGTGCGGCGCACGGCGTGCGGGTTGGTTCGAGAACAAGGCGACATGCGGCGTGCGGGTTGGTTCGGCGGTTCCTCCGGGTATAATTGCCGGTCCGGCGCGGAATCCGCTGAACCGGACGGCGTCGGCAGGCGGGCGCTGAGGAGAGTGCCGGCGGCGTCTGGTAGAAGGCGGCGCCGCCTGCAATTCAGTTAAGGTCAGTTCATCTGAGGAGCGGACATGCAGATCACGATCAAGTATTGCACGCAGTGAAACTACCTTCCGAAAGCCGCCGGTCTGGCGGATGCGATCCGGAGGGAGTTCGAAGTGGAGCCGAAGCTGATCGAAGGCAGCGGAGGCGTTTTCGACGTCCACGTGGACGGGAAAGAGGTCTGGAGCAAGCACAAGCGGGACCGGTTTCCGGAACATGCGGAGGTGCTTAACGAAATCGGTCGGATGACGGATGCGGCCAGGAAGAAGCCGTGACGGATACCCTGCGAGGATGAGCGCGAACCTGACGTGGCTGGGACATTCGGCGGTGCGGCTGACGCTGCCGGACGGGCGGGTCATTCTGATCGACCCGTGGCTGTCGGGTAACCCGTCATGTCCGTCGCGTGAGAAGCAGCAAGCCCGGTGCGATCTTCTGATCCTGACCCACGGTCATGCGGACCACGTGGGGGACGCAGAGGCGCTGATCCGGAAGTTCGACCCGCCGGTGGTGGCGAATTACGACCTGTGCTGTGCATTGCAGAAGACGATCGGCGTCGGGCGTTATCAGGGGATGAACACGGGTGGGACGCAGCGCGTCGCGGGCGTGACGGTGCGGATGACGCGCGCGTATCACTCATCGGCGCTGGATGCGCCGCAGGGACTGATGTACGCGGGGATGCCTAACGGCGTGATCGTCGAGGCGCCCGGCGTAGCATCGGTCTACCACGCGGGAGACACGGACGTTTTCAGCGACATGGCGCTGATCGCGCGGATGTGGTCGCCGAAGATTGCGTGTCTGCCGATCGGCGACCTTTTTACGATGGGGGCGCAGGGGGCGGCGCTGGCGGCGGAGATGTTGCAACCGGCCGCGATCCTGCCGATCCACTACCGGACCTTTCCGGTGTTGGCGGGGAGCGCGGAGGAGTTTCGTCGAGCGCTTCCGGCGACTTTGCGTGACCGGGTGGTGACGCTGGAACCGGGGACGGCGGTGGCGTGGACGGCGGAGGGACTGGGGTAAGGGATGTCGGAATGACCAGCACAGCGCACGGGGGGCGGGCGCCGAAGCCCGCGGCGAAGACGGCGGTTCGGCGAGGGCGCCTCGGGGCGGCGCTGGCGACGATTTCGATCGCGTCGGCGGTTTCGTTGCGGGCGGATACGCAGTTCGCGCCGGACCGGCCGTGGGACTTGACGCACATCAAGGTTGTTCTGAGCGTCGATCTGGAGGCTCGCCGGGTGGAGAGCGAGGCGACGATCGACCTGAAAGCGACGCGGCCTGCGTCACGGGTTGAGCTGGACGCTGTCGAGTTGAGCGTCGGGGGCGTGCGGATCCGGCGTGGACCGGGAGCACCGGTGGACGCGGAATACGCGACTGAGAACGGGCGGCTGACCGTCGAGCTGCCCCCTCCGGCGGCAAGCGCCGGCGAGACGGTGACGGTGATCGTTCGCTACGTGGTGGAGAAGCCTTCGCGCGGGCTGCACTTTTTCGCGCCGACGGAGGGCGATCCTCAGATTCCGCTGCAAGTCTGGTCGCAGGGGCAGTCGAATTACACGCGGCACTGGATCCCCTGCTTCGACGATCCGAGCGAGCTTCAGACGACGGAATTGATCGTCACGGCGGCGCAGGGCAATGAGGTCGTGTCCAACGGCCGGCTGGTTTCCAGGAAGGACGCCCCGGACGGTCGGGTGACGTTTCACTGGCATCAGGAAAAGCCGCACCCGAGCTACCTGATCACGCTGGTGGTGGGGCAATTCACGGTGGCGCAGGAGGAGTGGCGCGGGCGTCCGGTGACGTACTACGTTCCGCCGGGCCGCGAATCTCAGGTGAAGAACGCTTTCGGGCGCACGCTGGAGATGCTGGATTATTTTTCTGGGAAGATCGGCGTGGACTACCCGTGGGACAAGTACGCGCAGATCTGCGCCGAGCAGTTCGGGGGCGGGATGGAGAACACCAGCGCGACGACGCTGGGGACGGGCGTGCTGCACGACGACCGGGCACACCTCGACGGAGACGCGGATGATCTGATCGCGCATGAACTGGCGCATCAGTGGTTCGGCGACCTGGTGACCTGCCGGACATGGTCGCATGTCTGGTTGAATGAGGGCTTCGCCAGTTTCTTCGAGGCGGTCTGGGCGGAGCGCGCCGAGGGGCGAGACGGGTATCAGTCGGTGCTGCATCGTTTCCGCGAGGCGGCGCTGGCAGGCGGGGCAGCCGCTCCGATGGTGGACCGCGACTACCGCAACGCGGACCGGATGTTCGACGCGCGCGTGTATCAGAAGGCGGGGTTCATGCTGCACGCGCTGAAGGCGCGGGTGGGCGAGGAGACGTTCTGGCGCGCGGTGCAGCGTTACCTGGCGAAATACCGGCATCAGGCGGTGGAGACGCACGAGTTCCGGCGGGTGGTGGAGGCGGAGTACGGCGGGTCGCTGGAGCGGTTCTTCTACGACTGGACGGAGCGCGCGGGGCACCCGGTGATCGACGTGGGGTGTCGCTGGTCAGCGGATGACCGCGTGTTGATTCTGACCGTCAAGCAGAAGTCGGAAGGCGAGCCTTTTGAGATGCCGCTGGAGGTTGAGATCGTGGCGTTCGGCGTCCCACCGCAGCGCTCGTTGCACTGGCTGCGGGACGCGGAGCACGAGTTCCGCATTCCGTGTGCGTCGGAACCGTCGCGGGTCAGCCTCGACCCGGAGCAGGTGATGCTCGGGGAGTTGAAGATCGAGACGCCGCGGATGTGGTGGGCGGCGGAGCTGAGAACCGGGGCAAGCCTGAGCGGGCGCATCCGCGCGGCGGAGGCGCTTTCGAAGGAGGCGACGGACGCGGACGTTGCGGTGATGGTCGAGGTGTTGGGGACCGAGCCGCACCCGACGTTGGCGCGGGCGCTGACGAGCCGGTTGAGCAAAGCGGACACGCCTGCGGCCCGCGAGGGGCTGCTTGCGGGGACCGTGGCGAGGAACCCGCGGATCCGGTTGGCTTGCGTAGATGCGTTGGGGAAGGTGACGGCGGACGCGGCGATCGCGGAGCGGTTGAGGAAAATCGCGGAGTCGGGGGATCCGAGTTACCGGGTTGAAGGCGCGGCGATCGAGGCGTACGCGGCGCACAAGCCTGAGGGGGCGTCGGCGTTTCTTGCGGGGCTGATGACGCGTGACTCGCACGACGAGATGATCCGGCGGGCGGTGCTGCGGGGTCTGGGAGAGATCGCGGATGCGGCGGCGCTGGATATCTTCATCGAGTGGTCGCAGCGTGGGAAGCCTTCGACGATCCGGCGGGAAGCAGTGCAGGCGTTGGCAAGACACTGCGCTCGCGAGGAATGTCCGTCGGCGGACAAGTCGCGGGTGGTGAAGCATCTTGCGCGGTTTCTTGAAGGCGAGTCGGAGCGTTTCCTCGGGGGTGTGCTTTCCGCGCTGGGGCAGATCGGAAAACCGGCAAAAAGCGTGCTGCCGAAGCTGAAGGAGCTTGCGGAAAGCGGAACCAGCGAGCGCATCCGGCGCGACGCCCAGCGGACGATCGAACGCATTGAGGCGAACCCGAAGAAGGACGCGCGCAAGGACAAAAAGGCCGAGAAGAAAGACAAGAAGAAAGCGAAGAAAGAGGCAAACAAGAAAGATAAGAAAAAGGGCGACACCGCCCCTGACAGCCCCGCAGGCGGAGCTGCGGAACCTTCTTCTCCGAAGGCGCCTCGTGAAGGGCGCCGTGGAGCGCCGCCGCCTTCTTCCGGATCAGGAACGACGGGTGGTTCTGTGCCGGCGCCCGGGGCGCTACTTCGCGCCGAAGCGACGGGAGTGCGCAGCGCGGCGTGAGTTCGGGCGGGGCAACGACCTCGTGTGTTGAATCGTAAGTTCCTGCAATTGAACCGAAACGTGGAGTTCTGCTGTGTCCGTGCTGCGGACCGGAAGTCCGCGATCCGGATTGATGCACCGAACTTGTAACTTGGGAATGCGGGCGGTTCAGGTTCCAGGACAGGATCATGTATTGCTTGATCGGAAATCGCGGCTGGGGGGTGCGGATCGGTCTTGCGCTGGTCGTTCTCGCGCTGGCCGTCGCGCCGTCCTGCCGCAAGGATACGAAAAAGAAGCCCCCGCCGCCGACCTTGCTGGACGCGCTCAAATCGGCGATCGCCGGCTTGCCGCTCCCGGACCTCGAGTCACTCGATCCGCTGGTACGCGAGCAGTTCGATCTGGACTACGCCGAAGTCACGAATCTCGCGGTTCCACGCCGGCTTCCGGAGCAGGCGTTCAATGTGGCGATGCTGCTGCACGGGCAGGGGTATCTCGATCACGCAAAGGACTGGTACGAGTTCGTGCTCGACCTTCTTAAGCGCTCCGAGCTTCGCGGGTTTGATGACGATCAATTCCTGTGCCGTTACTACCTGGCGGACGTGGCGGAACGCGCCGGCTTGACGGGCGAGGCGCTGAACCAGGTGAACGCGGCGCTGTCATCCGACATTGAGGATCAGGCTGCCTTGCTGCGTCGCGCGGAACTGATGCTGAAACTGAACGCGGGACCGGCGGCGGCGGGCGCCGCACCTACGCCGGATGCGGAGGTTCACCGGGCGTTTGAGCGCGTGCTGGAAAAGGGCGAGGTTGCGCCCGCGTATTTCGGGCTAGGCGTTCTGGAGACGCGGCGTCAGCGTCCGAAAGAAGCCGAGCCGCACTTTCGCAAGGCGCTTCAGATTGCGCCGGATTATCACACGGCGCGAGCGGCGCTGGTTGAGGCGCTGAACGCGCTGGACCGGGTGAGCGAAGCCGAGGAGATCGCCGCGGGCGCGACGGACCGGCCGGAGAACACGGCGTTCGTCGATCCTCATCTGCTAGCGTTGCGGCGCCGCACTTCGACCGAGGCGCTTCGTCTTGCGCACTGGTGGCGGCTGGCCGACGCGGGTCGGGCGGAGGAGGCGGAGGCGGCGTTGCGTCTTCATCTCCTGAATCAGCCGGATGACGCGGCCTCCTTGAACATGCTGGGCAACATTGTTCTGACGCGCCGGCTTCCTTCCGCTCCGGCGCGGCTTCATCCGCTTCTGCTGGCGGAGGCGAAGCGTTGCTTCCTCGGGGCGCTGGCGGCTGACGCGATGATGCTGGAGGCGCGATGCAACTACGCGGTGGCTCTGCTGTCGGAAAACAACCGGGACGGCGCGATCGAGCAATTCCGCGAGGTGTTGCTGCGGCGGGATGATTTCTGGCTGGCGCATTATCAACTGGCGGAATTGCTTTACCGGGATCCGGTTCCGGGACGCCGCGACCTAGCGGCGGCGGAAACGCACTACCGCAAGACGATTGAGCACGACCCCAACAATATGCACGCCTTCAGCGGGTTGGTTTCGCTGGTGGAGGAGCAGGGACGTTACGAGGAGGCCAGCCGATTGCTGAAGGAGGCGACGCTGCTGGCGCCGGACGATCCGGGGATCGCCGATCAGTTCGCGCGGTTTCTGCTGGACGTTCCGAGGCCCGAGCTGCGTGACCCGATGAAGGCGCAACTCATCGCCGAGCGCGTGTGCGAACTTTCCGGTCCGGATTTTCCGGAGTACCTGGAGACGCTGGCGAGGGCTTACATCATCAACGCGGAGCAATCCGGAGCGCGGAACGTCGACGTGTTGCTGAAAGCACACAAGACGATCCGCAGCGCGCTGGATGCGGCCGCTGCCCGAAACCGCGAGGACATCCTTCCGCGGCTGCGCGTCATCCGGGACCAGATTGAAGGCTGGCTGCGCGAAGCCGGCCAGCTTCCGGGTTGAGGGACGGCGCATGAGGACGAAGACGGGCGGAGGTCGTGGCGCGTGGAAGATATCGGACATCGTCCACGTGATGGGCCGGATGGCGCCGCTTTCGTCGGCACAGCCCTGGGACAACGTCGGCCTGCTGGCGGGCGATCCAGCGGCGTCGGCGCGACGGATCGTCCTTTGCATCGACCTGACGCCGGCGGTGGCGACTGAAGCCGTGCGCATGCGGGCGGACCTGGTTCTCGCGTATCATCCGCCGATCTTCAAACCGGTGCGCCGGATCGTTGCGGACTCGGGCGGGACGGACGCCGCCGTGCTGGCCTGTCTTCGGGCCGGCGTTTCCATCTACGCGACGCACACGGCGCTGGACGCCGCGCCGGGCGGGACGAACGACGTGCTCGCCGAGCTTTGCGGTTTGACGGACGTTCACCCGCTGGAATCCGCGCCGGTGCCAGGTGAGCCTGAGCTCAAGCTGGTGACGTTCGTTCCCCGCGAGGCGCTGGAGAAGGTGGCGGAGGCTTTGTTTGACGCTGGCGCCGGACGGATCGGGGAGTACGCGCGGTGCAGTTTTCGGATCGAGGGTGAGGGGACGTTCTTCGGTTCCGAGCAGACGCGTCCCCGAGTCGGAGAGCGGATGCGGCTGGAGCGCGTGGCGGAGACAAGGCTGGAGGTGGTCGTGCCGCGATCGAAGCTGCTGCATGTGACGAGCGCGTTGCGAGCGTCGCATCCTTATGAGGAGCCGGCGTTCGACCTTTATCCGCTGGAACGTCCCGTGACGGCGGGGATCGGCCGCGCCGGATCGCTCCCGCGTGGAACGACTGTCGCCGCGCTGGCGGGGAGGCTCGCAAAGCGGACGGGCTCGCGCGTCGTCCAGCAGGTCGGCCGCGGAACGAGACCGGTCCGGCGGGCGATCGTGGTCGCGGGATCCGCCGGGGATCTGCCGTTTCCGCACCTTCACGGCGAAGGTGACGTGATCGTGACCGGGGAGATGCGTCATCATGACGCCTTGACGGTCGTGCGGCGAGGCGCGGCGGCGATCCTGCTCGGACACTGGGAGAGCGAACGACCGGTGCTCGCCCCGCTTTCGACGCGGCTTGCGGCGGCGCTGCCCGGTCTGATCGTGAAAATCAGCCGGGCGGATGCGTCGCCGCTCACCCCGGCGTGACCTCAGCGCCGACCGGATCGCGCGGATTGCCGGGGTTTTCCGCCTCGGCTAGACTCGTCCGCCTTGTCCGGGGCGGAAGGAGTCCGGGCGCGTGCATTCAACAGAGCCACGAGAGGGGTATCTTCATGATCGTCGGCGTTCCGCGGGAGATAAAGACGCACGAATATAGGGTGAGCCTGACGCCGGTGGGGGCGGATGAGCTGGTGCGGCGCGGGCACACCGTCCTCATCGAGCGCGACGCGGGGCTGGGCTCCGGCATCACCGATGACGAGTATGCGAAGGTCGGCGCCAAAATCCTGGACACGCCGAAGGACATCTTCGCGCAGGCAGACCTGATCGTGAAGGTGAAAGAGCCTCTCGAGCAAGAGTGGTCGATGATGCGCCGCGGTCAGGTCGCGTTCACGTACTTCCACTTCGCGGCGGACCGGAAGCTGACGGAAGGGGTGCTCCGCACGGGGACGGTGGCGATCGCGTACGAGACGGTGACAGACCGGCAGGGGCGTCTTCCGCTGCTGACGCCGATGAGCGAGGTGGCGGGGAAGATGAGCATTCAGGAGGGCGCGAAGTTCCTCGAGCGCCCGATGAAAGGGCGCGGCATCCTGCTGGGGGGCGTACCCGGGGTGGCGCCGGCGGAAGTGCTGGTGATCGGCGGCGGCGTGGTGGGGACGAACGCGGCGAAGGTGGCGGCCGGGCTGGGCGCGAACGTGACCATCATGGACGTGAACCTCGACCGTCTGCGCTACCTCGACGACGTCATGCCCGCCAACGTACACACGGTTTACAGCGACCGTCACGCGATCCGGCGTCACCTGCAGCGGGCGGACCTCGTGGTCGGCGCGGTGCTAATTCCGGGAGCGCGCTGTCCGGTCCTGGTGACACGGGCGGACCTGAAGGAGATGCCGCCGGCGGCGGTGATCGTGGACGTGGGGGTGGACCAGGGCGGGTGCTGTGAGACGATCCACCCGACGACGCATGATGACCCGGTTTACGAGGTGGACGGCGTTGTGCATTACGGCGTAGCGAACATGCCGGGCGCCGTCGGGCGGACCTCGACGTTCGCGTTGACGAACGCGACGCTGCCTTATGTATTGAAACTGGCGGACCTGGGGTATCGCGCCGCGTGCAAAAGCGACCCGGGGCTTGCGCTCGGGGTCAACATGGAGGAGGGCCGCCTGACGAACCAGCCGGTGGCGGACGCATTCGGGATGACCTGTGAGAAATCGTCGGTGGCGGCTTAACCGATCCGACCGATGTTCGACTTGGAGGCGCCTCAGCGGAGCGGCGCGTGTTCGAGGTGCGGAGCGCGCCGCATCTGGATTCCGGGTTCCTGCGCGGGTTTGCGCTCCGTGACAATACATGATCAAAAAGCTGCTGATAACGTTTCTGGTGCTGGCGGTGGGGGTGCTGGGGTATCTTCAGCTTCGCAGCTTCCGCCTGTCGTTCACGTTCACGGAGGGCAAGACCGCGAAGGTCACGCGCGGGGACTTGACCGTGCCGATCGAGGCCGTCGGCGAAGTGCTGCCCGCGCGGCGCATCGAGATCAAGGCCGAAGCGAGCGGGGAAGTCCTTGAGATTCTCAAGCAGCCCGGTGATGTCGTTCGCGCGGGAGACGCGATCATCCGCCTCGACCGGGAGGAGGAGAAACGCAACCACGACCGGGCGCAGCAGGAGGTCTCGGCGGCTGAGGCCCGGTTGGAGCGAGCAAAGCTGACGTTAAACAACCTGGAACGCGTCGAATTGAGGCGGGCGAACGAGCTGGTCGCGCAGCTCGACGCTCAGCATTATCACGCGGAGTTCCGCTTTACGAAGACCCGGGAGCTTGCTGACGCCACGGACGACGAATTGATCGCGGCGGAAACGAACGTGAATGTGCTGGCGTCGCGGGTACGTGACGCGGCTGCCGGGCGCGACGGCGTCCTGATTCAGATCGGGATTGCGGCGAAGGACGTCTCGATCGCCGAGGCGACGCTGAAAAGCGCGCAGCAGACGCTCGGCGACGCACTGGAGCGTCTCGAGAAGACGGAGATTCGCTCGCCGATCGACGGGATGATCGGCGAGATGCGCACGCAGGTCGGCGAGGTCATCCAGGGCGGCAAGACGACGTTGACCGGCGGAACGCTGCTGGCGACGGTCATCGACACCAGCAAGCTGATCGTCCGGGCGGAGGTGGACGAGGCGGAGATCGGACGAGTGTACGATATCGCCCCGGCGTGGGCGAAACCGGGCAGTGCGGATCGGACGGCCCTGCCGACGGACTGGACGGCAGCCGCGCAGGGTCAGGAGGGACTGCCCGTCATCCGCGTCGACACGTTCCGCGACGAGACGTTCACCGGCATCATCGAGCGGATCCTTCCTGAACCGAAGAAGGTTCAGGAGGCCGTGTATTACCCGGTGGACGTGGTCATCATCAGCGAGAACCGCGGCAAGCTCTTCAAGGGAATGCGGGCGGATGTGACCTTCACGGCGGACCGGGTCAGCAACGTGCTGTTGTGCCCGGAAGAGGCGATCGTCGAGGGGCCTCGCGGCGACCTGGGCGTGTACGTTCCGGACCGCGACGCGGGAGAGGAGCATGCCACGAAGTTCGTCGCCTGCAAACTGGGCTTGAGCAACGGCATGTATTCGGAAGTGATGGAAGGCCTGGAGGAAGGCGCGGTCGTGTATACGAAGCTGCCGGTCGGACCTTCGAACCGCGACCGGAAGTGAGGCTCCGCCGGCATCGCGATCATGATCAACGCCTGCCAACTCCGCAAAGAATACGCGATGGGCGAGGACGTCGTGCATGCGCTGGCGGGCGTGGATCTGCGGATTGAGGCGGGCGAGTTCGTAAGCATCACCGGCGCTTCGGGTAGCGGCAAGAGCACGCTGATGCACATTCTCGGCTGCCTCGATCGGCCCACGTCCGGCACGCTCGAGTTCCGCGGGGCGCTGCTCAGCGCGATGTCGTCGCGGCAGCTCGCGGGCGTGCGCAACCGGCACATCGGGTTCGTCTTTCAGTCGTTCAATCTGGTCAACCGCACCAGCGCGCTGGAGAACGTCCTGATGCCGCTGGTGTACGCTCGGGCGTCGGTGGACCGGCGGAAGGGGATGGAGGCGCTGCGGCAGGTCGGGCTGGAGCGGCGCTGGAAGCATATGCCCGGCGAGCTTTCCGGCGGCGAGCGGCAGCGCGTCGCGATCGCCCGCGCGATCGTCAACGAGCCGGACCTGATCCTCGCCGACGAGCCGACCGGCAATCTCGACTCGCGCACCGGGGAGCAGATCATGCGGATTTTTCAGGATCTGCACGAATCCGGGAAAACAATCGTCATCGTCACGCACGAGATGGACGTCGCGGCACAGGCGGATCGGCTGATCGCGATGCGCGACGGCCTGATCGTCGAGGATGTGCGGATCGACGACGCCCGGCGCGTCGAAATGCTCGCCGCCGCCCAGCGCGTCAAACGAGCAAGCCAGCGCAAGACGGCGTCATGACCTCCTCCGCCGGACCGCGCTTGCGAGGAGGCGGTGAGCGGGTTCTTATACTGCAGGCGGCCCCCCGAGGGGGCAAGGGCGACGACGGGAAACGCATGAACCAGATCGATCCACTGAACGCCTTCCTCACCGAGTTGGTCGCGGTCGACACAGACGGTCCGATCCTCTACCTCGGGCGGCTCGCCGAAGTGACCGACAGCGCACTGGTGCTGACCGAAGCGGACGTGCATGACTGCCGCGAGGGGCACGCGTCGAAGGAGGCGTATCTCGCGGAGGCGCTGGAGCAGGGCGTGACCGTCAACCGCCGGAAAGTCGTCGTGCTGCGCCGAGTGATCATGAGCGTGTCGCGGCTGGCGGACGTCGTGCTGGAGGATTCAACCGGGGCGGACGATCTGCCGGAGGGGCGGGCGTTCCTGGAGGAGGATTGAATGCGTCTGCTGGTCACGGGCGGCGCCGGTTACGTCGGCAGTCACTGCGTGCGCGAACTGGTGCGGGCGGGGCACGAGGTCGTCGTGCTGGACGACTTCTCGGCGGGGCATCGTGCGGCGATCGACTCGAACGCGCGCTGGGTGGACGGGGACATCGCGGACCGCGCGCTGCTGGACTCCCTCTTTCCGGTTGAAGGTTTTGACGGCGTGCTGCACTTCGCCGCGTTTCTCGACGTCGGCGAGTCCGTCCGCGAGCCGCTGAAGTATTTTCGCAACAATGTCGCGGGGTCCGTCGTCCTCCTCGAGGCGATGCGCGACCACGGCGTTCGGCGCCTCGTGTTCAGCTCCACCTGCGCCACTTACGGCGTGCCTCCGGGCGTGCCGATCGTCGAGGATATGCCCCAGGTTCCGATCAATCCTTACGGCCGGACAAAGCTCGCCATCGAGTGGGCGCTGCGCGACAGCGCCGCGGCGTGGGGGCTGGGAGCGTGCGCATTGCGCTACTTCAATGCCGCCGGAGCGGCGTCCGACGGCGCGATCGGCGAGGATCATCATCCGGAGTCGCACCTGATCCCCCTCGTCCTTCAGGTCGCCCTCGGGCAGCGCCCGCACATCGGCATCTTCGGTGACGACTATCCCACGCCCGACGGAACCTGCATCCGCGACTACATCCACGTTGAGGATCTCGCGGCGATCCACCGCATCGCGATCGAGTCGCAGCCCCCCGGGCTTTTTCGCGCCTACAACGTCGGAACCGGCGTCGGGTGCAGCGTGCGCGAGGTGATCGACGCCGCGCGCCAGGTCACCGGACACCCGATTCCGGCCGTCGTGTCCCCGCGCCGCGAGGGCGACCCGCCCCAGCTTTTTGCCGACCCCTCGAAGGCGAAACGAGAGCTCGGCTGGCAGGCGAAGTTCCGCGACATCCGCACCGTCCTGCAGACGGCGTGGCGATGGCACCAGGCGCACCCGAGGGGCTACCGCGAGGCCGCCGAGGGTTGAGCGCCGCCGAAGCCGGTTACGCAGACGCCCGTTGCGGTCCGCGCACATCCGACGCGACCTCGCGCATCGCCCACGCCCGGACACCGCTCCAGGTCCGGCTCCACGCGCTTCCGAGACGCAGACGCAGAAACTCGGCATACATCGCGTCCAGCGTATCCGCGACGAGCCGGAGGGTCATGAAGCGTTCCTCCAGGGCGGCTGCCGCGTCCTTCTCATCGGATCGCGGAAGCGCCAGACCGCTGACAGTGAATTGCCGCCCGTCGAGCGTGAACGACGCCTCCTCGCCGCCGATGACCGCCAGAAGACTCAGCTTCGTCGGCTGCTTTCCGGAGGCGAGCGCTGCACGCGCCTCCACCGACGTCGTGGGCGCATCGGCGCGGATCGACAACCGACCGGTCACGCCGCGCTCGCACTCGAGGCTCAGCGATTTGTGCAGAACGAATTCAACCTCCTTGCCGCCGCCGATCGGACACAAACCCTCCGCGTCATCGCGCAGATTCCAGAGGTAGGTCAGAAACTCCCGACCGAGGTACGTCCGGTCGTGTGCGTCCAAGGCGCCCGCGTCAAAACCGGCGGCGCCCTGCGGAGGGGGCGCGACATATTCCGGTGCGCTCTCCTCGAACGCGCTCATCAGACCCAGCCGCTGCGCAATGCGGAACGCGACTTCTTCCGAATGTGCGGGAATCAGACTGATGTCGAACGTATCCGCGCAAAGCGCCGTCAGGCGGTCTGCCGCGGATGCAGAGGTGCTTCCGAAGTACGCCGCGCCGTCCGCCCAGTCGATCAGCAGTGGCGTCGCCGAAACCCGTCGGAACACGCCCTCCTTCGCTTCCTGCTCCGCCCGGGCCAGCGCCGCCTCCTTCGCTTCCTTCTTCTGGGACCGGGTGAGGAACTCCCGACCGGAATCCGCCAGCCGCGCCGCTTCCTCCATCATGCGGTAGCTGCGCACGATCGCCGGCGGCGCCCCCGTCCGGTCCACGCGCAGCGCGACATACGTGAACCGGCCGACCGTCACGCCCGATTCCGACGAGAAATCCGTGTCGAACAAGTGCGTCGGACGGATCCAGCCCAGTTCCAGCCCGTCGCCGGTCGCCGTCGCATGACGTCCGAAGGCGTGTTCGGCGAGCGCCGAAAGCAGCGCGCCGTCAAACGACTCCGGGTGACGCCCGGCCATCAGAAAACGTCGAAACGAGATCGGTCCGGATGCAAATCCCATCGTTGCGCCCCGAATGCCTGATCGTAAAGCCGGTCGTTCGTCCGCCGGATTTCCTGCGCCGCCGCGCGACCGTCGCGCGCCCCTGGACGATTCCGGACGCTACGCCCTTCCGGTTGGAGCGCCAAGGCGTCGTCCCTCCCGCTTTGCATTCCCGTGCTGTGAAGATTCTGTCAGGTGCGACGTAAACATCGGCCTGCTGTGTTCGTCCTTGACGGCGGAACAGATTGCTCACATTTTTGAATCTCCCGGGGACTTCGAGTGACTGTTGAACTGCCGGAAGCAAACACCGCCACGGACGAGAAGGTGAGGTCCGCTCCCGCACCGCCTGATCACGCTCGCGCCGACCAGATCGCCGAAGACGTATACTGCCCCGCATGTGCGTACAACCTTCGCACCCTCACGAGCAACCGCTGCCCCGAGTGCGGTCTCGACATCGCGTTCATCAAGTCCGCCGAGTCGCACCTCCCCTGGATGAACCGCGACAAGGTCGGACCCGTCCGCGCCTACCTGATGACGGTCTGGATGGTCGTCTTCCGCACGAAGCACTTCTGCCTCGAGATGAGCAGACCGGTGGATGAAGTTGAGGCCCGCCGCTTCCGCCGCATAACGATCACCCTGGCGTTCGCCCCCTTTCTTTTGTTCACCCTGGTGCTGCGCTTTCTTCGTCCCGATGCGTTCGACGCCTTTGTCGGATTCGGCGGATACACCTTCGCCGTCGCAGCGCATGCGGCGATCCTGGCGGCGTTCCTGACCGTCACGGCCGTGCCTTACTACGTCATCCGTCACCCGGACATCGCGCTAGACCGACAGAGGCGCGCCGCCGCCCTGACGCTCTACTGCGCCGCGCCCCTGAGTCTGACCGGCATCGCCGGCACGCTGGCGATCGTGGGCATCGCCTCTTCTCGCCTTTACAATCGTGACGTAGATCTCGCGTTCTACTTGGCGGCTGTCGGCGTGCTCCTGATCCTTGCCGCCGTCACCGTCTTTGACGTGCAGCGGGTCATCCGCGGGATGCTCGGCGGCGCGCGGCGATCGTGGCCGATTATCCTCCGCCTGTATTGCTTCGGAGTCCTCGCCGCGTTCCTGTGCTTCGTCGGAGTTCCGGCGGCGGTCGCCTTCCTGATGATCGTGATTCACAGCGCCTTTTGAGGTGCGGCGGGGGAGGGGGGGGAACGTCTGAGGCGGGCCTGGATCAGGGCGATGTGGAGGTGGCGCTCGTTTTCAACCCCTTCGACAGGTCCAGCGGGTCGCGCGGGCGATCGCCGTCAAGGTAGAAAAGAATGTCGCTGGCCGAGTCGTCGGGCGCGCCGTTCTCGAGCCGGCGCAGATGCCCTCCGTCGTCCGTGCCGTCCGGGCCGACGCTGTAAAGCACCGGCGGGTCGGCGTCCGGGGTGTAACGGATCGGCGCTCCACGATCCGCAAAAGGATCTTCAGGAACTCCCGGAAGGTATTCCGGAACCAGTTCGTCCAGCGACGCCGGACGCCGCCCGTGATCCACCTCGTACATCCGGATGGCCAGCGCCGCCGCCGCCATCCGGCGCTGAGCCTTCAGGCGAAACTCGCCGTTCAGGGTGCGTTCCACTCCCCACATCAACGTCAGCGAGACGAGTCGCGCGGCGCGCTCGATCTGCGTTCCGGGCTTATCGAGCGACTCGGCTTGCAGCGGATCGATGCCTACCTCTACCGTCGCCTGACGGTACGACGCAGCGCGACCCGCATCCCGGACACGCGTGAACCGCGCCATGCCTCTTGCGGCGTCAAGGTCGAAGGACGGCCCGATGAGCCACCGGACGGGCCGGCCGGAAAGCGGCGCGACAATCCCCATCCCCGCCATGAACGTCGGGTTTCCGAAGTTGACCGCGAAATCGTAAAGCGAGGCACGCTCCGTGTTCATCGCGTGGCCCCACGCTTGCCTGATCCAGTCTTCCTCCAGCAGACGGGCGACCTCGTCACGGATCTGCTCCCGCTTTGCAGGACGGACGGTGACGGCGGCGTCAGCGACCGCATCCCCGGTTTCGCCGCCTGTTCCGAGGCGCTCGATCTGAAGACGCGGCGCAGCGAACTCGATCGCCGAGCAGCGCAGCCCTTCACAGGCCTGCGCGGCAAGCATTGTCGCTGCGAACGTCGTCCGGCCTTCCCCCAGCCGACGGTGCGCCATGTGCAGGTCCGACAGCGTCCGCATCATGCCTTCGTCATCGCCGATCACGTGCTGCGAGACCGCAATCGGCGCAGCGGAACGGCTCAGATGTCGCGTCCACGAAATCGTCGGCAGGATCGTGTTCACGATCGGGCTGACGATCCGCACGCCCCAGTCGCACTCCACAAGCGCCGACGCCCGGTGCAACTCAGCCAACATGCCCGCGTTGGCCTCGACGACGAGCCGAGCGTCGTCAGGGTACGCCCGGGCCCAGCGAAAATCATCGAAAAAGTGCGTCCCGACGACCTGCATCGCATCCGGGACGACGATCATGCCCGCGGCTTTCTCATAAGCCTTCGCTGCGTTCCGGTCGTCGGGGACTCCCGTCGGAGGCAGAAAATCCTCAATAAAGACCGGTTCCCCGACGGCTCGGTACGCCTCGACGGCGCGAGTCAAACGCTCGTGCGCCACCGCCCCCCACCAGATTCGCACACTCAGCAGCAGCGCCGTCACCAACCCGACGCCCGCCCACGCCCGCCGCCAGATGCGCCGTCGCCGTGCGTCCCACCCCTTCATGTCGGCCTCGGCAGCCGGTAAAGGCGCACTTTGAACCGGTGTTCCCGGCTCGCTCAACGTTGGCCTGGAATGACCTTGCATGACTTCGGTTTCACCCAGATTACATCGGTGTCGCACCGGCGAAACGTATGTCGATCCGCGGGAGCCTGTGTTAACCCCCTGCGGCGTGTCAACGCGATTCCGTCATTCAGTGCAAACCCGTCGGCACTGAACTCAGAAAGTGCGACGGCGCTGGATTGAACTTAAGCGGTGAATGCCCGACGCTGACGGAAGCTGGCGGCGGGGAGCAGCTCCACCGGCGACCCGGAGCGTCCCCGCCGCCAAACCCCCCGGTTCCCGACCGTGACCCGCGCGGCGCTCCTCTTTGCAGCGACCGTCTTCCGTCACGCGAAGGCGCAAGAAAACGGTCCGTCGGACCGGCAAGCCCGAAGGACCACAACTCTGATCTTGAACCGTCGCTGGACTTCGTCGCCGGGAGGCGGATCAGCCCAGCCCCAGCATCTGGCTGATCTGCGGCGAGTACTTCACCACCAGACCGGCGAACACGACGCTCACCATGCTCATCAGCTTGATGAGGATGTTCAGGCTTGGCCCCGAAGTGTCCTTGAACGGATCGCCGACCGTGTCGCCGACGACCGTCGCCTTGTGCGTGTCACTGCGCTTGCCGCCGTAGTTGCCCTTTTCGACGTACTTCTTCGCGTTATCCCACGCCCCGCCCGCGTTGGCCATGAAAATCGCCACCGCGAACCCGCTGGTCAACCCGCCGGCGAGCAGGCCCATCACGCCCGCCACGCCGAAGAAAAGCCCGACGACCACCGGGACGATGATCGCCAGCAGCGCCGGGAAGATCATCTCCTTTTGAGCGCCGACGGTGGAGATGTGAACGCAGTTCGCGTAGTCCGGGAGCTTCGATCCCTTGTACTCGATCTGCTCAGCTGGCCAGTTGTCCGGGTTGGCGGCCTGCTGATCAGACATGCCCTTCGTTTCCTTCAGGTAGTTGCGGATCGCCTGGAACTGGTTGCGGCACTCCAGCATCATCCGGTACGCCGCGCGGCCCACCGCCTTCATCGTTAACGCGCAGAACAGGAACACCAGCAGCACGCCGCCGAACATCCCGCATAACACCTTCGGGTTCATCAGCGTCACGTCGTAGAAGTCCATGTATTGCTGGAGCGACGCCTGGCGTGCGGAAACGACCGCCACCTCATGACCTTCGAACATCATCGTCCGCACCTTCGACTCGTCAGCGGCGCCCAGCGGGCCGAGCTTGAAACCCGACGCCCCGGCCTCGGCGTGCTTCTTCTCCAGACCGTCGGTGACTTCATCGAGGTCCGTCAGGAGCATGTATCCGTCGAACGCGCTTTCGCCCGTGCCGGCCTTCGTCTTCTCGCCGAATTTGCCGTTGCCGATGTAGTACAGTTCGCCCACGCCGGCCGTCGGCGTCTTGCCCGAGTCCGCCACGACGGTGGTGATGTACGATCGCGCCTCGCGGATCTGCCCGATGCGCACCTCCTCGACGTACGCCGCCAGCAACGCCAGCGCCGTCAGCGCCGCCGACCCGATCGCGAAGCCCTTGCCCGTCGCCGCCGTCGTGTTGCCCAGCGAGTCCAGGGCGTCCGTCCGCTGACGGACCTCCGGCTTCTGATGCGTCATTTCCGCGTTGCCGCCGGCGTTGTCCGCGATCGGCCCGTAAGCGTCGGTCGCCAGCGTGAAGCCCAGCGTCGAGAGCATGCCCACCGCCGCCAGGCCGATGCCGTACAACCCGAGCATGAACTCGTCTCCGCCGCCCGCCAGCACGAACGACAGGATGATGCCGATGATGATGATCGTCAGCGACGCCCACGTGCTCTTCATGCCTTCCGCGACGCCCGCG
Organism: Phycisphaerae bacterium; assembly: GCA_013360585.1. Taxonomy (GTDB): domain Bacteria; phylum Planctomycetota; class Phycisphaerae; order UBA1845; family UBA1845; genus JABWBH01. The sequence continues at coordinate 23,611 of JABWBH010000026.1, read as the reverse complement.
ATGATCACCGTCGCCGGACCCGTCTGCCCCTGCTCGGAGATGTCACGCGTCGGCTTGAAATCGTAGCTCGTATAATACTCGGTGGCCTTGCCGATCAGGTACCCCGCGACCAGCCCGACGACCACCGCCGAAGCGATGCCCGCCCAGCTCACCCCCTCGATGCCGCCGAGCATGATCCGGCAGATGATGAACGTCGCCGCAAGGATGACGCCGCTGGACGCCAGCAGCCCTTTGTTGAGCGACCCCATCAGCTCGGACATCGTCGCCCCTTCGCGCGTCTGCACGATCTTGATGCCCGCCCAGATGCTCGCCAGAATGCCCGCGCCCGCGACGATCATCGGAACCGTCAGCAGGCGGATCGCGTCGCTCGTCCAGTTGTCGTGATGCAGCGCCGCCGCCGCCGCGACGCCCAGCGCCGCCGTCGCCAGGATCGACCCCGCGTACGACTCGTAAAGGTCCGCGCCCATCCCCGCCACGTCGCCGACGTTGTCGCCGACGTTGTCCGCGATCGTCGCCGGGTTGCGGGCGTCATCCTCGGGAATGCCGGCCTCAACCTTGCCGACGAGGTCCGCCCCGACGTCCGCCGCCTTCGTGTAAATCCCGCCGCCCACGCGGGCGAAGAGCGCCTGCGTGCTCGCTCCCATCCCGAACGTCAACATGACAACGGTGATGTCGTTCAGAGACATGTCGGAAAAAGCGTAAAGGGCGGCAAACCAGAACGTGATGTCGATGAGCGCGAAGCCGACGACCACGAGGCCCATCACCGCGCCGGCGCGAAACGCCACGTGCAACCCGCGGTTCAACCCCTCGCGCGCCCCGGCCGCCGTCCGGTGCGCGGCGATCGTCGCCGTGCTCATGCCCAGCCAGCCGCAAAGGCAACTGAAGAACCCGCCGGTCAAGAACGCAAAGGGGACGATACCGTGCTGGACGTGCAGCCCGAACGCCATCCAGGTGAGAATCAATGACAAGACAACGAAGACGACCGCGACAACCTTGTATTGCCTGAAAAGGTAAGCCCGCGCGCCGTCTCGGACGTACCCGGCGATCTTGATCATCAGCGGATCGCCTTCGTCGGACGCCTTCACCTCATGATAAAACTTCCACGCCATCCACAGCGCGATGGCGCCGCAGATCGGCGTGGTGTAACACAGCGCGGGAATACCCGGACGCTCCAGGTCCGACGCCGGCGTTGCGGCAGCCGCAGCCGCCGCGTCTCCCACAGGCGCCCCCTCCTGCCCGAATACCAGCCCGGGACTGCCCGCCAGGCACCCGAGCGCCGCAAGCAACCAAACCCACTTCGATCCGTGATTTGCGTTCAAGATTTCGAACTCCTTAAGATCCGCCCTGCCCCGCATCGCGGGAACGGCACCCCAGGGCCCAGGTGGACGGAATTTGCCCGTGCCGACGCAAGGCCTCACAACGTTTTGTTTGTTATAAGGTTACGGAAAGCGCTTTGACCGCACAGCACCCACCGACACCGCTGAACGACCGCTTTACGCCCCTTCACCCCTCCGGGTCATCCGCCGGTCCGACTGAGTGAGCCGAAATCCGCCTGACACCACCCTGATTTGTGCAGGTGCGCCAACTTCATAGTGACTTCGATCGTCTAATGCAAGGGCTTTCCGCAAGTTCGGGCGGAAGGTACACCAGCGACTTGAATGTTGGGGCGTTGGACAACGGAGACCGACGCGACAGAAGGTCGCCGTCGGCCGATAATCGGCAGGCGTCACCGCAAAGGTGCGTTATGCCCGATTGAAACGTCATACGATCCGCGACACCTTATCAAGACAACCAGGTTCGGAGTCACTCAATCATGAAAGAACATAATCAGATTCGGTCCGGTCGCTTCCCGCGTCGCTGCGCACCCGTCGCCGCGGCAATTCTGGCGCTACACCTGGGGATCAACCCCGCCCACGCCCAGCTCACGCGCGTCACCGCCGTCGGCAAGGCCGCCGGAACCGACGTCAAGGCGTCGGACGAGGCGTTGAAGGACGCGAAGCGCAAAGCCGTCGAGCAGGCCTGCGGCGTGTTCATCAACGCGCAGTCCGAAGTCGCCGACTTCCAGCTTATCAAGGATCGCATCCTCGCCGACGTGACCGGCTACATCGTCGAGTACAAACCGACCAAGGAGTGGAAGGACGGCGACATCACGCACGTCGAGATTCTCGCGACCGTCTCGACGGCGAAGTTCGAGGACGCCTGGGCGCACTTCGCGCAGCTCAAGGAGGACGTGGGCAACCCCCGATGCATGATCGTCATCACTGAGGACAACGACACCAGCGACCTGAAGGATCCGAAATACAACGGGATCTGCCAGTCCAAGCTCGAGGCCTTTTTCCTGAGCAAGGACGTCGAGTTGGTGGACAAGAACGTCTCGCAGGACGTGAAGGACCGCGATGTCGAGCTGGCGGCGCTGGGCAACGACGTGAACACCCTCGCGGCCGTGGCGGCGAAGTTCTCCGCCGATGTCCTCGTCTTCGGCAACGCCGAGGCGACGCCCGGAGGCGCGACCAACGTCGGCGGCCGGACCGTCTACCGCTGGGACATCGTGCTCAACGTCCGCGTCGTGCAGGCCGACTCGGCGAAACTCCTGCACTCGGATTCCTACCGTCCCGAGAAGCCGTACCTGACGTCGTCGGCGGCCTGCGGCGATGACGCCTTCGCGAAACTCGCCGCCGAAGTCGCCCCCCGGGTTCTGATGGACGTGGCGGAGAAGTGGCGCAAGCGGGCGACCTCGTACAACATCTTCGAGCTGCGCCTGTCGAACTGCACGCGCAACGACTTCCGCAACGTGCTGACCCCCGAGTTGCTCAAGCTCCGTGGCGTCCAGCAGGGGGCGGAGGGCGTCAAGCTCCGCGAACTGGTCAACGAAGTGGCTACGATCGAGATTTACTGGTCTTTCGATCTCAACATGCTTGGGGACGCGCTGTCCGATCTCGCGATGCCCGGGATGGCGATCGAGATCAAGGAGCAGTCCGGCAACCGCCTGGTCGCGGAGCTGAAGAAAGGCGGCTGACGGCGACGGCGGTATATGACCGAGCCGCATCCGTGAAGGAAGCGTTCTTTCGCCGATTTGCGCCGCAGGTCTTGAGGCGGAGTCTGAGTCGGGGAGTCGCAGCGCCGGCGGGTGCGACGCAGGGCGGAGGGAGTCGGCGCGGACCCTCGTCCCGACCGCAGGTGCCGCAGATCGGGTGCTACCGCCTCGCTGCGCGCCGCGATATTCTTCCGCCAGGAGAATCACGGCGTTGATGTCTGAGCGCTCGGTCTACGAATCACCGCTGGTGGCGCGGAACGCTTCGCGGGAGATGGCGGAGTTGTTCGGAGCGCGCACGCGCATCCTGACGTGGCGAAAGCTGTGGCTGGCGCTGGCGAAGGAGGAGCGGCGTCTCGGGCTGGACATCTCGGCGGAGCAGATCGCTGAGCTGGAGCGGACGATCGATCGGATCGACTTTGCCGCCGCCGCCCGCTACGAGGCTCGCGTGCGTCACGACGTGATGGCGCACATCCAGGCGTGGGGCGACCTGGCGCCGAACGCCCGCGGCATCCTTCACCTCGGCGCGACCAGCGCCTACGTCGTCGACAACGCCGACCTGGTCCTGATGCGCGACGGTCTGCGCCGTCTCGCCGGGTGGCTGGCGAACGTGGTGGACGCCCTCGGCGCATTCGCTGCACAGCATCGGGATCTTCCCGCGCTCGGGTACACGCACTTTCAGCCGGCGCAGGTCACGACGGTCGGGAAACGGGCGGCGACGTGGGCGTGGGATTTCGTCCGCGACCTTTGCGAAATCGAACACCGGATCGCCTCCCTGCGCTTCCGCGGCGTCAAGGGCACGACCGGTACGCAGGCAAGCTTCCTGACCCTTTTTCAGGGCGATCACGAGAAGGTGCTGGCGCTCGATCGCGCCGTCGCCGACGCCTTCCGGTTCGACCAGGTCGAACCGGTCACCGGTCAGACGTACTCGCGGAAGGTGGACGCCGAGGTCATCGGCTCGCTGGCGGGCGTCGCCGCGAGCGTTCACAAGTTCGCCAACGACGTCCGCCTGCTGGCGAACCTCAAGGAGATCGAGGAGCCTTTTGAGGCGTCGCAGATCGGAAGCAGCGCGATGCCTTACAAGCGCAACCCGATGCGCTGCGAGCGGGCGACGGGACTCGCCCGTTTCGTCATCAGCCTCGCGCAGTCAGCGCTTCAGACCGCGGCGGAGCAGTGGCTCGAGCGTTCGCTGGACGACTCGTCCAACAAGCGGCTGACCGTCCCCGAAGCGTTTCTGGCGACAGACGGGATGTTGCGGATTGTGACGAACGTGTCGCGCGGGTTGGTCGTCTACCCGAAGGTGATCGCCGCGCGGCTGCGGGCGGAGCTGCCTTTCATGGCGGCGGAGGAGATTCTGATGGCCGGCGTCCAGGCGGGCGGAGATCGTCAGATGCTGCATGAACGCATCCGCATCCACGCACAGGAGGCCGGGCGGCGGGTCAAGGTGGAGGGGGAGAACAATGATCTGATCGATCGCCTGCGCGCCGACGCCGCCTTCGCCCGCGTCAATCTCGACGCGACGTTGGACGCCGCAAGATACGTCGGCCGCGCGCCGCAGCAGGTGGACGAGTTTCTCACGGCGTTCATTGAGCCGGTACGGCGCAGATACACCTCCGATCTGAACTGGGCGTGCGAGCTGGACGTGTGACCCCGGCTGAGGACCGGCGTAAGCAACGACGAATGACCGATGACGCCATCGTGCCTGAAGTGGAGACGAAGCACATGACGCGAAGCGAACTCGCCGCCCGCATCAAGCAGGCCGCTTACCTCGAAGGCGACTTCACCCTGCGCTCCGGGCGCAAGTCGAAGTATTACCTCGACAAATATCTTTTCGAGACGCAGCCGGACATTCTCCGGGCGCTCGGCGAGTTGTTTGCGCGGCAGGTCGGGTCGGAGACGACGCGGATCGCGGGGGCGGAGTTGGGGGGCGTGGCGCTGGCGGCGGCGGCGGCGATGGCGTCCGGGAAACCCTTTGTCATCATCCGCAACGCGAAGAAGGAATACGGAACCGGGAAGATGTTCGAGGGTCGGCTTGTCGAGGGCGACCGTGTCCTGCTGGTCGAGGACATCGCCACGACGGGCGGGCAGGTGCTTGAAGCGGCGAAGGTGATCGCCGGCGTTGGGGCGAAGGTCGAGCGGATCGTCGCCGTGATCGACCGCCTCGAGGGCGCCCGACAGAACATCGAATCCGCCGGATTCGAGTTCGCCTCCTTGTTCACCACGGCGGACCTGGGCGTCGGCTGACGCGCCGTCTTCCTTTCATCCGGCGTGCTTTGAGGTGTCCCCGCCTGACGGGGGCGGCTTGCTCTTGCCGACCGCTTCGTGCGGCGCGCACAGGGTGCAACGCTGGCGTCCCGGCAGGCTGGGCGGAAAGGTCACAGGCCTTCGCCCGCGAAGAACGCCCGCGCCATCCGCTCGGCCATCGCGGCGTTGGAGAAGATCATCGGCAGCAGGTAGGTCGTGTCGGTGTTCGGCGGCGCCAGGTACGCCGCCATCGCGCTGCGCCACTTTGTCTCGAACGTCTGAAGCACGTCCTGCGGATGCTTGCTCCCGGATGCCTCGATCAGGACGTCCGCCGCGATCACCGCCGACCACATCGCCGGGTATAAACCCTCGTGGCTGAGCGACGCCTGAAATCCGCCCGCGTCGCCAACGATGAGTACGTTCTTCCCGACGTGCGTCTCAAGATCCAGCGCCATCGCCGTCGGGCAGTACGAAAGCGGCGCCGAGGCGGCGTCCTCCGGCAGCGAAGGCGGGACGTGCCCGCGCTGAGCGAGAAGGCGGCAGATCTGCACGAACGCCGGTCGTGCGGCCACCTTCTCGCCGTACCCGTGCATCGTCGCCGCGACCCCCTCCGGTGCGGCGACCAGCATGACAAAACTTCCGGCGTGGTCCAGCCCGAGCACGAGGTGAACCCCGGGCGGCTCCTCCTTCGGCCGGGGACCGGTCGCCGTGCCCAGCCACGCCCCCCGCCCCGCCGCATGTTTCCCAAGGTTTAACCGCTCCAGCCACGGCGTTCCGCGCCCGGTGGCGATGATCATGAACCGCCCCAGCCTCGAAGCGCCGTCCGCCGCAGCCAGGCGCACCGCCTTCTCACCCAGTTCGGCGCCGGTCATGTCAAAGCCGTAGCACAACTCGACGCCGCGCCGTTCCGCCTCCTTCGCCAGCGCCGCCGTCAGCGCCGACCGATCGACGAGAAACCCGAGCGGCTCCTTCGGCGCCGGAGAGGCGGATTTGGAAAGATCAGCGTTGTGAAACGTCAACGTCGTCAGCGGGTGCTTCAGGATCGCACCCGCGGCGACCCCGATGTCAGACAGGATTCCCTGCGCTCGAGCATTGAGCCACGCCGCGGCGGATCCGGCCCCCGGTTTCCGACGTTCGAGGACGCAGACCGAGCGTCCGGAAGACGCCAGGCGCAGCGCCGCCGCCAGCCCCGCCGGTCCGGCGCCGGCAATCAACACGTCGAATGTCCGGTCGCTCACGCGCTCATTCCTTCTTCAGACGATCCCACAACGCGTCCCGGGCCTGCCCGAGGCGGTCGAACGTGGTCTTCAACTCGTCGCGCAACGCGCTGAACACGGGGTCGTTGACGCTGATCGACCCGCCACCGGTGGCCAGCAGCGCCTCCATCCTCGCCAAGGCGTCGTTGATCCGCCCCGAGGCGTCCGCGAACTCGCGCGAGGCGTCGAAGATGTTCAGCTCCGCCGTGTCCTCCAGCGACGGGCGGTAGAGCAGGCGCCAGGGGTTGCGCTTCAGATCCTTGCTCGTCTGCGCCAGGTGATCGCTCATGATTTTCAGATTGTCGATTGTGCGGCTGATCGCGGGCTTGTTGAGGACGACGGTCTGGCGCGCCGTCTCGGCCACCTCGCCGGTATCGGCGAGGATGCCCTGAAGCTGATCGAAAAGAACGTGAACCTTCGCCAGCGCGGTCATCCCGTCATTGCGGTCCAGCTCGCCGGCGATCGGCTCCAGCACGCGCAGCGCCAGCGTCTCGGACGCGGTGTTCAGATGCGCGACGGTCGAGCGAACGTTGTCGCGGTTGTCCTTAAGCATCCCGCTGACTTCCCCGAGGGCGACGTTCAGCTCGTCCACCGCGTTGACGAGGCGCGCGGTCAGCGAATCCGGCGACGCGGCTTCAGTCTGAGCGCGGACGTTCGCCGCGATGGCGCTGACGTGTTCGACGGTGGTGCGGAGCTTCGCCATCAGAGCTTCGCGTTCGTTCGGGTCGGTCTGCTCGCGCACGCGCTGCATCGCCAGGCTCAGGTCAGCGGCGGTCTGTCGCAGGTGCGTGATGATCGAATCCTCCCGGGTTTCGTCGAGCTGGGTCTTGATCCGCGCGAGCAGGCTGTCGGGCGCGTCGGCGTCGAGTTCTCCCGCAACTTTCGCGAACTCGGCGGTCAGCCCGCCGACGCGGCCGGTCAGAGGCGCCGTCAGCGACGCCTTCTGCGGATCCTTGCCGCGCGAGCGGATCTCGATCAGCCCCGGACCTCCCAGCAGCGGTCCGACCGCGAACACCGTCGCATCGCGGCGCAGATCCAGCGAGGGATCCAGGTCGATGAGCACCTCGGTGATCGGTGATGGTCCGTCCGGACCCGCCCGCTCGATCAGGTTCACGGCGCTGATCCGCCCCACGTCTCGTGCGCCGTAGCGGATCGCCGAGCCCGCCTTCAACAACGGCAGCGGTGAATCCGCCGAGAAATGCACCGCGGCCGGTGACCGCCGCGCGAATGCGCCCTGTCCGATGAAAACCGTGCAAGCCACGGTCAGCCCCAGCATGATCAGCACGGTCAGGCCGAGCTTGAAGTGCTCTTTTTCCCTGGGCATCTCGTTCAGCCGTCTCCTTCGCCGTCCCCGTCCGGGGCGGGCGCCGCCCGATGCGTCACCCCTCGATCAGCAGTTTCTCGAACATACTCAATCCGTCGCGGTCCGTCAGCGGTCCGCTGCTGGCGCCGTTGAGGAACTGGTTGAGCAGGCGATCCTCGTCGGTGCTCAGCGTCGCGGGGTCGGCGTCCCGAAGGCTTTCGAACTCCTGCCGCGTGCCGATCCGCAGGACGCGCCCTTTCTCCAGCATCACCATCCGATCCGCGATGCGGAACGCCGAGTCCATCTCGTGCGTGACGACGATGCTGGTGACGCTCAGTTTCCGCGAGAAGTCGATCATCAACTCGTCGATCGCGGCGGAAGTCACCGGGTCCAGCCCCGCGCTGGGCTCGTCGTAGAAAAGGATCTCAGGATCGAGCGCCGTCGCCCGCGCCAGGCCCGCGCGTTTTTTCTGTCCGCCGGAAAGCTGGGACGGCATCTTGTCGCGGTGCGGCAGCATCTTCACCTGCTGAAGCTTCAGCGTCACGATGATGTCGATGACCGACGGATCCACCGACGTGTGCTCGCGCAGCGGGAGCGCCACGTTCTCCGCAACCGACAGGGAGTTGAAGAGCGCCCCGCTCTGAAAGAGAATACCGAAGCGCAGTCGAACCCGATCCAGATCCGCATCCGTCAGACCGGCGATATCCACCGGCGCGTCCATGTCGCTGGTGCGGTAGAGCGTCGAGCCCCCGTTGATGCGGTATTCGCCGATCAGACAATTCAACAGCGTGCTCTTTCCGCAGCCGCTGCCGCCCATGATGACCAGCGTCTCGCCCCGGCGGATGTCGAACGACACGCCGTCCAGCACCTTCACGTCCCGCCCCTCGCGGTCGGGGAAGGTCTTCACCAGGTCGCGGATCGAGATGACCACGTCGGGATCCATCATCAAGCTACGCGCTGCGAGCTGCCGGCTTCGGGCTGCTGTCTGCTTGTCCTTTGCGCCTGTGCCGACACCGCCGGCCGTCTTGATCCTGTGAAACCTCCTCGTGTCCCGAAACCCGAGACCCGAGCGCCGAAACCCGAGACCGGCTCAGATTTTGAACACATAAAAGATGATCGTGAACACCACGTCCACCGCGATCAGGGCGACGATGCTCTTGACCACCGTCGAGGTCGTCGCCCGTCCCACCCCCTCCGCGCCGCCGCTGACGTTGAACCCCTCATGACAGGCGATCATCGAAATCGTCAGACCGAACACCGCGGCCTTGACCAGCCCGCCGTAAAAATCGGAGAACTTAAGGGCCTGGCGCGTGAACTCGATGTACACCGGCGCGCCGATGTCCAGCACCAGCACCGCCGTGATCATTCCGCCCAGGACGCCGACGATGTCCGCGATGACGCACAAACCCGTCAGCATCACCACGGTCGCCAGAAAGCGCGGAACGACGAGGAACCGCACCGGGTTCATCGCGTGAGCCCGCAGGGCCTTGATCTCCTCGCCCTCCACCATCGAACCGATCTCGGCGGCGATCGACGCCCCCGCGAAACCGCTGAGCACGATCGCCGTGATCAGCGGACCCAGTTCACGCACCACGGCGATGCCGACGACGTCCGCGACGCGTTCGAGCTGCCCGTATTGCTGGAGCGTCGGCGCCATCTGAAGGGCGATGATGATGCCGATGAAAATCTGCACCAGTACGACGATGCCGATGCTCCGGACGCCCACCCGCACCATCTGATCCAGCAGGGATTCGCGTCCAAGTCGGCTCTTCTTCCGCAGCAGCGCCGGTCCGCATCCACGCAGGGTCTGACCGAGTAATTCCGCCAGAGCGCCGAAGGCGGCGACGAAGGAGCGCAGCCCGCGCACCCGGCCGTCGACAAAGCGCCCCACGGCGATCACGCCTCGCGCCGCCAGCGAGCGACCGGACGCTGACGGCTCGGTCATTGAGGCAGTACCTCCTCTTCCGTCGCCGCAATGTTGAAGAACCGATCGAGCCTTGTCACTTCAAAGATGCTGCGAACGCGGTCGTTGGGAGCGACGAGCGTAAGCTTGCCCGAGTACGCCTTGACCCGACGGGCGACCTCAACCAGCGTCCCGACGCCGGACGAGTCCAGGTAGGACACCGCGGCAAGTTGGAGCACCACGTGTGCGGGTTTCTGCTCACACAGGTCCAACATCGCTTTGTGAAGGTCCGGCGAGCGCGACATATCGATCTTGCCCGCCAGCCTGACGACCGTCGCGTCCCCGCGCTGATCAATCGACGTGATGACCCGACTCATGCATCCCCCGATCATCCTGCAACAGGCTCGCGCGAAATCGCTCCGCCCACGCGAACCGCGACTCCCCCGGACGACGCTCGATCATCCGCTTTCCCAGCAGGCGTTGCAACGCCGGCTCCGCCGCCGCCCGGACCGCGGGATCCTCATCTTCCAACCGGTCCACGATTACAGGGGCTGCGGAAACGTCTCCCGATTGTCCTGCCGCCAGTACCGCCCGGGTTCGGCGCAGCGGATCCCGGTGCTCCAGATCCGCCAGCGATCCCCCTCCGCTCCGGAAGGCGCATCCCCCCAGCGCAAGATTCGCAGACGCCGCCAACGCACCCAGGACAAGTCCCCTCCACCGGGCACGCCAGCCGGCATTGCCGCATCCGGGCAAGCCTGCCCCCGCTCGAAAACGGTTGCCTCTGATGTTCTTCATCGGCCAGGTTTGAACTCGGCGTGCTTTCCCCGGAAAAGTGAATCAGGCGCAATATCGGCTTCCTGCCGCCTCGCCTCACGAACGACCGTCGAATTCGGACGCCGCCTGTTATCCGCTTTCATCAGCAGTATGATTGCACACCTTGCTCGTCTTGCGCGCGTGCTGCGGCGTCGACGGCAGAAGGAGGATCGGCTCCTGCCTCGACGTCATTATACGCGGATAGGCTCGACGCGGTAGAAACAGCGGTGCGTCTGCGGATGCGGTCCGAGATCAAACCGGACCCGTGACGCCCGCGCGCCACATTGACGAGTTATTCTGGAAATGCAATCCGCTGTGACTGATACTCTCGAATTCAGGGATTTCGCGGCGGGCGATCCAGGATACGGGGAGAGGCTTTGCAACGTACTCTCCGACGCCGGCTGGGTGGGTGCCGGGAGCCCCCGGGAGGTGATGCACTGGGTTGACCGGGCGTTCGACCGTGGCGTGCGGCTGGATCCGGTGACGATCTGTCACCGGGGAGCGCGTATTCTGGGGGGCGCGGTGGGCGTGGACATGCCTGGCGGGTCGGCGTTGCTGGTGATCGGCGCCGGTGGGCATGAGCGCGGCGCGGTTTGTGCCGGACTTGCATCGCGCCAGATCTCCGCCCTCGGATTGCGCCGATGCAAGTTGATCGAAGCCCTGACGAGCCCGGACGACGCCGCGATGTCGGGGGCTTTTGCCCGCAGTGGGTTTACGTTTCTGACGCGCCTGACGTTCCTCTATCTTCCGGTCAGCGGGGTTCAACCTGGGAGAAACGTTCCACCGCTTCGCTGGGAGTCGTATTCCGCGCAGACTCACCTGCGGTTTGTCGACGTTCTGGGTCGCACGTATCTTGACAGCGCGGATTGTCCTGAGTTGACCCGTCTTCGGACGGCGGCGGAGGCGCTTCAGACGCATCGTAGTGCGTCAGAGTCGGGCACGGATGGGTGGGCGCTGGGCTGTGACGATCATCAAGATGTGGCGGTGCTTTTGACGTCGCACCACGCCAGATTGGGGCTGACGGAAGTTAATTACATGGGCGTTGTCCCGGAGCAGCGTGGGCGGCGCGTTGCGGAGGCGATGATCCTTGAGGCGGCGTTCCGGGCGCGGAAGTTGAGTGCCACGATGTTGTCACTTGCCGTGGATCGCCGAAACCTCGCGGCGCGAAAACTTTACGCTCGTCTCGGATTCCTCGAAGCGCAGGCGAAAGACGCCTGGCTTCTTCCGCTCCGCGCCGCACGCTCTGAAGGCGACGGGCAGGTTGTCCACATCATGTGACAGGCGACCTCCCGCTCGGGCGAAGCCTTCACGAATTTTTTTCAACATCTAAATCGTTGTCCAACCGAAGCTCGTAGGAAATCCCTTCTTTGGCGCGCGATTTTCCGGTTGACGCGTGCTGAAACGCGGTATACTGGACGTGCTTCTGACGCAGCATCGCCGCTGCGCCGAGGCCTCGACGCGGATTGAGGAGAGATACCGCACGAGCGTCCGGGAGCGAGTTTCTTCCGCTCGAATTCTTAGGTTGTTACGGTCTCACGTCGGACTGGAGGGCTTCACCCTGACAGGAGGAGCAACGGTGATTCTACGCGCAGAGGATGCGGTGAACACGCTCGGAGTGACGTTGGCCGAGAGGATCGGATCCCCACGGTACAACCTCTGGTTCAAGAACGTGACCCGCTTTGAGTTCCTCGGAGACATCCTTCGGGTCTGGGTCGCCAACCCCTTCATCGGGGACTGGATCGAGAGGCATTTCACCGAGGAGCTGACTGAGATCACCCGCGGTCTCGCCGGCGCTCCGATGCGCCTGTCGTTCAGCGTCGATCCGGCCCTTTCCGGTGCTGCGGCGAAGCGCCAGTCCGATCGTCAGGCGGAGTACGTTGCCCGCCACCCGGAACGCGAGGCGCGTTCCTCGCGTCCGGCGGACGTGGTCGGTCGGGTCTGCCCGCTTCCGGGCACGCTGGAGAAATTCGTCGTCGGGCCGTCCAACCGGCTGGCGTTTTCGTCCGTCGAGTCGGTCGTGGCGTGTCCGGCGGGACTGTACAACCCCCTGTTTCTCCACGGCGGGTGCGGGTTGGGAAAGACGCACCTGCTTCAGGCCGTCTGCAACGGGATTGCGAAGCAGCACCCGAATCTGGCGTGGCGCTTCGTGACCGGCGAAGAGTTCACCAACGAGTACATCTACGCCGTGCGGCACCAGCAGTTAGACGCCTTCCGCCATCGCTACCGCAACGTGGATGTTCTGGCGATCGACGACGCGCACTTTTTCGCCAACAAGCGTTCGACGCAGGAGGAGTTCCTGCACACGTTCAACGCGGTCTTTTCCGCCGGGCGGCAGGTCGTGCTTTCCTCGGACGCGCATCCGAAGATGATCGGCCACCTCTCCGAGCACCTTGTCAACCGGCTGGTCAGCGGAATGATCGTCCGGATCGACTCTCCGGACCTTCAGGTGCGTCTCGGCGTCCTGCGCGCGACGGCGCAGAAGCTCGGCGTCGAGGTGCCTGACCCGATCCTCAACCACATCGCCGAGACGTTCCGCGCGAACATCCGCGAGTTGGAGGGCGCGCTGTTGAAAGTCGTGGCGCTGGCGCAACTGACGGCGCAGCCGCTGACGCTTTCCCTCGCCCAGCGCGGGATTCAGGAGCTGGTGCGGCACACGGCGCCGGCGATCCGCCTTTCCGATATCGAGACCGGAACGGCGCTTTTCTTCGGCCTGACCCCGGCCGATCTGCACACCTCCCGCAAAGCGCATACGATCGCGCTGGCCCGCTCGGTGGCGATGTACCTCGCCCGGAAGCACACGACGCTGAGTTATCCGGAAATCGGGCGTTTCATGGGCAAGAAAAATCACTCGACGGTGATCCTTGCGGCGCGGCGGGTTTCTCAGATGCTTCAGCGGGATGAGACGGTCGCGTGGACGACCTCGGCGGGACAGCGGCAGATGAACCTCGCCGTCCTGATCCAGGAGTTGGAGGATCAGCTCGGTCATCCGGCGTCTCCCGCCGGCGCTGCGCCAGATGATCCTCCGCAGTCGCGGGCCGTCGTCTGACGGGAACGTTCATGTCGCTGCTGATGAGCGTGTCGGGCATCCGGGGAGTCGTTGGGCGGACCTTCACCGCGCAGACGGTCCGCCGCGCCGCCGCTGGTTTCGTGGCGGCGTTGAAGGCGAGCGGCGCAACCTCCGGAGGCGCACCGCGGATTGTCGCGGCGCGCGATTCTCGCCCCAGCGGTGAGGGCTTCCTGGCGAACACGGTCGGCGCGCTGGCGGCTTGCGGATGCGAAGTGCATTGCCTCGGCATCGTCTCCACCCCCTGCGCCGCGGCGCACGTCCGTCGCACCCGCGCCGCGGGCGGGATGATCCTCACCGCCAGTCATAACCCACCGGAGTACAACGGGGTCAAGTTCATCACCGCCGACGGCGCCGCACCCGACGCCGCAACCGCCGCCCGAATTCTCGACTTCGTGTGCGCTGCGGAGGACGTCCCTTCCACCGCCACGCCGATGATCGATCCGTCAGCGGCGCAGGAAGCGATCCGAAGCCACGTCGCCGACGTGTTGGCGTGCGTCGACGTCGCGCGGATCCGATCCCGCGCGTTTCATGTTGTTCTTGACAGTGTGTGCGGTGCGGGCGGCGAGGAGGGCGCGGCGCTGCTGACCGCGCTCGGCTGCCGCGTGACGCACCTTCACGCCGACCCGACCGGTATTTTTCCTCACCCTCCCGAACCGCTCGAGGCGAACCTCGGCGAATTGTGCGAGACGGTGCTTCGCGTCGATGCTCACGTGGGTTTCGCTCAGGATCCGGACGCGGACCGCCTCGCGCTGGTGGACGAACGCGGCGTCTACATCGGCGAGGAGTACACGTTGGCGCTGGCGGCGCGGAACGTTGCCCGGACACGAACCGGCGTCTTCGCCGCCAACCTGTCCACCTCCCGGATGATCGACGACGTGGCGGCCGCCACGCCCGGATGCCGCGTGGAGCGCAGCGCCGTCGGCGAGGCGAACGTCGTGGAGGCGATGCGTCGAACCGGTGCGATCCTCGGAGGCGAGGGTAACGGGGGCGTAATCGACCCGCGCGTCGGCTGGACGCGCGACAGCCTCGTGGCGATGGCGCAGGTGCTCGATCTGCTGGCGGCCGCCGGAACCTCCTTGTCCAGCCAGGGGAGCCTGATGCCGGCTTACGCGATCGTCAAACACAAGGTTGAGTTGCCCGGAGAGGGGTCCGGACCGGTGCTGGAGCGCGTTCGCGCGAGGTTCAAGGGCGAGCGGATCAACGACCTCGACGGGCTTCGGATCGACCGGGCTGATGCGTGGGTTCATGTCCGCGCCTCGAATACTGAGCCGATCCTGCGGTTCATCGCGGAGGCGCCGACGCGAGCGACGGCGGAATCCCTGATCGGTGAGGCGTTGCAGGCGTTGTAACGCCCCCGTCCTGCAGCAACACTGACGGACCCGCCGGCACGGTAACGTTAGAAGCCTTGAAACCGCGACAAGCGCAGAAAACCTGAGGGTTCTGCGGTGGTTCCGGTCAGCGCCAGATCCGCCAGGATCGACCCGACGATCGGCGCGAACTTGAACCCGTGTCCGCTGAACCCCGCCGCGAAGCAGACCTGAGCGTGCGCCGGGTGTCGATCGATGATGAAGTGTTCATCGGGCGTCATCGTGTAAAAGCAGACGGCATGCCTCGTCGGGCGGTGATCGATGCCGGGAAGGTGTTCGACGATGAACGCCGCGACGCGAGCCACGTCGCCGGGCTGAAGTGCGCGCTCTGCGACTTCAGGACGCGCCACAACGTCTCCCCCGGTGTGTTCCGCGACCTTGATTGTCGCGCCGTCAAGGCTGGGAAAACCGTAAAAGAATCCTTCCTCGTTCTGCATCGCAAAGACGGGAAACCCCTGCTCCCGCGCATAAAGACCTCCTCGCGTCGGAAACCAGAGTTGCACCTTCCGTCGCACCGAGAGCGGAAGCCGCAGGTCGGCAAGCAGCTCGCCGGCCCAGGGCCCGCCGCAAATCACCAACCGCCCAGCCCGGTACGTCGCGCCGATAGAGGTCACTTCGACGCCTTCCCCGGTCGCCGTCCAGCGGAGCACGCGCTCTGCGGTCCGGATCGTCGCCCCCCGCCTTGCCGCACGCGCCGCCGCGGCCCGAACACAGGCCTCGACGCGAAGATATCCGGCGTCACCCTCCCACAGCACGGTCATCCCGGGCGGAAGCACCAGCCCGGGAAAGCGGCGCTCGACTTCGGAGGGGGGAACCTCCTGCAAGACAAGCTCATGTTCTTCCGCAGCGCGGCGCGTCCCGCTGATCAACGCGCGATGCGGCTGACCGGCGAGCAGCAGCCCGCAACGATCAAAGAGCACTTCGTCAGCGTCCTGCGCAAGGTCGTCCCAACCACGGTAGGTCTTGTGCAGGAGGGGTACGTAATCCGGGTGTTCGAAGTACGCTTTGCGGATGATGCGGGTGTCGCCGTGGCTGCTGCCGCGATCATGCCCGATGTCGAACTGCTCCAGTCCGAGCACACGCACTCCGCGCCCGGCGAGTTGGTCGCATGCGGCTGCGCCCATCCCGCCCACGCCCAGCACAATGACATCGTAATCCGTCACGATCCTTGTTTCCGCGGAACCACCTTGAACAACGGACCCACCGGCTCGAACGCTGCCTGATCCGCAAGCCACTTCGGCACATAAGGCGCAGCCGGAAACGCAGCATACAGCGTTCCAGCCTCGAAATGTGCGCGGATCAGCGCGTCCGAATCCGTGATCGGCGTCAGCCACGGCTGCCGCGCGATGCGCTGGATGATCCTCACGTCGAGCCGTCGGCCCTCAGCGATCTGCGTGTAATTGATCGGACCGAAAACCTGGGTGTCCGCGATGAGCGCAGCGCCGTGAGGCAGGACCGCGAACGCGTCCTCGACAAAGCGCTGGGGAGCCTCGTATCCCACCCGCCAGGGATGAAGCACCCAGGTGAGGGGGTCGCGGTACGCCACGGCGCGCACCGGTTGAAACCCTGGCGCGAGCGCGCGGATCCCCGACGGCAGCGCTGCGTATACGAGGGGCGAAACAAGGGCAAACGCGACGCAGATCCGCTCACGTCGGCGCATCGCGCCCGGGTCGGCCGACCGTCGCGCCCGATCGAGATGCGCGTCCACGCCGCAACCGATCGCCAGCGCCACGGCGACGTACACACCGATCAGGAACGTGTACTGGTCGGCGACATTGTACCGGACCGCAAACAACATCAGGATCCCGACCGCCGTGGCCAGAAACGCACTGAGGCTCGCGCCGATCCGTGCGTGCGCGGCGCGCAAGCCCGGGCCCGCCAGCAACAACAGCGGACCAGGGAAATTGAGAACCAGAAACCCCGCGGATATCGCTAGCAACCGAGGGATGCCGCTGACGTTGTACACGCGTGGACCGTATCCGCCGATCAGCCACGATCGGATCAGCGCGCCCGCCCCGTCGAACGCTTCCAGGTTCGCCGCCGCGACCGCGACCAGCGGCGCAAACCCCGCCGCCCACGCCGCCGCAATCCCCGCAAGACGGCAGATGCCCCAACTCCGAACCACCCGGCGCATCCGCCACGCCAGCACGAAATACGCCGGAAACGACAGCATCGACATGTTGTGCGTCGCCCACCCCAGCCCGCTGCACAGCGCCGCCGCTGTCGCCCAGTTCGCCTTCGAGGTCCGCACGAGCCTTGTGACGCAGATCCACTCCAGCGTCAGCAGCGCCGTGTATGTCGTCAGCACTTCCGCGTTCGTGCTCATCTGCCAGAACGTGTGCGACAGCGCAAGCACCGTCACGCCGCACGCCGCCGCCGCGTCGTGACGACACCACGTCCGAAGCAGCCACGCCGCGTTGGCCGCCGTGACCGCGCCGAAGAACGCCGCCGCCAGGTTCGCGCAGCGGGCCGGCGAAAAAGGAAGAACCGCCGCGAAGAACCGCGCGGCCGCGTAATACGTCGGATGCGAGCGGCAGAGGTTCCCGCCGACGAGCCAGTCCTCCAGCAGGAGGTAGAGCTGAATCTCCCCCGAGTCGCCCCAGAGCACGCCCGGCGCCGCCGTCAGCGCGTACAAGATCCCGCTGACGACGAACGCAAGAACCCACGCACGACCCGCGCCAGTCCGGGTCGGGGGCATCGCGGGCGAGGCGACGGTCATCGCACGGCCTCCTCGACGACGCGAAGCGCCTGCTCGGCAAGACGATCGCGGTCAAACCTCTCGATCGCCAGTTGGCGCGCTCGACGCCCCATCTCGGCAAGAAGAGCGCGATCCGACTTCATGGCGCGGATGCGCGCCGCGAACGCCTCCTCATCCCCGAGGTCGCAACCGGCGCCCGCGCCCGCGCTTTCGAGAAGCTCCCGCTGCCACCCGGAGTAGTTCAGCAGCACGGGTCGCCCGGCGCTGAGCGCGTCAAAGAATTTGTTCGCGCTGTTGTGCTGCATGATCGGGAGGGGGGCGACGGTGACCAGCGCCACATCCGCCGCCGCGAAATACGCAGGCACGGCCGCCTTCGCCACCCCGCTGATGAACTCAACGTTTGTCAAACCCCGTCGGCGAACTTCCGCCTCCAACCGCGTCCTCTCGCTGCCCTCGCCCAGCAATACAAAATGCACCGAAGCGTCCGCTCGAAGACCGTCCGCCATCCGCACGACCACGTCCAGCCCGTTAGCAGGACCCAGCGCCCCGGCGTGCAGCAGGACGAACTTGTCGTCCCACCCGTGCTTGCGCCGGACCTCACCTCCGTCCGCATCCGGCGTGAAAACGTCCACGTCCGCACAATTCGGAATCACTTCGATCCGCCGGTCCTTCGGCGACCGCGACCGGATCACCTCCGCTGCGCCGGGCGAGAGCGCCACCACGGCCCCGGCTCGCGCGTAGGCACGGCGTTCCAGAATGCCGGCCGCCCGCCGCAGGAATCCGGATCGCAGCGCGCCGAACGCGATCGGAAGGTCAGGCCAGAGATCCCGCACTTCGAACACAAAAGGCCGTCCTCGCAACCTTCGCGCCGCCAGCGCCGGAACCGCGATCGTCAGCGGCGTGCTGCTGGCGTAGATCACGTCGACGCCGGGGTGCGTCACGGCGCGCCGCGTCGCCGCCGTCATGAAACGCAGAAACGCAAGGCTCCGCGCCGCTTTCCCCATCTTCTGATGATAAGGCACACGCAGGGCGATGACGTTCACGCCCTCGATCTCAAACTTCAGCATCGCCGGCGAGCCGCAAGAAGCGACGCTCTCCGGACCCACCCCCGTCGAAGGCGCGAGCGCAACGTCTTCCGGCGTCAATTGCGCCTGACTCGTGAGAACCGTCACCTGGTGCCCGGCTTTGACCCAGCGCCGGGCGAACTCGTACGACCGCGTACCCGTGCTCCCGCGAGGCGTGGCGAAATACTGGTGCAGGTAAAGGATGTGCATCGAGCGCCGTTGGGATCCGCCTGTACCTCGTCCGGTCACGCTGCTGCGAAGCTTGCCGCCCCGGCGACGCGACCCCGCTTTTGCCGGGTACCCCCGCCGCACCACGTTAAGATCGGACGCGGCATCGCGTCATTCGCATGCGCCGGCCGCGACGAGATCTCCGCAGCCCATCTTGCGTCGTCCCGGCGGCCAGCTCCTCGCCGGATCGTACCACGTCTCCAGCACCCGCTGAAACTCCTCCGGCGTCGTCACCGCGATGAACGCGTCGCGCACCTGCCGACCTGCCGGATGCAGCTCCGAGTACTTGATCCCGAATTTCCGCATCACTTGCCCGGCCTTGCCAGCCCCGACATGCGCCTGCGTCTGCCGGTAATGCTCGGTGATGATCCGCCCCTGCTCCGCAACCGTCGGGGGGTCGGGCAGCGGGTCGCCCCGGTGCAACGCAAGACACTCTCCGAAGATCCACGGATTGCCGATGCATCCTCGCGCGATCGTCACGCCGTCCACCCCGGTTTCTTCGATCATCCGAAGGCACGCCTCGGCGTCGAAAAGATCACCGCTTCCGAGGATGACCCGGTCTCCGACGTGCCGCTTGACCCGTGCCAGGAAATCCCACCGGCTCGGTCCCACGTACTTCTGCCGCACCGTCCGGCCGTGGACCGTCACGCCGCTGACCCCGATCTCGAAGGCGGCGTCGAGGATCGTGAAAAAGTTGCGCTCGCTCTCCGCCGAGTCGTCCATCCCGCGTCGCATCTTGACCGTGACCGGGCGCGACCGTCCCACCGCGTCGTAGACGCGGCGCACTATCTCGATCGCCTCCGCCGGATGCGACAGCATGTACCCGCCGCGGCATCGCCCCAGCACTTTGCTGACCGGACAGCCGAAGTTGATGTCGATCACGTCATACCCGGCCTCAGACATCGCCACCGCCGCCGGCGCGAACACATCCGGATCGCTGCCCATCAATTGCCCGCCGACCGGATGATCGTCCGGCGGCACATCCAGAACCACGCGTTGTTTCCGCCCCTTCTGCAGAACCAGCTTGTCCAGCACGACCTCGTTGAGCGCGTACGACGCTCCGCACTGTCGCGCAATGCGCCGCATCGGCAGGTCGCTGTATCCGCTCAACGCGGCCTGCACAAAAGGATGCTCGATCTGAACCCGCCCGAACCGGAACATGTCGTCATCCTACCGGAACACACATTCTCCTGTCGTCACAACCCCTCTGTCGCCGCAACCCCTGGGTTTGATTCGCCCGTCCACCCAGCCGCGGCAGCGGCGCAAGAATCTCCCAGCCAAGGTTCAATCCACAACGAACCGCTCGTCAAACTCGATACCGTGTCGCCTCAACATTGCGAGGTATTCCTCCTCGAACGTTCGTGTACGATGATGTTCCTCCTGGCGCATGATGTACGCGCTGACTTCGTCGAATTTCGACCGACTGACGCTGAACGCACCGTACCCTGACAGCCACGCGAACGCCGCATACCGGCGATCCAAATCGTGGACCCATCTCGACGAATTCGTCTTTACGACACGTAGAAGATCCGCCAAGGCCCGGCTCGCCGGCAGGTCGATCAACATGTGAACGTGATCCTCAACGCCGTTGATGATATGCGCCGTCGCGCCTTCCTCGAGCACAATGCCGCCCAGGTAGGCGTGCAACCGGGGTTTGAGGGTGCTGTCAATCATCCGCAGGCGGCCCTTCGTGCTGAACACGACGTGAACAAGCAACAACGTTAATGAATGTGCCACGAATCAGCGCTCCACGGTTCTTACGCCCCTGCCGGGGCTTTGTCTGCTCCGCGACCTCCGCACCCACGGCTTGCGCCGTGGGCTGTTTTCTTACGCCGCTGCCGCGGCTGTTTTCCTACGGCTGGCGGCGCTGCTCCCTCGGCACCGGCGGTGCTGCTTCCTCGGTACCGGCGACGCTGCTCCCTCGGCGCGGTGCGCCTGTTCCCCTCGGTGCTGGTGCGGCGGACCCCCGCGCTGCTGACGGGGTTGCTTATTCTTGTCGCTCGCGCTGCGATCGGGCGATCTGAATTGCCGCGAGGATGCACGCGGCGTTGACCGCGGCAAACACCGCAAACACCGCCCACCCGCCTTTTTGCGCGAGTTCCGCGTGCCGGCTCAGCAGTTCGGGCCTGAGCACGAACTCGGCGCGCACGCTCTCGCGCAGGCCCGCGAGACCCACCGCAAGAAGGATGACAGCGACCACCTGGATCGAGCAGCAGAGGCGCTCGGACTTCCGCGTTCGTCCGCGCCGCAAGGTAAGCGGAAAGATCAGCATTCCCGCCGCACTCGCCGCCAGGCAAGGTCCGGACGCTCGCGACGTCAGCGCCTGAAAGAGTTGGGGCTCGTTCCGCAACCACGCGGACGCTCCCGCGAAAATCAGGGCGACTCCCGCCCACCCCAGGCACATGATCCAGAACAAACACCGGTGATTCGCAGCCGTCTCCGTGTTGGATAGCAGTTGAGGACCGAGTTTCGCCCGCACGATCGCCGACCACGGCAGCACCGTCGCGGCCCCGAAGACCGCAAAGCGAACCAGCGCCGTCCGGTCCAGGAACGACGCAGCGTCGAGATTGAGCGACAGCGATTCCGCGGAAGACAACGTCAGCACATGCACCTGTGCCCAGAACCGCCCGACGCCCGCGACACAAAGGAACGCGACGACGGCGACGCCCACCCGCGCCGCCCGATTGAGGGATTTGAATCGCTCCGACTTCTGAAGGTAGAAAAGGTAAAACGCGGCGATCAGCGCCGGTAACACGAGCGCGGCCCGTCGCCACAACAGGAGGTGCGCCGTGTACGACTCGATCTGGTAGATGACCTGCGCCACAAGCAGGGGCGCCACGCCGGCGGTGATCGCCACCCCCAGCGCCGCGGGCATCCAGTCCCGGCAGATCCGTGCGATCGGATCCGCCAACGCCCGATCACCTCGCCGGAAGATCTCGTTCAGCGCAAGGTACGCGCTTCCGGCTACGACGGTGCTGACCAGGACGTAGTGCATCGCCCACGTCAGGATCAGCAGCGCCAGATAAACGGCGGTCGGAGCCGGAAGATTCACCGGGAAAAACGGGTTCAACGTCTGCCTTGCCTTTCCGCTGCCGGCACCGTCCCCGGACCCGTCCCCGCTTCATCGAGCCAGGCCCGGATCGAACTCAGCGCCGCCGCGTCGTTCGACATTGTCCAGTTCCGCGGGCGCCCCGCGCCATGCCACCCGAGGAACTGCACCAGCGCCTCAAGCTCCTCCGCGTCTCCCGCAAAAGGCGGCATGAACGGTTTTGTGTGTTGAAGCATCGCGAGGTTCATCCGCCGCTGCTCGAGCGACCACGTCCCCACCAGGTGCGTCAATCCGTTAGCGCCGTCCAGCGTGTGACAGACGCTGCATTGAAGGCGGAACCCCTTGCCGCCGAGCACAAGTTGAGGATTCGGGTATTCGCTTTCGTCGGGCAGCGGATACGGATCGTGTCGCGCCCAGCCCGCGACGCGAGCGATTTTCACTTCCTCCGGCGTGATCGAATTCGCATAAAGCGACTCCCGCACCGTGTAAGGCTTGCGGCTGCCCTCCCGCACGAACTCCCCGCACGCCGTCGCGGCCAGCGCCAACGCCGTCAGCGTCGTCGCCGTCGCCCCGTTGATATACAACTTCTGCCGCACCAGACCGACCAGCGCGTAACCCCCCAGCAGCATCGACGACCCCGCCGCGCCCGCCAGGAAAAGACTCATCGCCGGACTCCCCCCCAGCATCCACGACCGGCTGTCCGCCGGCATCGTCAGGAAATACCAGACCGCCAGCGCCGGCATAAACAGCATCGGCAGCATCAGATTCGACGCCCGCCGGATCAGCGCCCGCCGCTCGTCCGACGAGAAACCCGGCATCGCGTTGATCACGATGCACGCGATCAACGCGGCGATCGTCATCGACGACGCCGTCCGGTACAGCAGCGACGGCCAGAACCCCGGATTGAAAAACCCCGACCAGACCGTCCGCTCAGCCACCCACGCCCCCGGCGTCAACTGCCACGACAGGATGCCGTTGATCCAGAACAGGCTGAACCACGCCGCCACGCTGTACATCGCCAGCAGCGCCATCCGGCGGCGGTCGGAAAGCCGCGCCCCGCACCGGTAGAAGGCGTAC
Source organism: Phycisphaerae bacterium (assembly GCA_013360585.1). GTDB lineage: Bacteria > Planctomycetota > Phycisphaerae > UBA1845 > UBA1845 > JABWBH01. The sequence goes on along the minus strand of JABWBH010000026.1, from coordinate 511 downwards.
CCCGCGACCACCTCCAGGCAGAAGAACGTCCACTCCGTCGCCCACACCCAGTGAAACTCGTCCACCATCACGCCGATCGTGCGCGGGCTGACCTGAATCGCCGTCAACCACATCCCCACGCCCGTCAGCGCCCCGAGCACGAAGCTCACCAGAACCAGCGCCTTGAAATACCCGTCGATGAACCGCCGCGCAAGCGGATCGCCTCCGCCGGACGCAAGGCGCTGGAAGTAACACAGCAGCATTCCCCCGCCGATGGCGAACTGCGCCAGAAAGACATGCACGATCCCCATCCCGCCGATGACCATCCCCTTCATCAGCGGGTCGAAATCGTTCAGCGGGTAAAACGCCGGAAGCCGGTCCACTCAGAAAGTTTAACCCGCGTTCCCTCCCCGGCCACCCGGCGCACGGCGGGGCCGACGCGCGCGGCGGGGTCATGTCTCGTTGGGGACGTCAGAGCCGCGACCGTCAGGGAGCGAATCCCCGTCGCCCCGCATCGGCACCGATCTCGAAC
>JABWBH010000063.1 GCA_013360585.1 Phycisphaerae bacterium | reverse complement strand
TGCCGATCATCGGCACCAGCCCCGACATGATCGACGCCGCCGAGGACCGCGAGCGCTTCCAGAAGATGCTGCATGAACTCGGGCTCAAGCAGCCGCCCACCCGCACGGCGCGCACCGTCAGGTCGCCGTCCACGACGAGCGTCCCCGCGCGCACCGCGTCGCCCGGCGACTTGTGAACCGGAACCGCGTCGCCCGTCACGCTGGACTCATCCACGGCGGCCTCACCCTCAAGGACCACGCCGTCCACCGGAACGGAGGTCTGCACCGCCGCGCGCACCAGATCGCCCGCGCCGACCGCCTCGACCGGTACGCGCTCAAGCCCCCCGGCGGTCACCCGCAGCGCCTCCCGCGGGATCCGCTTTGCAAGAGCGACGACCGCGCCGGCGGCGCTACGGCGCGCCCGCGCCTCCAGATAACGCCCGACGCACACCAGCGTGACGATCATCGCCGCGGCGTGGAAGTGAAACGAATGCAACTCGGGCACGAAGAGGGTGGCGACGCCCCCGAAGAAGGAGGCCGCGACGCCGAGCGTCACGAGCAGGTCCATGTTTCCCGCGCGGTGCAGCATCGCGCGTACGCCCCCCGCCAGGATCGGCCCGCCCGCCGGCGATATCAGCAGCATCGCGCAGAGCAACGCCTGAAGCACGCGCCCCCAGACGTGCCCCCCGGCGTGCGGCGACGCCAGCGGCGCGATCAGGAAATCCAGCGCCACGATCGGCAGACTCAGTCCGACCGCCTGCACGAGCACTTGACGATGCCGACGCCGGAGCTCCGCGTCCTCCCGCTCCAGCGATTCAAACGGGCCAGCGCCGGATCGTGCCGGCTCCGCATCGTATCCTGCGCCGCGCACCGCCTCGACCAGCCGCGCGGTCGTCGCCTCCTCCGAGCCGCGCACCGTCGCCGCATGCGTCGTCAGATCCACGTGCGCCGACGCGACGCCCGGCGCCCGCCGCAGCGCCTGCTCCACGCGCGCCGCGCAGCCGGCGCAGGTCATCCCCTCGATGCGAAGGCGCGTCGTTCGTTCCAGCTCCCCGCTCATCACCGGGATGTTAGGCGCGACCTGCGGTTTGCCGCCAACAAGGAGATATCCCGAGCCTTATCTTCAGCCTGTCCGGACCTGGTGCAGAACGAACCTGAGCCGCCTCGCGCCGCGTCACGGGCATTCCGCCGTCTGACACAGCGAGCATTCGTCGAGGCAGACTTCGTGCGGTCCCGTCTGATCCCTCCACTTCGCCTTGCCCGCGCCGCTTTCATCCAGCATGACCTCGCGCACGCGCTCGCCGTTGTTCGACACGGAGACGATCGTGCCCTCGACGAGGTTGCTGCGGATCACCGCCTTGAGCGTTCCGCTGCTCGAGCACCGAACCTTGAACTTCGTCACGGCTCCGCAGACGACCTTCGGCAGCGGCATGTGCCACGCCCCGCGACCCTGCGTCGACGCGACCAGCCTCCCCTGAACCAGGTCCACCACCAGGTCCATCACCGGCGAGTGCGGCATGCGCAATCCGAACAACGTCCACGTCCCTCCGTCGTCGGCGGTGACGTAGACTCCCGCGTCCGTGCCCGCGAAGATGAACCGGTCCGTTCCGTCGTGATGCACCGCGACGCAGTTGACCGGCACGTCGGGCAGATCGCCGTCCAGCGTCACCCAGGTGTCACCGTGATCGAACGTCGCCTGCACCTGGTCCACCCCGAACCACGCCGTCGCCAGCACCGCCGTCCCGTCCTCCAGCGGATCCACGGCGATCTCGCGCGTGACGCGTTGCCAGCCCGGACGGTCCGTCAACTTCAGCGAGAAGTTCCGCCCGCTGTCGCGACTGACCAGAACGCGCCCGTCGTTCGTCGCGGCGTAGACCGTCTGCGCGTCGCTCGGCGCGATCGCCAGCGCCCGCACCGCCGCGGGCGATCCGCCGGTGAGGTCTCCGCTGATAGCCGACCACGACCCGCCGTTGTTCACGCTTTGATAAATGCGGTGCGTCGCATAAAGCATGCGCCCCGACGTCTGCGGGTCGAAGGCGTGCGGCGGCAGGAAGCAGTTGCGGTCGCCGGTGTTGATGCCTGATCCGCTGAAGCTGAACGAGGTTCCTCCGTTTGTCGACCGGAACAGGTTCCCCGTCCCCTGATATTCCGCAAGCATGATGTCCGGATTGAAAGGGTTGAGCGACGTGTACCCGCCGTCGCCGCCCACGCGGTTGACCCACTCAAGATCGCCGGTCCGGATGCATGACCCGTTGTCCTGAAACCCCGCAAGCAGAAAATCCCGGTTCGTCGGATGCACCGACATTCCCGCGTAGAACTGAATGACCCCCAGCCCCACGTTCAGCGACTGCCAACTGTTGCCCAGATCCGAGGTGCGATGCAGCCCGCCGTCGTCCGCCACCAGCAGACGTCCCGACGCGTCCCACGCGAATCCGTGCAGATCCACGTGCGGCGGCGTCCGGTTTGCGTAACTTTGTCCGGCGGCGGTTCCTCGCAGCATCTCCAGACCGCCGAGAAAAAACGTATCCGGATCGGTCGGGCGGATCGTTACGGTGGACAGGTACCAGCCGTAGGTCGCCTGAAAATTGCCGGGACTGACGTCCACCCACGTGTCCCCGCCGTTGTCGCTTCGGAACACGCCTCGCGTGCTCGCGCCGCCGCCGTTGGCGTCGCTGCGGTTCACGAAGATCGCGTACAATCGGTTCGGATTCGACCGTGCGACCGCCAGCGACACACGACCGACGTTCGTTGTCGGCAGGATGCTCGTCAATCTCGTGAACGACGCTCCCCCGTCCACGCTTCGGTAGAGGCCGTTGCTCGCGTCGCCGAAGATGTGCCCGATCGCCGCGTAGACCCGGTCGCCGTCCGTCGGATCGACGACCAGGTCCGTCGCCGCCAGGGCCGGAATCCCGGTGGTCAGCGGCGTCCACGTCTGCCCCGCATCGGTGGATTTGAACACGCCGACCCCGGCGCCGCCGTCCGGGTGCCCCTTTGCCGCAACCCGCGCGGGGAATCCGCCCGCGTATCCGACCGCCGCGTAAAGAACGTTGCGATCCGTCGGCGACACCGCGATCTGAGCGAACGTCCGTCCGGAGAACGTGTCCGCCGCGAGGATTTCCCAGGTGTCCCCGCCGTCGGTCGTCTTGTAGATCCCCAGACCGTAAACGCTGTGATTCGCGTAGTTCGCCTCGCCCGATCCCGCGTAGACGATGTCGTCATCCAGCGGATCCAGCGCCAGCGCCCCGATCGAGCAGATCGGCAGGTGATCCGTCAGCGGAATCCAGCTCACCCCTCCGTCGAGCGTCTTCCAGACGCCTCCGTCAGCCCCGCCTACGTAGTATTTATCCGGATCCGTCGGGCTGGCGACGACGCAGGACAGCCGTCCCGTGTACCCCCCGTTGGTGATCGGCGCGGGCCCGAGTTCGATCCAGTCGTTGGCCCCGACCGCCTGTCGAGGCGCCCACCCCGCCAGAAGTGCAAGCAGACCCAGGAAAGGAGCGACTTTGCGTGCTCGTCGGGTGCGGTTCATGACTCGTCTCCTTTCTGCCGCAACTCACCGGCGGCAACTGGGGCGGGCACTTCGAAGATCAATTCCGCCGTGTACGTCACGCCCTCGACCTCTCGCTCGAACCGCACCGTCCAGCGCCCCGCCTGCGTCATCCGAAAGTGCGTCGCTGCGACCGCGTCCGTATTGCCGCTCTGCGATGTTCCGTCCGGCGCGATCGCAGTCACCGCCTGCCCGACAAGCTTGTCCCCCTCGAAGTAGCACCGCACCGGAAGATCATCCCCGATCGACATCTGCGTCGGGTCCATCAGCGGCACGATTTCCACCTTCCCGCCGACTTTCGCGGTCAGACCCGTGCCCGGCGGCGTCGTCTTCCGGCTGCCGTCGGAAACACGTACGATGAATTTCGAGCAGTGCGTCGTCCGCTGCCACGAATCCCGGAAACCCTTCTGCGACGCAGGCCCGACACCGACGGCCACCAGCGCGTACCCCGGTCGTTCAAACGTCAGGGCGATCTCCTGTGATGCCGCCGTGTCCGTCTCGATCGTCCGCTGCTCGCCCGACTGTCGAACAATGAACTGGCCGACGTTCGCCTCGGCCCACGTCGCGCCATCCGACAGCGCCAACGACAGCGTGATCGGCTGCCCGACCGTCGTCGCCAGCCGGTCCGCGCGCACACCGTCGGATTGCTCTTGCGCGGCGATCGCGCCGGAAACCAACATCAGGGAACAACAAACCCACGGCGTTATCATCAGCCGTCGGCGCACGTTGCAAGTCATCACGGGCGCACCTCCTTTTCCGAAAAGGCCTCCCAGGGGGCGATTGCGGTACTTCTCTAGTGTAACAACCTCAGAACTGCCGCAATACCGCCGCAGGTAAAAACGATGCAGGCGAGGAACTCCTTTGTTCTCGCCTGCGTCAGATAATCTTCCTCGGGCGCGTCGGAAAGACCGCGCCGGCGATTGCCGACCGCCTACCGGCAACCCCCGTCGCCGGGGTGGCTTTCCGGATCGGCCGGGTTGCAGCCCGCGTCCAACTCATCCCGATCCAGGTATCCGTCGAGGTCGCGATCCACGCCGAGACGTGTTTGCGTCCCGGACGCCACGACCGTGAACGTCAGTTCGTTCCCGTCCGCCGCCGACGCTGCGAGGTCTCGGAAACGGACGACCTCGCCTTCCCGGTCTGACTGAACCTGGTGGCGCTCCACGAGAACATACCCGCGGGCGATGCCCCCTTGAACGCCCTTTCCGATCAACCCGACCGCTCCCCGGTCCGCCAGCCGGCGTAATTGCCCAAGATGCTGGCGCGTTGCGAGGTCGCGGTGGTTCGTCGAGTTAAGTGTCACCTGGACGCCGACAGCTGCGTGCGCGTCCTGACTGTCCGGTCCCCGAAGCTCGCGGAAATTGTTATTGCCGCCCACCGGAAGGTCCGACCCGGAGAACGACAGCATGAACGCCACGAAGTCCGCTACTTCCTGATCATTCCGCATCCGGAAGATCGGTTCATCCACGAAGCGGGCGATCGAATCCACGCTGCCGTCATGAATAAAGCCGAATCCGGATGCGTTCTCCGCCAGCGTGAAGTCGCACCCGACCTTCTCGTAGAGATTGCGCAGGTGCGGGATTTTGATCGCCTTGTTCGTCGATCCGTCCAGTGACGTGACCGCGTGATGCTTCTCCCCGTTAGGCCCGATCGGGAAGTCCTCGAACCGGTTGGAGACCCGGCGCAGGTTGCTGCCCATCCCCGTCGGCAGGGTGTGACACGACACGCAGTCGATCACGCCATCGTCCATCAATCCGCGGCGATAGCGGTCCAGCGCACGCCGCGCGTTGCCCGACGGCAGCGGATCACCTTCCTCCAGTCCGCCCTGATTCTTGAACCGCCCCGTCGCGTGGTGCCCCGGAAGCGGAAGATCCTCGGGTAGTGAGTTGTCCAGATTGCGAAACGGGTTCGGCGGGAAATGAATCGTCGCCAGGAAATCCTCAAACTCCTGCATGTCGCTTCCCTTCAGAGGCCGGTCCCCCCCCTGAAGCTGCACGAACGCCCCCGCGAATTCCTCGATCCCGTCCCGGTCGCCGCGCCAGTGATGCGGTTCTTTGCCGATGATGTCCTGCAACGTCTGCGTCATCATCGGTCCCTTCATCGGGTGAAAATCCTCGCACGCATTGTCGAACACCGGCAGGCAGTTCTGATTGAACTCCTTCATCTCGCCCGCCGGATCGCCCAGATCCCACGCCAGCCGATCCATCCTCGCGTCCACGTGGCACGAGGCGCACGCAATATGCCCCAACCCAGAGTTGCGGTGCGTGTCATACAGATGCTTACGCCCCGTCCTGATTGCCTCCGGCGTCGGATCAAACGACAGCAGTGTCCGTGCGGACTCCACCAGCGCGTCTCCGTCGAGTCTGGTCAGGACGGAAATTGAGTTCTCGAAGTGATTCAGAATGTAAAGCGCGCCGCCGTCTTCCGACAGGACAACCCCCGACGGCCCCTCCCCGACGACGAAGGGTCCGGCGATGCGCACGCCCGCGCCATCCACGACCACCACGTTGTTCGATCCCTTCCCCACGATGTACCCCCGCGTGCCCTCCGCGTTCCACGCGATGCCCCGCGGGTCGCCGATCGCCTGCGGACGAAGTTCCGGGGCGATCCGCGGCTTGTCGTACGTGAGGTGCGGATTCAGGTCGCGCACCGTCGCAGCGGATCCCGTCGGGTCCGCCAGCGCGAGGTTGACTCGGAGAAACCGGCCTTGAATGTTCGGCTCGAAGCGAATCTCGTTCGTCGCGTCCGTGCCGACGACGGTGACCTCACCCGTCGTCGGATGCACCGCCAGTGACATGCAGAGGTTCATCAGGCGGTGGAGGTAGGTCACCTCGAGCGTCGCCGTGTCGATCACCGCCACGTCCCGATCCGGCAGATCCCAGCCGACGGGTCGGTCCGAGTGATCCGCCAGCGCCCCGCTGACCAACTCCGTCCAGTCCCCCTCGTTGTCGTCGAACCAGCGTCCCTCGACGGACTTCCGCACAATAAGCCCCACCCCCGGGGGCGGCGGCAAGTCCGGGTTGATCGGCGGCAGGAACTCACTTCCGCGGTTCGGTGGCGGATTGACGCCGCCGTAAGGCCCGAGCGGATCGTTCACCACGTTCTTCGGAAACACGATCGTTCCGTCGCCGCTGCTGCCTCCGCCGAGGATGGTTGTTCCGTTGCCGGACTCGAAGATCGCCGCATAAACCTTACTCCCGTCCGCGCTGACCGCCAGCGCACGAGGATCCTCCCCGAGGATCGGCACGGTCACAGGCGCCTGCTCCGGCTTGCCCGGGTCGAACACCTGCACCGCGTTCGCCTGTGAGCAGGAGACGAACGCCCGCAGCGGCGTCCCGGCGAACACCACGTCGCAGGGCTCGTCCAGCGTCCGCAGCGTGGCGACCACGTTCATCGCCTCCAGATCGACGACGCTCACCGTGTCCGAGATGTGGTTGACCACCCACGCCCGATCCTTGCTCAGCGCCCGCACAGACACCGGGTCCACTCCGACCGGTACTGACGCGATCCAGACCGGCGCCGCAACGCCGTCTCCGGTCACATCGAACACCTCCAGCCGGCCGTCCGCGGTATTGACCGCCAACAACCGCGACCCGTCCGGGGTCAACGTGATCGGGTGTACCTGAGGGGTCTCGAAATTGATGTAAGCACCGTCGCCCGCGAATGATACGGCCACCGGACACAACAGGATCCACGTCCACCTGGCAGTTAACATCTCTCCCTCCTCTTCCTCTTGCACTTCCGTGACCCTGGGGCAACGTTGCGACGCGATCGCAAGCGAGCTTGACAGTGTACCGGGAGACTCAACTCACCGGAACCGTGCGACGGTTATTGACAACTTGAATCCGGAGAGAATACCCCCGGGCGCTTTGCCGCTCCGGTCCAGCTCAGAGTCGCGCTGAGGCTCGCCGCGACGCGTCATGAAGACCTGGACACTTCACGGCACGGTTGCGTGAGGGGGAATTTATTGGTTCAGGTTGCGGTTACGATGTGCGGCGTCAGAATCTTCCCGAGATCCGGCATCAAGAGAGATGAGGTCTCCCCGGCGGGTCCAGGTGTGGGTAGGATGCCAAGCCGGGTCGTACCTCAGGCGAAAATTAAGGAACAGGGAACTCCTCAATGATGACAGCACGCATTCTGGCGGGTCTGGTGATGCTGGCTTGGGTATCAGGAGCTTCGGCACGGCAGGGGGCGTCCGGGCCTGAGGCGGACTGGCCTCAGTGGCGCGGACCCCTCGGGATCGGCGTCGCACCGAAATCCAACCCGCCGATCACGTGGTCGGAGACGGAGAACATCCGCTGGAAAGTCGAACTCCCCGGGCGCAGTCATGCCACGCCGATCATCTGGAAGGACCGCGTGTATGTCCTGACCGCCGTGCAGACGGATAAGGAAGTCGCGCCGCCCGCGGACGCGCCTCCGGCCGAAGGCGCTCCGCCCCCGCGGCCTAGTGACGGTCGCGGTCCGGGAGACGGTCCTCAACCACCCCCGCGCGGCGGCCCGTCCGCGCAGGACGCCGCCGCTCAGGAACGTCCGGAGGGGCAGGATCGTCCGCGCGGTGAGGGACAGCCCCCACCGGGGCGGGGAGAAGGCCAGCCTCCGCCGGGACGCGGTGACGGTCCCCCCTCGGGGCGCGGCGGACCACCGGGAGGGTTCCCGGGACGCGGGCCTCGCCGACCGACGCACATTTACCGGTTCTCCGTCCTTGCCTTGGACCGCGCGACCGGAAAGACGATCTGGGAAAAGGTTGTCAAAGAGGAGCTTCCTCACGAAGCGGGGCATCAGGACGCGTCGCAGGCTTCCTGCTCGCCGCTGACGGACGGGCAGCATCTTTATGCGTTTTTCGGCTCGCGCGGGTTGTACTGCCTGACGATGGACGGGCAGGTGAAGTGGGAGAAGGACCTCGGCGACATGCGGACGCGCAACGGATTCGGTGAGGGCAGCTCGCCGGCCTTGCACGGGGACACGCTCGTCATCACCTGGGACCACGAGGGGGACTCGTTCATCGTTGCGCTCGACAAGAACACCGGTCAGGAGAAGTGGCGAAAACCTCGTGACGAGAGCACCTCCTGGGCGACGCCTCTGATTGTCGAGCACGGCGGCAAGGCCCAGGTCATCGCTTCCGCGACCAACCGCGTCCGCAGCTACGATCTGGCGACCGGCGACGTGCTCTGGGAATGCGCAGGCATGACCGGAAACGTCGTGCCCACGCCGATGCATCGCGACGGAACCGTGTACGCGATCAGCGGGTTCCGCGGGGCGGCGCTGCTGGCGATCAAGCTTGCTGAAGCGCGGGGTGACATCACGAACACGCCCGCGGTCGCGTGGAAATACGACAAGGACACGCCCTACGTCCCGTCGGCCGTGCTCACGCCCGAGCGCATGTACTTCGTCCAGAACAACAACGGCATCCTCACCTGTCTGAACGCGAAGACGGGCGAGAAGGTTTTCGGTCCGCAGCGGCTGGATTCGATCAAGGGCGTGTACGCTTCGCTGGTCGCGGCGTCGGATCGCGTCTACCTGGCGGGGCGCAACGGGCACACCGTCGTCTTTAAGGACGCGCCGTCCTACGAGCAACTCGCCGACAACGTGCTGGACGACGTGTTCAACGCCTCGCCGGCCATCGCGGGCGATGAGCTGTATCTGCGCGGCGAAAAGCGGTTGTACTGCATCGCACGGCCTTGACGACGAAAGCCGGAACGCCTGCATTGATGAAAAGAAATCTCGCCCGGCGGACCGGCGGACCGGTCGGTGCGTCCGCCGCGCGGATGTGCGCCGGGGCGCGTCGTGCGCGGTCGCCCCGAACCTCCCGAAGGTTCCCCGGACGCCGCAATCTTCCTCAATTGAGCGTCGGCGTCCGAGAACTTCGTTGAATTCGGGGCTTGGGTCGCCTACCGTTTCTTGGGACACTCCCCGTGCGCCGATAGACCCCTGCCGAGTCGGTCGGCCCGGGGTTCCGCAAGTTTCGGAGATTCGTCATGGCGGACGCAAAAAGCCTTGTATCGTTGATCGAAAGCCGGCTGGACGCCCAGGCCTTCCGCGAGCAGCACTGGGAAGGCTCGTTCGAGGAGTATCTGGAGCTGGTCGCGCGCAATCCGCGCATCGCGCGCAACGCCTTCCAGCGCATCTACGACATGATCCTCCACTTCGGGACGGAGCGCTACATGCGCAACCGTGAGGAGATCATCCGCTACAAATTCTTCTCCGACCCGATCGAGAACGGCGCCGACGCCGTCTTCGGGCTGGACCGACCTCTGATGAACCTGGTGGACTTCTTCAAATCCGCCTCGCACGGATACGGGACGGAGCGGCGCATCCTCCTTCTGCACGGACCGGTCGGATCCTGCAAGAGCACCATCGCCCGCCTGCTCAAGAAAGGGCTTGAGTATTACTCGCGCCTCGAAGAGGGCGCCTTGTACACGTTTTCGTGGCACATTCATGACGACGCCGGAAAGCTTCACGTCTACCCTTGCCCGATGCATGAGGAACCGCTGAAGCTCATTCCGATCGAGGCTCGCCGCGAGGTGCTGCGCAAGATCAACGAGGGGTTGACCGAGGGGAAGCAGGTCCGCATCGAAGGCGCGCTGGACCCCTTCTGCCGCCGCATGTTCGAAGACCTTCTCGTGAAATATGAGGGCAACTGGCGCAAGGTCATGTCCCACGTCCGCGTCCGCCGGTTCATCCTCTCCGAGAAGGATCGCCGCGGCATCGGCACGTTCCAGCCGAAGGACGAAAAGAACCAGGACAGCACCGAACTGACCGGCGACATCAACTACCGCAAGATCGCCGAATACGGCTCCGACTCGGACCCGCGGGCGTTCAACTTCGACGGCGAACTGAACATCGCCAACCGCGGCATCGTCGAGTTCATCGAGGTGCTCAAGCTGGAGGTCGCGTTCCTCTACGACCTGCTCGGCGCGTCGCAGGAGCACGTCATCAAGCCGAAGAAGTTCGCCCAGACGGACATCGACGAGGTCATCATCGGGCACACCAACGAGCCTGAGTACCGCAAGCTCCAGAGCAACGAACTGATGGAGGCGTTCCGCGACCGCACCATCAAGATCGACATTCCCTACAACATCCGCCTCGACGACGAGATCGCCATCTATCACAAGGACTTCAACAAGGAGAAGATCCGCGGCATCCACATCGCCCCGCACACGATCGAGACCGCGGCCATGTGGGCGGTCCTGACCCGGCTCGACGAGCCGAAAAAGGCGGGACTGACGCTGCTTCAGAAGCTCAAGCTCTACAACGGCAAGAGCATCCCCAACTTCACCGAGGACACCGTCCGTGAGCTGCGCGACGAATCTCCGCGCGAGGGCATGCAGGGCATCAGCCCGCGCTACATTCAGGACAAGCTGTCCAACTGCCTCGTCGGAGACCAGGCGATCCAGGAGAAGTGCATCAACCCCTTCATGGTGCTCAACGAGATCGAGGGCGGGCTGGATCATCACAGCCTTCTCAACGACGAGGACACCAAGAAGCAGTACAAGGAGCTGCTCGGCGTGGTCCGCGAGGAGTACGAGGACATCCTCAAGTCGGAGGTGCAGCGGGCCATCTCCGCCGACGAGGACGCCATCAAACGCCTCTGCACCAACTACATCGAGAACGTCCGCGCGTACACGCAGAGGGAGAAGGTGCGCAACAAATACACCGGACGCGATGAGGAGCCGGACGAGCGGCTGATGCGCTCCATCGAGGAGAAGATCGACATCCCCGACTCGCGCAAGGACGACTTCCGCCAGGAGATCATGAACTACATCGGCGCCCTGGCGCTGGACGGCAAGCGCTTCGAGTATCACACGAACGCCCGCCTGCATAAGGCGCTTGAGCTGAAGCTCTTCGAAGACCAGCGCGACACGATCAAGCTCAAGAACGTGGTCAGCGGCGTGGTCGACGATGAGACGCAGGCGAAGATCGACGTCGTCAAGCAGCGCCTCATCAAGTACTTCGGGTACAATGAGACCAGCGCGACGGACGTGCTCAACTATGTGGCCAGCATCTTCGCGCGAGGCGACAGCAAGAAGGATGACTAGGGAAAGGGACAGAGGAGCAGAGGGACCAAGGGGCAGAGGGACAGGCGTGGGTCAAGGAATCCGTACATTCAAAGACCTGGCGGCTTGGCAGCGGGCGATGGCGCTTTGCAAAGAAGTCTATGCGCTTACGCGCCTCTTCCCGGATACCGAGAAGTTTGGTCTGACTGCCCAGATCCGTCGCGCCGAGGTCTCCATCCCGTCGAACATCGCCGAGGGGTACGGGCGACGCAACCTTCAAGAGTCTATCCGTTTCTTGAACATCGCTCACAGATCCCTGGGTGAAGTCGAAACACAGGTGCTGCTGGCTCAACCCTGAATTTTGTTGAAGACGAAAGTATCGGCGCATCCATGATGTTACTGCGAGAGGTTGACCGGGTTCTGTCCGCACTCAACCGATCGCTCAGCGAAGAGGGATAACTCCGAACGCTCAACCCGTTGCTCAGCAGAAACAGATCGCCTCTGAAGGACAATGAGAATGTGAAGGACAATGAGAATGAGAAACGCCAGGGATTACATCAGGTTCAACCTCTCAGGTGCCGCCTCGTTCTGGTCGCCCGAAATGCGATGGACATCCCCATCCCGACCCATCGCTCCATCCGAGTCTCCCCCTGTTTCTTCGCCCCTTTGTCCCTTTGTCCCTGTGTCCCTTCGTCTCTCCGTCGTGACCTAACGCCATGCTGCTCCAGATCGACAAAGATCACGGCCGTTTTCGCCAGATCGTCCGCGGACGCATCCGCAAGGATCTGCGCAAGTTCCTCACGCGCGGCGAACTTGTCGGGCGCGAGGGCAAGCACCTCGTCAGCATCCCCGTCCCCGGCATCGACACTCCGCACTTCCGCTATGGCGACAACAATGACGCCGGCGTCGGATCCGGCGACGGCAAAAGCGGCGACAAACTCGGGCAGGACGGCGAAGGCATCGGCCCGGGCGGGACCGAGGAAGGCCGGCACATCCTCGAAGTGGACATCAGCCTCGACGAACTGGCGGACATCCTCGGCGAGGAGCTGGAGCTGCCGCGCATCGAACCGAAGGGGCGGCACAACCTCACGAGCGAGAAGGACCGTTACAGCTCGATCCGCCAGTCCGGGCCCGAGTCCCTGCGGCATTTCAAGCGGACCTTCCGACGCGCCCTGCGCCGCTACATCATGACCGGCGCCTACGACCCCCAGAACCCCAGCATCATCTTCGAGCGCTCCGACAAGGTCTACCGAAGCTGGAAAACCATCAAAAACCCGCAGTCCAACGCCGTCATCGTCTACATGATGGACGTCTCCGGGTCGATGGGCGCGGAGCAGAAGGAGATCGTCCGCCTCAAGGCGTTCTGGATCGACGCCTGGCTGCGACGCAATTATGACGGCATCGAGAGCCGCTACATCGTGCATGACGTCCGCGCCGCCGAGGTGGACCGCGAGACGTTCTATCACCTGCGCGAGGACGGCGGAACGCGCATCAGCAGCGCCTATCGCCTCGCCCGCGAACTGATCGAGCGCGACTATCCCGGCGCGGAGTGGAACGTCTACCTCTTCCACTTCTCCGACGGCGACAACAGCAGCGAATCCGACAGTCGCGAATGCTGCAAACTTCTCAAGGAGCATCTGCTCCCGCAGATCAACGAGTTCGGATACTGCCAGGTCGCCAGCGCCTACGGCAGCGGCAACTTCATCAACGTCATTCACGAACACCTGGCCCGCGAACCCAAAGTCGTCACCGCCCGCGTCAACAGCAAGGACGACATCTACGACGGAATCAAGGCGTTCTTCGCACAGGGACGATGATGCAGACGAGGGACTGGCTACAAAGGACGAAGAACCTCAGGCGCAAGGGGTAACCCTGCAATGATCCGCACACTTCCTCGCAACATCGCTGAGCAGGTCGAGATCATCGCGGAGCACGCGCGCCGCGAGGGACTCGACTTCTTTCCCGTGATTTATGAGATGCTCACCGCCGAGCAGATGTCGCAGGTCGCCGCTTACGGCGGCTTTCCGCAGCGCTACCCGCATTGGCGGTTCGGGATGGAGTATGAGCGCCTGCGCAAGCAGCAGCGCTACGGGCTGTCCAAGATCTACGAGATGGTCATCAACACCGACCCGTGTTACGCCTACCTTCTCGAAGACAACACGATGACCGACCACAAAACGGTCATCGCCCACGTTTACGGCCACTGCGACTTCTTCAAGAACAACATCTGGTTCAGCCGGACCAACCGGAAGATGATCGATGAGATGGCCAACCACGCCACGCGCATCCGCCGCTACGTCGACCGTTTCGGCCTCGACAAGGTCGAGCAGTTCATCGACACCTGCCTGGCGCTGGACAACCTGATCGACCCGCACTCCCTCTTCATGCGTCGCCAGTCCGTGCGCCCGCCCAAACCGATCAGTCAGTCCGCCGCCCCGCAGCTTATGCGCTTCCCCGCGAAGCGTTACATGGAGCAGTGGATCAACCCGCCGGGCGAACTCGCCGCCGAGCGCGAACGCCACGAGCAGAAGACGGAGCAATTCGAGGGGCGCTTCCCCGCGTCGCCCGTCCGCGACGTGATGCTCTTCCTCCTGGAAAACGCGCCGCTGCCCGACTGGCAGGCCGATGTCCTCTCGCTCATCCGCGAGGAAGCCTACTACTTCGCGCCGCAGGGACAGACGAAGATCATGAATGAAGGTTGGGCCAGTTACTGGCACTCGACGCTCATGACCGGATACATCCTCCGCGACGAGGAAGTCGTCACTTATTGCGACCATCACTCCGGAACGCTGGCCACCAGTCCGGGGCGCCTGAACCCCTACAAGATGGGCATCGAACTCTTCCGCGACATCGAGCACCGCTGGAACACCGGGCGGTACGGCAAGGAATACGACGAGTGCGACGACATGGCCGCCCGCCGCGCCTGGGGGAAGGACAAGGCCCCGAAGGATCGCGTCGTCGGGCGCGGGTCGCCGGGACGCGAGAAAATCTACGAGGTGCGCCGCGTGCACAACGACCTGACGTTCATTGACGAGTTCCTCACGCCCGAGTTCGTCGAGGATCAGAAGCTCTATCACTACCGCTACGACCCCGCCACGGGCCGGATGGTCGTCGTCAACCGCGACTTCGCCAAGATCAAGCAGCAGATGCTCTTCATGCTGACGAACCACATGCAGCCTTACATCTACGTCGCCGACGGCAACCACGCCAACCGCGGCGAGCTGCTCCTGGTTCACAAGCACAACGGCGTGGACCTCGACATCCGCTACGCGCAGGAAACGCTCCGCCAGATTCACGTCATCTGGAAACGCCCCGTCCACGTCCAGGCCCGCATCGACGACACCCTCATGCTCTTCACCTTCGACGGGGAACAAAGCAGTCAGCAGCGCCTCGATGAAGCCGTGTACGACATCTGAAGCGCCGACGGGAATCGGGAAGCGTCTCCCGACGCCCGGAAACCCTGTAAGCGTCCGGCCAACCGCGTCTTTCATTCTTCGGCCGCGCTTTGGAACATGACTCCTGTTGCGAAGGGAGGCGTGTATGGCGCACACGCCGGGGCGG
>JABWBH010000062.1 GCA_013360585.1 Phycisphaerae bacterium | reverse complement strand
CGGGAGCGAACCCGCGACACTGAGTCGCAAGACTCGCTCCCTCACGGTCGCGGCTCGGATCGGAACTCGCTCCCTCACGGTCGCGGCTCGGATCGGAACCCGCTCCCTCACGGTCGCGGCTCGGATCGGAACTCGCTCCCTCACGGTCGCGGCGCTGTTTGTCATCGCACGCTTTCCTCCGCGGGCAAAGTCGCGTTCGGTGGGGCGCCTCCTTTCCTTGCGCATATCCGCCGCATTTGACGTCGGGCCGCGATTCGCCGATAAAAAAGCGTGGATCGCCGACTTGCGGCGTCGCCGGGGCGGCGGCATCGAGTGGTTTTTCAGGTCGGATCAAGACTGCGCGGCGGGTCGAGCGGTTTCCGGGTTCGGATCAAGGCCGTTGGGAGGTCGAGGTCGCGCGGGGCGATGCAGTGCGTATTTTCGGAGTCATCAGCATGAAGACCTATCAGGCGTTCGTCGGAGGCATCATCGTCGTCGGACTTTTCGCGTTCGCCGCTCCCGTGGTCGCACAGGAGTTTTCCGAGGTCACCGTCACGGGCGAAGGCATCTCGAAGGATGCCGCGAAGAAAGACGCGATGCGGCGGGCGATGGAGGAGGGCGGGAAGGTCGAGATCAGCTCGCACAGCCAGGCGGAGAACTTCGTCCTGGTCCGCGACACGATCTACGCCCGGGCCGAGGGCTTCATCGCCGAGCACAAGGTGCTCGAAGAGAAGGAAGGGGTGGGGGGGACGTTCATCTGCAAGCTGTGGGCGAAGGTGAACCGCAGCGCGATCGCCACGAGCTGGGGCGAGGTGCAGGGAATCCTCGACCAGATCGGACGCCCCGGCATCGCCATCTACATCAAGGAGACGATCGACCACCAGGTGCAGGACAGCAGCATCCTCGAATCCAAGCTGGAGGAGCGGCTGATCAAGAGCGGGTTTGACGTTTACAGCGGCGCGCAGCTTCAGGCGATCGCCGAGAAGGAAAGCGCCGACGCGCTGGCGGAGGACAACATCGCCAAGCTTCAGGCCATCGCCAAGAGTTTCAGCACGCAGATCTTCATTACGGGTCACGCCAACGCCAACGCGGCGGGGGTGCAGAACCTCTTCGGGCAGGAAGTGGCGATGTATAACGGGGACGCGGTGGCGAAGATGTATTACACGGACACGGGCCGGCTGCTCGCCAGCGAGTCGATTCCGAATTGGCGCGGCGGAGCGCGCGGCGTCTTCACGCATTCTCCGCAGGCGGGGAAGAAGGCGCTGGAGAACGCGGGCGCGGACCTGATCGAGAAGATCTACGCTACGGTGATGCAGCAGTGGTGTACGCAGATTTCGGCGGGCGGCGAGATTCGCCTCGAGATCGAGGGCATGTCGATGGGCGACGCCGTGAAGCTGAAGAAGAAGCTCGCGGAGATTCCGAACGTCGAGAAGATCAACGGCCCGTCGCTGGACAAGGGGATCGCCACGTTTCGCATCGTGGCCAAAATGACCGCCGAACAGATGGTCGAGCACCTCGTCGAGGGCGAGTTCGAGGCGATGATGGAGGTCGTCGACGCGAAGCTGAACCGCATCCAGGCGAAGAAGAAGTAAGGCCTGGCCCGGGGGACGGCGGGTTGTTCTGAAGTCCGCGCGATCCGAAGTCCGCGGTTTTGCGCGAACTGCGGACCGGAGGTCCGCGATTCTTGTTCAGGATGCGTGCAGACCGGGCGTTGATCCGGCTCGGCCGGGCGCCCTGCTCGCAAGCAAGGGCGTCTGAGGCCGGGCATCAGGATTTCCTTGAACGCCGCGGCGTTTGCGTTACGCGGGTGGTGACGATCGGTGCGGCTGACTTTGCGGTCGGCGCGTCGTTGGACTTCGCGGTCGACGGGTTGTTGGACGCTGCGGAAGGAGATTCCGTCGATGGCGCGGCGGGCGTCGTCGTCGGTGGGGTCTGGGGGTGAAGCTCCGCGAGCAGTTCGCGCTCGGCCTGGAGCCAGTCCGCGACCGGATTGCCCGGTGCGCCGCCGCGAGCGAGGTAGATTCCGTATGCGCGACGGCGAATCTGCTCAACCGTGGGCGTGCCCGGTTTCGCCTTGAAGGCGACGGCGGAACGCGCGGCGTCGGGAGTTGCGGCGTCGGAACTCTTCAGCGCGCCGTTCAGCGTCTCGTAAACGTTCTCGGTGGCCAGGGCGGCGTGGTCCCAGGTGAAGCGGGACTCGGCTTCGCGGCGTCCGTTCTCGCCCATCCAGCGTGCCCGCTGCTTGTCCTCGAGGACGTGGTGCAACGCCTCTCCGATCGGGATGATCTCGGCTTCGACGGTCAGTCCGGTCCGGTGATTCTCGACGAACTCGGCCGGACCGCCGATGCGCGTGGCGACGACGGGCTTGCTGGCGCTCCAGGCCTCAAGGATGACGATGCCGAAAGGCTCATTGCGGCTGGGGACGCAGACGAGGTCCGCGCTCTTGAACAAGCCGACCAGGTCGCCGGACGTTCGGTGCCCGAGGAAGCGCACGGCGCTGGACAATCCGAGCCTGGCGGCGCGGTCCTGAAGGCGCGGGCGCATGTCGCCCTCGCCGGCGAAGAGCACCTTCGCCCGGGGGTGCTGCTTGAGGACGCTCGGCACGGCCTCGACGAGCAGGTCCGGACCTTTCTGCCAGGTGATGCGTCCGGCGAACAAGACGCAGGGATCCTCGGCGCCGATCTCGAACCTGCGTCGAACGGCGGCGACGTCGACATGGGCGTTGTACTTGGCGACGTCCACGCCGTTGTAGACGGAGAAGAGCTTGTCCGCGGGAACCTGATACTGCTCATGCACCTCGCGCGTGAGGGTCCGGGAGACGCAGATGACGCGGTCGGCGAGGTAGGTTCCCTCCCACTCCAGGTCGCGGATGCGCCGGGACATGACGTCGTCCCAGAGGCAGTTCCCGCAGCGTCCGAACTCGGTCGAGTGCATCGTCAGGACGACCGGTCGGCCCCACTCATTCTTGATCTGACGCAGGGCGCGGCACGCCAGCCAGTCATGCCCGTGAATGACGTCGAAGCGCGAGCCGAGGAAATGCTCCGTTTCGCCGAGGCGCCAGACGAAACTGTCGCACATGCGGTCGGTATACGTGAGAAAGTCCGGGTGCGGCTCGAAGGGACAGCGATGGTAGTGGACTCCGTCGACGCGGTCGTAACCGGTCTGACCCTTTCCGACCCGGGTGAAGACATGCACGTCATGTCCGAGGCGGGCGAGCGCGGCGGACAATTCCGTCACGTGCGGCGCCAATCCGCCCACGGCGATGGAGTGCAGCGACTCCCACGAGAGCATTGCAATTCGCATAGATCGAGGTCTCTCCCCCGTGGGCTGACGCTGGTGTCGCCCTTCGTTCACCTTCAACGGTTCCGCGGTCAGAGTAACGTATTCCGGCGGCGCGCCGAACGAGCAGCGTAGTGCTCCTGACGGGACGTTCATCGACGATCGGCAGGATAACCGGGCGGACCCAAGCCGTCAACGTCACCCGACAAAGACCGAAGTCTCCTCCCGCGATGCGTCGATCGGCGTCCACCAGTGGGGGTGTGATCGCCTCGCGGTGCGGAGGAGGAACTCAATATCGACGTCGCCGGAGTGTATCAGGAGCCCGTCGCCCGCCGGCCGGTCCGCGGTACGGATCACGTTTGCGGTCAAGGTCACGTCTTCGGGGGCGAACTGAGAGTCTGTCTCGTTCATCGGATCACCTGGTCCTTTTATCCTTGTCGCATGCATTTCTAGGCGCGTCGTCAGAGCGGTAGCGGGCGCCCCCTTCCGGTAGAGACCGGGATCGGGCGCGGCGAATCCGCGTGACGGTTTATCGGCAGAAAGCGGCGTTCAACATGTCCCGGAGAGGGTGATTCTTTCTCAAGAACATGAAGATCGAATGCTCCCGGCGTCAGGGACGGATTATTGAACGTGGCGAGGGAGCGAGCGACGCAAGGATCCCGGTGCCGCTTAGCCGATTCTTCACGGTTTGCGCGAATTCGCTCACGCACCCGACCCGGGGTCCGGAGGCGAGAGATCGATCCGCTTTCGATCCTCGCCCGTCGAATCCGCGGATTCGTCGGGCAGGGTTGACAGGATCGGACGGTTGATCGATCCGAGGGCGGGCCGCACCGCGATCGTCTGCTCGATCATCGGTTTGGCGCGGACGTTCACCGCGAGCACGCGAGCCTGGAGGACGATCGTACCGGCGCGGGCGACGGTCGAGATCAGGAAGAGCGTGTGATAGGCGTCACGGGTCTCGCCGAAGCGTTTCAGCAGGACCGCGCCGATCGATGCGCCGATGACCGTGGCGACGGCGTTGAGGAGGTTGAAGACGGTCAGGACGCTGGTCCGCTCGTGCTCGTGGATCGTTTCGAAGAACATCAGCAGGTTGGCCAGCTCGAGCGCTCCCCACGCCAGACCGGACACGATCTGGATGACCAGCAACAGGCGCCAGTCCGACGTCACCGTCCAGAACCACGCCAGCGGGATGACCCCCGTGCCGCCGACGCGCAGCAGCGTCCTTGCGCCGAAACGCGCCGCGAACCGTCCGAGCCACGGCGACGCGACCACCTTCGTCAGATAGGACGTCGCGACGATCGTCATATACAGGGCGTACGACAGGTCGAGTTTCTCGAGCATGTAAGGATTGAAGAAGGGGCTGGCGATCTGCGCGGCGATCTGAAGTCCCAGGAGATAGGCGACGAGCCGTCCGTCCGCTCCGTGGGCGAAGCGACGAAACAACTGCGGAAGCGGCACGGTGCGATGCTTCGTGACATCCACCGGGGAGTCGCTCTGCGCAGCGAGAAAGCGCGCCGAGACGAGCCGCGCGACCACGGCCGTGCAGAACAACAGGGCGAAGGCGGAGATCTCGCGGCGCCCCTCCGCGAAGTGATGCAGGATCAGCCCGCCGGAGATCAGACCCGTCAGGAGGCATCCCTGAGTCACGCGGACGCGGCGTCCGAAGAAATGCGCGCGCAGGCGCCGCGGAACGAGCGAGCCGATCCACGTGTTCCACGCCGGAGACAGCGCCATCCCGCTTGCCCAGTAAAGCGTCGCCGCGGCGAAAATGAGTGCGGCAGGGGCGCCTCCGCGGAGAGCGAAGTACACCAGGGGCGTCAGGCTCAGGGTCTGCACGACCGCGCAGAACACGACCCAGCGTCGCAGCGACCGCATCCACTGCACGCCCCACGGCGAGATCATCTGAATCACCGCCCCGCCGAGCATCGGCGCGGCCGCGATCATGCCGGCCGTCGTTTCCCCCAGCCCCACCGCGAGCACGAACGCGGGGAGATACGTCTCGCCGGTCCCCACCATGAAAGAGAAGGCGCCGCCGTCGAGGACGCTGGCGCGAAGGTTGGATCGAAGTCGGGTTGCCCGGCGGTCGGTCCGCATGAAGGCGTCGAAGGATAGACCTCGTTGCGCACGCGTCAAACGGATGAGGCGAGACGCAAGTCCGGCGATCGCGACCCCCGGTTTCCGCGTTCCGCCGTCATTGCAGTCTGCAAGGAGGCACGTCCCAGAACCTGAGATCCTTCGGCTGCAAAAGAGCACGGTTTGCCGCTCGGGACGGTCCGTACAAGCGGCGCACGGTCAAGGGGTTGGCCTATCGAGCCGAAGATCAGGAGCGACCTTTCGTTGGAGGCATCGCCGCCGGGCGCCGGAGCAACGTCATTATGACCCAACCCGTGTACACCCAGGTGAAGAACCATCCGAACCTGCCGTCGCCGCGCGGCGTGGTGCTGGAAGTGCTGCGGCTGGCGCAGAGCGACGAGACGGGGCTCAACGAGATCGCGCGGGTGATTGAAACGGACCCGGCGCTGGCCGGGCGACTGCTGAAGGTCGTCAACAGCGCGGCGCTGAATCCCGGACATTCGATCGCGTCCATCCGACAGGCTGCGGCGATGCTGGGGCTTCGCGCGGTGACGCACCTGGCGCTGGCGTTCACGTTGCTGGAGGACTATCGCAAAGGCGCCGGTCCGCTCGATCTTTCTACGTACTGGTCGTCGAGTCTGGGACGGGCGGCGGCGATGCGTCGGCTGGCGATGCGGCTTGCGGACTGCGGACCGGAGGAGGCGTTCACCTGCGGCTTGCTCAGCGGCATCGGCTGGCTGGGGCTGGCCTGCGTGTTTCCGGAGCGCTACCCGCTTCGCGACGTTGCTCCGGAAAACGAGACGCTTGCGACGCATCTGGAGCGCGAGCGGCGCGTGCTGGGGATCGATCACGTGACGTTGACGGCGGATTTGATGGACGACTGGCGCCTTCCGGCGACGTTTGCGTCGGCGGTTCGGCTCCTTCCGGGCGAACCGGCGGGTGACGGCGGCAAAGGGTCGGGCGCCGCCGGTTACGGCCTGATGCTTCGGGTGGCGTCCGACGTCGCGGATATCCTCGTTTCCAAGACGGTGGCCCAGCAGTTTCTGACGACCCTGATGCATCGCGCCCAGGCGCTGGGGATCGAGCCGCTGGATTTCATCGAGATGTTCGATCAGATCGGCGAGGACTGGCGGACGGCGGGTCGCATTTTTGCGGTGCAGACCCGGAACACGATGTCGCTCCCCGAACTGTATGCGCTCGCCCAGCGCCGTCAGCAGGGGCTGGTCGAAGGGAATTCACGAATTTCCACGGAATCCGAGGCGGGGGGGCAACTCGCCGGCGCTGGTCGGCGTTGAATCCGCGCTTTGTGGTCGCCGGGCGTCGTCGCGGCAAGAGCGTCCTGTCATCGGTGTTGCGGCGCCGGAGATTGTGAGCTCTCCGTCTGAAGCCGGACGTCTGTCCGTGACGGTGCAAGCGCTGTAGAATCGTGCCTTTTCAGTTTCCGACGGTGCGGCGCGGCGCACGGCGCGGGCTCGGGGACACGGAGGAGGCACGGCGTGGAGCGGGATCTGACGCAACTTCTGGATGCGATCTGTTCATCTTCGTCATACCGGCTCGCGGAGGAGGATCTGGCGTTTCTCGCCCGCCCGGAGCTGCGACCGGTGCGCTTGCAGCTTGAGGCGCTCAAGCCCGAGATGATCCAGCAGGAGCACGGGATTCACTCGACGATCGTGGTCTTCGGATCGACGCGCATCGGTCCGTCGGACGCGGCTCGTCGCCGGCTCGCCCAGGCGGAGGAGGCGCTGTCCCGCGAACCGGAAAACCCCGATCGTCAACGTGACGTGCGGGTCGCCAGGAGCCTCCTGGAGAAAAGCCGGAATTACGACGCAGCGCGGCGCTTCGCGCAGATCGTGTCAGGTTCCTGCCAGGTGCAGGGTCGGCGGGAATTCGTGGTCGTCACCGGCGGCGGACCGGGCATCATGGAGGGCGCGAACCGCGGCGCCTTCGACGTGGGGGCGAAGTCGATCGGGCTGAACATCACGCTGCCGCACGAGCAGCGTCCCAACCCTTATATCACGCCGGAGCTTTGCTTCCTGTTTCATTACTTCGCGATGCGGAAGATGCACTTCCTGCTTAAGGCGAAGGCGCTCGTGGCGTTTCCGGGAGGTTTCGGGACGCTGGACGAGTTGTTCGAGACGCTGACGCTCATTCAGACGGGGAAGTCGCCGCGCGTGCCTGTAATCCTCTTCGGGCGCGGGTATTGGGAGCGGATCATCAACTGGACTGCGCTGGTGGAGGAAGGCGTGATCGACGCGGGCGACCTGGGTTTGTTTGAGTTCGCGGAAAGTCCCGAGGAGGCGTGGGAGCGCATCTGCGCGTTTTACGGGTTGGAATCGCGCCGGTGATCGAGGTTCGACTTCATGCGATCTGGACGCGCGACGCACTTCAGGTCTGGGGTGAAGACTTCCAGGCCTTGCGGGCGCGCGCGGCATCGCCTGCGGGCGCGGCGGATTCCGCTGCGCCGCATCCCTTCGCCCTGCCGCACGAGGCGCTGCGCGACGTGCTGGGGGATGCGGGAGCGCCTTTGCTGGCCGGCGAGGCTCCCGCGGCGCATCTGACGCTGCGACTGCCTTCCGATGAACGTGGACCGCATCCGAGCGTCGGGAGCGAGCCAGGGCGGGGCTTGATCGAAGGTGAGGGGGGGCTGCGGGACTGGGTCGTTCCGACGCTGGTGCTGGGGCCGCTGGACGCGCTGGACTGGTTGACGACGACGGCGCCGTCCGTCGTCAGCACGGTGTTCAGCGCCGCGTCGGTTCAGTTCTGGCGGCGATGTGCGCGGCTCGTTCTGGAGCGCGTGGCGCGGCAGCGGTTCGTTCCCGACCTGACGGAAACCGCGCCAGGGCGGATCGAAGCGCTCTGGCGGTGCGTGGTCGATCCGGAGCTGATGCGAACGCAGGTCGGTCCGCTGGCGGCGGCGATTCCGGCGGTCTGCCGGAGCGTCGCCGGAACGACGGGGGGCGGCGAAGTCGGGATCGAACTCGTCGAGTCCTTCCTCCGCGTCGTGACCGACGCTTTCATCCGGCGCTGCCTCGCCGAGGATGATCTGGCGGAAGCCGTGCGCGACCGGTCGCGCGGCGACATGTCAGCCGAATTGCGCTGGCTGACGGCGCTGGTGGACGGCGCCAGCGTCGTGCAGGGCACGTCGGAGGAGCAGCGTGACCTGCTGGAGCGGGTGCGCGGCTGGGTGTCGCGCGTGGATCCGGCGTGGGGGCGGTCGCCGTTCCGCACGCTGCTGCGGTTGCACGCGCCATCCGACGACGGAGACGGCGCGGACCCGGAAGAACCGGCGGCCCGGGACTGGCGGTTGACGATCCACCTTCAATCGCTTGAGGCGCCGTCGCTGGTGCTGGACGCCGGCGGTGTGCCGGACTACGAGCAGCGCACCGGTCGCCTCCTGCGGCGCTCGGGGGAAAGCCTGCTGGAGCGCCTTCGGTCCGATGTCCGGATCGCGGCGAGGCATTTTCCGCCCCTGTCGGCGCTTGTCGACGCGCCGCTGCCGGAGTCGTGTGCGCTGGATGTTCACGAGGCGCATCAATTCCTGCGCCGGGCGATGCCGATGCTCGCGCTCGAAGGCATCGGGGTCGTGGTTCCCTCGTGGTGGACGGCGCGGCGCCCCCAGGTCGGGTTGAGCGTCAATCTTCGCCCGGCGTCGCCGGAGGCGGGCGCTGCGTTCCGCGTCGGAATCGAAAGCCTGGTCAGTTTTGACTGGCGCCTCGCCGTCGGCGACCGGGAACTTGGGGCCGACGACGTGCGGGATCTGATCCGTCGCGGTCAGCCGCTGACGCGCATCGGCGGGGAGTGGATCGAAGTCGAACCGGACGCCCTCGAGCAGGCCCTGGACCTGCTTTCCCGTCCTCACGCCGAGAGCGCCACTCTCGCTGACGTGCTGCGGCATACGTTTTATGAGGAGCGCGGACCGAGCGGTCTTCCCGTCCTGGATGTTCGCGCGACGGGCTGGCTGGGCGGATTATTTGCCGAGGGTTCGGCGACGTTCGAGCTGATGAGCCCGCCGGAGTCCTTCGCCGGGACGCTGCGACCCTACCAGGTCCGAGGGCTTTCCTGGCTTGCGTTTCTGGATCGGCACGGTCTGGGGGCGTGCCTTGCGGATGACATGGGCCTGGGCAAGACGATCCAGCTCATCGCCTTGCTGCTGCACGAACGCGTGGCGACGGCGCCGGGCGACCACGCCGGAGCCGCCGACGCCGCGCCGGTTGGTCCGACGCTGATCATCGTGCCGATGTCCGTCGTCGGAAACTGGCAGCATGAATTGCGCCGGTTTGCGCCCTCGCTGCGCGTGCTCGTGCATCACGGACTGGAGCGTCTGACCGGCGAGGCGTTCGCGCAGGAAGTGGCGCGGCACGACGTCGTCATCAGCACATACGGCCTGGCGCATCGTGACTTCGAGCATCTCGACCGGGTGGCGTGGCGACGGATCGTGCTGGACGAAGCGCAGAACATCAAGAATCCGGGCGCGAAGCAGTCGGTGGCGGTGCGGCGTCTGCGCGGCGAGCGGCGCGTCGCGCTGACCGGAACGCCGATTGAGAACCGCCTCGGTGAGCTTTGGTCGATCTTCGACTTCCTGAATCCGTCGCTGCTGGGCACGATCGGCGAGTTCCGCCGCGTCTTCGCCAGTCCGATCGAGCGTCAGGCCGACGCCCGGCGCTCCGCGCGACTTCGGCGGCTGATCCGGCCTTTCCTTCTGCGGCGAGGCAAAACCGATCCCGACGTGGACGTGGACCTTCCCGAAAAGCTGGAGATGACCGTCTTCTGCAATCTGACGCGAGAGCAGGCGCTGCTTTATGAGCGCGTCACCTCCCAGATGCTCGGACAGATCGACGAAGCCGGAGGCATCCGCCGCAAAGGCCTGATCCTCACCGCGATCCTCAAGCTCAAGCAGGTCTGCAATCACCCGGCGCAGTTCCTCGGGGAGACCCGCGGAGAATCGGAGCGTAGCGGCAAGTGCCGGCGGATTGTCGAGATGGTCGAAGAGGTTGTCGCGGAGGGAGAGCGGGCGCTGATCTTCACCCAGTTCCGCAGGATGGGCGATCTGCTGGAGCGCATGCTCGCCGCCGCGCTCGACCGGCCGATCCTTTTCCTCCACGGCGGAACGCCCGAACCGCGCCGCCGCGAACTCGTCGACCGATTTCAGCAGGAACGCGAGGACGCGCCGATCCTCCTCCTGTCGCTCAAGGCCGGAGGCGTCGGGCTGAACCTCACCGCCGCCAGCCACGTCTTTCACTTCGACCGCTGGTGGAACCCGGCGGTCGAGAACCAGGCGACCGACCGGGCGCACCGCATCGGCCAGCACCGCAAGGTCCAGGTGCATAAGTTCATCTGCGTCGGCACTCTTGAAGAACGCATTGACGCGATGCTACGGCACAAGAAAGACCTCGCCGACGCGATCATCGGCTCCGGCGAGGACTGGCTGACCGAGCTTTCAACCGAGGGTCTGCGAGACCTCTTCCGCCTTTCCCGAGAAGCCGTGTCGGATTAGCAGCCCCGTTGAAAAAGAGGTGCGCCTCCCTCCGGGAGGCGAATGTCATCGGGAAAAACCGGCATCACAAAAACCGATCCCGGGTTCTTCAACGGGCTGTTAAGCCGGGGTTCGGCACGGCGCATGATTGCTGAGGCGCCACATTGCACCAGCGCCTCGAGTTGCAGGTTCGTTGCACAAAAAGTTGCACAGGAAGTTGCACAGGAAGTTGCACAAAAAACAGATCGCGGATCTCCGGTCCGCACGGACACAACAGAACGCCTCGCTCCGCTGCTGCTTGGAGGAAGAAAAAAAGAAGCTCCGAAATACGCGAAAGAGGACACCCGAGTCTCCCTCTGGTTCCGGTTTCGGGGTGTTGGATTCGCATGAACGTACCTGGCGCGATTCTGCGGGGAGGGAGCGACGGGACGTGTTGTGCCCCGGAGGATCGCCCCGGAAGTCGTAGCCCGGAGAATCATCTGAAGGTCTCAGCCCCTTCCGGAGCTACGACAATCGGATGATCTTCCGGAACACGCCAGGGCTGGTGACTCCTACGAGGCGGAACCCCCTCGCAACGATCCCTCCGGCAACTGGAAACTTCTGAAGAAGTCAGCGCCCGGGAAACAAAGTAGGCGGAAACGCAAACCCGACCTCACCGAAAACAAATGACATAACCTTATGTATTTTAATAATTTAAAACAAACAAGCCTCTCAGGGGCGCCGGATCGAACGTGGCGCCCGGCGGGTCTGAAAAAAGAATCCTTTTGCGCTCTTGACGCCGGGGCGCGGGGCTGTACTATCCACGACCCGTCGGTTGAGACGGCTTTCGCAGGAAAGCTGGATCGAGCGGCGGGACGCTCTTTGAAAAGTGAAGATGTGAAGCGTGGAAGCTTGTCGTAAAGACGGCGGAGCCCGGGTTTCTTTCGGGTTCCGGCGAAGTTGCGGCAAGCGGATGGTTTAGGCGCCGAAAGAGGTGTGCGGAGGTCGGCGGCGGCTGAAAGGCGGCCGGCGATCGAAGCACGATCTGAAGAATCGAAAACTCAAAGGTGGCTTGGCGCGAAGGTGGATGTTGTCCGGAGACGGACAGCCCCTCACCAATGCGGTCAAGCTACTAAGGGTGTGCGGTGGATGCCTAGGCGTTAAGAGGCGAAGAAGGACGTGGTAGGCTGCGATAAGCCCCGGGGAGCTGTCAAACGAGCTTTGATCCGGGGATTTCCGAATGGGGCAACCCACCGACAGCGGGCAACCGTCTGTCGGTATCGGCGGGTGAATGTATAGCCCGTCGAAGCGAACGCAGGGAACTGAAACATCTCAGTACCTGCAGGAGAAGAAATCAACCGAGACTCCGTCAGTAGCGGCGAGCGAAGGCGGATCAGCCCAAACCGTGGTGCTTGCACCGCGGGGTTGCGGACCCTCGAGGGGTTACAAAAGTCGTGTTAGTCGAACGATCTGGAAAGGTCGAGCACAGAAGGTGACACTCCTGTAGACGAAAACATAGACTCCCCGTTGAGAGGGTATCCAGAGTAGCGTCGGGCTCGTGGAACCCGGCGTGAACCCGGGGGGACCACCCTCCAAGGCTAAGTACTCCTTAACGACCGATAGTGCACAAGTAGGGTGACTGAAAGGTGAAAAGAACCGCTACAAGCGGAGTCCAAAGAACCTGAAACCGCATACTTACAAGCAGTGGGAGCACGATGCCGCTTGCGGCGCGTGTGACCGCGTGCCTTTTGCATAATGAACCGGCGAGTCAAGGTGTGCAGCAAGGTTAACCCGTTCCGCGGGGTAGCCGAAGCGAAAGCGAGTCTGAATAGGGCGACTAGTTGCATGCTTTGGACGCGAACCCAGTTGATCTACCCATGGCCAGGCTGAAGTGCCCTTAACCGGGCACGGAGGGCCGAACTCATTAACGTTGAAAAGTTATGGGATGAGCTGTGGGGGGGAGTAAAAGTCTAATCAAAACTGGAGATATCTCGTTCTCCCCGAAATCGCTTTTGGGCTAGCCTCGGGGCAACTACATCATGGGGGTAGAGCTACTGAATGAGACGAGGGGGCCACCAGCCTACCTCCCTCAACCAAACTCCGAATACCATGATGACTATCCCGGGAGTCAGTCTGCGGGGGCTAACCTTCGTGGACAAAAGGGAAACAACCCAGATCGTCGGCTAAGGTCCCAAATCCATGCTAAGTGCGTAAGGAAGTCCTTTCTCTGAGACAGCGGGGATGTTAGCTTAGAAGCAGCTACCATTTAAAAAGTGCGTAATAGCTTACCCGTCGAGAGATTGGGCGCCGATAATGAACGGGACTAAGCATGGAACCGAAGCCACGGGACTAGAAACTAGAAACTAGACACTGGAGACAGCCTTGGTGATGCGCGCGGCCAACTATGAGACGTTGGCAGGTGCTTGCCTCTTGTTTCCAGTTTCCAGTTTCTAGTTTCTGGTCGGTAGGGGAGCGTTGATAGGCAGATACAGGCCATACCGTAAGGAGTGGTGGCGGGCCTATCAAGTGATTATGCCGGTTTGAGTAACGATAAACAGGGTGAAAATCCCTGTCGCCGTAAGCCCAAGGGTTCCTGGGGAAGGGAAATCCGCCCAGGGTTAGTCGGAACCTAAGGCGAGGCCGAAAGGCGTAGTCGATGGACAGCAGGTTAATATTCCTGCACTCCGTGGTGCGATCAAACCGCCGTGCGCTTTTTCAAGATGCAGCCCACGACAAGAGGCGAGGGTGCCCGCAAGGGCGAGGCCAATTTGTTGTCGAAGTGCGTGGAGAAAGAGCCAAGAAGAGCGGCGGGGGCAATCTGCGGATCCGTACCAAAACTGACACAGGTGGGCGAGGCGAGTAGCCTCAGGCGCTCGAGAGAACGGTCCTTAAGGAACTAGGCAATTTGACCCCGTAACTTCGGGAAAAGGGGTCCCTACCCCTTCGGGGGAGGGCACAGAGAATCGGCTCTGGCGACTGTTTATCAAAAACACAGGTCTCTGCCAACACGAATAGTGGACGTATAGAGACTGACGCCTGCTCGGTGTGGGAATGTTAAGGAAGCCGGTCAGCCGCAAGGTGAAGCTGGCAACCGAAGCACCCATAAACGGCGGCCCTAACTATGAGGGTCCTAAGGTAGCGAAATTCCTTGTCGGGTAAGTTCCGACGCGCATGAATGGCGTAACGACTGGAGCACTGTCTCAAGGACCGACTCGGTGAAATAGTAGTCGTGGTGAAGATACCACGTACCCGCGGCAAGACGGAAAGACCCCGTGAACCTTTACTGTAACCTGGTATTGGCCGCAGGCTGCAAATGCGTAGGATAGGTGGGAGGCGATGATCCAGCCGTTCCGGCGGTTGGGAAGCCAACGTTGAAATACCACCCTTTTGTTGCTTGTTTCCTCACCCTGCACCGTGAATCCGGGCAGGGGACAGTGCTAGGCGGGCAGTTTGACTGGGGCGGTCTCCTCCCAAAGAGTAACGGAGGAGTGCAAAGGTCGGCTCAGCACGGTTGGCAATCGTGCGTCGAGTGCAAAGGCACAAGCCGGCTTAACTGCGAGATATACCCATCGAGCAGATGCGAAAGCAGGCCTTAGTGATCCGGTGGTCCTGTGTGGAAGGGCCATCGCTCATCGGATAAAAGGTACTCCGGGGATAACAGGCTAATGACTCCCGAGCGTTCATAGCGGCGGAGTCGTTTGGCACCTCGATGTCGGCCCATCGCATCCTGGGGCTGAAGGCGGTCCCAAGGGTTCGGCTGTTCGCCGATTAAAGCGGTACGCGAGCTGGGTTCAGACCGGCGCGAGCCAGGTCGGTCCCTATCTGCCGTGGGCGTACGAGACTTGCGAGTATGTCTCTTTAGTACGAGAGGATTAAGAGGCACGTGCCTCTAGTGTACCAGCTGTCCCGCTCGGGGCATCGCTGGGTAGCTACGCACGGAAAGGATAACCGCTGAATGCATCTAAGTGGGAAGCCCCACTCAAGATCAGGTCTCGGCAGCGCAAGCTGGAAGGCTCCTGGAAGACCACCAGGTCGATAGGCGGGAGGTGTAAGCGTAGAGATACGTTGAGCTGACCCGTACTAATAGCCTATCGCTTGACCGCATTTGTGAGCGGCTGTCGCTCACAGGCCACCAAGAGTTTCTCGATTCGGCGCTCATCGCCGTGCTTCACATCGACACGATTCCCCGCCCGCCGGCGCATCTGCACCGGCGGGCGTTTTTCGTATCTGTCCTGCTTCAGTCGGAATTGGAGAGATCGGCTGTTTGAGTTACACCTATATAGAGGCGTACCAGACGGAGGATCGTCCGATGCCGAAAGAGAGAC
>JABWBH010000025.1 GCA_013360585.1 Phycisphaerae bacterium | reverse complement strand
TCGATCCGCCGCGCACCAGCCGCAGAACCGCCGCCGCCGCCGGGCTGATGCGTGCGCCGGCGCCTCCCGCCGGCTGCTCGGCGCAGCGGTATTCAAGCGCTTCAACTCCGCAAAGCAGCTCGATCGCCAGCACGTTGCGGGTGTTGTCAATAATCTGTCGGGCGTGACGGGCAGCGATCGGCGCCATCGCCACGTGATCCTCCGTGTTGGCGGACGTCGGGATCGAGTCCACCGTCGCCGGGTGTGCGAGCGTCTTGTTCTCCGAAACCAGCGCTGCCGCCGTGTACTGAGCGATCATCAGCCCCGAATTCAGCCCGGAAGTCGGGTCCGCCGCGAGATTCGCGGGAAGACCCCGATTGTGATGCCGGTCGAGCAGGTGCTGCGTTCGTCGCTCGCTGATCGAGGCGAGTTCCGCGACGGCGATCTTGAGGTAATCCATCACCATCCCGACCGGTTCGCCGTGAAAATTGCCTCCCGAGTACGCCTGAAAAATGCATCGGGCAAATCCGTCCACCGGGTCCGTGTCGCCCGCTTCACCGCCGGACTCTTCGACAAAAAGCAGCGGGTTGTCGGTGACCGCGTTGATCTCCCGCTCGAGGACGTCGCCGGCGTGGTGGATCGCCGTTGCAGCCGCGCCGTGAACCTGCGGGGCGCAACGCAGCGAGTAAGCGTCCTGCACGTCATCCGAAGTATCAAGGAGGTTCCCGCCTTGCGCAAACGCGAGAATCTCCGCCGCCGCCTCCGCTTGACCCGCGTGCCGGCGCACGCGATGAATCTTCCCGTCCAGCGCCCGGGCGCATCCCCGCAGCGCCTGAAGAGACATCGCGGCGCCGACGTTCGCCGTGCCGAGCAGTACGTCCGCGTCATGCACCGCCAGCGCCGCGTAAGCCGTCGTGAACGTCGTTCCGTTTGTGAGCGCCAAGCCTTCCTTCGGCTCGAGATGCGAGAGCGGGGCGAGTCCGACCTGCGCTAACGCCTCGCGCGCGGGCCGCGGGGCGCCGTGCCGATCCGCTTCAGGAGGCCTGCTGGCGCCCGACGCGCCGTCGGTCCACGCCAGACCTTCCCCGATCACGCACAGGAAAAGATGCGCCAGCGGGCAAAGGTCGCCCGACGAGCCGACCGATCCCTGCTGCGGAACCCAGGGGTGAACGCGCCGGTTGAGCAGCTCGACGAGGAATTCGACCAGCTCCGGTCTTACGCCGGAGCAACCCTCGATGAAGGACCGGATGCGCAGCAGGATCGTCGCCCGGACGACCTCCACCGGAGTGGGCGGCCCGACGCCGGCGGCGTGGCTGCGCAGCAGGTTGACCTGCATGCGCAGGGCGTCCTCCCGCGAGCGCAAAGGCTTGTCCTTGTTGTTGCCGAATCCGGTGGTGACGCCGTAAACGAGCGCGCGTGCCGCGAGCGCCCGTGTGACCGCCGGATCGCCCGGTGGCGGTGCGAGAAGCGTCGCCACGGAAGGAGGCGCGCCGTCCGCGAAAAAGTCGCGAACCAGCGACGCCAGCGCCTCGTCATCGCGCCCCTGCACCGTGTCCAGCAGGCGGCGCACGTAATCCGCCGACCGCTGACATCGCGCGCGCCAGTCTCCCTCGAGGCGCACTTCCGCGAAACGTTTGCCGTCGCCGCGGCTGACCGCGACGACTCCGGCGATCGAAAGCACCCGCTCGGGCGCGAGGACGACGCGTTCCGGGTGAGGCGCGGAGTTGGACGAAAGCGAAGACCGCATTTCGAACAAGATACTCGCGGCGGGTTGGGACGCCAGCCGAACCGCTCGGTTTCGGAAAGGATCAAGTCTCTGCTTGTTTTTTGTCCGCCGGGCGCGCGCTGCGCAGAATCAGGACGACGGAGGCGAGGATGATCGCCGCCGCTGCCACGACGCGCGGGGAAAGCTCGCCGTCGCCGAACGCCGCGCCGAGCGCTACTGCGATCGCGGGGTTGACGTAGGCGTACGTCGCCACCTTCGACGGCGTCGTGGCTTTGAGCAGATACACGTAGGCCGTGAAACCCAGCAGCGACCCGAAAACGATCAGGTAGGTCCACGCAACCCAGGATTGCCACGAAACCGCGGCGAGATTCACCCGGGCGGCCTCGCCCATCACAAGCCCCGCCGCCACCAGCGCCGCGCCTCCGACGAGCATTTCCATCCCGGTCGCCAGCAGCGTTGATTTCGGAAGCCCGCCGCGCCGCGCGATCAGCGACCCGACGGTCCAGAACACGCAGGCACATAAAAGCGCGATCGTGCCGCCGAGGTCCGCGCCGGCGCCCCCGAGAGGCACGTCGCCGATGAGGATGTACACGCCTCCCAGCCCCGTCAGAAGCCCGAAGACGACAGCGCGCGACGGTCGAGGTCCGCCGAAGAACGCCCAGTCCAGCGTCGCCATCCACAGCGGCATCGTCGCCACCAGCAGCGCCGCCAGCCCGGAGGGGACGGTCAACTCCGCCCAGCACACCAGCCCGTTTCCACCCAGCAGCAGCAGCACGCCCACGACGCCCGCGCGCCGCCAGTGCGCGGCGGTGAGCTTCTCCGTCGAGCGCGGTCCGTAGATGCCTGTCAGAATCGCGCCGGCGACGATGAAGCGCACGCCGGCCATCAGGAGCGGCGGAAGCGTCTCGACCGCGTAACGGATCGCCAGATACGTCGACCCCCAGATGACGTACACCGCCGCAAACGCCAGCACGATGGCGAGACGGGAATGCTCCGCTGCGCCGAAACCGGGAGCGAGCGCGTCCGATCCCGGTTGAGGGTTCGACTTCGACGAAGTGGGTTTCAACGAGTGCGCCACGCATCACCTTCCGGACGCGGGGCGCATCCGGTTCACGACGCGACGATTCCCGCGACATCGGTGCTTATTTGCACCACTGATCAAGCCACCCGATCACCGTCTCGTGCCACAGGATGCTGTTGTGCGGCTTCAGCACCCAGTGATTCTCATCCGGGAAGTGCAGGAATTTGCTGGGGATGCCTTTGCGCTGCAGGGCGTTGAACGCGCCGATGCCGTGCGTGTCGCAGACGCGGTAGTCGTTGCCGCCGTGGATGACCAGCATCGGCGTCTTCCAGTTCTTCACGAAGTTCACCGGGTTGTGCTCCTCAAACGACTCCGGGCGGTCCCAGGGCGTTCCGCCGTGCTCGCGCTCGGGGAACCAGAGTTCCTCGGTGTCGAAGTAGCCCATCCGGGTGTCGAACACGCCGTCATGATTAACGAGGCAGCGGAAGCGGTCCGGCCAGTTCCCGGCGATCCAGTTGATCATGTACCCGCCGTAAGAGGCGCCAAGGGCCGCGACGCGCGCGCC
Organism: Phycisphaerae bacterium; assembly: GCA_013360585.1. Classification (GTDB taxonomy): domain Bacteria; phylum Planctomycetota; class Phycisphaerae; order UBA1845; family UBA1845; genus JABWBH01. The sequence goes on along the minus strand of JABWBH010000025.1, from coordinate 97,613 downwards.
GTCCATCCAGGGGTAGCGCTGAAGCGTCGCCTCCAGCCCTTTCTTCAGATCCTCCAGGGGTTTGCCGCCCCAGTCATTCTGGATCGAGTCGCAGAACGCCTGTCCGTAACCGGTGGAGCCGTGGAAATCCACCATCACGGCCGCGTAGCCCGCTCCGGCGTAGGTCTGCGGGTTCCACCGGTAGTGAAAGTCGTTGCCGAACGAACCTTGCGGACCGCCGTGAATGAGGAACGCCACCGGATATTTCTTCGCGGAGTCAAACCCGACAGGTTTGACCACGTAGACGTGGACGGTCTCATCATTCCACCCCTTGAAGCTGAACTGCTCCGGTTCCCCCGTCTGAACCGCGGCGAGGCGCTCGGCGTTCACTTTCGTGATCGCCTTCACGTCCGACCCGTCGGGCTTGAGCGTGTAAAGCTCGACGGGGCTTTGCAGATGATCGAGGCCGATCAGGAGGCGGTCGCCGGCCCGCTGCGGGAATCGCGCGTGACCCTGCGGCACGATCGCCTTCGCCGCGCCGGAGGCGACATCCACGGAGAACAACGAGTGTTGTCCGACGTTGTCCGCCGTGGCGAAGATCGACTTTCCGTCCGCCGACCAGATGAACCCGGCCGGCGACCGGTCCCACGTTTCCGTCAGGCTCTTCACGGGGCCGTCGGGCCAGCTCTTCAGCAGGATGCGGAAGCGATCCGCTTCATAACCCGGCACGCGCATCGCCAGCCAGGCGAGGGTTTTTCCGTCCGGCGAGAAGACGGGGTGCGTATCCCACGCCGGGTTGTCGTCCGTCAGGCATCGCGGCGTGGAAGACCCGTCGACCGGCACGACGTAAAGATCATGATCGGTGGACCACGCTTCCTCGCGTCCGACATGCTTCGCGGCGAACACGACGGAGCGCCCGTCCGGCGTGAACGTGATCTCCTCGACTCCCCCGAAAGGCTTCGACGGGGAATCCGCGTTCATGCCGTTCATGAGGTCGATCGGTGTTGCGGTGGGTTTCGCTGCTCCCGAAGCGTCCAGCGGCAGCACGAACAAATGCCCGCGACGCCCGTCCTTCCACGAATCCCAGTGTCGGAAGAGCGCCGCGTCATACAAGCGCCCCGTCGCCTTGCGGGCTTCGCGCTCCTTCAGGCGCGCGGCGGTGTCGGCGGGGTTAGGCAGGTCCACGTAAACGTCCAGGCAAAGCAGGATGCTCGTTCCGTCAGGGGAAAGGACGAAACCGTTGACGTCCAGCGGCAGGTCCGTCACCTGCTTCGCCTCCCCGCCGGACAGCTCGATGCGCCACACCTGCGACGATCCGGACCGACTAGACAGGAAATAAACGCTCTTGCCGTCGGGGGACCACCTCGGCTGGGAGTCGCTTTCCGGTTGGTTCGTCAACTGGTGAAGATCCGAGCCGTCCACCTTGACGGTCCAGAGATGGGTGCGGCCTTTGTTGGCGTCGAGATCCGTCTTGCGGAGGGCGAAAACGGCGCGAGAACCGTCAGGCGAGACGACGGGATCACTGATACGGTCGAAAGCCACGAGATCGTGGACCGAAAACGGCCGCGGCGCGGCGGACGGCGCGTTTTGCGCAAACGCACAAGAGAAAAAAACCAGGGCCAACACCACGGACGTCGCGACACCTGACAACACGGTCGATCTCCTGTAAGATACCTGGCTTATCCTTCGGGCCGCCGGTTCACGAGCCGCACACGGCGAACGTGTGTTCGGCGGCGATCCGGACCGATCGGGTGAGGTTATCCCTGATGAGCACTGACGTTGCAATGGACCTAAACAGGATGCCGGACGCCGACCCGGTGGAAACGGCGGAGTGGGAGGAATCCCTGGATGCCGTGCTTGCCCAGCGCGGCGGGTACGAGCGTGTTCTGTTTCTTCTGAGAAGGCTGATCGATCGGGGTCGGCGGCGTGGAGTGGCCGTCCCGGCGGCGCTGAACACGCCTTATGTGAACACGATCCCTGCGGACAAAACACCGCCCTATCCCGGGGACCGTGCGATCGAGCGGCGGATCAAAAGCCTGATGCGCTGGAACGCGGTAGCGATGGTGGTGCGGGCGAACCGCGAGTTCCCCGGTATCGGCGGACATATTTCGACATTTCAGTCGGCGGCAACGCTCTACCAGGTCGGGTTTCATCATTATTTCCGCGGTAAGGACGCGGAAGGGGGGGGCGACCAGATATTCTTTCAGGGACACGCCGCGCCGGGCATTTACGCCCGCGCGTTCCTTGAGGGTCGGCTCTCTGCGGATGACCTTGCGCATTTCCGCCGTCGCGTCCGCATCGGGCAGCAGATATCGTCATACCCGCATCCGTGGCTGATGCCGGATTTCTGGGAGTTCCCCACGGTTTCGATGGGACTCGGCGCCATTACGGCGATCTACCAGGCACGCTTCAACCGTTACCTTCAGGACCGCGGAATCAAAGACACGGACCGGCAGCGGGTCTGGTGTTTCCTTGGGGACGGTGAAACGGACGAGCCGGAGACGCTCGGGGCCTTGACGCTCGCGTCGCGCGAGGGGCTGGACAATCTGACCTTCGTCGTCAATTGCAACCTCCAGCGTCTCGACGGGCCGGTGCGCGGCAACGGGAAGATCATTCAGGAGCTTGAGGCGGCGTTCCGCGGGGCCGGCTGGAACGTCATCAAGGTCATCTGGGGGAGTGACTGGGATCCGCTGCTGGAAAGCCCCGATGCGGACCTGCTGATCGAGCGCATGACCGACGCGCTTGACGGCGACTACCAGCGCTACTGCGTCCAGCCCGGTGCGGAAACGCGGCAGGAATTCTTCGGCGTGCATCCGCGATTGCTCAAGCTCGCGGAGTCGCTGACGGACGAGCAGATCCTCAACATGCGCCGCGGGGGGCATGATCCGGTCAAAGTGAACGCCGCGTACAAGGCGGCCGTCGAACACAAGGGACAGCCGACCGTCATCCTCGCCAAGACGATCAAGGGGTACGGACTGGGCGAAGCGGGCGAAGGCCGCAACATCACGCACCAGCAGAAGAAGCTCAACGAGCAGGAGCTGCGGCAGTTCCGCGACCGCTTCGACATTCCGATCCCGAACAACAAGCTTGCGGAAATGCCTTTTTACAAACCCCCCGAGAACAGCGAGGAGATCCGCTACCTCAAGGAGCGTCGTGCGGCGCTGGGGGGTTTTCAGCCCGGTCGGCGCGTGCGGGTTCCCGGGTTCACGGCGCCGAAGCTGGACAAGTTCGCGGAGTTCCTTGGCGGAACGAAGGACCGCGAGGCCGCCACGACGATGTCGATGGTGCGTATCCTCACCCGTCTGATGGACGACAAGGAGATCGGCAAGCTGATCGTCCCGATCGTACCGGACGAGGCACGGACGTTCGGGATGGACGCGCTGTTCCGCAAGTACGGCATCTACGCGCACAAGGGGCAGCTTTATGACCCGGTGGATTCCGACCTTTTCCTCTACTACCGGGAGGCGAAGGACGGTCAGCTCCTCGAGGAGGGCATCACCGAGGCGGGTTCGATGGGTTCGTTCACGGCGGCGGGCACGGCGTACGCCACGCACGGCGTGAATATGATCCCTTTCTACTTCTTTTACTCGATGTTCGGGTTCCAGCGCGTCGGCGACATGATCTGGGCGTTCGCGGATGCGCGCGGGAAGGGGTTCCTGATCGGCGGCACGGCGGGGCGTACGACGCTGGCGGGCGAGGGGCTTCAGCATCAGGACGGGCATTCGCTGGTGCTTTCGAGCGTCGTTCCGAACTGCATCAGCTACGACGCGGCGTACGCCTACGAACTGGCGGTCATCGTGCAGGAAGGCATCCGCCGGATGTATGAGGCGCGGGAGGACGTCTTTTATTACCTCACCTGCGAAAACGAGACGTACCTGATGCCGCCGATGCCGGAAGGTCCGGACGTGGTCGAAGGGATTCTCAAAGGAATGTACCGGTTCCGGACGTCGCCGCTGGCGGCCCGCGACAAGGGCAAGCCCTTCGTGCATCTTTTCGGGAGCGGGGCGATCCTCAACGGCGTGCTGGAGGCGCAGCGTATTCTTGCCGAGGAGTATGACGTTTCCGCCGAGGTCTGGTCGGTCACCAGTTATACCGAGCTGCGCCGCGATGCGCTCGAGTGTGAGCGGCACAACCGTCTGCACCCGGAGGCGCCGTCGCGCACGCCCTTCATTGCGCAGAAGCTGTCGCAGCGCCCGGCGCCCGTCGTGGCCGCCAGCGATTATATGAAGATTCTGCCTGACGGCGTCGCGCCGTGGACGCCGGCGGGCGTGGTCTCGCTCGGGACGGACGGTTTCGGCCGCAGCGAGACGCGCAAGGCGCTTCGGCGGTTCTTCGAGGTGGACGCCGCGCACGTCGTGCTGGCCGCTCTGCACCGGCTGATGAAGGAGGGGAAGGTCGGCCGCGACGTTGTGTCCGGTGCGATCGGGAAGCTGGGGATCGATCCCGACGCGCCGTCGCCGGCGATTTCGTAAGACGGTTGTCCGGGGGGGCTGCGCGAGGCGACCTACCGGCGCAGCTCGGCGGCGCGGGCGCGATACTGGCGCTCCTGCGGCGATCCGCGGTCGGATTGCGCCGCGAGTTCATCAAAAAGGTTCGCGGCTTCGAGCCGCTTTCCCACGGCGGCGAGCACTTCGGCGAGATTGACGCGCAAATCCCACCGGGTCGGCTCCAGTTCGACGGCGCGGCGGGCAAGGCGTTCGGCGCGAGCCGGGTCGTAGCTCGCGCGGTCGGTCCGGTCCATCAGGAGCAGCGCAAGGTTGCAATGCGTTGCGGCGTCCTCGGGGAATCTCCGCACGGCGTCGTCCAGCAGGCGCAGCGCTTCCTCACGCCTGCCCGTTGCGACACAGACCTGGGCAAGATCGTTGACGGCGGCGGGATCGTCAGGCGTGAGTTCGAGGAGGCGGCGGTGGGCGGCGACGGCTTCCTCAAGGTCGGCACGCTCGGCGGCGACGGCCCAGCGCCGGACCGCGGCCGGGTCATCGGGCGTCGCCTCAGCGTCCCGGCGGGCGGACGCCAGCAGGGATGCCGGGTCAACGCCGGCCGCCGCGTCCTTCGCCTGTTGGAGGCGGGTCGCCAGGTCCGGTCGGCGCGGCGCGAGTTCGTAAGCGCGCTCCAGCGGCGCGATCGCGGACGCTGCCCGACCGCTGAGGAGATACATCTCGCCGAGTTTCAGCAGGTAATCCGGATAATCCGGGAAGCCGCGGACCGCCTCGGTCAGAAGCGCCTCAGCGGCGGCGAAATCGCCGTCATGTGTGAGCATCTCTCCGACGAGGTAGCACAGATGCACGCTGCGGCGTCCCTCGGGGAGCAGAGCGAGGTCGTGCGTTGCCAGCGTCCGCGTGTCACGCCAGACCGGATTGCGCAGCGCAGTCCGCAGCGCCAGCGCCGCCAGCAAGACGCAGCCCAGCGTCGTGGTCAGCCGCTTGCGGCTTCGGATGACCTCCGGCGGTCCCTTCTCGACGAAGCGCTGCAAGCTCGACCAGGCCGCGCCGACGATCAGTGCGATCCACATCGACGGCGCGTAGAACAATCGCTCGGCCACGAGCACGTCGATCAGCAGAAACACCTGACTCGCCAGGGCATACGACGCGGCGAATCCGATGACGAGGACGCCTCCGACGCCGCCACCACGGGCTGCCCGCAGCGCCATCAGGAGCAACCCCGCAGCCGCAAGCACGCCCGCAGGCGCGTCGCCCTCCAGCGGAGAGCGCGACGGAACGAAGGCGTTGACCGAGTAATCCGACAGAAGGCGCGCAGGGGACACCGTCAGGGTCGCGTAGCGCCCCAGCACCGCGAAGGGCGTCCAGAGCCGCGCCGCAGCGTCGGCCTCGCGCAGCACGTTTCCCGGACCGAACCGCGACCCGCCGATGCTGAGCCGCCCAGCACAGGCTTCGTAACGCGCCGCAAGATAAGCGAGGAACACCACGGCGGTCAGCGCCGCCGCGCTCATGACGCCGCGCCGCCAGATTCCGCTCGGACGCGCATCCGGGGTTGGCGCCAGCCGCCGGTTCCACCAGAGGCGCAGCGCCGGGATGACGACGAGCACGGCGGCGCCGCTTTCCTTGCTGAAAAGGGCGATCGCTGTCCCGAGCGACAGCATCACGGCGCCGATCCGCGCCTGCCGGAGATCCGCTGAGGTCTGCGCGGCGGCACTCGCCCGGCGATGTTCTCCCAGGATCGCCACGATGACGCCCAGCAGGGACAGGATCTCCGCGCGCCCGATGACGTTGGCGACGGCCTCGACGTGGATCGGATGCACCGCGAACCACGCCGCCGCGGCGAAGGCGCCTGCACGACCGAGGTCGAGCCTCCGCGCGACCGCGAAGACTCCGAGACTCGCCAGCACGTGCAAGGCAACGTTGGTCGCATGAAACGGCAGGGGGGTCGCCCCGAAGATCCGCCGCTCCCACGCGTAGGTCTGCACCGCCAGCGGACGATAAAGGACATCGAGTTCTTCGCCCGCGTTGGTTCCCGGCCAGTAAGGCTCGGTCCACGCCCGCCACCACGGTTGCGCCGGATCGAGGATCGGGTTGGTCACGACGATCGGGACGTCATCGTAGGCGAACCCGTTGCCCAGCGACGTCAGGTACGCGCCGGCGGCAAGCGCCACCACGATCCACGCAGAGCGCGAGCGACAGTGCGGCGCGACCGGTTTGACCAGTCCCGCTTCGGCAGACGCTCGCGCTGCGGTCCGGCTCATCAGAACCGCACGTTCATATTCAGCGTCCGAACCAGAAACGCCCAGCGATCCGCGACCTCCTCAATGCGCTTCGAGGTCGGCTTGCCCGCGCCGTGGCCGGCCTGGGTCTCGATGCGGATCAGCACGGGGTTGTCGCCCTTGTGCGCCGCCTGAAGCGCCGCGGCGAACTTGAAGCTGTGCGCCGGGACGACGCGGTCGTCATGATCCGCCGTGGTGATCAACGTCGGGGGATACTCGACGCCCGACTTCAAGTTGTGATACGGAGAGTACGCATAAAGCGTCTTGAATGCCTCCGGGTCGTCGGGCGAGCCGTAATCGCTGGTCCACGCCCAGCCGATCGTGAACTTGTGAAACCGAAGCATGTCCATCACGCCCACCGCCGGCAGGCACGCGCCGAAAAGATCCGGTCGCTGCGCCATGCAGGCCCCGACGAGCAGCCCGCCGTTGCTGCCCCCGAGGATCGCCAGCTTGTCCTTCGACGTGTACTTGTTGTCGATCAGCCACTCCGCCGCGGCGATGAAATCATTGAACACGTTCTGCTTGTTCTTCAGGCGTCCGCCGTCGTGCCACTCCTTGCCGTATTCGCCGCCGCCGCGCAGGTTCGCCGAGGCGTACACGCCGCCCATCTCCATCCAGACCAGGTTCGCCACGCTGAAGGTGGGCGTCACGGGGATATTGAACCCGCCGTAACCGTAAAGGAGGGTCGGGTTGCGGCCGTTCAGCTTCAGACCGCGCTTGTACGTCAGGAACATCGGGATGCGCGTCCCGTCCTTGCTGGGGTAGAAGACCTGCCGGGTTTCATAATCCTCGGGATGGAAGGCGACTTTCGCCTCCTTGAAGATCTCGCTTTTGCCCGTCGTCAGGTCGTAGCGGTAGATCGTCGGCGGGGCGATGAAGCTCGTGAAGGTGTAAAACGTTTCGGTGTAATTCCGCTTGCCCGCGAATCCGCCGACGGATCCCAGGCTGGGGAATGCAAGCTCGCGGATGAACCCGCCGGTCAGGCCGAAAATCTTCACCTGGCTGTATGCGTCCTTCAGGTAGTTGCACACGAACTGGTCGTTGAGCACGCTGACGCCGCGGAGGGTGGCCTTGTCCTGCGGGATGATCTCTTTCCAGTTCTCTTTTTGCGGGCGGGCGAGGTCCACCGCGATGACCCGACCGCGCGGCGCACCGAAATCCGTCTTGAACCAGAACGTCGAGTTTTCGTTCCCGACGAACTCGTAGTCGGCCTCGAAGGTGTTGATCAACTCGACGACGGGCGCGCCGGGCTGGGTCAGATCACGGTAGAAGATGAGGTTCCGCGGGTCGGTGCCTTGCGAGACGTGGATGACCAGATACTTGCCGTCTTCGCTGACAACGCCGCCGAACCCCCAGTCCGGCTGATCCTTCCGCTCGTAGACCAGCACGTCCTCGCTCTGCGGCGTGCCGAGCTTGTGATAATAAAGTTTCTGGAACTTGAGCACCGCCTCCAGTTTTTCGCCCTCCGGCGGGGCGTCGTAGCGGCTGTAGTAGAAACCGGCGTTATCGTTCGACCAGCTCGCGCCGGAGAACTTGACCCACTGAAGGTGGTCCGGGAGATCCTGCCCGGTGTCCACGTTGCGGACGCGCCACTCCTGCCAGTCGGACCCGGCGGAGGCCAGTCCGTAAGCGGCGAGCTTTCCGTCTTCGCTGATCGCCAGTCCCGACAGCGATACGGTCCCGGCGTCGGACAGCGTGTTCGGATCCAGCAGAACGCGCGGTTCTCCGGTGAGCCCGTCCTGAACGTAAATCACGTCCTGATTCTGAAGACCGTCGTTGCGCGAGTAAAAGTAGCGCCCGGCCATCATGAAGGGCGCCCCGAACTTCTCGTAGTCCCACAATTGTGTGAGGCGTTTCCGGATCGCCTCTCTTTCAGGGATGCTCTCCAGGTAGGCGTAAGTGATCTGATTCTCGGCGTCGATCCAGGCGCGGGTCTCCTCCGATTTCGGGTCTTCGAGAGGCCGGTAGGGGTCCGCGACCTTGACGCCGTGCAGCTCCTCGACCACGTCCGCACGCGGCGCGACGGGGTAGACGATCCGCTGCGACTTCGGCCCGCAACCGGAAAAGCAGATCAGCGCCGCCGCCAGCCCCGCAATCGTGAACCCGATTCCCTTGATGTTTTCGCACATAACTTCGCCTCCGCGGAAACCCACCCGCCGTCTCCCCGCCGCCCGGCGACCGCTCAGCTCCGGGCTTGGCGGACTTTCACGGGTTCAGTGTCGTGATTCCGGCAGGAATTTCAACCGTCGGCGGAGTTGCAAGTTCGGGAAAAGCGGCGGGGGACGAGATTCGACAAGACGTGTTGGAAGGGGCGTCGGATGCGCCTGCAACGGGAGGGAACGAGGCCGACGGGATTCAAGCCACGTAGTACACAATGATCCGCGACGGGTGCTGAACCCGGCGACATGGGTGACGCCGCCCGAGGCGGTCGGGGCAGGCGTTGGGCGCGAGTCGGGGCCGTCGATGGAGCCAAGGCGTGAGGCGGCGTCTCATGTTTTCCGATGCGCCGATTCGGGATAGGATGCCTCGCGCTTTGCGGTCGACGATCCATCGTCATGATTCGCGGGCGAGGGTGCGGTCCGTTGCGTGCGCAGCAGACCGCGTGTCGATGAGTTGCGACCAACGGGGAGACATAAGCGATGGCTTACGTTGACGGATTTGTTCTGCCGGTTCCGACGAAAAATCTGACCGCCTACCGGAAGATCGCGAAAAAGGCCGGGAAGATCTGGCGCGAATACGGGGCGCTGGAGTATCGGGAGTGCGTCGGGGACGATCTCGACGTGCATTGCGGCGTTCCGTTTCCGAAGCTGGTGAAGCCCAAGGAGGGCGAGACGATTGTCTTCTCGTGGATCGTGTACAAATCGAAGGCTCACCGCGACAAGGTGAACGCGAAGGTCATGGCGGACCCTCGCATCGCCAACATGATCGACCCGAAGGCGACGCCGTTCGACTGCAAACGCATGTGCTACGGCGGGTTCAAGGTGCTGGTGGAGGCCTGATCGGAGAGGGAGGCGGAGCGGGGGCGGCGCCGCGTGCGCGCAGGAGCCGGATCAAAGCGCGCGGGTCTCCGGCTGCGCCCCCGCGCCGACCGGCGTCTTCGGCAGGCGCTGAGATTATGCGGGAGGCGGCGTCGGCGGAACGGTCTTCGCCCGGGCAATCTCCTCGGCGATCTCGGCCAGTTCCTCCTGCGCGGCGAAAATCTCGTCGAGCGAGAGGCCGGCCCAGTGCTCCAACTGCGCGCGCCGGCTACCCTCCCAGGTTGTGGATTCCCAGTCCATCCCGTCGTCCGGGCGGTGGCTCATTCGAGGCTCCGTCCAGGTCGCCCCGTGCAATGACGGGGCTTATCCGCCCGCGACGCCCCGCGATCCCTTACGATCGCGGATTGACCGCGCGGCGCCTAAGTTCGGCGATATCCGCTAGATCCTGAGGTCTTCCGGCGGCCTCCTTCATGCGAATCAAGGTTTCCAGGCACACAAATCGCACCACGGGACCGTCTGAAAGGCTTTTCGTCAAGGCATTTCCGTATTCCGCTGCGAAATTGAACGGTTCGTCCACGAACACGTCCACGAACACCGAGCGGTGCTCGTCGCTGAAGAAGCGAAGGACGCGCATTCCCTTGTCATCGATCCACGCCCGTCGCATCCGCGGGTCGGCGAGTTGTCCCGCCGTTACGGGATTCATGGGGCGATACCCCAGTTTCTCCAGGGCGGTAAAGGCGCGTGACACGTTGTTCGGCGAGAAATCGATCACGAGGTCCACGTCAGCCGTGTGCCGCAACAATCCGTGGGCGTTGACCGCCAATCCCCCCACGACGAGATAGCGCACCTCTTCACGACTGAACGACTCGACGAGTTGGCGAAGCGAGTTCTGTTTCATTCGAAACCGTCAACCCGATCTGAAGTCTAGCCTGGCGAGCCGGATCAGCAAGACGCGGCGATGCGCGCGGCAGGGCGCGCCACGCGGTTCCCTGATTCATCGAGGTTTTCCTTCATTCAGAAGTTGCGCCCGGCCTTGCCTGGGGGTTCGATCCGGCGCATATCATGCATTATGCGGAACGCCGAGCGCACATCACCCATCCCCGCCACGCCCGAGTCGCCCGGCGCCGACGGTCTTGTGAGCACCGGCGGTTGTACAAGGGCTTGCGAAAGCGCCTCCGCGCTGCGGGAACCGGTGCTGTACTTCGACGGCGAGTGCGGGCTGTGTTCGCGGTCGGTGCGGTGGTGCCTGAGGCACGAGCGCCGGCCGATGCTCCGCTTCGCGCCCCTTCAAGGAGCGACCTACGCGGCGGTGGACCTGCCCGGAAAGCCCGCGGGCGTGGAGACGCTTGTACTCGTAGACGCCGCCGGACTTCACATGAAAAGCGAGGCGGTCCTGCGGATGCTCCGGTACGTCGGGGGTCCGTGGACGGCGGCGGAGCGGATCGGGCGTTTGATCCCCCGTTTCGTTCGGGACGCCGTGTACCAGTTCGTGGCAGCGCGACGATACCGGTGGTTCGGGCGCGCCGCGGTTTGCGCCGCGCCCGGGGGAGCCGCGTCGGCGAGATTCCTGCCGTGACCTCGGGACGCTCAGTAAAAACGCAGAAGGAAGAACTTTCTCTGAGCCGCGCGGCTTGGGCCTGTGCAAAGAACCGCGCGGGTTGAAACCACGCGGCTCGGGCTTCCCGCCGTTGGAACTTTATTGCTCCCCCGCGTCTAAGAATCCCGGGTGTACAACGTTTATGAGAAGGACGGCTTCGGGGCGCCCTGGGCGGCTCCGATCAGGCCGGGCGGGAGGCGCGATGACGGAGGCCGCTGTGCCAGGCGTCGGTGACGGGCTGACGGATCGGATCCGGACCTACGAAGGCCCGCTGCTGGGTTACGCGCTGCGGCTGACCGGGTGTGGCCAGACCGCCCGGGACGTGGTGCAGGACACGCTGCTGCGCTGGATGTCGCAGGACCGGTCACGCCTGAACGGGAACGAGGCGGCGTGGCTTTTCACGGTCTGCCGGAACCGGGCGCTGGACGTGATCCGGTCGCGGTCGCGGGAACGTCCTGCGGGCGATCTGGCGGCGGCGAGCGGGCGCGGCGACGAAGTCCGCGGGCCTTTGTCAGGCGGACGGGAGTCGTCGGACGGAGGCGCGACGGGCGGGGCGCTCGCCTCGCCCGTGAGCGATCGACCGGAGAGGTCGCAAGCGTCTGCGGCGGAAGAAGCCGTCGCACATGAGGAGCAGACGCGAGCGCTGGTGGAGCTGGCGAGGCTGCCGGCGACCCAGCAGGAGGTTCTCGTGCTGCGTTTCCAGTGCGGTCTTTCGTACAAGCAGATCGCGGAGGTGACCGGACTGACCGTCGGCTACGTCGGCTACCTCATGCACGTGGGGCTTAAGACGCTCCGTGACCGCCTGGGGGAGTGAAAGTCGAAAGCTGAAACGTCGAAAGTTGAACGCTGAAACGGCGAAACGATGCACGATGCACGATCCGAAAGGCAGTAGGCGGTAGGCAACTTGCGCAAAAGTAACCCGAGTACCCGAACCCCGAAACCCGAGCACCCGACTCATGAATGCCAACGATCCACGGCTGACGGCGTATGTGCTGGACGAACTGAACCCGGAGGAGCGGCGCGCGGTGGCGGCTGCGCTGGAGCGCTCGCCGGAACTGTCGCGAGAGACCGAGGCGCTGCGACGCACCGCGATGCGGTTGCAAAAGGCTCTGTCGGCAACCGACACGCCGATCCTGATGGCGGCGGTGGGGGGCTCGGACGGCGAGGGGACACCCTCGGGCACGGGCTTGGGCGTCGCGGCGGGTGCGGGCGCGATCCCCACGCCGGGAACGATATTGACCGTGGTGGCGGTCGAAGGGAGCGGGTCGGCTGCGGAGTTCCCCGGCGTCGGGGAGCGCGTGCGGCGGGTGTTCCGTCATGCGGCGTGCCTTGCGGTCATCGGCGGGACGGCGTGGCTGATCGGCAAGGCGATGTGGCGGGACACGCGCCCGGCGGCGGTGCAAGTGGTCGATCGGATCGGCACAAGGCTCTCGCCGCAGGCGTCCATCATTCTGCCCGACAACTTCGCCGAAATCCCCCTCGAACACCGCGGTCCGGGGCTGATCGTGGTGGACAATCCAGGGGCGGGCGCGAACCAACCGCATCTTTTATTCGGCGGGGTGGGCAGCACAGATAGAATTGAGTTGTCCACCGCGAGCACGGTCGGCAAGAGCATTAAGACGGCCGGTAGCCCGCCGTCGAACGCCGGTGCGGTCTGGATGCTTCAACGCGGCGGCGACGTCACCGCCGGACAGTTCAACGCGCCAGCCGGCGGCGCGGTAGGGGCGGCGGAGGCGACCGTCGCTTCTGAATTCGCAGGGATCGAGGGCGTATCCTATCAGTACCAGGTTCCCTTCAGGAATCGCGATGTCAGCGGAGACGGACGACCGGAAGCGATGTTCGGGCTGCCGGCTGTCGCGTACATGATGGACTTTGATGCCCCGGTGGACGAGTGGCGCGGGTTTAACAGTCCGGACGCGACGGACCGCTACGCCTCGCAAAGTTGGGATGATTCCCTGCATTTCCAGGAACGTTACGCAGGCGCGGCGTATGCCAACGAATTGACCTTCGATTTGAGCACGCAGGAAACCTACGCCCCCATCATCGAGAACCCCTTTATCTTCACCGCGGACGAGGCCGCTTCGACGTTCTCGATCGACGTGGACACCGCCTCGTATTCCAACATCCGGCGGCATCTGCTCGCCGGGCAGCTTCCGCCGAAGGACGCGGTGCGGATCGAGGAGATGATCAACGCATTCCGGTACGACTACCCGCTGCCCGAGGCGGACCGGCCTTTCTCGGTACACGCGGAGGTCGGCGAGTGTCCGTGGGCGGAGGGGCATCGGCTGGTGCGGATCGGGCTTCAGGGGTACGAGGTGGCGCGGGAGCAGCGCCCGCCGGTGAACCTCGTGTTCCTGGTGGACGTGTCCGGCTCGATGCAGGATGAGAACAAGCTGCCGCTGGTGCGCGAGTCGCTGAAGGTTCTGCTGGAGCAGCTCTGGGCGGACGACTTCGTGGGCATCGTCACCTACGCCGGCGAGTCGCGCGTAGCGCTGCCTTCGACGCCGGGGGCGCGCTACCGCGAGATCGTCGAGGTCATCGACAGCCTCGGTGCGGAAGGCAGCACCAACGGCGAAGCCGGCATCCGCGACGCCTACGCGATGGCGTCGGAGAATTTTCTCGAAGGCGGCGTCAACCGCGTCGTTCTCTGCACCGACGGCGACTTTAATGTCGGCGTCAGCGACGATAACGAGCTGGTGAAGCTCATCAGCGAGCAGGCGAAGTCCGGCGTATTTCTCACCGTCCTCGGTTTCGGCACGGGCAACCTGAAGGACGGGAAACTCGAAGCGCTCGCGGACAAGGGCAACGGACACTACGCCTACATCGACGACCTGATCGAGGCGAAGCGCGTGCTCGGCGACGAGTGCGGCGCGACGCTTCAGACGATCGCCAAGGACGTGAAAATCCAGGTCGAGTTCAACCCGGCGCAGGTGCAGGCCTACCGCCTGATCGGTTACGAGAACCGCGTGATGGACAACCGCGACTTCGCCGACGACACGAAGGACGCGGGCGAGATCGGCGCGGGGCACTCGGTCACGGCGTTGTATGAGGTGGTGCCCGCCGGCTTGGCGTGGAGAAGCGACGGTGACGACGGATTCTCCGACCCCGCAGGGCGGACCAAGTCGGACGAATCCGCAGCGCGGGTTCTGCCCGCCGACGCGCTGCTCATGCTGCGCCTGCGCTACAAGGCGCCAGAGGCTGACGCCAGCGACCTGATCGAGACCCCCGTCTACGACAACGGCGCGTTGATCGAGCAGATGTCGGAGGATTTCCGGTTCACCGCAGCGGTGGCGTCCTTCGGATTGCTGCTGCGGCAGTCGCCGTACCTGGCGGACTGGTCGTTCGAGGCCGCGGAAGAACTCGCCCGCGGCGGCCTCGGTGACGACCCGTCGGGCTACCGCACCGAGTTCGTCGATCTGGTCCGCAAAGCAATCGAACTCCGGGCTTCAGAGGGCGCCGAAGGCAACCCGTAAGTCGCAAGGGCGGACAGCTTCACGCGATAACAGCCCGTTGAAAAAGAGGTGCGACTCCCGGAGGAGCCGCACCTCTTTTTCAACGGGCTGTTACGGGTGCAGTTCGGTAGGGAGTGCGACGGGTGGCAGGGGGTGGAGCGCCGCGGTAAGGTGGCGCTCCGGTTTAGCGGGGCCGCGGCGGGATGCGATCGTGCTTGCGGCGGGTGGTGCTGCAACGCGATTATTATGCTGAGGTTGGCAGCGGCGGAGGTTAGAGAAATCGGGAGGCTTGAAGCGGCGTGGCGGATCTGGCGATTACGTTATCCAACGGGCAGCAGCTTCAGCGACGGGTCGGCGACGGCGCCGCGACGCTGGGGCGCGACCCGACCTGCGACGTCTGGCTGGACGACCCGAGTGTGTCGCGCCGCCACGCGCGGATCGTCCGCGTCGGGCACGGCCATCAGGTCGAAGACCTCGACAGCAAGAACGGCACGCTGGTCAACGGCGAGCAGGTCCGTTCGAAAGCGCTGGAGAGCGGGGACGTCGTCACGCTCGGGCACGTGCAGATCGTTTACACGCGCGAGGCGCATGAGCAGCCGCCGGGCGTGGTGGTCAGCGACCAGCAGGTGAATCTCGAGACGGCGAGCTTCTCGCGCCGCGCCGGCGGACCGCTGCACCTGTCGCAACAGCGTTTACAGGTTCTTTACGATCTGAGCGGGCGCTTGACATCGTTGAAGGATCGCGACGCGCTCCTGACGGATGCGATGGATATCTGCTTTGATATGTTGCGCTTCGAGCGCGGGGCGGTGGCGGTCAAGAAGCCCGGCGGGCGCGGCGTGGACTGGCCCGTCGTCCGCCACCTGCGCGGGCGGGAGGGGGAGCTGACGATCAGCCGCACGACGCTCAGCCGGGCGCTGGAGCGCGGCGAATACGTCATCATTACGGAGGACCGCCAGCGCGAGGCCGATCCGACGGTCAGCATGGTGCAACTGGGCATCCGCTCGGCGATGTGCGTTCCGCTGATGTACAACGACGAGATTCTCGGCGTCATCTACGGCGATCGAACGAGCACGTCCACCGTGTACTCCCAGGAGGACGCGGACTTTCTGGCGGGCATTGCGCGACAGGTGAGCATCGGCCTGATCAACGCGCGGCTGCTGGAGGAGTACAAGCTCAAGACGCAGATGGAGAAGGATCTCGCCCTGGCGCGGCGGATTCAGACCGGGCTTTTTCCGCGATTGCTGCCGGACGGACCGGCGGTGCGCGTGGCGGCGCTCAACGAACCGGGCAACCGTGTCAGCGGCGACTATTACGATGCGGGGCTCCGCCCCGACGGAACCGTCTGGGCGCTGATTGCCGACGTGACGGGCGAGGGCGTGGCGGCGTCGCTGCTGATGGCCAACCTCCAGGCGGCGGTGCGCGTGACGCTGCACGACTCCGCCGATCCGGCGGCGCTGATGAAACGGTGGAACGAGTTGATCCACCGCAACACGGACGCCTCGAAATTCGTCACGGCGCTGCTGATGATGATCGATCCGAAGTCGAGGGAATTGAGGATGTGCTCCGCGGGGCATCCGGGACCGTGCCTGGTGGACGTTGCCGGACGCCGCGTGCGCCCGCTCGTCGTCGAGCCGGGCTTTCCGCTGGGGGTCATCGACGAGGCGGATTTCACGACGCAGACGGTGACGATCGGTCCGGGTCCGCACGGATTGTTCGCCTACACCGACGGCGTCATCGAGGCGCGGAACACGGAGGACGCCCTGTTCGGCGAGGACGCGATGATCGAGGCGCTGTCCGCCGCCGCCGATCAGGAGCCTCGGCAGATTCTTCAATCCGTGCGCAGCGCGGTGGCGTCGTTCCGCGGGACGGCGCCGCAAAGCGACGACATCACGATGCTCACCATCGCGCTGACGTAACTCCGAGCCGCGGGCTTCAGCCCGTGCGGATGTGCGCCGCGCGCAAGATTCCTGACCGGAGTCTCCATCGGACTGCGGCGATCGGCGCCTGGGATGTGCTGTCGTTGTGACGCGACGTGCGAGGACGCCCGGGCGGGACGGCGGATCGGCGGCGCGAAGCGTTCTCCTTCCTTTCGCACCTCTTTCGTCCCTCCGGGACTCCCGTTTCATCCGCGACGGCTTCCCAGCCCTGGCGGGCTGGGCTGTTGTCTGACGCCCCTTCCGGGGCTACGACTCTCGATGACCTTCGGACTCTCGGATGATCTTCGGACTCTCGCACGATCTTCGGGAGCGACGATTCTCGGAGGCCCCTCCGGGATTCGTGGGGGAGGGGGGCGGCTGCTCCGGCGAGACGGAACCCCGCGGCGCGCTGTCTTCGTATGATCGAAAACTTCCGCAAACGCTACGCCCGGCGCCCGGAGTCACGTGGAAACTCAGAAGCCTGGGATCCCCCAGGCTTGGGCCGACGCCTCAGATTCTCACGTTGAACAGCGGCTTGAAGAGCAGCGCGAAGAGAATCGACACGATCAGGAAGTAGACGATCCAGTTTCCGAGGATCGGGATGGGCAGGACGTCCGGCGCCACGGAGGTCATCAGTCCGGAGACTTCGATCGAGCGCACCGGGGCGTCCGCGGGCGGGGCGGGTTCCCACGGGAGCATCAGGGTGTTGTCGAGCATTCCCGTGTAATGATTCGTGAGCTTCGGGCTGATCGCAGCCGGGATCGACCCCGGTTCACCGACGGGCAACTGCTTGGTGAACGTCTGATCGCCGGCGCGCACGGTGAGCGTGTGCATCCCGGGGCGATCCGCCCGGACGCGCCACCACACCTGGCGGCTGTCGCCGCTGCGCCAGCGGTCCAGCACCTCGACGCCGTCGCTCGCCTCAAGCGCGACCTCCGCCTCGCCGTGCTGCTCCTTCTCGGCGAAGGCGTCGGAAAGCGCGACCCTCACTTCGGACACGGCGCCCGTCGGCAGCGGGGCGAACTGATACCGCCCGGCGAGCTGCGCCAGGAGGGGGACCATCGGAATCATCGCTACCAGGATCGGCGGGATCGACAGCAGCAGGATCTTGAAGCTCGACCAGATGACGCCGCCCTGCGCCGAAAGCGTGACGCCGAGGTTGTCCTTGAAGAGCTTCATCGCCAGCATCCGCGCCTTGATCTCGTCGCGAGCCTTGCCGATCTGCGACTGCCACGACGTGTACTTGTACGCCAGCAGCATCACCACGCCGATCACGGCGCTGATGACTCCCAGCGACGCCCACGGCGGAAGCCCCGCCATCGGTGCGAACGTCAGGTCGAAAAGCCAGTTGCTGAGTCGGTTTAAAGCGGACATGGTTTCAGGATTCGCAACGACGACGGCCGGTTGCGCCGGTCAGGCGGGGGCGCCTTCCGGCCCCCGTCTCCGTCATTCGCGATTCATCATTCGCCCTTACTCGATGTATCCCAGCCCGCGCAGGCGCTCCTCCACGTCGGAATCCGAATCCGCGGATTCGATCTTCGTCAGTTCCTTCTCGATCATGTGCGTGACGAAGTCGTCCACGCTGGTGTACCCCGCGATCTCGGTGACCTTCTTAAGGCGGTCATAAAGATGCCCGTCGATTTTGATCTTCTCAGCCATGTCGTCCTCGTGTTTCGTTCCTCGTCCCGCCTTCAGGCGGCGCCGCGCCGCCGGCGACACGTCTATTTCGGGGGTGCAAACAGGTTCCGCCCCGTCATTTTCTCGGGTTTCTCGATCCCGAACTCCGCGAGGATCGTCGGCGCCAGGTCCGTCAGGTTCGGATCGGTCACCGTGATCTTCCGGTTGCTCAGCAGGATACCGGGAACGAGTTCAGCGGCAATGCAGTGATCCGCGCTCCACTCTCCGGTGTTGTTGTAAATCCACTTCAGCGACAGGTCGCCCGTCCCCCCGAGGCGCACGACGTACTCGCGGTGCAGCCCGACGATGAGGTCCGGCGTGTGCTGATCGAACTTGCCGCCCGGGGCGTAGTCCCCGTGGTACACTTCGTCCGTCCGGTAGACCGTCTTGACCACCGGGCGCTCGTCCAGCGGGTCGCGCGTCGCCCGCAGTTTGTCCGATATTTCGCGCAGGACGGCGTCCCGGTCCTTCGGATCCACGGCGCCCTGCGGTTCGCGGCCCTTCAGGTTCAGGTAGATCGCGTTCAGACCGAAGCTGTAGGCCTTCGTTTTCGACCAGTCCACCAGGTCGTTGAGGCTGCCGCGGCGCTTCTCCTCGTCCTTAAGCGAGATGAAGCCGTTCTCCAGCAGCCAGGTGTTGAGGTTGAGCTTGCGCTTGTAGCGCATGAAGCCGTGGTCGCTCATGACGAAGACGGTCGCGTCGTCGCCGGCTTTCTCCAGCACCTTGGCGAGTTCCGCGTCGCACTGGACGTACGTCTCGCGCAGCGACTTCGTGTAGGTTTCGGCGTCCTCGTCGTCGCGCACGGGGTGATCAGTGAACTCCTCCGGTTCACCAGGCTCGGGCTCCCAGTAAAAGACGTGCCCGACGAGGTCCGTGCTGGAGAAGTAGAAGAACAACAGGCCGTCCTTGTACTCGGAAAGGGCGTGCGTCAGGAGCTTTTTGCCCTCGTCCATCACGAACTGCGTCTGCGTCTTGTAATCCTCATCGTCGAAGAGGCGCAGCTCCGTGGCGTATCCGCCGAGGTCGATCTTGATCTTCGCCTCGCGGGCGTGGAAATCCTCGGCGAAGCCCTTCGTGTAAAACGGACCGACGCCCTTCGCCAGCTCCTGCGCGAAGTCGTCCGGTTCGGTGATCTTGCCCGAGGGATACGCCGGATCGAAGTTGATCGGCGTGACGTAAAGCTCAGGGGGATCCGCCTTGCGCAACTGGAAGCGGACGATCCCGCGGCTTCCCGCGCCCCCGCCGGGGTCGAAAGGCGACGGGAGAAACACGACGGGTTTCCAGTCGCTCCACTCTCCTTCGCGCAGGAGGAACTCGACGGGCTGGTCCATCCCCCACTTCGGCGCCTGATTGACGTAGGATATCCGGGCGATCGACTCTTCCCGGTCCGGTTCGATGTAGATCGGGATCGTCATTTCCGCGCCCTGCGCGGCGATGACCATCGGGTTGGGGATGCCCGCCAGCTTGCAGTGCCAGCGCTGCATCTCCATGTCGTACTTCAGCGGCGCAGCGCGCCCGCCATCATCCGGGCTCCCGACGTCGTCGTCGAATTCGGCGCTGAACCACTGAAAGGTGCCCTGCGTGCCCATCAGATCGGTCGTGCCCATCCCGGACAACGCCTTAACGTACCCGTGCTTTGACTCGCTGGGCGGGTAGTTCGCGGGTATGCGGTAGAGGCGCGAGGGGATGCCCTTCTCGTCCAGGTAATCCCAGAACGGTTTTCCGCCGCGCTTCAGCAGCAGTTTGCTGGATTCCTGCCACGGCATCGGCATGTAGAACCCGAACATCTCGTAAGGTTTTTCGCCGTAGGTGGTCTCGTTCGTCGAGTAATAAGGAAGAATCTGGCCGTCCTCAAACTCGCGGTGAATGAAGTCGAAAACGCCGTGCGCGCCGGGGTCTCCGCCGACGATGAAGTTGGACCACGCCACCGGGCTTTGCGGCGGGACGCTCGTCCCCAGCTCCCAGAAGCCGCCCTTCGCCGCAAGTTTCGAGAACGTCGGCATCCGTCCCTCGTCCATCAGGCGCCGCAGCAGACGCGGATCCATCCCGTCCAGACCGAGCACGATGACTTTCTTCCCCTCGGCCTTCGAGGCCTTCTCGCCGCACCCGGGCAGCACCAGCCCGACGAACGCCAGGGCGACAAGAAGGGCGGATCGCAATCCGTCCGCGATGCACGCGGTACTCCCACAGTCCCTCTCTGTCCGGCATATCGCCTTCATTCTGCATTCCGCATTCTGCATTCCACATTCCTTCAAACGACCGCAGCCTCCGGTTTCTGTTGCCGCGGAAGCGCCGTTCCGGTGTCGGCCTTCTGTCCCCAGTTGAGCACGCGCAGCGGCTTGCCGTCCATGATGTCGGGGGTGGGGACGCCGAACATGTCGAGTGCCGTCGGTCCGATGTCCATCAGACGCGGGGCGTCGGCATCGATCGCCCGGTTGCAGAACATCACGCCTGGAACCAGCGACGGGTGGATGCAGTGGTCGCCGCTCCACGCCTTCACGTTGTCGCAGAACGTCGTGTTGGTGATGTCGCCGATCGCCGCCTCCCACGAAACGCGGTAGCCTTCGTTGTATCCGACGATGATGTCCGGAGCCTCCTCCTTGAAGGGGCCGCGGTAAATGACGCGGGAGTCCATCGCCCGCTTGATCGCCGCCTCGCCGGTCTGCGGATCCTTCAGTTCGTTCATCTTCGCGCAGATCTCCTCCCGGAGTTTGCGCTCCTGCTCGCCCGGTTCGACGATGCCCTGCGACTCGCGGTCCTTGACGTTCAGCCAGACCCCCGCCAGTCCGAGGCAGTAGGCCCGCGTCTTCGACCAGTCCACGTTCGCCAGGTACTTCGCCCCCGGTTTCGCGTCCGGCTTGAGGGTCATGTAGCCGTTCTCGATGAGCCAGCGGTTCCAGTCGATGCCGCGGCGGAAGGAGTTGAACCCGTGATCGCTGATGACGAAGAGCAACGTCTTGTCGTCGTTGGCCTGGTCGAGCACCTTGCCCACCAGCTTGTCATTGCGGAGGTAAAGCTCCTCGATCGCCTTGCGGCGCTGGCGGTCCGGCGGGCACTGACCTTTCTGCCCGGGGTGCTTCGGATCAATGTAGCGCCAGAACATGTGCTGAATGCGGTCCGTGCCGTCGAAGACGCAGACGACCAGCCCCTCTTTCACCTTCCTGAGGGCGTCGAAGAACATGATCTCTCGCTCATGATCAGCCTCGATGCACTGATGCAGGAACCCGTCGTCGTCGAGAATCTTCTCGTTCATCGCCCAGGTGTCCTCAGCCAGTCCGAGGGTGGCGAACTTGCCCTGCGTCTTGGAGAGGTACGTGGCGTAGACGCCCGGATGTGAGATCGGCATCGCCGGAGCATCGGGGTCGATGTTCAGCGGCGTGACGTACATCTCGAAGTGCGGCGAGGTGGACAGCAGCAGGATCTCGCAGATGCCCGAGACCTTGCTGCGGAAGCCCATCTTGAAATCAACGGCGATCCACGGCGTGTATTTGCCGGGCGTGAGAGAGTGTGTGTCCTTCCCGATGCGGAGCTTCGCGCTTCCCGTCGCACGGTCGATCGTCACGCGGAACGGCGCTCGCACCGGTTTGCCATCCTTGCCCGGCGGGCCGACGAAGTAGGAATCCACGACGTCGCCCTTGACCTCGACGTGAATCTGCTCGCCGCCGGTGTGCTCCGCGTTCTTTCCCTTCGAGGTGTAAAACGAGAACGTGCCCTGGCTGCCGCGCAGATCCGGAAGGCACATCGCCGAAAGCAGCACGCCGCGATGCTTTTCCGGGGGCCAGGTGATCGGAACGCGGATGATGCTCGAGAAAATGCCGTATTCGCCGAGGGTCGTCCAGAACGGTTTGCCGCGGCGCAGTCCGCGCATTTCCGGCGCGCCGTAGGGAATCTCCTTGCCGAGGATTTTCACCGTGCGACGGTGGCTGCTGATATGCACCGAGGACATCTGCGGCATGTAGTTGCGCCGGTCGCGGGTGAGGAAGTCGAAGATGTTATGCTTCCCCGGGTTGCACCCGGTGCTGAAGCTGGACCAGGCGACGGGGGACAGCGGCGGTGCGACCGTCCCGAGGCGCTTGTAACAGCCCTGCTGCATCAGGCGCTGGAAATTCGGCAGCTTTCCTTCCGCGAGGTACTGCTCAAACAGCTTCGGCTCCATCCCGTCCAGCCCGAGCACGACGACGCGGCGGACGCGGGCGCGGGCGTGCGCCTTGCGCCGCTTGAAGAACCGGATCAGGGCGCGGATCGGAGCGGTGATCAAGGCGATGAACCCCAGGAACATCGCCAGCAGGATGCCGAACGCGGATGACGCCGCCGCGAACCCCGCACCGGGGCCGATGTAGGCCGAAACCGGCGCGGCGCAGGACATCAGGGCGGCAATAAAGACAAAGACGATCAAAGGCCTGCCGTTCCGCCGTCGACGCCTCTGTGAACCGCACCCCAGTTTCATATCGTTCACCTGTCTGACCGCCGATGTCGGCAGCGTCCCCGCCCCCGCGGCGCCCGGCTGGTCGTTGCGCTTCCTACTACTTAATTTCAAAAGGTTTGTGCGATGCTCGGTGATTCGGAGGACGACTGATGCTCACCGAGTCCCGTCACGCTCGAATCCTAAGCCCGGTCCCTGCCCGTCGCAACCGGAAGGCATGTCCTCTTTCGGTATCCACCCAACGCCCGCCCTGACGTTCATCGGATCGGCGAAAAAGCGCAGATCGTTTTGGATCGCGGCAACGAAAGTTGCGCGCCGGCGCCGGACGGGTCGGACGAGCAGACGGACCGTCCCCCCGCAAAACGTATGCGGGTTCGAAATTATTGCCGGGCGAAGTTCGCGGATGCAGATTGAGGCGGGTGTTTCAACTTCGTCCGATATCAGGGGCGACCCTGAACCGGGTTTTTCCCTGAATCGTTTGTACAATAACGATTTCGGAAGCGCATCAGGTTTGACCCGCCGCGCGACGGTCGGTAGGTTCGCGGAGGGTCGCCAGCGCGTCGGGCGCCCGCAAACCGGACGGACATGGAAACCGTGCAGGAACGCAGCCGCGACGTCAGCACTCGCCTCGAAAGCCACCTGCGCAGGCATCCGGCGCTGAGTGACCGGATCTACCGCCAGCTTCTGATCGCGCTGCACACCCGGGGCATCGCCACGGTGGACGCGATTCATGACGAGGCCCGGACCCGCGCCGGGCGCGAAAGCCGGCCCAACCTGGACGACCCGAACCGTGCGGAGCGGGACCGCCTTGACGAGTTGGACCGGGTCTGGTTGCACGAGCTGATCCGGGAGCACGTCTGCCGTCATTTCACCGTCGAGGATCTCGACGATCTGGTCAACCTGACGGTGAAACGCGAGGAGGTGCATCTGATCGAAGACCTCGCGACCCAGCGGGAGGTTTCGTTTCGGGCCCTGTCCCAGCAGCTTCAGACGTTCGCGGCGCTTCCGGAGGGGGAGACGAAGCTGGAGCAGGCGGAGGTGTTGGGCACGCGCGTCTCACTGACGAGGCACTTCATCAGCGACGATCTCGATTACATCGGGGTAGCGAAGAAGTTCCTCCGCGTGCGCGATTTCGCTGAACTCACGAAACGGATGGTGTCCACGGACAAGGCTGTCGGAAAGATCGGCGGCAAGGCCGGGGGCATGCTGCTGGCGTATCACATCCTCCAGCAGACGGAATCACGGGCGAAACCGTTCCTGCCGGTGGCGCTGCCGGAATCGTACTTTATCCGCTCGGACCTCATCGAGGAGTTCATGCGGATCAACCGGCTCGGGGAGTGGCAGAATCAGAAATACAAGCCGATCGACCAGGTAGCCAACGAATACCCGCTGATCAAGGGAGTGTTCCGCAACGGGGACTTCCCCGTGGAGATCATGCAGTCGCTGCGGCGGATTCTCGCGGAGGTGAACACGCACCCGCTGATCGTGCGATCGAGCAGCCTGCTGGAGGACCGCTTCGGCACGGCGTTCTCGGGCAAATACGCCAGCGTATTCGTCGCCAACCAGGGGGATCTGGAAAGCCGCCTGCACGCCCTGCTCGGGGCGATCGCGGAGGTCTACGCCAGCACGCTCGCCCCGGACCCGATCCAGTACCGCCGCGAGCATAATCTCATCGACTACCAGGAAGACATGGCGGTCATCATTCAGAAGGTCGTCGGCGTTCAGTACCGGCACTACCTTCTGCCGCTTTTTGCGGGCGTGGCGTTCTCGCGGAACGAGTACCGGTGGACGCCGCGCATCCGGCGCGAGGACGGGTTGATGCGGCTGGTGATGGGCCTGGGCACGCGGGCGGTGGATCGCGTCGGGTCGGATTACCCCCGGATGGTGGCGCTGGGCGCGCCGACGCTGCGTCCGGAGTCGAGCGCCCTGGATATCATCCGGTACTCGCAGCGCACGGTGGACGTCATCAATCTTGAGGCGAACCGGTTCGAGGCGGTGCGCCTGGCGGACCTTCTGGACCCGTCGCAGCCTTTCCCGATGCTCGATCGGATCGTGTCGGTCCGGCGGGAGGAGGGTCTGTATCCGCCGACCAGCGTGCTGGTGGAGGGCGACCCGTCGAGCCTCTACATCACGTTCGACAAGCTGCTGTCGGGCGGGGTGTTCGCGCCGCACGTGAAGGACATGCTTCACCGGCTGGAGGAGGCATACGGTCAGCCGGTGGACATGGAGTTCGCCAGTGACGGCGAAATGTTCTACGTGCTTCAGTGCCGCCCGCTGTCGCAGGCGGAGCAGAGCCAGGCCGTTTCGATCCCTTCGGACGTGCCCGAGGCGGACGTGCTGTTTTCGGCGGATCGTTACGTGCGCAGCGGGTGGGTGTCGGGGATCGAGTACATCGTGTACGTGGATCCGGTGGCATATGACCGGGTGGAGACGCGCGAGCGGCGGGTGGCGATCGGACGGGTGGTCGGGCGGCTGAATCACGTTCTTCCGCGGCGGAAGTTCATCCTGATCGGACCCGGGCGGTGGGGCAGCAACGATATTCGCCTCGGCGTTCCGGTGCGGTACGCGGACATCCATCACTCGCGGATGCTGATCGAGGTGGCGCGGCAGAAGGGCGGGTATGTCCCCGAGGTTTCGTTCGGAACGCATTTCTTTCAGGATCTCGTCGAGGCGCGGATCGACTACCTGCCGCTGTATCCGGATGCCGAGGGCATCCGCTTCAATGAGGGGTTCTTTCAACAGGCCCGAAATCTCCTCCCGCATCTGCTTCCGGAGGACGCGGATCTCCAGCAAGAGGTGCGAGTGATCGACGTGCGTGCGGCGTCGCGCGGGCGGACGCTGACGGTGGCGATGGACGGCAACTCGGATCGGGCGCTGGCGTTCCTCGGCGCCTGAGGCGGGCGCGGACGACGGGACTCCGGTGACATCAGGCTGCGACATTCTTTACGTCATCACGGACCTCGACATCGGGGGCGTTCCGCTGCACCTGTTCCGGTTGGCGACGGCGATGCGCGACCGGGGAAAGCGCGTCCTTGTCGTGTCGCTGTCGCCGCCGGGTCCGGTAGGGGAGCGGTTACGCGGGGCGGGCGTCGAAGTCCTCTCGTGCGAAGCGGCCGGGGGGTGGGATGTCCGGGTGTTTTCTCGCCTGGCGCGGATCATCCGACGCGCCCAGCCGGGGCTGGTTCATGCGCTTCTTTTTCACGCGAATCTCGCCGCGAAAGTCGCGGCGCGCCTGGCGCGTCATCCGCGCGAGCAGGTGTTATGCGAGATTCAGACGGTGGAGATCGAGCGGCGGTGGCATCTGATCGTGGATCGGTGGTCGCACGGGGGGTGTCGCGCGACGATCGGAAACTCGCCGTCGGTGGTGGAGCATCTGGCGCGCGAGGCGCGGATCCCGGCGGAGAAGCTGAGACTGGTGCGCGGTGGGGTGGACGTGGAGGCGCTGGCGCTGGTGCCGGCGGCGGACCGGGCGGCGCTCAACCTCGCGCCGGACGATCGAATCCTGCTGTGGGCCGGGCGCCTGGATCCGATCAAGGGACTCGACGTTCTTCTTCGCGCCTTTGTTCGGATTTCCGCGGAGGTTCCGGAGGCGGTGCTGCTTCTGGCGGGGGACGGCGCGCTGCGTGGATCGCTGGCCTCGCAGGCGTCGGCGCTGGGGATCGCGGAGCGGGTGCGTTTTCTCGGGATGCGGCGCGACGTGCCCTCGCTGATGAAGATCGCCGAGGCGTTCGTGTTCCCGTCGCGGACGGAGGGGCTGCCGAACGCGATTCTGGAGGCGTTCGCGTGCGGATGTCCGGTAGTCACGACGGACGCGCCAGGGTGCCGCGATCTTGTCACTTCCGGCGTGACGGGGCTGGGGACGCGCGTTGGCGACGAGGTGGGCCTGGCTGAAGCGGCGATCCGGATCATGAGTGACAAGTCGCTGGCATCTTTTCTGGCGGCGAGAGCGCGTCATGAAGTGTCAACAAACTGGCACTTTTCGCGAACGATCGAAGCGTATGATCACGTCTACGCGGAACTGGAAGCCTGAGGGAGTTTCGACGGGTTCCGTCTTCGCCTCGTTGTGCGGGTTCTGAAGTGGCGCAAGTCGGCACCGGGCCATGAGTCCGATAACAAAATTATTTTTTGCTTGACAGTTGACTTTTTTTCTTGATTCCGTAACACCGCAATATATAGTGGGTTGTGAAGGTGGGTAACTCATTCTGGAGTGTAGGTGTTCAAAGCCTTGCTAAGCAAAGGGTTGACGTTGAGGGTCGGCGGAAAAATGTGCTTGCGTTCGGTGGGTGGATGTGGTAGGATTTCCCCCGGAGTGGACGGAAGTGGGAATCCTGCTGCGTGGCGAACCGGTACTTCATTGGCGAATACACGAAGCCTCTCGACGAGAAGAACCGGTTGCGCATCCCGGATTCGATGCAGCGTGTGATTGAGGTGCAGCAGGGGGAAAACCGAGGGCTTTATATCGTGTTGGGGGAGCAGCCAGGGTCTTTGTCGCTTTATACCGAGCCGGTGTTCGACGAACTGGTGACGCGGGTGAAGACGGACACGCTGGAGTCGCCGGAGGCGATCGACTTCGAGTTGAATTTTTTCCCGCAGGCGCATCACGTGACGGGGGACGCGCAGTGGAGGTTCGTCCTTCCGGAGCAATTGCGAAAGAGAGCCGGTCTGAAGGATCAGGTGGTTCTCGCGGGTCGAGGACGGCGGATCGACGTCTTCGAGCCTGAAGCCTACGCATCGGCCACGGCGGGCCGAAAGGAAGGGTGGCCGAACTGGTCGCGCTTCCTGCGGATGGAATCGCGGAATAAGTGATGCGCGTGCGGAGCGAGGGGGCGCGGCCGCAGCGAGTGGAAGTCGCGGGGTTGGCGCACCGTGAGACAGGGACGTGACGGCGTGTAAGCGTCGGGAGACGTTCCTGGGCGCGCAGCGGAACAAGGCGGTTCCGCTTCCGCGGGTATCAGCGGGCTTTCCGGGGGAGAATCCGGGAGCTTTTAAGCGGAATCGGGGCTTCGCTTCACGGTTCAGGACGGGCGCTGAAGCGGTGCCGGGTGGGATCTGCGGGGGACTTCGAGCCGATCCGGAGGCGGCGGGTCGCCGTGCATGAGAGTATGCCCGGTGGTCCGGTCGACGACCGGAGTCGAGTGCGGAACCGGTGAGGGGAAGGAGACCTTCAGGAGCTTCGCGGCGCAGTAGCACGAGGCGACCTTGCCGCGAAACTGTGTTCTGGCCGGCCGGTTCGATGTCGGACTTCGTCCGCCGCGAGGCGGTGCGGCAGATCACCACGAGCGCGGGATCATCCCGTCGTCAGGGATGCGCGACGGATCCCGCCTTTTTTTGCGGGTCTTTGACGGGGAAGCACGGGAGCGGCCGTCGGCGTCGAGGGATCGCTCGAAGCACCCTTCGCAGGTGGACGTGCGGGGGCGCCGACCGGGATGCGTGAAGGGGCGTTGAATTGTCCGGGGGTGGGCGAGGGCATACTCCGGTCCTGCTCGACGCGGTGATGCACTGGCTGCGGGTTCAGCCGGATGATGTCGTGGTGGACGCGACGATCGGGCTGGGAGGGCATTCAGCGGCGTTAGGCTCACGACTTGGATCCGGGGGAACGCTGATCGGTCTGGACCGCGACCCTGAAGCCTTGAGGAAGGCTGGAACGGTTCTTGCGGGTCTGGCATGCCGAGTCGTGATTCGGCAAGCGAATTTCGGTGAGTGCGCAGCGTTGCTGGCGGAGACGGGCATCGGTCGTGCGAACGTGATCTTCGCGGATCTGGGCGTGAATTCCGAGCAGCTCGACGATCCGGCGCGGGGGTTTTCGTTTCAGGCGGACGGTCCGCTGGACATGCGGCTGGATCCGGATGCGCCGACGCAGGCGTCGGACCTGGTCAACCGCCTGTCGGAGAAGGAGCTGGGCGACCTGATTTACGAGAACGCGCAAGAGCCAGCGAGCCGGAAGATCGCGCGTCGGATTCATGAGGCGCGTCGCAGCGGCCGGATCATGACGACGGGACATCTGGCCAGGCTTGTGTGCGAGGCGGTGGGGGTTGACCCGTCGTCGAGGCGAAGCCGGATTCACCCGGCGACGCGGACGTTTCAGGCGCTTCGGATCGCGGTGAATGACGAGATGAGCGCTTTGGACCGGTTTCTGGAAGCCGCGCCGGACCTGCTGCACGCCGGAGGCCGGATCGGCGTAATCAGTTTTCACAGCGGCGAGGACCGGCGGGTCAAGCGTGATTTTCTGCGGCGTCGCGGCGAGGGCGTATACCGGATCGTGACGAAAAAGCCCGTCGTCGCCGACGAGCCGGAGCGCGACGCGAATCCGCGGTCGCGCAGCGCGAAGTTCCGGGTGGCGGTGCGCGAGCCGGCGGGGGAGGCGTGGATCGCGGCGGGAGGCGCCCCTGAGCCGGATGAGGGCAGTGACGAGACGGGCGACGAATCCTGAAGGACATTCGTAAGCGGGGCACTGAGGACGACGATGGCGCGCGAGACGAAGGTTGCGTTGATTCTGGGGCTGGCGTTCATCATCTGCTTTGCGGCGATCTTGACGCGGCGGGCTGGCGGACCGGGTCTGGCGGGCGGCGTAGACCGGTCGACGCGGATCGATCTGGGGACGGTGGCAGGAGGGGGTCTGAAGGACACGGCGGTCCGTGTTGTGGGGGATGCGAAGGCGGCGGCGGGAGAAGTGATCCCGGCGTTGAGTTCGGGGATGTCCGATCTTGTGACGGAAACCGGACGTGCGTTGGACGCCCTGACGGGAGGTGAGAAGGGCGTTCCGGGCGGGAAGGTGAACGCCGCTGCGCCGGGTGCATCGGAGCGGGAAACGAAACTTGAACAACTGCTGGACGAGCGTCTTTCCGGGCCGAAAAGGGGAGCCGCGCCGTCTCCGGGCCCGATGAAAGAGGCTCAGGTTGCGGACGCGGGATCAAAGCCGGCGGGCTCCGTCGTCGCAGGTCCGGAGAAGACGTCAGCGAAAACGCACGCGGTGGCCAAGGGTGAGACGCTGATGCAGATCGCGCGTGCTCAATACGGATCGCAGTGGAAGACCGGGCTGGATGCGATGATGAAAGCTAATGCGGACAAGATCCGCGATGCGAACCAGATCACCGCAGGAGTAAAGCTGGTTGTACCGGTTCTGAGCGTCGACGGGTCGTCGAGCAAGCGGGCCGAGGCGAAACCGTCGGGCGCAAAGCCTCCTCTCGAAAGCGGCGAGAAGCATGCGGCAGGACAAGGGGGGCGACCGTCGCTGGCGTCGGCGAAAGGATCGGCTCGTCAACACGAGGTGCGCAACGGGGAGACGCTTTACTCGATCGCGCGGACGGTGCTGGGCGACGCCAGCCGCTGGAAAGAGATTCATGAGATGAACAAGGACGTGCTGCGGGATCCGGCTCAGGTTCGGGTGGGGATGAAGCTGCGGCTACCAGAACGAGCACCGGGGAGAACCGGATCAACATGAAGACCGGGCGCTGGCTGGGTGCGATGCTCCTGCTGCTAGGGATGGGTCTGGGGGTGATACACCTCCGGACGGAGCAGTCGCGGTGCGCGGCGAGGATTCTGTCCTCGGAGACGGAGCGGCTTCGCCTGCGCAGCGAGTTGTGGGCGTATCAAACGGGGGTCGCGCGGCTTCGCAGCCCGGGAGCGGTTCGCGACCGCCTTGCGAGACTAGAGGCACAGTCGCGGTCCGGCGCCGGTGTGGAGGGTTCTGACGCAAGCCCCGGGATGACGTTGACCAGCAGGTAAGTTTCAATGACCCAGGGAACCAGCAGGTTCGCAGCCGTCCGTCGCCGAACCGGGGTCTGGGTGTTGACCGGGTTGATGGCGCTGCTGCTGTCGACGGCGGGGCGGCTGGCATACGTTCTGAAGACGGACGGCGAGCGCCTGGCGGGTCTTGCAGAGCGTCAGCAGTTCAAGCGGATCGTCCTGCCTGCGCGGCGTGGCAGTATTTTTGACGATCGAGGCCGGATGCTCGCGGGGACGCGGCGCGTTCCCGATGCCTTTGTCGACGCCCGCCTTCTCTTCAATCTCATCGAGAGCGAACACCCGGACGAGGGGGCGCGGGAGGCAGCGTTCCGGGACTGGTGCGATCAGGTCGCGGTGCGTCTGAATCTTCCGGGTGCGAAGGTTGCGGAATTAATCCGGCAACATTCCGCATCGTCTTATGTGGTCCTGAAGCGTGAACTGGATGAAAGCGAGGCGGCGGCGATCCTGAATCTGGATGATGCGTTCAGCCGGGCCGTGGGGGTGACGCCGGCGTCGGCGCGCGTGTACCCGCTAGGATCGTCGATGGCGCACGTGGTCGGGTTCGTGGGTCGAGAAGGGCGCGGTCTGGAGGGGATTGAGCGCCGTTTCGACGAAATGCTGCGCGGAACGGATGGAGAGCGGAGGACGACCTGCACGGTTTCGCGCGGGTCGCTGGATCTGCGGCTGGACGGAGCCCGCGACCCGGCGGACGGTCGTCACGTGGTGCTGACGACGGATGCGGAGATCCAGCGGATCGTCGAGGAGCAACTCGCGTCGGCGGTGGAGAAATTCTCGGCGGAGAGCGCAGTCGGGGTGGTGATGGACCCCCGGACGGGCGACGTGCTGGCGCTGGCGTGTGTGCCGACGTACGATCCGAACGAGCCTGCGGGAAGTCCGACGGCGGCACGACGGAACCGGGCGATCACGGATCCGATCGAGCCCGGAAGCTGCTTCAAGCCTTTTGTCGGGGCTCTGGCGCTTCAGGAGGGGTTTGTTTCGTCGCGGGAGTCGATCAACTGTCATCACGGTCAACATTTCTTCGGGGCGCGACGGGTGCGCGACACGCATCCGCAGGGATATCTTGATCTTAAAGGCATCATTGTCCACAGCAGCAACATCGGGATCGGGACGATCGCCACGCGGATGCCGAAGGAAGCGATGGAGCGGTTTGTGCGCTCCTTCGGGTTCGGCGCGCCGACGGGGATTGAGCTTCCCGGGGAGTCCGGGGGGATCGTCAAACCGTCGTCAATGTGGTCGGGATATTCGACGGTGTCGCACTCCTTCGGTCAGGAGCTGGCGGTGACGCCGCTTCAGCTTGTGACCGCGCTGTGCGCGATGGTGAACGGGGGCGAGCTTCCCGCGCCGCGGATCGTGCGCGGGGTATTGAACGCCGACGGATCGGTCGTGGAGTGGAGCGAGGGGATGAACGTCGTGCGCCGGGTGCTGCGCGAGGATGTCGCGTCGTTGTTCGGCGAGGAGATCCTTCCGGCGGTCGTGGAGGACGTTCAGGAAGGCAACCTCAAGTCGCAGAAGTACACGTCGCTGGGCAAGACGGGGACGGCGCAGGTTCCGTATCCGAACCGGCCGGGGTACGAGCCGGGCGCCTATGTTGGGTCATTCCTCGGCGCTGGACCGGTGGGGGACGCTCGGCTGGCGGTGATCGTGATGGTGCGCAAGCCGAACCCGTCGAAAGGTTATTACGGGCGGACCGTGGCGGGTCCGGCGGTGAAGGCGATTCTGGAGCAGTCGCTTGAGTATCTGGGGGTTCCGCCGGATCGCGAGTCGAAAGTCGGAGTTCGCCTGACGGATCTCGGGGGGTAGGGGGCGGGTGTGAAGTGAATGTCAAATGTGCTGGCGCGGCGTGCAGCATGATCCGGCGAACGCAAGCGAAGCCCGGATCGCGCGGTATCGGGGATGATTCGGGGGCGTAGAATCGGCGGAACATCGTCTGCGCGGGTTGCGGGATTTCAAGTCACAGAAGGTTCACGTCATGTTTGAAGGCGTCGGCTTGCACGAGTTGCTGAGGGGGGCGGGCATTGAGGAGGTTTGTCATGCCCCTGGATGCACGGGCTCCGGGCGGGTGATCACGGGGGTGACGGATGACTCTCGCGAGGTGACTGGGGGGGCGTGCTTTGTAGCGGTGCGCGGGACGGCGGTTGACGGTCATCGGTACGTGCAGGATGCGTTGCGAGCAGGGGCCGCGGCGGTGGTGGTCGAGGATGCGGGGGTCGTCGAGAAGGGCGCGGTGGTGATCCGCGTGAAGGACACGCGCGTTGCCCTGGCGCGGTTGGCAGCGGCGTTTTACGGCGTGGATTCTCACGGGGCGGCGGGATTCCCGCTGATCGGAGTGACGGGTACTAACGGGAAGACGACGACGGCGTATCTGCTGCGTTCAATTCTTGCTGCGGTTGGGCATCGGCCCGCGATGCTGGGGACGATCGAATATGACCTGGTGGGGCGGAAGGTGACCGCTCCGCTGACGACGCCGGGAGCGGTGGAGCTTTGCGCTGCGCTGGGGGAGGCGCGGCGTGCCGGGGCCACGGCGGCGGCGATGGAGGTCTCCTCACATGCGCTGGACCAGCGGCGGTGCGACGGACTGCGGTTCGACGTCGGCGTGTTCACGAACCTCTCGGGGGATCACCTGGATTATCACAAGACGATGGAGGCGTACTTCGCGGCGAAGCGGCGCCTTTTTGAGATGCTGGAGAGGGAGGCGACGGCGGTGATCTGCGCCGATGACGCACGGGTGGATGAACTGAGTCGGGCCACGCGGGCACGGGTGCGGACGTTCGGATTGAGCGAGGCGGACGTGACGGCGCGGATCACGCGGCTGGACGGCGCGTTCAGCGAGTTTGTCATCGACGGTCTTGCGGGTCCGGTGCGGGTGCGGTCGCGTCTGATCGGGTCGCACAACGTTTTGAACATTCTCGGGGCGGCGACGGCGGCGGAGGCGGTGGGCGCAACGCCCGAGGCGATCGAGCGCGGAGTCGCAGCGGTCGGCGGGGTTCCGGGTCGTCTGCAACGGGTCGAGCCGGACGACTGCGCGTTCCGGGTGTACGTGGATTATGCGCACACGGATGCGGCGCTGGAGAACGTGCTTTGCGTGCTGCGTCCGGTGACGACGGGACGAATCATCACGGTGTTCGGGTGCGGGGGCGACCGGGATCGGACGAAGCGTCCGCGGATGGCGCGTTCGGCGGCGGCGGGATCGCACGTGGTCGTGGTCACGAGCGACAATCCGCGGACGGAGGATCCGCTGGCGATCATCGAGGAGATCGTCAGCGGGTTCGACGCGGAGGGGCGGCGGAAGGCGCACATTGAGCCGGACCGGCGAGCGGCGATCGGGTGGGCGCTTTCGCAGGCGCGGCCTGGAGACACGGTTCTTATCGCCGGTAAGGGACACGAGGACTACCAGATCGTCGGCAAGGTGAGGCATCAATTCGATGATGCGGCGGTGGCGGCGGAGTTTCTGAAAGACGCGCGGGGATTGCGCCACGCGGGTTGAATCGGGCGTGAGACGAGGAGAGGCCGAGGTCGACAACCGGGAGGTCGAGGGTGCATCCGATCAAGATCGCTGATGTTGCGGCGGCGGCGGGCGGAGCGTGGACGGGGCCGCAGGACGTGGTGGTCCGCGGGATTGCGACGGACTCGCGGGCGGTGCGTCCGGGGGACTTGTTCGTTGCGATCGTCGGGCAACGACTTGACGGTCATCATTTTCTGGCGGATGCGCTGCGTGCCGGGGCGGCGGCATGTCTGGTGGAGCGTGAATGCGCCGAGGGTGCGTGCGTTGGCGCGCGCGACCGGATGATCATCGTGGATGACACGATTGCGGCGCTGGGACGGCTGGGCGGGTGGTACCGCCGGACGGCGCTTACGGCGCGGACGACGGTGATCGGCGTCACGGGCAGCAACGGGAAGACGACGACGAAGCTGATGATCGACCACGTGCTGGCAGGAGAGCTGGTGGGTCGGGCATCGGAGCGGAGCTTCAATAACGCGATCGGGGTTCCGCTGACGCTGCTGTCGGCGGAACCGACGGATGATTACCTGGTCGTGGAGATCGGGACGAGCGCGCCGGGAGAGATCGACGCACTGTCGCGGATGGCGCAGCCGGACGTGGCGGTGATCACGTCGATCGGAGCGGCGCACCTTGCGGGACTGGGCGACGTAACGTCGGTGGCGGCGGAGAAGGCGTCGATCCTGCGGCATGTGCGTCGCGGGGGGCTGGCGGCGGTGAACATCGACGCTTGTGAGATTCTTCCTCATCTTCCGAAGATGCCGGCACCGGGACGACATCGTGATCGGGTCCGCGGGGAGGTTGCGGCGTTTCCGGGGGCGACGGTGGGGGGGGGCGGGTTGTTGCGCGAGGACGAAGATTCGAATTACCGGCTTTGCACGGTGGGACGGAATCCTCAGGCGGACTTGTTTGTGACGTGCATCGAGGGGGACCTCGACGGAACTTCGTTCGTTCTGGACGGAGACACGGCGGTTCGGTTGCGACTTCCCGGGGCGCATCACGCGACGAACGCGGCACTGGCGTACGCGGTGGGGCGATGGATGGGTCTAACGTCGGAGGCGGTGGGGGGGCGTCTTTACGAATTCGTGCCGCCGTCGGGACGGACGCGTCGGGTGGATTTCGGCGACGTGACGTTGATCGACGACGCGTACAACGCGAACCCGTCGAGCATGAGGGCGGCGCTGGACATTCTTGCGACGGTGCAAGGCCGTCGGCGGGTGTTCGTGATGGGGGAGATGAAGGAACTGGGGCCTGCGGCGGTGGAGTGGCACCGGAAGATCGGCGAGGCGGCGGCAGGGGCTGGGGTGGATCTGTTTATTGCAGCCGGCGCTCACGCCCACGCGGCGGCGCAGGCGGCGGCGTCCGCGGGGGTTTCCGAGATTGTGCTCTGTGACGATGCGGGTCACGCTGCGGATCTGATCGTGAGCCGGGTGGGGGAGGATGATGTGATCCTCGTGAAGGGGTCGCGCGCGGCTGGGCTGGAGGTGGTGGTTCAGCGTCTGGAGTCGGCGCTGAGTGGTATGAGGCTGATCCGGGTCGCGTCGTGATGGCGGAGCGAGGAGGGGGCGTCGGGCAGGAAGGATCGCCGGTTCGGACCGATCGTGATTTATCATCTTTTTCACTATCTGACGGAGGGAAAGCATTACGCGTACGAGAACAGCCTCTTCCGGGCGACCGTCGCGGGGTTGTTCTGTTTTCTGGTCGTTCTGCTGAGCGGTCCGGCGGTGATCCGAGTTCTGTTGCGGTTCAAGATCGGTGATCGGCCTGAGTTCGATCGTGCGGACCTTAATGAATTGATGAAGAGCAAGGCGAACGTTCCGA
Source organism: Phycisphaerae bacterium (assembly GCA_013360585.1). Lineage (GTDB taxonomy): Bacteria > Planctomycetota > Phycisphaerae > UBA1845 > UBA1845 > JABWBH01. Next base: position 61,810 of record JABWBH010000025.1, on the reverse strand, counting down.
CGATGGGAGGGATTCTCATCATCGGGGCGATGATTGCGGCGGCGCTGCTTTTCGCCGACCTGACGAACTTCTACGTTGTGATGGGTCTGGTGACGCTGCTGTGGCTGGGGGTGTTGGGGGGGGTGGACGACGCGCTGAAGATTCGCGCGGCGCGGCGTGGCGAGCGTCGCCGGGATGGGTTGCGGACGGCGGAGAAGCTGCTGTTTCAGCTGGGGCTGGGCGTGGTGCTGGGCACGTTCATCTTCCGGTACGGGGGCGAGAATCATGCGATCAGCGCCGTGTCGGGGGCGATGCCGTCGTACCGGATTCTGGACGTGCCGTTTTACAAGCCGGGGATTGCCCTGGGCGTGGTGAGCTTCATGCTCATTACGGTGCTGGTGATGACGGCGTCGTCGAACGCGGTGAACCTGACGGACGGGCTGGACGGGCTTGCGGCCGGGTGTGCGGCGCTTTGCACGGTGGTGTTTCTCGCGCTGACGTTCATCGTGGGCACCGAGTCGGCGGCGCGACGTCTGCTGCTCCCGCATGTGCCGCTGAGTCTGGAGCTGGTGGTGCTGCTGGGGGCGATGCTCGGGGCGTTGCTGGGGTTTTTGTGGCACAACTGTCATCAGGCGACGGTTTTCATGGGCGACACGGGATCGCTGCCGCTGGGGGGATTGCTGGGTTACGTGGCGGTGGTGACGCGGCAGGAGTTGATGCTTTTCATCGCCGGGGGCGTGTTCGTGATCGAGGCGCTGTCGGTGATTCTTCAGGTGTCGTATTTCAAGATGACGGGAGGGAAGCGGATCTTCGCGTGTTCGCCGCTGCATCATCACTTTCAGATGCGAGGGTGGACCGAACCGAAGACGGTCGTGCGGTTCTGGTTGATTGCGGCGTTGTGCGGCGGGGCGGCGCTGGCGACGATCAAATTGCGGTAGGCGGGGCTTGAGCAGAATGAGGGGGTCGTGCTGAACGAGCGGTCGGAAAGGGCGGAAGGACTGACGCACGGTGCGTGGTTCATCGTGGTCGCCGGGGCGCTGACGTGCATCGGATTAATGATTGTCGCGTCCGGCAGCGCCTCGCTTCAGCGCCCGCTGCTGGGTTCGGAGTTTCTCAAGACGACGTTCGGACGGCAATGCGTGTTTGTGGCAGCGGGCACGGGGGTCATGATGCTGACGGCGAAAGCGGTCGGCCCCTGGCTTCTGGCGTCGCGCGATCGCTTGCGGGCTGCGGCGTGGATCGGGGTCGTCGCGGCCGTGGTCAGTCTTGTGTCGGTCAAAATCTTCGGGGACGTGACGCGAGGGTCGCAGCGGTGGTTGAAGTTTTCGCTGGGGGGGTTCGACATCGGATTTCAGCCCTCGGAGCTTGCGAAGCCGGTTCTGATCGGGTTTCTGGCGCTTTTTCTGACGCGGGACGGGGTGGATGCGCGGTCGCTGCGGAAAACATTCATCCCGGTGCTGGGGATGATTTTCTGCGGCGGGTTGCTGATCGGGCTTGAAGATCTGGGGACGGCGGCTCTGACGTGCCTCGTGGCGTGCCTGATGGTGTGGATCGGCGGGTGTTCATACCGGCACCTGATCGCGCTGGGGGTTGTCAGCGTGCTCGGGTTGGCGGCGCTGATCTGGTTCGAGCCTTACCGGATGGACCGGTTGTGGGCGCACCAGAATCTCTGGAACGACCCCCAAGGGAAGGGGTATCAGGGCGTTCAATCGCTGCTGACGCTGGGATCCGGCGGGTGGTGGGGGCGCGGTCTTGGCGCGGGAGTGCAGAAATACGGTTACCTGCCGGAGAGCCGGACGGATTTCGTGTTCGCGGTGCTGTGCGAGGAGTTGGGTTTTGTCGGCGGGGCGGTCGTCGTGGCGTTGTTCATCGCGTTCATCTGGCTGGGGGTGGGGGCGATGCGGACGGCGCGGACGGGCGTAGAAACTCTTCTGGCGTTCGGATTGACGGCACTGATCGGGTTTCAGGCGTTGATCAACATCGCGGTGGTGACGGTCTGGATTCCGACGACGGGCATCCCTCTGCCTTTTATCTCGGCTGGCGGGTCGAATTATCTGGTGTTCAGCGCGATGGTAGGGATGCTGGCAGCGATCGGGACGCGGTCTGCGATGAACGAAGTCGCCGTGCCGAACGAGATTTCCGAGGAGTCATGACGGTTGGGGCGCGCGGTGGGAGAGGGGCTTCACATTGTATTTGCGGGAGGCGGGACCGGGGGTCATCTGTACCCCGCCCTTTCCGTTGCGCGTGAATTGCGGCGGCGGGTACCGGGAGTGCGGATCACGTTCTTCGGATCGGATCGGCGGATTGACGAGACGGTTCTGGGAGGTGAGGCGTGCGAATTCGTAGCACAGTCGCTGCCGCGGCTGACGCGGGCGCCGTGGCGTTGGCCCGGGATGCTGGCGAAGCTGCGGGTCGCACAGGTCTCGTGCCGGCGGTGGATAACGACTCACTGTCCTGCGGTGGTGATCGGCAGCGGAGGGATGTCGAGCCTTCCGGCGATGCTGGAGGGGCGGCGGGCGGGTGCGGCGACGGTGTTATTCAATCCGGACGCGCTGCCTGGGCGGGCGAACCGGTTTCTGGCCTCGCGCGTGGACCGGGTGCTGGTGCAGTGGGAGCAAAGTCGGGCGCATTTTCCGGTTGCGACGAGGGTTGACGTGACGGGGTGTCCGGTGCGGGCGGAGTTCCTGAACGAGGAGCGGCCGGATCCGCGGCGGTTCGGATTGAAGGGGGGCAAGCTCACGCTTCTGGTGACGGGAGCGTCGCTGGGGGCGCGGAGCGTCAACCGGGTCGTGACGGCCTGCCTGGATCGGATCGAGCGGCGCGGCGATCGGTGGCAGGTGCTTCACCTGACGGGTGAGGCGGATTACGCGGAGGTGAAGCGGGCGTACGCGGGGCGTCCGGTTCAAGCGACGGTTTTGTCATTTACGCATGAGATGGCGTCGGCGCTGCGGCTGGCGGACCTGGTGGTTGCGCGGGCGGGGGCGTCCACGCTGGCGGAGCTGACGATCGTGGGTCGCGCGTCGATTCTGATGCCCTACCCGTATCATCGTGACCAGCATCAACGCATGAACGCGGGCGTACTTACGGACAGCGGGGCGGCGGAACTCGTGGATGACCGGGTGGATCCGCTGCGGAACGCGGAGCGGTTTGGTGCTGCGTTGGAGGCGTTGATGGACGACGACGCGCGGCGGATGACGATGGCGGTTCGGGCGGCGCGTCTGGGGCGACGTGACGCGGCGGATCGTGTTGCGGACGTTGTACTGGAATGCGCCGGCGCACGCGCGTTGTCGAACCGGAATCGTGCCGAATCTGTGATGGTCTGATCGGCGCGTGCCCGATAGAAGGGGTTGCGCGCCTTACACGCGCGGAGTTTTTCTGCTGAAGCAGGATGCGACGAGGGAAGGCGGCAGGAGCCGCCGTAGCCGGGGGAGGACGCCCGATGCATTACCAGTTGAACACGATCGAGCAGAGGATGAGCTGGCAGGGCAAGCGGATTCACATGGTGGGCATCGGCGGTTGCGGCATGATGGGCGCGGCGTCGATTCTCGCGGATCTTGGCGCGCGGGTGAGCGGGACGGACCGTCAGGGCTTCGAGGGCGTGGGAGAGCTGGTGCGTCGCGGGGTGAAGGTGGTGATCGGGCACGGGGCGGAGTTTGTGCCCGAGGGGGTGGATATCGTGGTTCGGACGGCGGCGGCGCCTGCGGATCACGTGGAGGTTCGTGCGGCGGAATCCCGCGGAGCGGTCTGCCTGAAGTACGCGGAGCTGGTGGGGCAGTTCATGTGCGGACGGGTCGGGGTGTCGATCGCCGGGACGCACGGGAAGACGACGACGACAGCGATGACGGCGCACATCTTCCGGACGGCGGGGCTGTCGCCGACGTTCGTGGTGGGGGCGAAGTCGAGCCAACTCGGGGGGAGCGCGGCGCTGGGGGAGGGACCGCATTTCATCGTCGAATCGTGCGAGTTCGACCGGTCCTTCCTTCAGTTCTACCCCTACTACGCGACGATCCTGAACATCGAGAAGGATCATTTCGACTGTTTTCCGAAGATCGAGGATCTGGTCGAGGCGTTCGGGCAGTTCGCCCGGCAGGTGCATCCTCAGGGGCGGCTGCTCGTGCGAGCGGAGGACGCCCTGGCGCGGGAGGCGGCGGGTCAGACGACCGCTCGGCTGGAGACGTTCGGTCTGACGGACGGCGCGGATTGGCGAGCGGAGGGGCTGGTGGGTTGCCGCGGGGCGTTTGCGTTCACCGTCGTGTACCGGGGTCGGCGCGTGCTGACGACGCATTTGAAGGTGCTGGGCGAGCATAACGTCACGAACGCGCTGTCGGCGGCGGCGGTGTCGATTCACGCGGGGGCGCCGCCGGAAGCGGTGGCGGAGGCACTGGCGACCTTCGAGGGGGCGCAGCGGCGGATGACGTTCAAGGGCGTGCCGCGCGGGGTGACGATCGTGGATGATTACGCGCATCACCCGACGGAGATTCGCGTTACGATCGATGCGGTGAAGCGGTCGTGCGATCCGCGTCGGACGTGGGTGATCTTCCAGCCGCATCAGTTCTGCCGGACGAAGTACCTGCTGGAGGATTTCGCGCAGTCGTTCGACGCGGCGGATGAGGTGATCGTTCCGGACGTGTACGACGCGCGTTCGGAAGGAGGGATCGAGCGGGATGTCAGCTCGGGGACGCTGGTGGCGCGGATGCGCGAGCGCGGGGTGCGCGTCCGGCACGTGCCGCAGCTTAAGGAAGTGACGGAAGTGGTGGCGTCGGAGCTGGTGGCGGGGGATCTGGTGCTGACGTTGGGCGCCGGGGACGTCTGGAAGGTGGCGGATGAGCTGGTGGCGAGGATGGCGTGACCGCATCGAGACGGATGCTCCGCTGGGTGCGCGGACGTGGTACCGGATCGGCGGACGGGCGAAGTGGCTGGCGCATCCGAGTGATGCGGAAAGCCTGTCGCGGTTGATGTCGGCGGTCGCTGCCGAGGGCGTGCCCTGGAGAGTCCTGGGGCGCGGCGCGAACGTGCTGGTCCGTGACGAGGGTTTCGACGGCGTCGTCATCGTCCTGGATGCTCCGGCGTTTACGAAGATGACGTTTGAGGATGTTTCGGTGTGCGTCGGGGGCGGGGCGGATCTGATGAAGCTCTGCAAGGCGTGTTGCGATCGCGGGCTTTCAGGGTTGGAAGGGCTGGCGGCGATCCCGGCGAGCGTTGGCGGGGCGGTGCGGATGAACGCGGGGGGGCGGTACGGCGAGTTCGGTGACCGGGTTCGGAGCATCAGCGTCGTGGAGACGGGTGGTGCGTTGCGCGACCTGTCTCGGGAGGACGTCGGGTTCGGATACCGGACGTGGGGGCTGGGGCGCGCGATCGTGACGGAGGTGGTGATGGATCTTGTCCGCGACGATCCGGTGCGGGTGCGCGGGCGGTTCAAGGAATACTGGCGGTTGAAACGGGCGACGCAACCGGTGGGCGAGCGCAGCGCGGGTTGTGTTTTCAAGAACCCTCCCGGCGCGTCAGCCGGAAGGATGATCGACGAGGCCGGGCTGAAGGGCGAGCGCTGCGGCGGGGCGCAGGTCTCGCCGCGGCATGCGAATTTCATCGTGGCGTCGGCGGATGCGCGGGCGTCGGACGTGTTGGCGCTGGCGCAGCGCGTGCGCGATCGGGTGCGCGAGCGGTTCGGGGTCGAGCTGGAGCAGGAGATGGAGGTGTGGTGACGCCGCACCCGCGTTTTTTGGGGGAGAGAAGCGGATGAAGTCGATCGGAAGCGGGGGCGTGGGGCGGGGTCCGCTGCGCGTGACGGTGCTGGCGGGAGGCGTCGGGGTCGAGCGGGAGGTGAGCCTTCAAAGCGGGGCCGGTGTGTTCGAGGCGATGAAGCGGCTCGGACATCGCGCTGCGCTTTGCGACATCGGTCCGGACGATCTTTCAGCGCTGGATGAGCCGGCGGATTTCGTTTTCATTGCGTTGCACGGGGAGTTCGGCGAAGACGGCCGGTTGCAGCGGGAGCTGGATCGTCGCGGACTGCCTTATTGCGGGAGCGGGGCGGAAGCGTCGGCGGCCGCGTTCAACAAGGTGAAGGCGAAGCGGGGGTTTGCAGCAGCCGGTGTGCCGACGCCGGCGTACGTCGTCGCCACGGCGTCGAGCTTTGAAGAAGTGCTGACGCGAATGCATCCGCCGTGCGTGGTGAAACCGTCTGCGTCGGGCAGCAGCGTGGGAACCAGCATTCCGAAGGATCGCACGTCGCTTGCCGCGGCGGTGCGCGAGCGGATTGAGGCGGAGGGGGAGGCGCTGATCGAGCAGTACATTCGCGGACCGGAGCTGACGGTCGGTGTTCTGGGCGAGACGGCGCTGCCGGTGTGCCAGATCCGCACGAAGCGGGAGTTCTACGACTACCAGGCGAAGTATATCGACGATGACACGGAGTATCTTTTTGACGTTGATCTGCCCGGAGAGTTGCTGGCGCATGTGCAGCGGCTGAGCCTTGCGGCGCATCGGGCGCTGGGTTGCGAGGTGTTCTCGCGGGTGGACTGGATGATTGACCGGGAGAGCGGGTCGCCCTTTGCGCTCGAAGTGAACACGATCCCGGGGTTCACGAGTCACTCGCTGCTGCCGAAGGCGGCGGCGCGCGTCGGGATCACGTTCGACGGACTCGTGCAGCGGATCGTGGATGAGTCGCTGGACCGGTGGGAGGCGCGGCGGTGCAACGCATCGGCGGAGAGCCAGCGGGCCGTGGCGGTCTGACGGATTTCGTTCGGGCTGGCGGGTGCGGATTTGGCCAGGGTTGCGTCCGGTGGCGACGAGCAAAAAGGGGAGCTGCGAACTCAAAGGAGCAGAGCGAAAAAGGAACCTTTTCTGACCCTTAACATGGCATCGCAACGTCAAGGGCACGCGGGCGCAGCTTGGGGCATGTTGGAAGACGGATGTGAGGTTTCGGATAGCGGTGCGGAGGCGGCGGACCGAATCTGAAATCATGCACCCTGATGCCGCTTCGTCACGGGTGCGACTCGGTTTTGAAGCCGTGTTCGAGGGGTTCACCCGGGCATGAGCACACGAAAAAAGAAAAAAGCAGCGTTGTCGGGCTTCCGGATGATGTGGTTGCGCCGGGCGTGGACGGTCTCGCGCGGTGCGGTCGGCCGCATGTTGGCGGTGGGGGGGCTTCTTGCCACGGCGGGGGGGGCGCTGGCGATTGTTGAGCGGACGGTCGAGGCTGAGATCGCGTCCAGGGCGCGGGCGAAGTGGGTTTTCGAAGGCGTTCCGGCGCGGGTCAGTGACCTGGTGACGGAGGATCTGGCAAAGCGGCTGGAGGGGCTGAGCGCGCGGGACTGGACCGATCCGCAGTTGTGTTCCGAGGCGGCACAGGTGGTCGGACAAAGTCCGTGGGTCAACGAGGTTCGCCGGGTTCGGCGGGTCTCGGACGGAACGATCCGGATTGAGCTGGCGTGTCTTGAGCCTTTTGCGATGGTGGACGCGGGGAACGGGTATGCGCTGGTGGATCGCGACGGCGTTCGCCTTCCCGGGTTGTACGCGTTTCATCAGACGTGGAAGCTGATTCAGGGGGTGGCGGCGGCGCCTCCGGGTGCGGGGCGGCGCTGGGACGGCGCGGACCTTCACGCCGCCTTGAGCCTTCTTGCGCGACTGAAGTGTGAGGCTTTCGCCGATCAAATCACGGGGGTTCTCGTTCACAACTTTTCCGGGCGCAACAACCCGCTGATGGCGCATATTGAGCTGGCGACGGACCGGGCCGGCGGGCGCATCCGGTGGGGGTCCGCGCCGGGGAGCGAACTGATTGAGAACTCCGTCGAGGAAAAGCTGGCGCTGCTGCGGGCGAATCATCGTCTGACCGGGCGGGCCGACGCCGGGTATCCGGTCATTGACGTTGTGACGTACCCGGATCGTTTCGTCATTCCCGGGGCCGAGTAACGCCGCGCCGGCGTCTTCCGGTCCGACTTCCACCCTGGATGAGGGGCGACAGGTCGCGGACTCGCTTTTCCGTGCTGTCCCGACGGGTTTGTGCGGGGCGAACCCGCGCCAGTTGCAGCCTGCGGGCCCTCCCGTATAATGCCCGGCCCGCCGGTCAGGGGACCGCGCGGGTGGGGGATGGGTGACATATGCCTAAGATGAAGACCCACAAGGGTTTAAAAAAACGGATCAAGATCACGGCCAACGGCAAGGTCAAGCACAAGCGCCCGAACGCGAGCCACCTGATGAGCGGGAAGGGCGGAGACCGGGTGCGTCGTTTGCGCAAGGACGCCGTCCTGAACAACGTGATTTCCAAGAACATCAGGATTCAGATGGGCAAGGCGTAGGCCGGTCCCGCGCATGCCGGAGAACGAGTCCGGCGTGCAGCACACAGGAGTATTGAACAATGCCTAGAGCAAGGATGGGTGCGGCCAGTCATCGGCGGAAACGCCGGACGCTGAACGACGCCAAGGGATATCGGTCAGCGCGAAGCAAGTGTTTCCGGTTGGCGAAGGAGGCGGTCATCCGCGCGGGGGTTTACGCCTTCCGGGATCGCCGCCGCCGCAAGCGGGATTTCCGCTCGCTGTGGATTACGCGGCTGACGGCGGCGTGTGAGGCGCGCGGGATCAAGTACAGCCGGTTCATCCGCGCGATGCAGGGCGCGGGCATCGAACTGAACCGTAAGATGCTCAGCGAGATTGCGATCCACGCTCCGGCGGATTTCGACGCGATCGTCGAAGCGGTCCGCAAGCATCTGCCGAAGGATCGCGCGGTTGCGTGACGGTGGACGTGGGAGCGGGCGACCGGCGCCCCTCTGATGAAAGAATTTACGAAGACCCGACGCTGAGCGGCGCCGGGTCTTTTCATTGATGGAGCGCCCGTTGCGGGTGGGACACGCCGGGAGCGACGAGCCCCTTTCCCGGAGGCGGCGTTTGACCGCATGTGAGGCGCGGTCATCATAGGCGGGCATGACGTCGCTGGATCAGGCCGATCGCATTACCGCCGAGGATCTCCGTCCGGTGTGGACCGCGCTGGATCCGGAGGAGCGGGCCGAGGCGTTCCGCCTGCTTACGCCGGAAGACGGCGACGACCTTTTTCAGGGGTTGTCCACGCTGGATCAGGTCGAGGTGCTGCGAGCGCTGTCGCCCGGAGAGCGAAGACTCTGGGTCCGGGCGTTGGCGCCGGACGACGCGGCGGACCTGCTTCAGGAAATACCTGCCGAGGAGAGGCAGGTCTGGCTGGACCTGCTCGACGAGAGCACGCGGCGCGAGGTGAAGGTTCTGCTGGCGTACGCGGAGGACGAGGCGGGCGGTCTGATGAGTCCGCGCTTCGCCCGCATCCGCGCGGACATGACGGTGGACGAGGCGATCGGCTACCTGCGACGTCAGATCCAGGCCCACCTCGAGACGATCTACTACGCGTACATTCTCGATCAGCAGCAGCGCCTGGCGGGCGTCGTCAGCCTGCGCGAGTTGTTCGCATCGCGCGGCGTCGTCCCGGTCGCCGACGTGATGCACCGCGAGGTCATCAGCGTTCCGGAGAACATGGACCAGGAGCAGGTGGCGGGCGTCTTTGCGGAGCACGACCTCGTGGCGATCCCGGTGGTGGACGCCGAGGGCCGCATGAAGGGCATCGTCACAGTGGACGACATCGTCGACGTTGTTCAGGAGGAGGCGACGGAGGACATCCAGAAGATCGGCGGTATGCAGGCGCTGGATGCGCCGTATCTTCAGACCGGCTTTCTGCCGATGCTGAAAAAGCGCGCCGGGTGGCTGGCGTTTCTTTTTGTCAGCGGGATGCTGACGACGGTGACCCTGGACCACTTTCAGGCGGAGATTGTGCAGGCGGGGGTGCTGGCGGTGTTCATGCCGCTGATCATCGCCAGCGGGGGCAACTCCGGGTCGCAGGCGTCGACGCTGGTGATCCGCGCGATGGCGCTGGGGGAGGTGGCGTTGCGCGACTGGTGGCGCGTCGTGCGGCGGGAGATCCTTTTCGGCGTGGCGCTGGGGGTGATCCTCGCGGTGCTGGGGCTGGTGCGGATCGGTCTGACCCAGGTGGTTTCGGGCGGATACGGTCCTTATCAACTGGTGCTTGCGCTGAGCGTGTCGCTGAGCCTGGTGGGCGTGGTGGTCTGGGGGACGATCTGCGGGTCGATGCTGCCTTTTGCGCTGCGGCGCGTCGGTCTGGACCCGGCGAGCGCGTCGGCGCCCTTCGTCGCCACGCTGGTGGACGTGGCGGGGCTGCTGATCTACTTCAGCGTCGCCCGGGCCCTGCTGGGAAACATGCCGGCGGGATAAGGCGGCTCGGTGACGACCCTGTATCCCGGCCCGACCCGTCGATGTGTCGGCGTGGTCCGCGCCCGATCATGCCCGGAAGAGGACTCGAACCTCCACACCCTTGCGGGTACATGGCCCTCAACCATGCGCGTCTGCCAGTTCCGCCACCCGGGCGTCGCAGATCGGGGTTTTTCGCAATGACCGGGGCTGACGCGCCGTCCACCGCGAAAGATCGGTTTCTTACCGCGCCGCGCCGCACGCGCCAAGTTTACGGAATCTGCCGGGAAGTCAGGCTGGCGGACGGGTGGCGCGGGTCCGCCTCGGGTTTGCGTCCGGTGGGGTTCGTAGCGTTGATGAGAATCAGTAAGACAGGCCGTTGCGCCGGATGTGGATATACGGGGCGCGGGCCGAATCCCCGAGCGCCGCGGTGACCTGCCCCGCGAAGACCACGTGGTCGCCGGTCTCCAGCCGTCCGCAGACTCGGCAGCCCAGTGAGGACGCGCCCTCCGAAAGCGCCGGACCGAATTCCGTGTTGTCCACCGTCCATCCGGCGAAGGCATCCTCATCCGGCGAGAACCCGCGCCCGAAGTGCTTGAACCACGCGGTCGAGCAGGACTCCGCGGCGACGTTCAATACGAACGCGGAGGAAGCTTCAATGAGCGACTGCACCGGTCGGCCGCGACGCACCGCCACGGTGATGACCGGCGGATCGAACGACGCCTGCTGAAACCAGGACGCCAACATTCCGGTGCGTCGTCCGGCGTGAGCGGCGGTCAGGATTCCCGCGCCGCTGGGGATGCGCCCCAGCGCTGCGGCGACGGCGTCTCGTTCCGAGGAAAGCGGCATGCGTGTTCTGCCCCCGTCGAGGATTGAATGAGCGGTGCAACGGCGTCGCCGGGCGACCTCCGGCGAAGCATGTCCGCCTCCCGCCGCCGCGTGCCCCGGGTGTCCCTGCGTCACGGGCGAATTGTCGCCCTGCGCAGCCGTGACGACAGACTACTTCTGATCAAAGAGCGCCGTCGACAGGTAGCGTTCGCCGAAGCTCGCCAGCACCGTCACGATCGTCTTGCCCTTGTTTTCCGGCATCCGGGCGACGCGGTCCGCCGCGCAGAGCGCCGCGCCAGAGGAAATCCCGCAGAGGATCCCCTCCTCCTTCGCCGCGCGCTTCGCCCAGGCGAAGGCGTCTTCGCTGGAGACGAGCACCGTGTCGTCAATGACGTCGAGGTTCAGGACGCCGGGGATGAAACCTGCGCCGATGCCCTGAATGAGGTGTTTGCCCGGTTGAAGGGGTTGGCCTTTGCGCTTCTGCGTGATGACGGGCGACGTTTCCGGTTCGATGGCGTAGCACTTGAAGCTTGGTTTGCGCGACTTGATGACCTCGCCCACGCCGGTGATCGTTCCGCCTGTGCCGACGCCCGCGACCAGGATGTCGGCCTTGCCGTCCGTGTCATCCCAGATTTCCAGCGCCGTCGTCTTGCGATGAATCTCGGGGTTGGCCGGGTTGTTGAACTGCTGGGGAATCCAACCGTTCGGGTCTTCGGAGGCGAGGCGCTCGGCGGCGGCGACCGCCCCGCGCATGCCCTCCGCTGCCGGCGTCAGCACCAGGTTTGCCCCCAGCAGTTTCAGCACGGCCCGGCGCTCCATCGACATGCTCTCCGGCATCGTCAGCGTCAGCCGGTAACCCCGCGCGGCGCACACGAAAGCGAGTGCGATCCCCGTGTTGCCCGAGGTCGGCTCGATGATGTGCGTCTTCGGATGGATCTTTCCGTCGCGCTCGGCGGCGTCGATCATTGACACGCCGATGCGGTCCTTGACGCTGGCCAGCGGGTTGGAGAATTCGAGCTTGGCGAAGACCGTCGCCGGGGCGTCGATCAGGCGGCGGATTTTAACCAGAGGACTCTTCCCGATTGTTTTGGTGATATCTTCAAAGCGGCCCGGAATCATCTTGCGTCTCCCATCTCGGCCGACGATGGCGCTCGGCGTTGGGTATGAGCATACGATCCACGCCCGGCGCATGTCAACAAAACCCGATCCTCTGCCGAGGCCAGAACCAGCCGTCTCGGGCAAGGCGCGCGACGCCGCACCCCGCAAGGGGGATCAGACCTCAACGCGCTCGAAATGCCTCGCCCCGACGGACAGGACGGCCGACCCCACGGACAAGGCAATCATCAGCACAATCGCCGCAAAGCCCACCGTCTCCCAGGTCGGAAGCCCCAGCGGATCCTCGCGCTGCGCCCGCCACGTCGCGTAGCCCGTCACCGTCAGCAGCCCCCCGGACAGCAGCACCGACGCCACGAGGTTGATCGTCCCGCCCATGCCGTTGGCGATGCGCGCCGTGTTCAACTGGTGGAACATCGGCCAGCGTGCCCCGATCCCCACCGCCAGCGAGCACAACCCGAAGCATACCGCCAGCGTCACCGCCAGGTGGATCAGCGCCCACCGCCAGTCCAGCTTGAGCAGGATCATCTCCAGGCTTAGTGTCGCGCCTGCCACCAGCAGCGTCACAGTCAGCGCGAAGGCGAACTTCGCCACGAGGATCCGCCCCCGCCGGATCGGCAGCAGTCCGATCAGCCACAACTGCCGACCCTCCAGGGAGATCAGCGGGTACACGAACCGGCTGGTGAACGTCGCCAGGATCAGACTCACCGCGCAGAGGTTCAGGAAGGGGATGATGAGCGTCCACGCGCCGCTGGTCAGGTCGCCGTGACGGTAGGGGATGTTCATCAGATAGAACGTCATCAGTCCGAAAAGGATCAGAAGCTGGCTCCACTGCAACGGGTCGCGCAGGAAGGTGCGCAGATCCTTGACCGCGATCCGCCGAAGCGCCGGCGACAGATAAAAGAACACGGCTTCGAGCAGACTTGCCGGCTGGTCCGCCGCGCTGACGCGGACGCCGTGACGCGCGGACGTGGCGGTGTCGTACGCCGCCGCCAGATGCCGCGCGACGAGGTGAACCGCGATCCAGCTCAGGAACGCGCCGTTCGCCAGCGTCACAAACAGGTAGCCCAGCGACTCGTCGAGGCGGTTGCCCATCGCGTGGTCGATGCCCTTCGCCACCCACGTGTTCGGCCACAACGCGGACTCGACGAAATGCACCTGCGTCAGGAACTCGCGCAGCCACTTCTCGCTGTCCATCGGAAGGCGCTGAAACGTCATCAGCAGATACGCGACCGCGAAACACGCGGCGGCGCCCGCGGCCTTGAGGAACCGATGCTTGATCTTCCGCGGGAAGAACCGTGCGATCGCCCACGCCAGACCCAGCCCCAGCGCTCCGGGGATCGGAATGAACGCGAGGAAGAACGCCAGAAACAGCGGGTAGAACATGCGCGGTTCGGCCGTCGCGTCCGCCATCGCCATCATCAGCGGAAGTCCCAGCAGGATCAGCGACCAGCTCGAGAACACCAGTGTTTCCAGGTACTTGATGAGCACCGCGTCCACCGGGGGCAACGGCAGCGACAGCAGGTAGGGGACTTCCTCGCGCGAGAACAAGGATCCGAACGCCAGGATCGCGTTCGAGAACACCAGCAACGCCAGCATCGCCAGGAAAAAGAAGTTGAAGACCAGCGGGATCGCCACCACGCCTTCCAGCGGCGTCTGCCTCAGCAGGCGGAAAACGTGCAGGAAAAGCCCGTAAAGTCCGAACCAGATGACGACGACGAAAAGGGCCGTCATCGCCACCCTCACCGGCGCCTCCGTCAGCACCGATCGAACGTGGTTGATCGTCAGGCGGCCGCGCATCCGCAGCATCAGACCGAACTTCGACCCCGGCGCGTGCGCCGGTTTTCCGGATCGAGTCTCGCCGAAGGCAGAAAGCGCGGCGACCGCTTCCACCGGCGCTGATTCAGACGACGGTCTCATCGCCCGTCTCCGTCATGCGCAGGAAAATGTCTTCCAGCGAGTGCTCGCGCGTCGCGCGCTTCTTTAACTCGTCCAGCGTGCCCAGCGCGACCAGGTGCCCCGCGTTGAGAATGCCGATCCGGTCCGCGATCGCCTCCGCCACCTCCAGCGTGTGCGTGCTCATGAACACCGTCCGCCCCGCGCGGGCCCGCTCCCGGAAGGCGTCTTTCACCGATCGCGCCGTCCGCGGGTCCAGCCCCACCATCGGTTCGTCGATCACCAGCACTTCTGGATCGTGCATCAGCGCCGCCGCCAGCACGACCCGCTGCTTCATGCCGTGACTGTAGGTCTCCGTGAGGCGATCGAGGAACTCGCCCAGCGCAAGACGTTCGATCAGCGGCTTTAAAGCATCCCACCGCTGCTGAGCCGTCATATCGTACATCTGCCCGACGAATTCGAGGAACTCGCGCCCCGTCAGCTTGTCATAAAGGAAAGGTTGATCCGGAACGTAGGACATCAGCGCCTTCGCCGGCGTCCCGTTCATGTTCATCTCGTGTCCGCAGACGGTCACGCGCCCCGTGTTCGGACGCAGCAGACCGGCGATCATCTTGATCGTCGTTGTTTTCCCCGCCCCGTTCGGCCCCAGAAAGGCGAAGATTTCCCCGCGGCGGATCGTCAACGACAGGTCCGCCACGGCCACCTGCCGTCCGTAGCACTTGCGCACGCCGACCAGCTCGATCGCTGGTCCTACGCTGGACGGTTCCGCGCTCATGCGTTGTTCTTTCACCCTTTCCGTCGTCTCGTGGTTCGCTTCGACGACCGCGCCGTTCAGACCGCAACCCGGTTCGACCCGTCCGTCCCGCACGGACGTCAGGCGGCCTGCGCCGTCGTCCCCGTCGTCGTCACCGCCGCCCCTCGCCCTCGGGCAACTCCCACAACCGCCGGCTGTCCGACGCGATCCGGTGCAGCGTCTCATCATAACGTTCGCGCAGGAGGCGGATCGTCGATCCGATCGGAAGGCGCACCTCCTGCACCTGCACGACGCCTTCATCATCGACCCACGCGGTGACGCCTTCCGCCTCGACGACGAAGCAATCCCGCGCCCCGAAATTCGTCGCCCGCTTCTCGCGACCCGTCACGCGGACGACGACGGGCCTGAACTTCTCCGAAAGATTCAGCAGCGCCGCCAGCGGATTGATGACCTGCATGCGCCACGACTGCCCGACCGACAGCTTCGGAAGCGTGGTAAACGGGTTGAACGCCTCGGCGATCATGTCCGCCTCGCCGACCGGAACCTTGAAAGGCTTGATCCCGCCCAGCCCCGCGTCGAGCGTGAACGCGAAATCCTGCGGAAACCGCTCACCGTTGAGCGTGATCGGGAACCCGTGATTGCTGACCCGCAGCTCGACCTTCAGGCTGTCCAGGGCGCCTTCGGGTGTGAACGTGGCGCCGCCCTCGACGCGCAGCGAAGGCAACTGCGGAACCAGGTCTTCCAGAAGGATCAGATCTTCTCGCTCGATCACCTGCGGGCGGTAACGGTAGATCGTCCACATCGTGCCGATCCGCCCGTTATCCCGGAACACCCCGCATTGAAGCTCGACCGTCCGACCCTCCGCCAGCCAGTCCGCCCGCAGCGGGCTGGGCGCGGGGCTTGCGGTCCAGACGGGGAGCAGGTCATGTTTGACCAGCCAGCCGGTCGCCGTCACCCACGATGCGACAATGATGAACCCCAGCAGACGCGCGTACACCCGTCAACTCCGCCGTCCATCCCGCCGACCGCCGCGTTCGCCGTGCGCATCGGACCGGGCGACCGATTCTAGCGCTGCCCGGAAGGGACGGTCAATCAATGAGAAAACCCCCTCCGGCCCGTCGGCGGGAGGGGGTGGGACGGAAACCGACGGGGATCAAAGCGCCCCGCCCTCGCGCATCACTGCTTCCGGCTGGTGCCCTTCATGCTCATCGTCTTCTGCGTCTTCCAGGAGTTCCACTCCGTGTGCGTCCACTCCATCGTGTTGTCGTCCACGAAGCGCATCGTGCCTTCCATCACGGAGTCCTGCATGCCGGAGCCCTTGCCCTTCACCGTCCAGGTGCGCGTCGCGGCGTCATACGTCGCCGTTCCGTCGCCGACGCCGCCGAAGCTGTCCATCCAGCGCATCGGGTACTTCCCGCTCTTCGGATCGTAGGACCACATCCCGATGCCCTGGAACTTGTCCTCGCCCATCGAACCGCTGAAGCGCTCCAGCAGCACCCACGTGTCGCACTCCCACGCGACGACCGACGTGCCCGTGCCCTTCATCGGTTCGGGCATGCCCTCCATCGTGCACTCCCACGACGTGCTCCACGTTCCCGTGAATGCGTTCAGCGCGTCCAGCTCCGCCGGGCGCGACGGCGCCTGCATCATCTCCTCCATGTTCATCTTGTTCGACGCGCATCCCGAAACCAGCGCGCCCATCACGCAAAGCCCCAACACCCCAAGCCCCTGCTTTTTCATTCGCATCTCCTTGTTCATAAGACGTGTGTCAAAACCGAACCGCGCCGGTCAAGGAAGCGCCTGATTCTCACGCGGGCCCATCGGCTTTGAACGCGCGTTTCATCGTCCGATTCAGGCCGCGCAGCGTCTTCTTCGTCGCCTCCCCGCCGCGAATACGATCGGTTTCCGGTTCGTGGACCGCACCCGGCGCGTACCCTAACGGATCGGGACCGGCGGTGTCCAGTCTCCCCCCGGCAAGGCGGTGCAACACGGTGCGACGGGTTGTCGCCGCCGAGTGCCCGGTTTAACATGGCGGACCGTGATTTTCCTGCGCATCTTCAAGATGGCCTTGGTCAGTCTCCGGGCGAACTTCCTCCGGTCGATCCTGGCGACGCTCGGCGTCATCATCGGCGTGGCGGCCGTGATTTCCGCGGTTTCCGTGCTGAAGGGGATGGAGCGCGACATCCTCCAGCGCTTCGAAGCCCTGGGCGCGGACCAGCTCATCGTGATCAACGGCAGCAGCGACCGCACCCGCCGCCGCGGCGTCATGCCTCCGTCGCTGACTCTCGACGACGAAGCCCTGATTCGTCGAAAAGCGTCGGAATCCGTCAGGGCGACCTGTCCGCAGATGCAGCGCCCGGCGCAGGCGCAGAAGCTCGCCCGCACCACGCAATGCACGATGATGGGCACCAGCGACGCCTACGCCTCGATGAACAGTTACGAACCCGCCGACGGGCGCTTCCTGGAACCGGAGGATCTCGACGGCAACGGGGCGTTCGTCTGCGTCCTCGGACACCAGGTCAAGCAGGATCTCTTCGGCGCGCGCCCGGCCGTCGGGCAGGACGTCGATCTCAACGGCAAGCGCTTCATCGTCCGCGGCGTGATGGAGGAGCGCGGCATGTTGGGCTTTGTCGAGGTGGACAACATGGTGTTCGTCCCGGTGACGGCGCTGCAGCGCATGACCGGAGCGCGCTATCTCGACATGCTCGTCGTGCAGGCGGCCGATTCCCGCAGGTTGTCCTCCTGCCTCGACAGCGTGACGCGCATCCTCCGGGAGTCGCACAACCTGCGCGCCGGCGAGCCGGACGACTTCCAGATCCTCACCCAGGAACAGGCGAAGAACCAGCTCCGCGACGTCACGCTCATCATGGCCGTCGTGCTTTACAGCATCGCGGGCATCTCGCTGGTCGTCGGCGGGATCGGGATCATGAACATCATGATGGTCTCGGTGACGGAGCGGACGCGGGAGATCGGCGTGCGCATCGCCGTCGGGGCGCGACCCGTGGACATCTGGTTCCAGTTCTTCGTCGAGGCGGGGGTCATCAGCCTGCTCGGCGGGGCGCTGGGCGTGGTGGTGGGTTACGCTTTCAGCGACCTGCTGTCGCAGATCACGGCGGTGCTGAAGACGTACACGCCGCCGGCGAGCATCGTCATGGCGCTGGTGGTGGCGACCTTTGTCGGACTGGTCAGCGGCCTCTACCCCGCCATCCGAGCGGCCCGGATGGACCCAGTGGAGGCGCTGAGGTTCGAATGATACCATCAATAAAAGTCCTCTAATACGAGCCCCCCCCCCCCCCCCCCCCCCATTTTTCTCTTGTAATGGAAGCAGTCGCCGTTGGATAATCACCTGGTACCGGGTGTGCGGATCGTCCCGCATACGCCAGAATGACCTCTGATCGGAGTCCGAACATGACGTGAACGATTTTCCTGCCGGTCCTGAGTCTGTGCCTGATCCTGGTTTCCATCCGATCGAGCGAGGCGGCCGCGCTGCCTGAAGCGTCGCTCGGGACGTTCGTTTTGACCGTTGCGGCGGCGCCTTGTGGACAAAAGACAAATGGGATACGCCAACAAAGGGTTCTGATCGGCTAATCCACCCGGTTCGGATTCGCAAACGGTTCGAAGGCATCTCTACGGGGAGGAGACTAACGTGCGTTTCCTGCGGAACTTCCGGTCACGTGATGATCACGATCAAGATCAAGGACGCCGTATCCCATCGCACTTCCCGGCCACGTTGTTAATGGTAACGGGGGTTGCCGGCGCGGCGTCGGCCGGACCCATCCCGCCAGAGGTTATCTCCGCTGGCAAAGAGATGCGGCTGGGCTGGTGCACGGCGGAGATCGAGTGGTCCGTCACCGATCACCGGACTTCATCCGTAACCCAGTATTTCACGACGCGCAACGCCGGGGACGACGCGATCTGGATTCGGCGCGGCGACGAGACCGGGCGACAGTATGCGGACGACATGCGACCCTCCGGGAGGGCGGAGGACGATATTCACACCTACTCCGAGCGCCGTGTCCTTCTAAGGGACGGCGTGCAATACGCCTACACCGAGCACTCAGCGACGGCAAAGATGGCGGACCCCGGCGACTCACGCAACCGCCAACCTTATGTGGACATTCACACCCTTGGATTCTGGCCGAGTCCCACGCATATGACCTCATGGGACGCGATCGCATGGGGCGATCTGGGGCCTTACACGGTGGATCAGGATGCGAACGATCGTGTGATCGTGAGAGCGTTTCCCAGGGACGGCGTCGTATACCAGTGGGTTCTCGATCCGGCGCTGGGGCATCAGCCTGTTGAATGCGCTTACATTCGGGAAGGTGAAGTATTGCAGGAGTGCTCGCTGACCTACGAGAGCCATGAGCGCGCTTATCCTTTGGCGTGCGGAGTTTCGGGAAAGAGGCGAGCTTTACCAGACGATCTCGATCCTGTCGGCCCGGTTTGACGAACCGTTTCATGATTCACGACTTTCGCCTCAAATGCTTGGAATTCCCGTTGGGGCAAGCGTTGCGTCGGGCGGCACGGTTCTCGTGTGGGATGGTGCAAAGGGGATTCCCATCCAGGAGGCGCATGCCCGCCAGGCCGCTGGAGAATTGGACTTTACAACAATTCAGAAGCTGCTGGCGGACCATAAGGGAGGTCGGTCGCAGGGGCGGACGCCTTCGTCCGATGCCGGACTCGGTGCCTGGGATATTGCAGTCTCCGCGGACGATCCTGTCCTTTGGTCGGAATTCGTTCGGCGATTCGTCCGAGCGTTCCGGCTAACACAGGAGCAGGCGGAGAAGGCCTGGGATATCCACCGAACCTGTCGGGCCAATGCCGTCGCGCATCTTCGCGAGCGCCGCTCGGAGCTCGAAGCCGTCGCATCGAAACTTGCGGCCATTTCATCCTCAAAGGGAGCTGACGCAGACCCGCGTCGGGCCGAGCCGCTGGAGGAGCAACGTCGCCTGCGGGTGCCGGTGGCTCGCCTATTCGAAGAGCGATTGAGACCGCAACTGGTTGCTCTGCTTACGCCGAGGCAGAAGGAAGAGGCGATCCAAGAAGAATCCGCCAAACCAGGTTCAACCGGGATACACCGAATTCTGGGGACCGCGGATCATGACCGAGCGATCCGACAAGCGGAATCCGGCGAGCGCCCCAGGTAAGCGATCCCCATCGCCCGCCGAGATCGGGGATCGCGGAGGGTGAACCCCGTCAGATTCGTTCACATAGAATCGGCCGACGCGCCGATATGCTGCTTGTGAAGTTCGCCGTCCTCACCAGCGTCGAGACGCGGCATCGGTATGTGGCCAACGCGTTGCGCCGGGCGTTGCCTGTCGTTGCGGTCGGGTATGAGCGGACGGGGTATTCGCCCGCGGCCACGGCGTCGGAGGCTGATCTGACCGAGGGCGAGCGGCGCATCGTTTGCGAGCATTACGAGGACCGCGCCCGGCAGGAGGAGCGGTATTTCGGACATGACGCCGCGTTCATCGAACACGGTTCGTCCGCCGGTCCCGCCGGCGTCGCCGTCGTTTACGCCGCAGGAGCCATCCCTGCCGGTTCGGGTGCGGTAAAGGTCTCGGCGGCGGCAACCGTTTCGGCAGCGAGGGCCGGCACGGCTGCGGAAATCGGACCGGCGGGCTCGGACCGCGCAAAGGAAGCGGAAGTTTCGCGCGGGTCGGGCGGAGCAGACGCGGGTTGTTCCGTCAGGCCCATCGCGCCGGGCAAGCTCAATTCGGCGGACACGCTGCAGTTCCTGCAAGAGGCCGGCGCCGGGGCGCTCCTGGTTTACGGCACGAACCTGATCAAGCCGCCGCTGCTGGACGCCTTCGCCGGACGGATCATCAATCTGCACCTGGGGCTGTCGCCGTATTACCGGGGGACGGCGACGAACTTCTACCCGCTCCTGAACGACGAACCGGAGTACGTCGGGGCGACGGTCCACCTGATCGACGCGGGGATCGATAGCGGTCCGATCCTGCATCACGCCCGTCCGGTCATCGCCGCCGAGGACGGTCCGCACATGATCGGGTGCAAGGCGATCCTCGCCGGGGTGGAGAAAATGATCCTCGCGGCGCGCGAACTGAGCGAGGGTCGGCTCGCCCCGGTTCCGCAGTGGGCGGTTCCGAACCCGCGCCTGTATCTGCGGCGCGATTTCCACCCGCGCCAGGTGGTCCGTCTGCACGAGATGCTGGCGGACGGTCTGATCCCGCGCTACGTCGCCCGCGCGGCGGAGGTTGCCCCGCGGGTGAGGCTGGTGGAGTGATTGTTCCGGCGACCGGAAGAATTCCGCCCGGCATCCGTGGAGAATAAGATGGCCTCCCGATGCCGCACTACAGCGCTCTCAACATCCCGTCGCTGTTCTTCTCTTTTGGCGTTGCAGCAGCGCTTTTCGCCAGACCGGCCGTCGCGCCCGACCTTGACGCCTCCGTCGAAGTATCCCGAGCGATCGAACCGGCGAAGCACCCGACGCTTATTCCCTGGCTGGAGATGAACCTGCCCTTCGAGGATGTGGCGTCGAGGTCTGGCGTGTCGGGGCTGGATCACGCCTGCGAAGGACTGAAGGCGTGGGCCCAGGTGACGGACGTGGCGATCGTGACGACGGTTCCGGCGCGCGTGGAGGGCGTGTACGCCGCGTTGATGCGCGACAAGCCCGCGAACCTTCATGTGATCGGCGGGTTCAAGACGCACTTTGATCTGCGTCCGACGTTTCACGAGGCGGCGGGGTGGGAGCGGCTCGCCCGCGTGGCACGGCGCGTGGTCGCCCTCACGGGGAACAACGTCGTTGTGCTTGAGAACGAGACCGCGCTGGGCGAGTTTCACGGCGGACGATCGCCTAAGACGCTGGCGGAGATTTCAGCGGTTCTCAGACCGCTCGCGGAGACCGGGCTGGAGTTCTGGTGGAACATGCCGGTGGTGCTGCTCGACACGCCGTCGAACGCACGACGCCGGGAGGAGACGGCGGAGCTGACGCGCCGTGTGTACGCCGCCGTGCCGCGTTCCCGGTTTCTGACCGGCTATCGCGCGTGGGCGGAGAACCCGCTGGCGGAGGCCCTGCGCGGGGCGGAGGTGCAGATGCACGAGACGGTCCCGGAATCCCGCACGATCGAGAAGCTCCAGGTGCGCCTCGCCGGTCCGCCGTATTCGGGGGGAAAGCGCTTCTTCACCCCGGCTGAAGCCTTGCAGGAGCTTTCCCGTCGAAAGTCCGCCGCGTGCATCGTCTACACCGGCGAGACGGACTGGGTTCGCGTCGCCGAGGAGTTCGGGCGCTTGATGCGCGTCGATCCGAATGCGGCGCGGCGACAATGACGCGAAGGATTAAGCGGTGACGAGCGCCGAGAGATCACCGGTTCGAGCGATTCCGCCGCGTGCTGCGGTTCAGTACACCCCTTCGACGATCGGCACGGCGAAGCCCGAGAAGGGGCGCACGTCGCCGGCGCCGTCCCAGGGATAGCGTTCGCACGGCGGATGTCGGACGGCTTCGTCGCGTTCGAGGAAGCGGGGCATGAAGAACTCCCGGGTGAGGGTGGTGAGGCGGACGCGGCCCACTTCGCCGTAAGGGACGAGACGGTGACGTTCGCCGCCGCGTCCGGGGTTAGCAGCGCCGGCGCCGTGCGGCGGGATGTGCCAGGCGTCGGGGCTCTCCGTGGATTTCGGATCGACGACTTCAATCACGGCGCGCGGATGCGGGGGATGATAGATCACCGCGTAACGGTCGGCCGGGTCGAAGGGCTTGTGCGTGGCGAGGCCCATCAGGGTGTTGCCGTAGGTGGGGACGAAATCGATGGGGCATGCGGAAGGCGGGATGCGGGAAGGAGAATGATCCGCGTCATGAGATTGACGTTCTTCAGTCCTCATGCTGCATTCTGCGTTCGCGTTCGTGTCGCCTGGAGCAGAGGTTGCAGAACCCGCTTCCTGACGGACACGGCTCGGTTTCCACCAGTCGGGTCCGCCTTCCAGCAATTCCTCCCGGGCGAAGCGGTGGAACTGGGCGGTCATCGAGGTTCCGCCGCAGAAGACGCCGGTGATGCCGGCCTGCACGAGGGAGATTTTTTCGCACAGCGCCTCGAGCAGTTTCGGCGTGGCGAACATGCAGCGGATGTTGGGATGCGCGCGGAGGATCGTGAGCGCCTGATGGATGACGTGATCCTTGTACTCGTGCATCAGGTCCATCCGGCCGGACTTGATGAGTTTCGTGACCCAGCGCGGATCGAGATCGACGCAGAAGCAGATGCCGCCGCGATGCTGCGCCAGGTGCTCGACGGCGAGGCGCAGGCGTCGCGGGCCGGACGGACCGAGCATGAGCCAGTCGGCGCCCTTCGGGAAGTAACGATCGTCCAGGGTTTCGCTGAACATCTCGTAGTCGATGCGGAAGTCGTCGATGTTGATGCGCGTCTTGGGTACGCCGGTGCTGCCGCCGGTCTCAAAGACGTAGACGGGTTTGTGCGCCAGGCCCTTCGGAACCCAGCGCCGCACCGGTCCGCCGCGCAGCCACTCATCCTGGAACGGGGGAAACAGGTCGAGATCGGCGTAGGTATGCACGTGCTCGCGCGGATCCCAGCCGAGGCGGTCGGCGTACTCCAGCCAGAAGGGACAGCCGGTCTTCGGATCGAAATGCCACGCGATGATGTTGCGGACGTGGGCGTCCAGCGTTTCCCTCGCCGCCTCGACGCGCTGCTGAAGCTGAGCGTTCATGCAACGAATTGACCGGTCGCCGCCCGGAGTGTCAAGCGGAGGCGTGCGAAACCAGACAAGCCTCCAGTTTGCGCTGAGCCGTGCTGAGGGGCGGGTCGGTTCCGGGGGACGTGGGCAATCTCCAGCGTCCGGTGATGGTCGGTCGTGCGCCGACACTGACGCGCACGACGTACACGTCAAAGTGGACGGTGCGGTGCGTGAGCACGTGTCGCACATGTCCTGCGTGGCGCGGAAGCGCCGCGGCGCGGGGCAGGAGCCGCCGGCAAAGGTTCAGCGCGACGGCGTCGCGGTCGGCGTGAGGGAGGCATTCGGCCGTCGGCCACATGTACAAGCCCGCCCACAATCCGCGGTCGGGTCTGCGCACGAGGAACGTTTGCTCCTTGCGGAGGATGGCGAGAGCGACGACGTGTAAGGTGCGGGGGGATTCCGAAGGCGGCGTTTTGCGGCGAGCCGGAAGCGCCGCGGTTCGGTCTCGACTGGGGCACAAAGCGCGGAGCGGGCAGCGAGGGCAATCCGGAGATCGGGGGGTGCAGATCAGCGCGCCAAGCTCCATCAAGGCCTGATTGAAGTCACCGGGACGCCGCGGGGCGACAAGACGGGCGGCGAGCATCTCGTTCAGCGGGCGACTTCCAGCGGACTTCGGATCGTCGCCGCGGAGGCGGGCAAGCACGCGGCAGACGTTCCCGTCCACCGCCGGGACGGCGACGTTAAAGACGATCGATGCGATCGCGCCGGCGGTGTACGCCCCGACGCCGGGCAGCGCGCGGAGCGCTTCCACGTCTTTCGGGATGCGGCCTTGGTGGCGGTCCACGATGGCGCATGCCGCGGCATGAAGGTGGTGACAGCGGCGGTAGTAGCCCAGTCCCGCCCAGAAAGGGAGGACGTCGTCGATCGACGCCGACGCCAGAGATCGCAAGGTGGGGAAACGGCGCATGAAGCGTTCGAAATAAGGCAGGACGGTTTTCACCTGGGTCTGCTGGAGCATGAACTCGGAGACGAGCGTGGCGTAAGGGTCGGGCGGGTTGCGCCGCCAAGGGAGTTCGCGGCGGTGGCGGTCATACCAGCGCAGGAGGCGCCGGCGTACGATCGGCGCGGCGGATTCGAGCGAGACGGTGGTTCGCACGGTTGCGTGAGCCTGCATTGCGCCCGGGAGGACTCGAACCTCCAACCTTCAGATTCGAAGTCTGCCACTCTGTCCAATTGAGCTACGGGCGCGGACCTGCGGCGGTCACGTCGTCGCCGCGCGGCGATGTTATCGACCGTGCGGCGGGGGGTAAAGCCGCGCCGATGTGAGGCAGGAGGCTGTCGCCGTTCATGCAGGCGCAGCGCGAGCGATCGAACGTGGATGGTGCGATTTCGGTTTCACGGTCTGATCGGGTAGGATCGGGATGTCGGATAGGGGGAAGTCGGAACGAAAAAGGGGGGTCGTATGCACGGGGGGATGATGCGCAGGATCGTTGGAAGAGCGGCGGGGCGTGTTGCGGCGGCGGCGGCGGTCGCGGCGGGGGTGTTGTTTTCGGATGCAAAGGCCGCGGAGGATCGGAACGGTCCGCTGCCCAAGATCATGTCCCCCTTCAGCGTTGACGGTCAGGGAACGGAAGGTTTCGTTGGTTTGCGCTTTACGGGGGAGCTGTCGGGGGCGGACTGTGGCGAGGGAGCGTTCGTGATGTCGTCGTTTGTGCTCGGAGACGGGACGACCGCGGAATTGCTGCTGGAACCGATGCAACTGACGACCGAAGACGCGAGGCTGGTGATCGGAACCCGAGCGGGGGATCGGCCTGCCGCGCTGCCGAACGTCGCGCTGTATTCGGGGCAGGTGGTTGGGAAGGCGGACAGCCGTGTGTTTCTGAGCCTTTCCGAGGGGGCGCAATACGGATACGTGATCGTGGACGGGGCGACGCACGTTCTGTCGAGCGGACCGGCGGGTCAGGGGCTGCCGCCGGTGATCTACCGGACGGACGCCGTGCCGGAGGATGCGTTCAACTGGGCGGACTGGACGTGCTCGGTGGGGGCGTCGGAGCGGGTCGAGGCGGTCGGCGTGGCGGATTCCGGACGAGAGGAGACAGCCGGGGGCGAAGAGCGTCCGCCGTGCCGCGTGGCGGTGATCGCCGTGGAGACGGACTGGGAGTACACGGGGAGCATCTTCGGCGGCAACACGGAGGCGTCAGCGGCGTATGCGCTGACCCTGTGGGGCGCGGTGTCGGAGATTTACAAGCGGGACGTGAACACGAGCCTTCGGATCAGTTTCCTGCGGGTCTGGGAAAGCGACTCGGATCCTTATGCCGGCGGCGGTCTGGGAGAGTTCCAGAATTACTGGAACGCCAACATGGGCCACGTTCCGCGCCACGCCGCGCACATCCTCTGCGCCGGGTACGGCGGGGGCGTGGCGTATCTGCCGGGGCTTTGCAACTGGGGATACGAATACGGGCTGTCCGGGGCGCTTGCAGGTTACTTTCCGTATCCGCTGCGCGATCACAGCAATTACAACTGGGATCCTTTTGTGGTTTCGCACGAACTGGGGCACAACTTCGGCGCGCCTCACACGCACGATCATAACCCGGTGATCGACGGGTGCGGGCTGGGGGACTGCTCGGACGCCTTCAACGGGACGATCATGAGTTACTGTCACGGATGCCCGCGCGGGATGTTCAACATCGTGCTGCGTCTTCATGAGCGGTCGATTTCGGAGGCGATCCTGCCGTGGCTGCGGCGGGCGAACTGCGACCTCACGGTGGATCCGGAATGCGCGATCACGTGCGGCGACGTCAAGAAGATGACGGCGCGGTGCAGTGCGCGGGGCCAGGTGAGCCTGAAGGTGCGGTTGCGCAATGAGGATCATAACGGGCAGGAGGTCGTGGTGAACCTCGACGGTCGGGCGTTCGCGTTCACCGTGCGCGGGGACCGGGTGGCGGAGAAGGTCTGTTGTTTCGCGGGTCCGGTGACGGTGTCGCTCGAGAGTCCGTCCGGGTGCGTGCCGCCGATCGAGACGCCGTGTGAGTAGGACATTGCGGGCGTGATGAGCGACGAGACGCCGGGCAAGCCTGATTCTCCGAAAGGTCGCAAGGTCCGCGTCTCGTTCCGGCGCAACCGAAGCCGTCCGGGCCGGGTCAAGGACTGGACGAAGCGGGCGTCGGAGGCTGAAGGCGGCGACGTCGAGACGCATAAGGTCGAGTCGGTGCGCGCGAAGGGCGCGCTGTCCCGAAAGCGGACGATCATCGTCGGCGACGAACCGTCGGGGGAACTGATCCACGGGGTGGTTCTGTCGATCCTCGGAGGGTTCAACGAGGTCGAGGCGGACGGGCGGTTGTGGCGCTGCCGGATGCGCCGCGTCCTGAAGACACGGCTGATCGAGGCGCGCAGTCCGCTGGCGGTCGGAGATCGCGTGCTTTTCCGGGCGGCGGCGGGCGACGAGTCCGCGCCGTCGGAAGGCCTGATCGAACATGTCGAGCCCCGGACCAGCGAGTTGACGCGGCGCGTGATGAACCGCCTGCACACGGTGGCGGCCAACGTCGACCGGGCGGTGATCGTCGTGTCCGCGGGTCTGCCGCCGCCGAAACCGCACTTGATCGACCGTTACATCGTCGCGGCGTTGAAAGGGGGGATCGTCCCTGTCGTCTGCCTCAACAAGGTGGACCTGGATCCGGGAGCGGCGGATGTCCTCGATCGCTACCGGACGCTGGGGTACGCGGCGCTGGCAACCAGCGCGGTCCGCGGCGACGGGATCGAGGCGCTGCGTGAGGTTCTGACCAGGCGATCGTCCGTCATCGTGGGTCAAAGCGGGGTCGGGAAGACCGCGCTTCTGAACGCGATCCAACCGGGGCTGGACCTGCGCGTCGGGGAGCTGGACCGGCGGTGGGGGAAGGGGCGTCATACGACGACGAACGCGCGGCTGATCCCTCTCGACGGCGGCGGCGTCATCGTGGACACTCCCGGGGTCCGGACGCTGGACGTCACGCTGATCGGGAAGTACGAGCTTGAGCGATTTTTCGTGGAGTTCATCCGGTTTGTGCCGAATTGCCGGTTTCCGGATTGCACGCACGTGCATGAGTCGGACTGCGCGGTGCGCGACGCGGTTGAGCGGGGGGAGATCCACCCTGATCGGTATGAGAGTTACGTGCGTCTTTTCACGGATCCGGCGCACGAGCCGGTCTACGACTGAGCGGAGCCCCGCGGCATGACCTCCCACGCCGTCCAGCGGATCACCTACGGCGCGATCGCGATCCTTTTTCTGATCACCCTGACGGCGGTCGATGCGGCGGCGGCGCAGGCGGAATCCACGTGGCCGGCGCTTGCGGCGCTGGTGCGCCACGGGAGCGTGATCCCGCTGACCTTCATCGGGTTGACGCTGGCTGCGGCGGCGGAGTTGCGGCGCATCCTGACTGGGGCGGGCTGCCGTCCGCACGCACGGTGGGCATACGCGATGATCGTTCTGCTGATGTTGCAGCCGTGGATCGCGCCGACGGGCTGGTTGGGGTACGCGCCGCAGCATCGAGAAGGGATCGTTGGTCAGTTCGTGCTGCTCGGGCTGGCCACGGTGGGCACGATGTGGCTCCAGGTGCGTCGTCGTGATCCGTCGCGAACGCTGCGCGACGCGGGTTCGACGCTGCTGATGATTCTGTATCTGGGGCTTCTTCCGTCGTTCGGTCTTCAATTAAGGTGTGGGTGGGATGTGGACCCCGGGCGGGGGGCGTGGACGCTGTTGTTCGTGATCCTGATGATCAAGGGATCTGACATCGGGGGTTACCTGGTCGGAAGCGCTTTCGGGCGTCACAAGCTTATCCCGGAGATCAGCCCGTCGAAATCGTGGGAGGGAACGATCGGGGGCGTGGTTTTAAGCGCCGGGTTCGCGCTGGGTCTCGTCGCCACGGCGCGGATGCTGGGTGCGATCGCCGGAGGGCTGTGGGAAAGCGAGGCCGAGTCGATCGGTGCGTTGGTTGACGAAGTGTTCGGGGTGTTTGATCGCCTTGGATATATTCGGGCCGGTGTACTGGGGGCAGTTCTGGCGTGTTTTGCATTGTTGGGTGATTTATTTGAGTCTTGCATTAAACGCGAAGGTGGTGTCAAAGACTCGGCTTCTCATATCCCGACTTACGGGGGTATACTTGACCTGCTGGACAGTCCCTGCGGCGCATTGCCGGTAGCGTGGTTCCTGCTGCGGGAGGCGTGGGGCGTGCTTTGACGAGCCGCGTGAGGCTTCGGCGGCTGTCCGGAATATGAAGGAGTCGGCAAAGCCGGCGTCGCGGGAGGCGCCGGCGGATGAGCATGGGCGACGTAGAAACGGTTGAGCTGACGTTGACGATCGGCGACCCCCGTCATCGCGGCGCGTTGTACGGTCCTGCGGACCGTCACCTGCGTCGGATCCGCACGGCGTTCGACGTCCGCATCAGCGCCCGTGACGATCATGTGCGGATCAGCGGCGACGCGGACGCGGTGGACCGCGCACGGTCGGTTCTTGAAGAGCTTCAAACGCGACTTCGAAGCTCCCCCCTTCTGGATGATGAGCATGTGGTGGACGCGATCCGCCGGGTGGACGTTCGTCGCCCGGAGTCGGGGTCTTCGTCGCTGCGCGTCTATCTGGCGTCGGCTCATGTTACGCCTCGAACCGCCGGGCAGGAGGCGTACGTCAATGCGATCCGGAATCATGACCTGACGATCTGTCTTGGGCCGGCCGGTACGGGAAAGACCTATCTGGCGGTGGCGGTGGCGGTGTCGATGCTGAAGGAGGGCTTGATCCGGTCGATCGTGCTGGTTCGTCCGGCGGTGGAGGCGGGGGAGAAGCTCGGGTATCTGCCGGGCGACCTTCAGGCGAAGGTGAATCCTTATCTGCGCCCGCTGTTCGACGCGATGCACGACATGATGCCCTTTGAGCAGGTCCGGAACTTCATCAAGAACGACATCATCGAGATCGTGCCGCTGGCGTTCATGCGCGGGCGGACGCTGAATCACGCGGCGGTGATTCTCGATGAAGCGCAGAACGCGACGGTGCGTCAGATGCTGATGTTCCTGACGCGCCTGGGTAACGGGAGCAAGATGATTGCGACGGGGGACGACACGCAGGTGGATCTGGAGTCCGATCGTCAGAGCGGGCTGACGGACGCGGTGAAGCGGCTGGGTCAGACGCCCGGCGTGGCGATCGTGCGGTTGACGGAGGTGGATATTGTGCGGCATCCGCTGGTGCAGCAGATCGTGGATGCATACGGAAACATGATGCAACCGCGCGGATGACCTCGACCGCGCGAAAGCGTTGAGCGGCGCGGGAGCGCAGGCGTTGCGACGGAGCATCGGGTGGAGGATCGCAGGCAGGCAGGAATGCAGGGAGATGGCGAAGGTCCGGCGAATCCAGATTGACAAGCGGCTGCGCGTCGGAGGGTCGACGAGCGGACCAGCGTGGTTGCGTGTTCTGACGGGTCGCGCGACTCGCCTGGGGATTGTGCTGGCGCTGGGCGCCTGCGGGGTGAGTCTTTACGGGCCCGAGCCTCTGCCGTATCGGCTGGGTCAGCGAATTCAGTCGCCCGTCCTCGCCCGGGTGGATTTCGACGTTCCGGATCCGACGACGACGGAGTTCGAGAGGCGGAAAGCGCGGGAGGGCGCCCCCAGTCATTACGCGTTCGATCCGGCGGCCGGGCATCGCGTGGTGGCGAGTCTTCGGGCGTTGATGCAGGGTGCGGCGGAACAGGTGTCGCTGGACGCGCTTCATGCTGCGGACGGGGCGCTGAAGGTCGTCGATGGCGCGGCGTACGAGCGGGTGAAGGCATTCACGTCGGGGCAGACGCCGGAGGTGATCCAGGCGGAGCTGGATGCGTTGAGTGCGGCGTTGCTGACGGCGTATACGGCGCGCGACGTGGCGCGAGAGCCGCGTGATCCGCGTTCGACGGCGGACTGGATCATCGTTCACGGCGGATCGACGGAAGCGCAGGAGTCCCGCGTCGTTCCGCTGGACAAGGTGGCGGCGCTGGAGGAGCCGGAGAAGGTTCGGAAGCTTTCGGAATCGGCGGCGGCGTGTCTGTCGGAGGCGCTGCGGCCTGCGGCGACGGCGCTGATCCAGGAGCGGCTGACGTCCGCACCGACGCTTCGCTACGAGGCGGATCGGACGCTTCGGGAGATGGGTCTGGCGGTCGACCGTATTCCGGAGGCGCGGTTCGCGTGTAAGCGCGGAGAGGCGTTCGTGGTTCCCGCGGCGGGTGTCCGATCAAGCGTTTTGACGACGCGGGAGAAGGAGCTTCTCGAGGCGCATCGCGAGGCGTGGGCTGGGTATCTGCGTTCGGAGGCGCCGGGGGCTGCGGCGGAGCGGAATGAAGCGCGGCTTCAGACGGCGGGACGGTTGACGCTGGTGGCGCTGGTGGCGATCGGACTGGTGGTGTACCTGGCGCAACATCATCCGCGGATGCTGGAGTCGCGGACGAAGTGCTGGGCGTTCTCTCTGCTGGTGCTTTGCACGTTGATCAGCGCGCGATTGCTGTCGGTGCAGTGGCCGGATTATCGGGAGCTGACGTTGGCGCCGGCGCTGGTATGCGCGAGCGCGTTTGCGATTTTTTTCCCGTCGCGGCTGGCGATCGGGGCGATGAGCATTCTGTGCGTGATCGTCGTGCTGGTGTCGCGGGAGTCGCTGACGTTGCTGCTGACGATGGCGACGGCGTCGAGCGTGATGGCGTTTCAATTGAGCGCGATCCGGGCTCGGACGCGGATTCTGACGGCGGGGTTAGTGACGGCGGTGGCGGCGCCGCTGGCGGGGATATCAGGGGATCTGGTTGGGGGGGAGTCGCTGGCGTTCGCGCTTCAGTCGGCGGGCTGGGGGGCGGCGTGTTCGTTGGGGGCGGCGTTCTTTGTGTCGGGCGTGCTGCCCTTTGCGGAGGGTTTTTTCCGGCTGGCGACGCCGCTGATGCTGATGCAGTGGCGGGATTCACGGCAGCCGCTGCTGCAACTGCTGGCGCGGGAGGCGCCGGGGACATACCAGCACAGTTTGACGGTGAGCAAGCTGGCGGAGGAGGCGTGCCAGGCGATCGGCGCAGATGACCTGCTCGCTTCGGTCGGGGCGCTGTATCACGACGTGGGAAAGATTCTGAAACCGGAGTACTTCACCGAGAATCAGACGGCGCAGATCAACCTTCATTCAACGCTGGCGCCGAAGATGAGCCTGCTGATCATCCTGGCGCACGTGAAGGACGGGGTTGAACTTGCGCGGGAGTACCGCCTTCCGCCCGCGTTAATCCCCTTCATCCGCGAGCATCACGGGACGACGCTGGTGCGGTACTTTCACAACGTTGCCGCGGAGCGACAGCCGTCGATCGCGACGGGGCGTCATGACCGGGGGGTTCCGGAGGCGGAGTTCCGGTATCCGGGACCGAAGCCTCGAACGCGGGAGACGGCGGTGCTGATGCTGTGCGACGGGGTCGAAGGGGCGGTGCGTTCGCTCCGCGATCCGGCGCCGGGCCGGATCGAGAACGTCGTACACTCGATCCTGATGGACCGACTTAACGACGGGCAGTTCGACGCCTGCGAAATCACGCTGGCGGACCTGCACAAGGTCGAGCAGGCGCTGGTGAAGGCGTTGTGCAGTCTTTATCACGGGCGGGTGGCGTACCCGAAGGCGGGCGAGGGCGGCGGGCGGCGTGAAGCTCCGCCGCAACCGAAACCCGCGGCGGTGTGAGTTTCGGTCCGGAAGCGACGTCGATGGACGAGGAGCCGCCTTACCAACTGAGCTTAAGCGCGATGCCGACGAGCGATCTGCATTCGCGCGAGCAGGTTCTGCGCGTCGTGCGCGAAGTCCTTCGCCGCCACGGATGCCGCGCGGCGAACATTCACGTGGCGCTGGTGGACGATCAGCACATCGCTGATCTGAATGAGCGTTTCCTTCAACATGAGGGCGCGACCGACGTTCTGTCCTTCGATCTTTCGGAAGGCCGCGGGGGCGAGGTGGAGGGTGAGATCGTGATCTCGCTGGACACGGCGCTGCGGGAGGCGCGGCGGCGCGGTCATGATCCGGCGGTTGAGCTGGCGTTGTACGCCGCTCACGGCGCGCTGCATCTTCTCGGTCTGGATGACGGGACGGAGGAGGAGGCTCGCCTCATGCATGCGCGGGCGGACGACGCCCTGGAGGCGTGCGGACTGGCGCGGATTGCTCCGAAGGAGGGCGAGGATCGCGAGGAATCCGGCGCCTCCGGACCGGAGCGGGCGCGAGGCGACTCCGTGCTGGGCGGCGTGGGTGCGGGGAGGTTGGCGTAAGAATCCGAGCGACGCCGGGGGTCCGGGGTCGCGATGGGTGGACACGATGCCTCACTGGTTGGAATTGATGCTCTGGGGTTCGGCGGATGTGCTGCTGCTGACGTTGGCGGCGGCGGCGAACCTCGCCTTGCGCACGTCGCTGGCGCGGCTGGCGGGCGAGATGGAGGGGTCCGCGCATGAAGAGCGTCTCAGCCAGTTGTACGCCTCCCGGCAGCAGTTTCTTCAGGCGACGGGGCTACTGCGCATCGGCGCGATCCTTGTCCTGGTGCTGATCGTCCTTGCGTTTCTTGAGGAGACGCAGTTCGGATCGGATCGGACGCGTTCGGCGTGGGCTTTCCTGGTGACGATCCTGCTTTGCGCGGTTTTCGCCCTGGCGATTCCGGCGGGGATCGAGCGTTATGCGGGAGAGACGCTGATTTTGCGCTGTGCGCCGGTGCTTCAGGCGGTGCGCATTGTGTTGTTCCCGTTGCTGTGGGTGCTGGGCATGTTCGATCCGCTGGTGCGTCGGCTCGCGGGAGTCAGCGACGAAGAAAGCAGCCAGACCGTCGACGTGGAGCGTGAGATTCTCGGCGTGGTCAGCGAGGGGGAGCGCCAGGGCGCGGTCAGCCAGGACGAACGCGAGATGATCGAGTCGGTGATCGAGCTGCGCAACCTTCACGTCAACGAGATCATGACGCCGCGGACGGATATTGTGGCGGTTCCCGTGGATGCGACGTTGGAGGATGTGCGGCGGACGATCCGCGAACACGGTCACTCGCGCATTCCCGTGTATGAGGAGACGATCGACCGCGTCGTGGGCGTGTTGTACGCGAAGGATCTGCTGCAGATCGACGGCGTTCCGAACTTCGATCTTCGGGCGGGACTGCGGACGCCGCTTTTTGTGCCGGAGACGAAGCGCGTCCGGGATCTGTTGCACGAGTTTCAGCAGCAGAAGATCCATCTGGCCGTCGTGTTGGACGAATACGGGGGGACGGCGGGGCTGGTTACGATCGAGGACATCATCGAGGAGCTGGTCGGCGACATCTCGGACGAACATGAGCAGCCCGAGGCGCGCCCAGTCGTTCAGATCGATCCGCGCACGTACGACGTGGACGCCCGAATGAGCATTGAGGAAGTCAACGAGGAGCTGCGCATCAACATTCCCGAGAGCGAATATTACGAGACGATCGGCGGATTCATATCGTCGTCGCTGGGGCGGATCCCGGGCGTCGGGGATTTGTGTCGCCACGACGGCATCGCGTTCGAGGTCGTGGACGGCGACGCGCGGAAGGTGTCGCGCCTCCGGATCCGCCTGCCGGACGAGTCGGGGCAGGAGGCTGAAGAAGTCCGCGCGTAATCCGCGGGGATCAGGTCAGGCCGGCGATGGGCCGGCCGTCGCGGACGATGCGGATCGGGCGATCTCCCGGCGCCATCAGATCCTTGTCGGGGTTGACCCCGAGCTGCGTGAAGATCGTCGCCGCAACGTCGCCGGGCGATACCGGTCGATCCTTCGGTTCGGTGGCGTAAGCGTTGGACTCGCCGATGACCTGCCCGCCGCGGACTCCGCCGCCCGCCACCGCGATGCTGAACACTTTCGGCCAGTGATCCCGTCCCCGATCTTTGTTCAGTTTCGTTGTGCGTCCGAATTCAGTGCCGAGGACGACCAGCGTTTTCGGAAGCAGTCCGCGCAGGTCCAGGTCGCGCAGAAGCGCGGCGTACCCCTGATCCAGCGGGGGGACGAGGCCTCTCATTCCGCCGTGGATGTCCACGTGCATGTCCCAGCCGCCCGAAAAGACGGTGACAAAGCGAGCGCCGGCCTCGATCAGGCGCCGCGCCATCAGGAGACGCTGCCCGATCGGCGTGCGCCCGTAAGCGTCGCGGATCACGTCGGGTTCAGCGGCAATATTGAAAGCCTCACGGGCACGCGGAGAGCTGATCAGGCTGTATGCGCGCTGGTAAAAGGCATCCATCGCGTCGAGCGCGTCGCTGTCCTCCAGCTTGCGGAAGTGCGCGTCAACCGCGGCGAGCATGCCCTTGCGCCGGTCCATCCGGGTCTCATCCACCCCGCCGGGCAGACTCAGGTCGCGGACGACGAACTGCTGGTTCGAGGGCTCGGCGCCGAGCGAGAAAGGTCCGAACGCCGAGCTGAGATAACCCGTGTGCGCGAAACCGAAGCCGCCACCGTCGTCCGGGACGCAGATGTAAGGGGGCAGGTCGTTGCGCACGCCGAGTTCGCAGGAGACGACCGACCCGAGGCTGGGGTACGTGACGGCCGGGCTGGGCTTGTACCCGGTCAACATATTGTGCGCGCCGCGTTCATGTGCGGCTTCGCCGTGGGTCATTGAGCGGATGAACGCGATCTTGTCGGCAACCTGGGCGGTGTGTCCCCACAACGCGGAGATCTGCACGCCGTCGACGTTGGTTCCGATCGTGCCGAGTTCGCCGCGGATGTCGATCGGGGCATAAGGCTTCGGGTCGAAAGAGTCGATGTGGCTCATTCCACCTTCGAGAAAGATGTAAATGACGCCGTCGCAGGGGGGCGCCGGCGGCGTCGAGGGGTTCTGCGCGGCGCCGACCGGTGCAGCCGCGGCGGCGCGAAGCGCGAACCAGTCCCCCAGCGCCAGCCCCGCGGCGCCGACGAACCCGACGCGAAGCATCTCGCGCCGCGTCACGCCGCGCATGTGCCAGGGATCCTGCTGATACAAGGGGAGTCCGACATCGGTCATGCGCCTTCCTCCTTTGCCGACGGCAGGCGACAAGCCTGCGTCGCGTTGACGGCCCGAAACGGTTGCGCTACTTTATGCAATTGACGGGGGAGAGGTCAATGAGAATTCCCGTGCATTTCAGGTTCCTTCGTCAAACGACTCCGCTTCATCGGCTGTCAGGACTGCGGCGCGGCCGGTCGGTGTTTTTGATGCTCCCGACGGTCTTCGCGACGATCTGTCTCGCCTCGGCTCCGCCCGCGATCGAGAGCGTGCTTCCGCGCGGCGGGCAGCGGGGGACGGACGTGGTAGTCACCTTCCGCGGTGCTCGCCTTGAGGCTCCGCTGGAGGTGTTGAGTCACGAACCGGGCGTCACCTGCGTCGCCGTCGAGGCGGTGGAGCCTGGCGTAGCGAGAGCGACGCTTCGACTTGCGCCGGATGGCGCACCGGGGTTGCGATTCCTGCGGTTGCGGACGGCGGCGGGCATTTCAAACGGGCGCTTGTTCTCCGTCGGTGCCTTGCCGGAGATCGCCGAAGCCGAACCGAACCAGACTTCGCAGACCGCACAAGCGATCACCCTGCCGGTCTGCATAAACGGCGCGATTCCGCCGGAAGACGTGGACGTTTTTTCCTTTGCAGGGGCGGCGGGGCAGGTTGTCTCAGTCGAGATTGAGGGGCAGCGCCTCGGGGACGTGTTGTTTGACCCTCGGATTGCGTTGACGGATTCGTCGGGAGCTGAGCTTGCCGTTGCAGATGACTCGTCTCTTCTGCGTCAGGATGCGGCGCTGACGGCGACGCTTCCGGCGGAGGGGACATATTGCGTGGTGGTGCGCGAGACGGCCTTCGGGGGGGCGGGGAATGCGCACTACCGACTTCACGTCGGGTCTTTCCCTCGCCCTGCGGCTTCGCACCCCTGCGGGGGGCAGGCGGGGAGCACTGCGCCGGTGACGTGGATCGGAGGTGGGGGCTCGACGCAGAGCGTGACGTTTCCCCCGGAACCCGGGATTGTGTACGTGCCTGCAATCGACGAGCGCGGCATAAGCCCCAGTCCGATGCCCTTTCGGGTGTCAGAGTTGGGGATTGCCGTCGAGGTCGAACCGAACGACAGTCCGGAGCAGGCGACCCCGCTGACGCTGCCGGGTGCGGCGTCGGGCGTCATCTCGGCGGCGAGAGAAGTTGATTACTTTGTGTTCGACGGCGCGCAGGGTCAGACCCTTGAAGCGCGGTTGTTTGCCCGGCGACTCGGGTCGCCGCTGGATGCGGTGATCGAGGTTCGAAGGCTCGCCGGTGGTGAGGGTGCGGGGAACGACGATGCCGCGGGTGCGGACAGCGTGCTGCGCTGGACATGTCAGGCGTCAGAGAAGTATGTGATCGCCGTGCGCGATCTGCTCTGGCGTGGCGGAGGGGAATTCGTGTACTTCCTGGAGATCGGCCCGCCGAAACCGGCGCTCACGCTGACGGTTTCATCAAGGGAAGGAGGACTGACCGTCCCGGCGGGAAACCGGGCTGCGCTGCTGGTGACGGCTAACCGGGTGGACTTCGGCGGCGCTTTGAATCTGGCGGCGGAGGGTTTGCCTGGAGGGGTGGCGGCGCATTTTGTGCAGATGCCAGCCAGTGTTGGGCAAATTCCGGTCGTGTTTGAGGCGGTGGCGGATGCGGCGCCTGCGGGGGCGCTGGTCGATCTGACGGCGACGCACGTTGACGCCGCGACGGGCATCCGAGGTCGTTTTGACCAGGACATTGAACTGGTTCGTTACGAGAACAACCCCTTTTACAGTTATTCTGCGGATCGCCTGGCCGTTGCGTCGGCACAGCCGGCGCCTTTCCGGATTGAACTTCGTCCGCCGGACACACCGATCGTCCGTTTTGGATCGATGTCGCTTCCGGTGCGCGTCGAGCGAGCGGAAGGCTACGAGGGGCACATCACGGCGCGGATGATCTGGAATCCGCCCGGAATTGCGTCCGGGGCGCTTGAGCTGCCGTCGGGGACAGCCGAGGGGGGGATTCCGCTGAACGCTGCGGGAAATGCAGCGGTGGGGCGGTGGCCGATCGTTGTGATCGCGTCAGCAGACGGCGGCGGCGCCCCGATCGAAGTGTCAAGCGGTCTGGTCGAACTGGAGGTTGCCGATCCCTTCGTCGAGTTTGCGGTCGAACGAACCCGAACCGAGCAGGGCATGCCGGTCGAACTGGTGGTGAAGTTGACGCATCGAGCGCCGTTTGAGGGCGAGGCGCAGGCGCAACTTCTCGGATTGCCGAACAAGGTGACGACGGTTCCGCTGAATTTCACGGCGCAGACCCCGGAGCTGCGTTTTCCTCTTAACGTCGAGGCGGATGCTCCGCCCGGGGAGCACGGCAGTGTTTTCGTTCATGTGCCGGTACCGACCGGTTCGGTTGCGGTGGCACATAACTCTCCTCCGGGGCAACTCGTGATCGACCGGCCGCTCCCGCCGAAGGATCCACAGAAAGAGGCGGAACGCACAGAAGCCGCCCGCAAGGCCCAGGAAGAGAAGGATCGCAGGAAGGCGGAGCGCCTCGCGGCGATCGAAGCCCGCCGCAAGGAGACCGAGGCGCGCAAGGCCACTGATCCGCCGCCCCCGCCAGCGCAACCCTGACCGCGCGGTCGGGTCGCGCGGGCTTGCATATCCTGAAGGTCAGAGGAGCTTGAAGAATCCGAATTCCCAGGTCAGGTTGGAGTCCTTCAGCTCGCGCAGCCCATCCAGCGTGAACCCGAGGCGTTGGTAAAGGCGGTGCGCGTCGAGGAAGCGGGTGTCGCTCCAGAGAATCAGGCGCCGGGCGTCACGCGCTGCGGCGTGAGCGAGGCTGAGGTCGACGAGCCGGCGTGCAAGCCCTTGCCTCCGGTGCGCGGCATCAACGTATAACGTCTTCAACTCAGCGTCATCGCCGACCGGTTTCACCCCGCACGTGGCGACGATCGTGTCGTCGGCGTCCGCTACCCAGAACTCTCCGCCGTGACCGCGAAAGTAAGCTCCCGGGTCGAAGACGTGCGGCTCCTCAGCCTGATCAAGCGTCTGCCCGTATTCGGCGTAGACGCGACGAATCAGGTTCACGATGCCGGGCACGTCGTTGTCCCGAACCGGCCTGACCCGGTACGTGGCGCTTGAATTCACCGAGGTTTTGTGATTCACGGCGTCGGCGTATTGTCGGGAGACGGCGGACCTGCCGGGGGTTGCGTCGAAGCAGACTCGGGCGCGACGACGGGGGTTGTTGGCTTCGGCGCTTTCGAGAGGATCCACTGCGCTGTTTCAAGGACGACCTCCTTCGAGACCTTGCCGGGAGAACTGTATTCGCCAGGCGAGGAGGGGCCGGTTCCCAGACCTCCCATCAGAAGGTGGTTGAGGCGGCGGTAGGTTCTGAATTCGACGTCAGACCGGTCGGCGAGCCGGCTTTTCCAGAGCACCGTGTCCTCCTCGGTGACTTGAAAATCCCGCTCTCCGCGCACGATCAGCAGCGGTTGTTTCGTCGCCAGGCAGGTACGGACGGGGTCCAGCTTTTCATAACGACTCCAGTACAT
Source organism: Phycisphaerae bacterium (assembly GCA_013360585.1). Lineage (GTDB taxonomy): Bacteria > Planctomycetota > Phycisphaerae > UBA1845 > UBA1845 > JABWBH01. Next base: position 22,909 of record JABWBH010000025.1, on the reverse strand, counting down.
TGCGGGCGTGTTGAGGATCGAACCCTTCGGGTCTCCCGCGCGCACCGATGCGATCGCTTCCAGCGCTGCGGCAAGCTCTCGCTGCTCTTTTTCGCTGATGATCTGGTCGAAATTGACGAGGTAGTGCAGTTGATCCTCGATCATATTCAGCATCGGGCGGGCGGGGGTCGCCAGCAGAACCACACCGGCGATCTGCGGGTCTTTCCGGGCGATCGTCGGCGTGATCACGCCCCCCATCCCGTGCCCGAGCAGGAACACCGCGCGGGGATCCACCTTCGGATGCTTGCGCAGCGCTGCAACCGCGGCGACGGCGTCGTCGATGAACTCGACTTCGGGCGTCCACTCCGCAGGCGGGTACGCGCGCGGGTATGCGAAGGATCGTTTCTCGACCCGCAGGACCGCCAGCTTCTGCGAGGCGAACCCCCACGCGACATCCTTGAAAACCTGGTTCGGACCCGTCGTCGCGTTGACGTCCAGCGGACCGGCGTCCGAAATCAGCACCACTCCCGGGAACGGACCCTCGCCGACGGGGATCGTGATCCGACCCCGCAGCGGAAATTTCTCATCCGCGGCCACGCGCACCGGTTCGTCGATGAACGCCTCTACGTCAACGTACCCGGGCGCCTCGTATTCGATCTCGGGCTCGACGCGGTCCACCCAGAACCCCACGACTTCGCCGCCGGGAGACAGGCCCACGCGAACGTCGGCGCGCCCGCGCTCGAAGCGCAGTTCAAACGCAACGACGTCACGCCCCTCCTCACGGATCAGGCGGGCGGATTCCTCAGCGGCAAAGTGCCCGACTTTGAAGTGAATGCGGTCCCAGATACCGGTTCCGATCGCGACGGTGAACTTCTCTTTGAAGGTTGCGTCGCCCCGGTCGATGAACTTAGGAAGCTCCTTTTCCAGAAAAAACTTCAAGGCTTGTCGCGCGGTTTCGATCTTTGAGGGCGTTTGCTGCGCGCCGAAAGCGGGCCTTCCCCCTCCCGCGAGAACCGCAAGAATGACCGCCGCCGCCGCCGCCCGTCGCTGATGAAACATACAAAGACTCTCCTCACATGACCGCCGGAATTCTAGCAGGTCGTCTGTCGAGGCGCAAGGCGCCGGCGGAGCGCTGGTCGGGACGCACCGGCTCGGTATACTCGCAGGAGTCATGTCGTCGGCGAACCGCATACGCGTACTTCCACCTTTGCTGGTCAGCCAGATCGCCGCCGGTGAAGTGATCGAGCGGCCGGCCAGCGTCGTCAAGGAGCTGCTGGACAACGCCCTCGACGCCGGATCCGCCGAGCCTCTTCCGGGCCCGCTCGAGATCACCGTGGTCGTCGAGAAAGGCGGGACCGAACTGATCCGCGTGACCGACAACGCCGGAGGCATGAGCCCGGACGAACTGGAGCTGGCGGTTCGAGCGCACGCCACCAGTAAGCTCGCGGATGAGCAGGATCTCTACCGCATTGCCACGCTCGGATTTCGCGGGGAGGCCCTGGCGAGCATCGGGGCCGTGTCCTCGCTGCGGATCGTATCCCGGCGTCGTGAATCCGCGGGCGGACACGAGGTCCGCGTTTGCGGTTCGACGCTGGAGCGGGCGCAGGCCGCCGCCGCGGCGCCGGGCACGACCGTCGAGGTCCGTGACCTTTTTCACAACGTTCCGGCGCGGCGCAAGTTCCTGAAGGCGCCGGCGACCGAAACCGGACACGTGACGGAAGTGTTTGTGCGGGCGGCGCTGGCCTTTCCGGACGTCGGATTCCGGATGATCAGCGGGGCGCGCACGACGTACGACCTCCCTCCCGCCAGCGGACCCGTCGACCGGATCCGGCGGCTCTTCGGAGACGAACTGGCGGGCGTTCTGCTGGCGACGGATCGGCGCGAGCGAGGTCTGAACCTTCAGATCTTCGCCGCACCGCCGGCGCACTCGCGGGCGACGGGAACGTGGCAGTATTTCTTCGTCAACGGCCGGTACATCCGCGACCGGTTCCTTCAGCACGCCGTAAAGGAGGCGTACCGCGGGTTGATCGAGCCGTCGCGGTTTCCGGTCGTGTTCGTTTTCATCACGATCGATCCCGAAATGATTGACGTCAATGTTCATCCCACGAAGATCGAGGTTCGCTGGGCGGAGCCGAACCTTGTTCATTCGCAGGTGCTCAGCGCGCTGCGGGAGTTGCTGCAACGCGCCGACCTGACGCCCGGGCTTCGGACGGATCGCGCCCGACCGAACGTGGACGCCGCTGAGCAGGATCGCATCCGTCGTGAGTTCGCGTCTTTGCTGCTGAGTCAACCGCCGCTGATTCGGGTGGGCGGTTCCGGGGAGACGTTGGTCGGTGGGGGGGGAGCGGGGAAGCCGGAAGGGTTCGTGCGGGGCGGATCCCTCAGCGGAGAATCCACCGTCGCTCAGGCCGCGGTAGTCTGGCGGTCGCTTTATGACGCGCGATCCGGGGGCATCCCCGAGGCGCCGACTAACGCAGGTGGGCAAGATGCAAGATTGCTCGGAGGCGATGCGGGTTCGGCGGAGCGCGTCCCGGATCGGCAGCGGGGGGAAGGTCCGGGTACGTCGCGCGGGTCAGGTCTCCGCGCGATCCAGCTTCATAACACCTACATCGTCGTTGAGTCGGACGACGGTCTGCTCATCATCGACCAGCATGCATTGCACGAGCGGATCATGTACGAGCACCTTCGTCAGCGGATCATGTCCGCTGCGTTGGAGTCACAACGCCTGCTGCTTCCGGAGACGATCCCGGCGTCCGCAGCCGATCTGGCGGCGGTGGAGGCCCGCGCCGACCTCCTTGAACGCCTTGGCATCGATGCCGGGGCGTTCGGCGCGGATCGGATCGCCGTCCACGCCTTTCCGTCATTGATGAAGGACACGGATGTCCCGCAATTCATGCGCGACCTCCTCGATCGCCTCCAGCGACAGGGGGATCAGGAGCACCCGGAAGCACTCATTCACGACGTGCTGGACATGATGGCGTGCAAGGCTGCGGTCAAGGCGGGCGACCCGCTCACCGCCGAGGAAATCAACACGCTGGTCGCGCATAAAGACCTCGTCGAGCGATCGAGCAACTGCCCGCACGGCCGACCCACCACGTTGCGCCTCACCAAGTCGGACCTGGAGCGGCAATTCAAACGAACATGACGGCGGCGGAGCGGACGCGTTCCGAAGGCGCCGCGGTCAAGTTTGCGCAGACCGCGTCCGACAAACACCTGTGCGCCGCGACCGGCTTGCGCATTGCAGGCTCGCGGCCCCACGCGAGGAACGTCGGATGGCGCAGCCGCAGATCAGGATCAGGCCGGATACGGTCCTTGAAACCCGGCCCACCACTGCTCGCACCGCGTCAAGACCTCTCCGGTGCCCCGGGGGGATTGAGAATGCGCTCGGTCAGATCGAGACCGAGCTGGACCGCGCCCGGCGACTCTCAGACCAGCTTTTGCGCCGGGTCCGCGACCTTGACGCCGAGTTGGCGCTGGCGGAGCAGGTTCAGCGTGAACTGCTGCCGGCGCATCTTCCGCAGGTCGCCGGGGCACGATTGCAAAGCTGGTACGCCCCCGCCGATCGTGTCAGCGGAGATTTCTACGACGTTTATCGCGCCGATGACCGGACAATTGTAATGACGATCGCCGACGCCACCGGTCACGGGGTTCCCGCAGCCTTGATGTCCGCGTTCCTGAAGCGCAGTCTGCGCTGTCAGGACGGCGAGCGTGGAGAGGCGGCGCGTCGCCCGGACGAAATGCTGCGCCGGATCAACGCCGATCTCATCAGCCTCGGCGCGACGCAGGAGCAATACGTCGCCGCGGTCTGCGCCACGTACGACGAACCGTCCCGCCGCATCCGGGTGGCCCGCGGAGGGGCGCCGGCGCCCGTGCTGCTGCGGCAAGACGGGTGCGTCGAACCGGTGAACTCAGACGGCATTCTGCTCGGCGTCGTCCCGTCGCCGGAGTTTCAAGTCGCTGAGTATGAACTCGGGCCGGGAGACGTCGCGCTGCTCTGGTCGGACGGGCTTGACAATCTTCTGCTGGGGACCGGTTCCGGCGCTGATCCTCCCGCAGCGGACTGGCGTGTCGATGTTGCGGCTGAGGGCGTGACGTATGCGTTGAACGCCTGGCGCCGACGTCGTGAAGTTGTGCAACCTTCCAGCTGGCGCGCCGACGACATCACGGTCCTCGCGCTGGAGTGTGTGTCTTGACCGGTTGTGCGAGCGTCGCCCTCGGTCACGGAGCTTCGGACTCGGGATGTGCTTCGAGGAAGGCGTCGAGCGAGTAAGGCGGATTCTTCGCAAAGGGGCGGTAAAGCGGATCCCCGACCAGCGCGATCCGCCAAGACAGAAACGGGTTTGTCCGCGCGAAGCACTCGACCAGCGTCAGTTCGCCGGTCATCAGCAGTCCGAAAAACTCACTCGGTCGGGGAAACGCCGACAGATACGGCTCGCTGGTCGGTCCCAGCGTCGCCGCCGCGCCGTCCGTCAGCATCCCGCGGCACCAGTACGCCTTGTTCGATCGCGACAGCGACCCCAGCTCGAAGCTGGCGATGTGATACCCGACGGCCCCGCGCTCGAACGTGAACGCCGGCACATATTTCGCCAGTGAATACCAGCCGCAATACAAGGCGGCTCCGGGACACGAGCCTTCGGCGAAGACGGGTTCGCGCTGGTCGAGCACGACGGGAATCACCGTCCGTGTGCGCGTCCACTCCGCCAGCGCCGCCAGATCGCGATCGTACACCCGGTACTCATCATCCTTCGTCAGCCCGCGGGCGTCGATGTAGAACGTACCGCGCAGCCCGCTCCGCTCCGCGTGAAGCGCGTCGGTCATCATCCGCTCGATGATCGTCGGGTCAGGTCCGTCCAGGCGCGCGACCATCAAGGCGGCGTCGCGCGGTGGTGAAGGTTTGCGCAAGCCCTGAAGCGGGTTCGGAATCCACCGCGCGAGCGGGTAAGCATCGTTGTGAACCAGCGCCAGTTCGCTGTCGAAGGCGGCTTCGCTGTCGGGCGGGACAAGCGACTCGGCGCGCTTCGTGAGGAACGCGGATGCGCCGGCCAGCCCGCTCCGAACGCGCAGGGCCTGCACCAGCGTTACGAATTCCGGCGATCCCGGCTCGGTGTCGGCGTTTCGTTGCACGCGTGCCTCGGCGTCCTTCAGGGTCTGCTCCACGACCGCGATTTTCTCCGGCGATTCCGGGACGCCGCGGGCATCCGCAAACTGAATCAGCTCCAGCAGAACCTGGCTGCCTTCGGCGTGCTCAAGATAGGCGACCAGCTCACGGTTGAGGTTAATCCTCGCCTCGTCGGGAAGCTCTCGTGCGTACGCGGACCACGCCCGGCGCGTCGCGTCGTGACGTTCCCAGAGCGAAGGCTCGCGCCCCTTTAACGCCGCGGCGACGCGCGCTTGAACGATCGCCGGAAGTGCGGCGAGTCGATCCTCCATCAGCGTGGTCCACTCCGCCTCCAGCGCCGCCCGTGTTTCGGTCAGCGCGTCCGCTTTCCGACGATCTTCAGGAGACGGTTCGACCGCAGCCACCTTCAGCGGAACGCCGCGAAAGACGACGAGACATCGCAGGTCGCGGTCTTTCATCGGCCCCGCCAGCCACGTCCGGACGCGATCGGCGGCCGCTTCATACTGCCGGTGAGTAAGCGTCTCCGCCTGAGGGAGAGGCAGCGCGAGCATCTGATCGGCCGGAACACCTCGGAGGTCCGCGTAGCGAGCCGCCAGCGCCAGGCCCTCGGCGTCGCCTTCCCGCGCGATCAAGGCGCATTGTTCTGCTCGGAGCTGGCCGGTCGCGGGCGCCGTCGCGACGGCCAGCGCGACGAACGCGGTGAACGAAAGAATCGAGGGCGAGTGCGCGGGAGTCATCAGAAGCGCTTCCGGGAGTCCATCAGGATGCACACCGGCCCGTCGTTGACCGCGTCGATCTGCATGTCCGCGCCGAAGCGGCCCCTCGACACCGGGACGCCGAGGGCGGCGACGGCTTCGCAGAACCGATCGACCAGGCGCGCCGCGCCGTCGCCAGACATTGCGCTGTCGAAGCTCGGTCGGCGTCCACGTCGCGCGTCGGCGCTGACGGTGAACGCACTGACGACGAGCATCGCGCCGCCGACCTCGCCCACATCAAGGTTCATCTTTCCCTCCGCGTCGGGGAAAATGCGGAGGCGCGCCGCCCGTTCCGCGAGAGCGAGCGCGTCCGTCTCCGCGTCGTCCGCGTCTACGCCAAGGTAAACGAGCAATCCCCGGTCGATCCGGGCGAAGGACGCGCCGCCGATCACGACGTCGCCCCGTGACACCCGCTGCACCACCGCCCGCATCCGCTCAGGCCTCTTTCATCGCCGTGACGCCGTTCATGTACAACGCTCTCATGCCCTCAATGCGGTCCTTGATCAACTCCCGAAGCGCCGGCGGCTGAAGCACGCGCACCTCGTCGCCGTAACCGAGGATCCACCAGGATATCTCCTTCAACCCGTCCACGTCGACCTCGAAGATCAACCCGCCGTCCGAGGCGAGGAACGTCCGCTGCGTGGCGTGCCAGCGGATCTCGGCCACGTTCTGAGCGACGCGCGGCGAGAAGCGAAGCTTCACCCGCCAGGTCCGGTCCTCGCGGATGACGTTCCACGCCCGCCCGAAGTATCGCTCGACGCTGAAGTCCGGGTCGGGGCGGTACGTCTCCTGCGTCACTTCGATCGAAACAAACCGCTCGATCTTGAACATCCGCACTTCGCCGTGCGCCTCGCTGAAGCCCAGCAGATACCAGCCGCGGTGGACATGCACGAGTCGGTAAGGGCGGATGATCGAGGTGATCACCTCCCGGGGGCTCACCGCGTGGTAGACTCCGCGGACCTTCAGCCGCATCGACATCGCCCGCTGGAGATACTCGACCTTCGACGCAGCCAGCTCCGTCCGTGATTCCGGGGGCGGGATGAATTCGATATCGCGGAGGAGCGGACCGCAGGTGTCCTGAAGACGGCGCGGCAGCAGGCTTTCGATTTTGACGGCTGCCGACGCCAGTTCGCGCGGGTTCGGGTGGCTGCGCTGCCGCAGTCCCTGTCGCAGCAGCGCCAGCAGCGCGAGCGCCTCGGGAAACGTCAGGTGCGTCGGGGGCAGAAGGGGCTCCTCCTTCGGCTGATACGTCGCGGAGCGCCGACTGAACGAAAACCCCACGCCGGCGTCGTCCAGCAGCTTCAGATCGCGGAAAAGGGTGCGGCGCGAGACCTTGAGAGACTCGGCGAGCTTCTCAGGCTCGAGCGGGCGGCCGCTCTGCAGAAGCTGCATCATCTTCAGGAGTCGTGCGACTCGATCCACGCGTTTCATGACGCCGGGTCCGCGCCTCGAGCCTGCGCCCCCCGCGGGATGCGGTCTGAAGCGGACGGGCGTCGAGGGTACGCGCATCCTACCGTTATCGCCCCGAAAACGGCAACATTCTCACTGCAACGAACCCCAGGAGGCTCATGATCCCGAGTACGACCACCAGATGAAATACCGGTCGACGACCGCGACGGGCACAGCCGACGAAGACCAGCAGGGCGAAAAAATTGACGCCAACGCCCGCGGCGAAACGACCGAGTGTGTCATCCGCCGACGCTACTCCGGAAAAGCGCGGCCACAACGCCAGCAAGCCGCCGCAAAGCAGGGTGACACAAGCGCACGCGAAGGAGAATCGCCGCGCCAGCGGAATCATGCGCCCCGCGGTCGTCCACGCCTCGCGGTCTCGGAGCTGCTGCATCCAGACCCCGGCCAGCCACCCCCACAACCACGTCAGGAACGCGAACCCGGTCATCAAGGCGTTGAACACCATCGCGTACCGCGCCGACGGCGAGCCGACGCGAGCGGGAACGATGGATTGAAAGGCCGCCGCGCATCCCAGCGAGACCAGAGCAAGCCCGATCTCCGCCAGTCCGACGCTGAAGGATCGGTTCAAGTGCGTCAGCAGCGACAATCCGCAGAGGATCACACAAACGGCGCATGCGGGCAGCACCGCACGGTAAGCCCAGCCCTCGGGGACCGGTAGCACCATCGTCGCCGCCAGCGCCAGAAAAGAAGTCAGCGCCAGAACACAGCACCCTGCCCGAAGCCCGGCGGAAGCGGAATTCGACGCGGACCTCAATTCCCACGGTGTCGATCGCACCAGCGACCACCTTCGACGCCGCAGCGCCGCTCCCTCCAGAAGGGTGGCGGCGGCAACCAGCAGGGCCGCGCAGATCTGCCAGCGCGCCAGCGCCGCCAGCAGGCACGCATAACGCGCCTCCCCCGTCGGAAGCACCGGGGGGATCGCGTCAAGCGCCCATGTCAAGGCCGCGGCGGCTGCTGCCCAGAGGGGGATTGCGCGCGGAGTGACGCCGGTGCGAGCGGGCAGAAGCGTCGCCAGCAGCAGCAGCGCCGGCCACAACGAGGGCGAGAACGCAACGCCTGCTGTGACGGACGTCGCCGCGGGCGATGACAGGGCTGCGGTCACCGATACCGCACGCATTGCGAGACCTACACAGATCGCCACGCCCGCGCAGACGCCGAAACCGAGAAGGAAGTAACCCGCCACGACGGACAATTCGGATGCTGAGGTGGCGTGTCCGTCGCCTTGTCCACGTCGAACGTCGGCCTTGCGAGCCGCGGCATGAATCACGCCCCACGACAGGGCGGCGCCGGCAGCGGATCCTGCGATCATATTGAGCAGGGCTTCAGAGCGAGGCCACGGGGTCAGGACGGCATGCAGGACGGCGGCGGTCAAGGACGCGCCGATCAGCGCCAGACTGATCCCGCGCGGCAGCACCCGGATCATCAGCAACCCGAGGACTGCGGCACTGAGGATTGCAAGCGTGATCACGATGGTGACAAGGTCCGGCGCCTGCGTTCCGGTTGCGTCAGACGCTCCTTCTCCAAGACCGCCCTCGACGCCGACTCAGGGTGACGGGACGGAGACCGAGGTTTTCGCTGCGAACTTCGCCGCGTTCTTGTCGCCTTTGTACGCAGACAGAACAACCTGCTTTTTCGACAGCTCCGCCTTGAGAAACTGTGCTACCGCGGGCAGGGCCGCGGACGGATCGGGAAGGTCCGGGAGCCAGGCCTTCGGCCACTCAAAGACCAGCCACCCCTCGTGCCCGACGCCGCGGAGCAGTTCGATCTGGCGAGTGACGCCGACCTGACCCTCGCCCGGGAGTTTGTATGCCTTCAGCACCCCGGTTTCGTCGAAGTCCGCATCACAGATGTGGGACACGGCAATCCTGATGCCCAGGCGCGGGATGGACACGCTCGGGAACTCCCGGCGCGTTCCGGCGTTTGTCTGATTCCAGCAACATTGAACCGCGGGGTGAGACACGGCGTCGAGGAGATACCAGAGGTCTTCACTGCGCGTGAAATCGCCGGTGTTCTCGATCAGAAGCGTCACACCGTGCTTCACCGCGGTCGGAACCAGTTCGTTCAACTCACGGGCGATCCGGCTGAGCGCGGCGTCATGATGATCAAAGCGCTGAACTTCGCCGGCAAAAAGCTTCACGTAGGGGCAGCCGAGCTGCCCGGCCAGTTCGATGTGCTCCACCAGGGTCCGGCGGGATTCGTCAAGGCGGCTTCGCTTCTTGCTATCGAGGGTGACGGAGGGTGACAGGCCGATCAACTCGATGCCGGCATCTGCAAACGCCTTCTTCGCCAGACCGGGGTTACCGGCGAGGGCGGCGCAGCGGAGGAGGTCAAACTCGCCTTTGAGGCCGCGGATTTCAATCCCTGCGTACCCCAACGCTGCAGCCTGGGCGATCGCCGTCGGCAAATCCCACGCGGGACATACAAGCGTGCTGAAACCGATCTTCATGACCGTCACCTGATCCGCCGGACGTCGCAGGCGGTTCCGACCGGCGTCGCGCGTCCGAGCCGGGCATTCTGACGATCCTTCGATCCCGGTCAATGCGCTGGCGAAGGGGTTCTCTGGATTGTCGGAATTCGTCCGGGCGTGCGGAATTGTGGCAAGAAGGGGTCTTGACAGGGCGTTTTACTTTCGATTACGCTTCCGCATCCATACTTCGTGAAAAAAATCACGAAGTCGGGACGACAAGTCGATATATGCGGATGACAACGGGTTCTGAGTCCGGACACCGGCGGGGGCTCGGGACAAAGACGGATCGGGATCAGCGGCCAGGCGCCGCCCCGCCGCCGGCGGGTCAGGTAAAGGAGACGCAAAGATGTTGCGGAGCATTCGCACGGGGATGGGAAGCGCGCTGGCGTTCGGAATCATTTGCGGGATCGCCGCGGCGCAGGACACGGGCACGTTGAAGGGGACGATCTTCCTTTCGCACAAGGCGGGCGAGCCGCCGAAGATCACGAACCTGTACAACGACATCAAGACCGAACCGAAGTGCGCGGAGCAGTATGAGAAGCCGCAGATTCGCTCCGAGCAGATTGTTGCGATGAAGATGGAGCCGGCGAAGGAGGATCAGCGCTGGCTGCAGAACGTGATCATCTACGTTTCGTCGGACGTGGGTCCGGCGTCGGCGCCGCCGGCGGAGGCGAAGGTGCTGGATCAGAAGGGGTGTCTTTACATCCCGCACGTCGTGACGCTGCAAGTGGATCAGACGCTGGAGGTTCTCAACAGCGACCCGATCCTGCACAACATCAACGCCCAGCCGGAGAAGAACCCGGCGTTCAACTACGGTCAGCCGCAGAAGGGCATGAAGAATCCGGTGGCGTTCAAGAAGCCGGAAATCTTCAAAGTCAAGTGTGACGTTCATAAGTGGATGGGCGCCTGGATCGGCGTGTTTCCGCATGCGTTCCACGCGGTCAGCAATGAGAAGGGCGAGTTCGAGATCAAGGGTCTTCCGCCGGGCGAGCACGAGATCACGTTCTGGCACGAGGTGTTCGGCGAGCAGAAGCAGAAGGTGACGATCAAGGCCGGCGAAAACAAGCTGGATCACACATTCAAGATGGAAGGCAGCGGCTGAAGCGACGCGAACGGAAGATCGCGTTCCCGCTGACGAGAAATCGCGCGGGCTGAAATCCGCGGCTGGCAGAAATGACGGCGGGTGACGTCCCGAGGGCGTCATCCGCCGTTTGATTTTGCGGAGGCGGGCGGGGGCGGGGGCGGGGGAGCGGTTCAGGGTTCGGGGTTCAGGCTGCGTGAGACGGATGATTGCAGTGGAGCGTGCAGCAGCAGATCAAGCCTTGTCGGGAGGGGCGGGGGAGACGTCGTCGCGCTGGATGTTCGGGTTTGCGATGGCGACGGTGGTGCTTGCGTCGTTTCTGATCTTTGTGGGCGGTTCGGTGACGAGTCTGGACGCGGGGATGGCGTATCCGGATGCGCCGCTGTCGAACGGCGCGTTGATCAATCCGCCCGGGTGGTTGACGGAGGTCAAGACGTTCTGGGAGCACAAGCATCGGCTGGTCGGCTGGGGGGTGGGTTTGTGCGCTGTGGCGACCGTCGTAGCCGGCTTTGCCACGGAGCGTCGGTCGTGGGTGAGGTATGCGTCGATTCTTTCGCTGCTTCTGATTGTGTCGCAGGGGATTCTCGGCATTCTCCGGGTGCGTCATGACTCGGTGGTGCTGGCGATGGGTCACGGCGTTCTGGGGCAGGTGACGTTCGCGTGGCTGGTGTGCGCGGCGATGTTCTCAAGTCCTGCGTGGGGGCGTAGACTGTCGGCGTCGCGATCGGAAGAGGCCGGGTGGCGGGCGCGGTGGTCGGGTTGGTTGGTCGGTGTGTTGGTGGTGCAGTTGCTGCTCGGGGCGGGCGTCCGGCATTTCGGGTCGTTCGGACTGCTGATCGTGCACATCTGGTGGGGGACGATGGCGGCGGTGATTGCGCTTCGGGTGACGATGCGCGTTCTGGGTGAAGTGGTGGGGGACCGGGGGTTGCGGCGGGCTGCGGCGGTACTCGGGATGGCGACGGTGGTTCAGGTGCTGCTGGGCGTTGGGGCGTTCGCCGTGACGGGCGGGTCGAGCGCGTTGATTGAATCCGCGACGTTGTCGCAGTGGATCCTGCCGACGCTTCATGTGCTGACGGGGGCGGTGGTGCTCGCGTCGGCGGGCGCGGTGTGCTCGCTGTGTCAGGCGGGCGTCGTTGCAGAAAGTCGCGTGGCGGCTTCGGAAGCGGTGACGGCGGCGTAACGTGAGATGATTCGGAATCCAACACAAGACGCCGGCGTGATGATCGTCGCAGGGTCGGCGACGCGAGCCGAAGGACTTGGTGCGGTCCGCGCGGGGTTCGAGTTGTTGAAGCCGCGTTTGACCGGGTTGGCGTCCGCGGCGTGTGCGGCGGGATACGTTCTGGCGTCGGGGGAAGCGTTCTCAGCGCGGGGTCTTCTGGGCGTTCTTCTCGGCTCCTTTCTCGTCGGCGGTGGGGCGAACGCGCTGAATCAATACCTGGAGCGCGACCTGGATCTGCTGATGACTCGGACCCGCGGTCGTCCGCTGCCTTCGCGACGGCTTGCACCGGGCGCCGGGCTTGCGATCGGACTTGGCTGCGCGCTGGCGGGTCTAGGGGCGCTGGCGGGGTTCGGAGACGCGCGGGGCGTGGCGTATGCGCTGCTTTCGCTGGGGCTGTATCTGCTGGTGTACACGCCGATGAAGCGGCGGTCGTCGTGGAACACGGTGGTGGGCACGGTTCCGGGGGCGTTGCCGGTGCTGATCGGGTGGGGGTTTGCGGGCGCGGCGCTTTCGCCCGCGGCGCTGGGCGTCTTCGCGATCCTCGTGTTGTGGCAGCTCCCGCATTTCTTCGCGATCTGCCGGCTTTGGCGGGACGATTATGCGCGGGCGGGTTACGCGATGTGGCCGCTGCGGGATGCGGACGGTCGTCAGACAGGGATGGTGTCGTCGCTGCTTTGTGCGGCGCTTGTGCCGGCGTCGTTGCTTCCGTGGTGGACGGGACTTACCGGAGGCGTTTCGGCGGTGGCTGGGGTGGGGCTGAGCCTCGCCTACCTGGCATGCACGATTCCGATGGCGATGCGGTCTTCGGCGCGGACGGAGCGGTTGTCCTTCGTGGCGTCGATCGCATACCTGCCGCTCCTGATGGTGGCGCTGGTGCTGGATCGGGCGGTCTGACGGGAGGGAGCGGATGAGACCGACGCCGGCCGTGTCGGTGCAGGGGATCGGGCATGAATACGGGTCACGGATGGCGCTGACGGACCTGACGTTCGACGTTGCGCCGGGTGAGTTTGTCGCGCTGCTAGGCCCGAACGGCTGCGGCAAGACAACGCTTTTCCGGATTCTTGCGACGCTGATGCGGCCGACCCGGGGTCGGGCATCGGTGTTGGGTGCGGACGTGGGGGCGGATCCCGGTGCGGTGCGTCGTCGGATCGGGGTGACGTTTCAGTCGCCGAGCCTGGACGGTCGGTTGTCGGTGCGCGAGAACCTGATGCATCACGGGCATCTTTACGGTTTGCGAGGGCGTGAGCTTTCTGCGCGGATCGACGCGGGACTTGAGGGCGTGCAGTTGCACGACCGGTCGGGGGATCGCGTGGACCAGCTTTCCGGTGGGATGAGACGGCGGGTGGAGATTGCAAAATCGTTGCTGCATGAGCCGGACGTGCTGTTGATGGACGAGCCAAGCACGGGGCTGGATCCGGCGGCGCGGCGTAGCCTGGCGGACCTGCTAGCGGGCCTGCGTCGGGAGCGAGGTCTGACCTGTCTGATGACGACGCACTTGATGGACGAGGCCGAGGTCTGCGACCGGGTGGCGATTCTGGATCGGGGCCGGCTGGCGGCGCTGGATGCGCCGTCAGCGCTGAAAGCGTGCGTCGGCGGCGAAGTGGTGACGGTCCAGGCGGAGGATGCGGGGGGGGTGGCGGCGCGGATCCGCGAGGAATTCGGGCTTGCGCCGCAGGAGACGGATCGGGGTTTGTGCATTGCGGATCCACGTGGACATGCGCTGGCGGCGCGGTTGGCGGAGAGGTTCGGTGATCAAATCCGGTCGATCACGGTGAGTCGTCCGTCGCTGGAGGACGTGTTTCTGCGACTGACGGGGCGACGCTTCGAAGGAAGCGGCGACATGGGCGGGTAAAGAGCGTTGCAAGATCCGAAAGTGACAACGAAAGCGATCGCTTTCTCACGGGCGCCGTTCGGTTCTGAGGCGGGGTCTGCCCCGCGACTCATGTCGGATGGCGCAGCCGGCGTTCTGGCAGCAGGGTCGCTGGCGCGTCGTGAGGTTGTGCGGTTCCTGCGGCAGCCGGGGCGGATCATCGGAGCGCTGGCGACGCCGGTGTTGTTCTGGTTTCTGCTGGGATCGGGGCTGGGGAGGTCGTTCAACGTAGAAGGCGTGGGGGAGGGGGGGTACCTCGAATACGCGTTTGCGGGCGCGTTGGCGATGGTGGTGCTTTTTACGGCGATTTTTTCAACGATTACGGTGATCGAGGATCGTCGAGAGGGTTTTCTGCAGGGGGTGCTGGCGTCGCCGGCGCCGCGGGCGAGCGTTGTGGCGGGAAAGATCGTCGGCGCGACGGTGCTGGCAGTGGTTCAAGCGGGATTGCTGCTGATCCTCGCGCCGGTGACGGGGGTGCGCGTGAGCGTGGGCGGCATCGTTCATGCGCTGGCCGTGCTGACGGCGATGGCGGGGGGGTTGAGCGGGCTGGGGTTGGTTGCGGCGTGGTGGGCGGAGTCGGTGCAGGGATATCACGCGGTGATGAACCTGGTGATGATGCCGATGTGGCTGCTGTCGGGAGCGGTGTTTCCGGCCTCGGGGGCTTCGGGGTGGATGCGGGCGGTGATGGCGGTGAACCCGCTGACTTACGGGGTGGCGGAATTGAGGAGTGCGTTGGGCGCGTCGCGGGAAGCGCTGACGGCGGCAGGTGCGCCCGGGGCATTTTCAAGCTGGGTCATGATGATCGTGTTTGCGGCGGTGATGATCGCGGCGGGTGAGAGGCTGGCGGGTCGCCGACCGGGGGCGTAACGCCCGGTTCGGGGGGTTGCGCGGTTAACGCATGAGGCGCGGATGCGGTTTCAAGCCCGGCAGGTCATGAAGGAATACGACGTTGTCGCTGTTGCAGAATCGTCCGCGGTGTGGGCCGGGAAAAAGACACGTTCCTGGGTGCGCGGCTCGGTTAAACCCGCGCGGCTCGGTTGACGGCGCGGCGTTGAACCGGAGCAGGCGAGCGGAGAGGGCGGAAAGAACGACGGGGTGTAATGACGGTTGAAACGAAGGTCAGAGTAATGACGCCGATGCGGGTGATCGGTGTGGGGTTGGCGCTGGCGATCGGGGCGCTGGCGGTGGTCCGCGCGCGGCTGGAGGTTCGGCGTGAGACGGAGCGACTGAGCGCGGCGCGGGCGGCGCAGATCTCGGTGGATTACGGGTCGGCGCCGCAGTTCGAGTTGACGGAGCGCGGCGGACGGACGGTGACGTCGGCGGATTTGCGCGGCAAGGTGTGGATCGCGGATTTCATTTTCACGCGGTGCCTGGGTCCGTGTCCGGAGATGACGTCGAAGATGCGGCGTTTGCAGGACATGCTGGCGGGAGTTCCGGACGTGGTGCTGACGACGTTTACGGTCGATCCGCAGCATGACACGCCCGAGGTGCTGCGTGATTACGCGGCGGCGAAAGGGGCGGACCCGCAGCGCTGGCTGTTCCTGACGGGTTCGATCGAGGTGCTGGACGCGGTGCAGGTGAAGGGCTTCCGGATCGGGATGGCCGGGGAGTCGATCCATCACAGCACATCGTTCGTGCTGGTGGACGGGGAGGGGCGCATCCGGGGATATTACGACTCGAACGAAAGCGGGATGCTGGAGAAACTGGCGGCGGACGCGGCGGCGCTGGCGAAGGGCGGGGGGTCGTGAGCTGGGTGCTGGAACTGCCCGCGTTGAACGCGGTGCTGAACAGCGTTGCGGCGGTGCTGCTGATCTGCGGGTGGTCGGCGATCCGCGCGGGGCGTCGAGACGCGCACAAGCGGTTGATGCTTGCGGCCCTGGCGACGTCGGCGCTTTTTCTTGCCTCGTATGTGACGTACCACCTGAATGCGCAATCGCCGAAGTTTCCGGGGCAGGGGTGGCAGAGGCCGGCGTATTTCGCGATGCTGATCAGTCACGTGGTGCTGGCGGCGGCGGTGGTTCCGCTGGCGCTGGTGACGGCGGTTCGGGGTTTGCGGGGGCGGATCGAGGCGCACCGGCGGCTGGCGAGGTGGGCGCTGCCGATCTGGTTGTATGTGTCGATCACGGGGGTGGTGATCTACGTGGTGATGTACGTCGTGTACGGGGCGAAGGCGGCGCTGCGCGGGGCGTCGGGATGAGGCTTGGCGGCGGCGCGGTGGTCCGGGCGTCGCGTGAATTGGCGCGGATGTATGCGCGGGGCGGGGCGGTGATTTTCCGCGTCGCGGGCGGTTTGCGATGGTTTGCAGGTTCGCTAGAATGCCGCTCCCTTCCGAGTCGGCGCGGACTCTGCGGGAGGGGGGGCGGGACTTGCCCGGCGGGTGGTTGAAGAGATTCAGGCGTTGTTGAGGACCCTGCGATCGGCAAGGGGGGCGTTCACCTCCTTGCGGAGACGGGGTTGTTCTTCAGCGACGTCCTACATCCTGGAGCAATGACGGTGTCGTTATTGGCGCAAACACAACCGATGTACTGGCTGCCGCCGGATTACTCGACGCACGGGTGGCAGATCGACCAGTTGATCAACTGGATCCACGTTTTCATGGCGGTGTTGTTCGCAGGTTGGGGCGTGTTTTTCGCGCGCTGCCTGGTGAAATACCGGTACCGGGCGAACCCGACGGCGCTTTATGAACCGATCAAGGCGAAGGCGTCGAAGGTGATCGAAGCGGCGGTGGTGGTGATCGAGGTGGTGCTGCTGGTGGCGTTTGCGATTCCGGTGCTGGCGGAATACAAGAATGACCCGCCGAAACCGGAAGATAATCCTTTCGAGGTTCACGTCGTCGCGCAGCAGTTCGCGTGGAACATTCATTACCCCGGTCCGGACGGGAAGTTCGGCAAGCGGAACGCGAAGCTGGTCAGTGACGCCAACGGCAACCCGCTCGGTCTGGACCGCGACGGCGACCCGGACGCGAAGGACGATATCGTCGCCAACAACGAACTGCACCTTCCGGTGGGCCGGCCGGTCATCGTGAAGTTGACGTCGAAAGACGTGATTCACTCGTTCTCCGTGCCGATGCTGCGTGTGAAACAGGATACCGTTCCGGGGATGGAGATCCCGGTCTGGTTTACCGTGAAAGAAGGGACGAGCAGCGACGCGATCCGGGAGACGATGATCCGCACGGTGTCGGTTCCGCCGGCGGGGCAGAACCCGCGGGATTTCGTGATGTGGTGTACGAACAACATCGCGGTCGAGGACATCAAGGGCGCGGACGGAACAGTGATTGTGGGGAAGGGCCGCGAGCCGAGCGCCGAGCACGTCGAGGCGCTTCAGAAGGCGGGGATCGGCGAGATCCGCGTGGCGCCGCGTCATCCGGTCGAGATTCACTGCACGCAGCTTTGCGGCATCACGCATTACAAGATGCGCGGGTTCGTCATCCTGATGCCGCCGGATGAGTTTGAGGCGTGGTACGCGGAGCAGGCGGCGGGCGGCGACGAGTTCATTGAGGAATGACGGTGGTCGCGTAAGGAAAAGGGCATGAGCGGCGGACATCATCACGATCACGGGAGCGGGCATCACGGGCACGAGCCTGCGTTGCACGGACATCATCACGAGCCCGGGTTCATCGGGAAGTACATCTTCTCGGTGGATCACAAGGTTATCGGCGTGCAGTACACGGTGACCGCGCTGGTTTTCCTGCTGGTGGGCTTCACGATGATGCTCATCATGCGGTGGCAGTTGGCGCGTCCGGGAGAGGCGGTTCCGCTGATCGGGTCGCTGCTGTCGCAACTGGGCATCACGCACGCGCAGACCGGGGCGCTGACGAACGAAGGCTACAACATGCTCGGCGCGATGCACGGAACCATCATGGTGTTCCTGGGCGTCGTGCCGCTGGCGGTCGGCGGGTTCGGCAACTACGTGATGCCGTTGCAGATCGGGGCGAAGGACATGGCGTTCCCGAAGCTCAACATGATGAGCTACTGGGTGTACCTGTCCGGCGGCATCGTGATGATGGCGAGCTTCTGGGCGAACGGCGGGGCGGCGCAATCGGGATGGACCTCGTATCCTCCGCTGGCGAACACGGCGCTGTCCGGGCAGACGTGGTGGCTGGTGGGGATGGTGCTGCTGATCACGTCGTCGCTGCTGGGATCGGTGAACTTCATCGTGACCATCATGCACCTGCGGGCGAAGGGGCTGTCGATGTGGCGGCTTCCGTTTTTCGTCTGGGCGCAGTTTGTGACGGCGTTTCTGCTGCTGCTGGCGTTTCCGCCGCTGGAGGCCGCGGGCGTCATGCAGTTGATGGACCGCGTGGCGGGGACGAGCTTCTTCATGCCCGAGGGGCTGATCGTGGGCGACAAGCCGACGGAGTGGACGGGAGGCGGAAGCCCGCTGTTGTGGCAGCACCTGTTCTGGTTCCTGGCGCACCCTGAGGTGTACGTGCTGATCCTTCCGGCGATGGGGATCGTGGGGGAGATCATCGCGAACAACACGCGCAAGCCGCTGTGGGGGTACACGACGCTGGTGTACTCGATCATCTTCCTGGGGTTCATGTCGTTCATCGTCTGGGCGCACCACATGTACATGACGGGGATGGGCACGGCGCTGTCCACGTTCTTCCAGGCGACGACGATGATCATCTCAGTGCCATCGGTGATCATCCTGACGTGCTTCATCATCAGTCTTTACGGGGCGCGGATCCGGTACAACACGCCGATGCTTTTCGCGCTGGCGTTCCTGCCGATGTTCGCGATCGGCGGGCTGACCGGTCTTCCGCTGGGGCTGGCGGCGTCGGATATTCACCTGCACGACACGTATTACGTGATCGGGCATTTCCACTACGTGGTGGCACCGGGGACGATTATCGCCTTGTTCGCCGGGATTTATTACTGGTTCCCGAAGGTGACGGGACGGCGGATGAGCGAGTTTCTGGGGAAGCTGCACTTCTGGCCGACGCTGATCGGGATGAACATGGTGTTCGGACCGATGTTCTTTGTGGGGATCGTCGGGGTGCAGCGGCGCTTGTGGACACAGACGGATTATCAGCTCGGTCAGTTGACGCAGTACTGGGTGGTGTTCTCGTCGGTGGGCGCGGCGGTGCTGGGGCTGGGTCAGATTCCGTTCATCCTGAACTTCTTCGGCAGCATCTTCGCGGGGAGGAAGGCGGCGCAGAATGCGTGGGAGGCGACGACGCTGGAGTGGGTCGCCGCTCCGTCGCCGCCGCCGCACGGCAACTTCCTCGCCGACCCGGTGGTGGTGTGCGGGCCGTATGAATACAGCGTTCCGGGCAGTCCGAAAGATTACTGCCCGCAGTGTCAAACCTCGGAGGCGTAACTCTTGTCGCACGAGCTTCTTCCTTACACGGTCAAGGCGCATCCCGTCACCGGGATGTACAGCGGGAAGCTGGGGACGTGGCTGTTCCTGGCGAGCGAGGTCATGCTCTTCGGGGCGTTGTTCTCGTCGTACATTCTGCTGCGGATCGCCAACCCCGGCGTGTTCGATCATCACGTGACGGGGCTGAACGTCTGGATCGGCCTGATTAACACGTTCGTGCTGATCGTTTCGAGCGTCTGCATGGTGCTGGCGTGGGCGAAGCTGCATGAGAACAACCTTCCGGCGTGCCGGGCGTATCTGGCGTGGACGCTGGCGTGCGCGATCTTCTTCCTCGTGGTGAAGTTCATCTTCGAGTACAAGTACAAGTGGGACCACGGGACGTATCCCTCGACGAATCCGTTTTACGCCTGCTACTTCACGATGACGGGGCTGCACGCGCTGCACATCGTCGGGGGGATCGTGGTCATCGGGTACTTCCTGGGCCCGGGCAGCAAGCTGTATCACACCAACCCTGAGTATTACACGAACCGGATCGAATGCACGGGGTTGTACTGGCACTTCGTCGATATCGTGTGGATTTTTCTGTTTCCGGTCTTATACTTGCTGTAGGAGAGCCTCGCCGTGGAAGCCGCGCATCACGTAGACGTCAAGGCGCATGTTCGTAAATACATGATCGTGTTCGCCGCGCTGACGGCGGGGACGATCCTGACCGTGGCGGCGTCGTGGCTGCCGGTGTCCTTCACCGGGCACGTCGTCATCGCCCTGCTGATTGCTCTGGTGAAGGGGACGCTGGTGGCGGCGTTCTTCATGCATCTGGTGTCGGAGCGGAAGGCGCTGTACTCGATCCTGATCCTGACGGTTGGGTTTTTCGCGGTCCTGCTGGCGCTGCCGAGTTTCGTGCACGGGGAGATGGCGTCGCACCCGCAGATTCAGGTGGCGCCGGGCGTCGCGCCGCCGGCGCACGGGGATCACGGCAGCGGGGACGGTTCGGCGGAGCACGCGACGGACGGCGGCGCGGAGAAAGGCGGGCACTGACGTGTCACTCAAGGCGTTTCACGTTTTCTTCATTATCCTCTCGACGATGATGTCCGCCGGATGCGGGCTGTGGGCGGCGCGGGAGTACGCGACGACGAAGGAGGCGTGGCTGCTGGGGTTCGCGGGGGTCTGCACGGCGGCGACGCTGGCGTGCCTCGGTTACGGGGCGTGGTTCATCCGCAGCAAGAAGCACCTCAGCTACATCTGAGCGACAGGGCGGGATCAATTGCGAATGACGAATGACGTGGGACCGGGGACCGATGTTCGAGGTCGAGCCTAGCAGACGCTCCGCTTTGAGGCATCTTCAGCCGCAGCGGCATCAGCACCAGCGGAAAAGGAATGCTTTCGGACCCTCTTGACAAGGTATCATCCCATCAAGAGCAGCAGGGCACGGCTTGGTTATGACACGGAGTTCGAGTGCATCTGAGGCGACAACATCCCATGTTTGCAGGCGAGGGTGCTGAATATCCGGGGGTGCGGCGAGCGTCCGGCGCGCACGGCGTCGGATTGAGGCGGCGGCCTGCGTGGTGGGCGGCCTTGGCGCTGGTCGCGGCGGCGGCGGTTCTGTCTTGGGCCCCGACGGTTCATGCGTGCGCGGTGTGCTTCGGCAAGTCGGACGACCCGATGGTGCGCGGGGCGGCGGCGGGGGTGATCTTCCTGGCGATCGTCGTTTACGGTGTGCTGTTTTCTTTCGTGGGGATAGCGGGTTTGTTCTTCCTCAAGGCCCGGCGGCTTTCCCGCGGCGGGTGACCGGCGTCGGGGGTTTCCTGCGGCGTCGGTATCACGAACTACCCTGGAAGAATGCCGATCGCGCCCAGCCAGCTTTTTCAACAGATTGGTCTCCTGGTAAGAGGGAGCGTCCGGTGGGGGATCTCCCCGCTACCGATGCTCCTGGCGTGTATGCGGTCTCCCTCAGCAGCAACCCGCTGGACAACGGCGGATTGCTCCCGAAGGCGTCGATCAATGAAGCGAGGGTGCGTGCATGGATGGATCGTGTTTCTGCGTTTTGCTTTCGCGGGCGACTGAACCCAGATCCCGCGGAAGTGGCCGAAGTCTTGAATGAATTCTGGCTGCCGGATGAGAACATCGTCTATATCGGAAAGGCAACGTGTATCCGAAAGCGACTGGATCAGCTCTACCGGCACAAGCTGGGCAATCGAAGCCCCCACGCAGGAGGTCATTGGCTCAAGACGTTGTTCAACCTCGGTGAGTTGTATATCCACTACTGCACTTGCCCCACGGCAGACACGGCGGAGCGTAAGGAAGACGAGGCGCTGGCCGCGTTCAAAGCGCAGGTTTCGGCGAGGTGGCGGCGCCGTATCCAGAACGCCATTTCATTCGCTACCCGTGCACATCCGGCGGGTTTCCCCAAGCAACGAGAGATCCGCAACGATGTCCTCTCCTGACACAGCCTCACAGGTTGCGGCACCGATGCATTCCGCTTTCCTCCCGGCAATCTTCCCCCAGCGCCGCACAATCACGTCGCAGTGCAGCGTGTCGAGTTCCGTCAGGTAGGCGTTGCGCCCGGTCTGCTCCGCCGCGATGAGCATCAAGCCCGAGCCGTCGAACAGGCTCGGCACGTTCTCGCCCGCGAGGCTGGAGTACTGCATCGCCCGCACCGCGAGTTTGACGGGCTTCTCGATCAAGAGGACCATCGACGGCGGGTTGACCTTCTTCACGTGCCACAGGTCGGTCGTGTTGTTCGGTCCGTAGAACTTGTCGCCCGCACCTTCCTTCCAGCCGTAAAGCGCGATCTCGAACGCGCCCATGAAGTCCGCGGCTGGCCGGAGGTCATCGCCGAAGGGATCTGCCCAGGCGTTCATCCTCCGGCAGCGCCGGGGGCCGGTGGTCGAGATCGCCGAAAAGAACAACGCGCGGGCGAACGCCCGGCGTCGCACACGAGAATGAAGGGAAGTTCGATCGCCTCCTTGCCCACGCCGATCGGTGCGGAGAGCCTGACCAGATCGACCAGCAGATTCGCGTCTCGCATCGAAATCGACCACATGCGCGCCCGACGTCCCGCCTGCCGCTCACGTTGTGCGCATTACCGAGCGTGCCTATCTGGAAGCGTTCTTTCTGTCCCGGTTGCAGGGTTTCTTTCCCTGGTGGCACGGCTTATTGTCCTGGTTGCAGGGGTTTTCCGCCCCGGTGGAAGGGGCTTTTTGAAACTCCGTGCTGCGCCGTTTTTTATTGACCTGCCTCCCCTCATTCCGTAAGATGCGGATGTCCTCGGGGACGTCGTTCCTGAGGGCGGCTCCCACAAGGCGGGTGGGACTCCTTGGGTGGCAGGTTTCAAAGCCTCTGGCGTGGGGCGCCGGCTTAAGACCGGTGTTCTGCGATGCAGGTTTCTGAACCTGTGGCCCGTGCGCCGGGGCGGCGGTTTTCGGCCTTCAGGTCGGCTGGGGGTGAGAACCGTTGCTCCGGGAAGAATGAACGATCAGACCTCGACGCAGTCCTACGTTGGGTTGCCCCGGGGGTCTGAGGCGTTTGTCGGAAGGAGTCTGGACATGATGGGCGAATCTCTCTCTCTCTCTCTCTCTCTCTCTCTCTCTCTCTCTCCGTAACTGCGCGCGCTCGCCGCGGCGGGCGGCG
>JABWBH010000061.1 GCA_013360585.1 Phycisphaerae bacterium | reverse complement strand
GGACGCCCGGGTGCGGTCCGCCGCGTTTCGGGCGCTGGAGCGGATCGGGACGTGCGCGTCCGCGGACCGGGTGCTGGCGAGGCTGGTCCGAAGCGAGAGCGCGGACGATCGGGACGGTGCGGCGGCGGCGCTGGCGGCGTGCGTGCGGCGCTGCGAGGACGCAACGAGCGAGGTCCGCCGGTTGATCAGCACAATGCAGGAGCAACCTCCCGGAGGCGCCTCGGCGATGCTGCGGGCGCTGGCGGTCATCGGCAACGCGGAAGGGTTGCCGGCGGTGCGCGACCGCCTCGACGACCCGGCGCCGGTGGTGCGGCGTGCGGCGTTCGAGGCGCTGTGTGACTGGCCGGATGAGACCGCGCTGGGCGACGTGCTGCGGCTGGCGAGGCTTTCGACCGACACGGCGGATCATGTCCGGGCGATGCGGGGCGCGCTGCGAATTCTGGCGGAACGTGACGCCGTGCCGGCGGACGCCCGGCTGGACGGGTATGAGCAGATCCTTCAGTCCGCGCGGCGTGCGGACGAGAAACGTCAGGCGTTCACAGGCATTTCACGGATCACGGCGCCGCGCGCCCTGACGCTGCTGGAACCCCACCGGATGGACCCGCAGACAGGGTCCGAGGCCGTGATGGCGATCGCGCAGCTTTGCGACCGGTTGATTCCGGCGCATTGCGCCGAGGCGCGCCGGTCGCTGGACGGATTGACCGGGGTCGAGTTGCCGGACGCGGTCCGCGAGGCAGTTCAAATTGCGATCGCGAAGCTGAACCGCTTCGAGGATCACATCACGGACTGGCACGTGTCCGGGCCTTACACGCGGCCGGGGCAGCGCGGACAGGAACTCGGAGACGTCGTGTTTCCTCCGGAAGATCCGGCGAGCCGGGGTGTCATCTGGCGGGAGCCGGCGCCAGGCGCGTCGCCGCAATCCGCGTGGGCGGTGGACCTCGGGGCGTCGCCGTGGCTGGCGGGGGACATGCGCGTCGCGTACCTGCACACGCGCGTGTACTCGCCGACCATGCAGGAGGTTCGGCTGGAGCTTGGCAGCGACGACGGCGTCAAGGCGTGGTTGAACGGCGACCGTGTCCACGCCAACAATGTCCTGCGAGGCTGCGAGCCGTCGCAGGACGTCGTGTCGGTGACGCTGCGAGAGGGTTGGAACGACCTCCTTCTGAAAATCATGAACGACGGCGGCGGCTGGATGGCCTCGGCGCGGTTCAGGACCGCCGACGGCGGACGTCTCGAAGGCGTATACGCGAAACGCGGGTTTGCCCCCTGAATCGTCAACCGGATGCGGCGCGACTACCGCCGCGCGACGACCAGCACGGTCGCGTCATCGTCGCAGGGGCCGTCGCCGAGGTGCTTCTTCATCGCGGCGAGGATACTTCCCGCGATGTCCGCCGCGGAGCCGTAAGACTCGTGGGCAACCAGCAGTTCATGCAGACGCTGCGAGCTGAAAGGCTCCCCGGTCATCGCCGCCTCGATCACGCCGTCGCTGACGCCGATCAGACGGAAGTGCTCCGGGAGATCCACCGACGTCGCCTCAAACGCGTACGCCGGATCGACGCCGAGCAGAAGAGCGGACTGCTCGAGCGTAATCAGACGTCCGGGCGCGGCCAGCACGAGCGGCGGCGGGCCTCCCGCGTTAATGTACGCAAGACGCCCGGCGGCGGCATCCCACCCGAGGTACGTGCAGGCGACGGGCTGACGGACCGACAAGCCGGCGATCATCCGGTTCACGGCATCAAAGACGGGCGCCGGATCCAGCAGGTGCGCATCCTGCGTGGAGATCGTGGTGCGCACCCCGGCGCGGATCGCGGCGGCCTGCGCGAACCCGAGCACGCCCGTGCCGCCTCCGTCGAGCATCAGCAGGTAACCGCGGTGATCCTCGACAAAAAACAGGTCAAACAGATCCCCGCAGCGGAAGCGCCCCTGCTGCCGGGCGATCGCGGTCTCATGCAGATCGTTCGTCGGGGGTTCGCATGATAGATGCGCCTGAAGCTGGCGGAGCACCGCTACGTGGGCGGCCTCCTCTCGCGACGCATTGCTGGAGAGGCGTTGCGTCGCGTGCGCCATCAGCGAGCCGATGTGCGCGCCCGCCGCTTCCAGATAAGCCAGCGCGGTCACGGGGAACGCCCGCTTCCGGTCCGACGGGCGATCCACGTACACGACTCCGACAATGTCCCCGCTGTGCGTGAGCGGGGCGGCCATCGCCGTCGAGGCGTACCCAGAATCCGTCGTCAGATTCGAGTTGCTCGCCGGATACCGCCCGGCCACCTGCTGAAGAACGACCGCGTAGACGAACGCCTGACTGACCGGGATCATCGAACCGCCGGGGGCGCGCCGAAGGCCGCGCTGACAAACGAGCTTCAACTCGCGCTTGCCCTCGCCCCGCAGCGCGACGAACCCCCGCTCCGCCGCCACGTCCAGCAGGAGCTGCGCCAAGGCGGCGTCGGCGACGTCTTCCGGTCGGGCGGTGATCCGAGTCGCCGCGCCGAGTCGCGCAACCTGCTCGATCTGGACGGACGTCAGCGCCACGGGCGCCTTCGCCTTGACCCACTCACAGTGCGCCGGCTCGACCCGGTCCGGCGTGAGGAAGTCCAGTTCGCCGCCGGCGGCGCGGATGCGGTGGTCGAGGAACTCGATCACGAATTCGCCGATCCGGATGATGTCGCCGGACGTGAGCACGACCTCGGCGACGGCCTGTCCGTTGACGAAGGTCTTGTTGCGGCTGCCCAGATCGCGGATGAGAAACCGCCCGGCGTCCTGGCGCTGGATGCGGGCGTGCTCGCGCGAGACAAGTTCATGATCAAAGACCACTGCACAGGCCGGGGACCGACCGATCGTGACGGGCTCCTCCCGCAGTTCGAGCGAGCGCTCTTTCCCGTCTGCGTCAAGATATCGCAATGAGGGCATGTTCCGATCTCCCGGCGCAGCACGTCCGCGCCGCGCAGAACTTATCCGCACCGGTCGCTCGACGGAAGGCCCGAAGCCGGGGCTTCAGCCGCCGAGTCAGGAAGCGGCCCCGGCCGGGGACGGCGTCTGCGTCAGCAGCAGTGTGAGGCGCTCGTGAAACCGGAGGGCGACCTCCTCTTCGGCGGTGATGATGTCGTCGGCGCCGCGTTGGACGGCCTTGAGCCCGCGGGAGGCAAAGGAGCACCGCGCTAGAATGTAGATGTCCGGCTTGAGGCGGCGGGCGGTTTCAGCGGCGCGGGCGACGGCTTCTTCGTCCGGAATCGA
Source organism: Phycisphaerae bacterium (assembly GCA_013360585.1). Taxonomy (GTDB): domain Bacteria; phylum Planctomycetota; class Phycisphaerae; order UBA1845; family UBA1845; genus JABWBH01. Next base: position 12,223 of record JABWBH010000061.1, on the reverse strand, counting down.
CAAGGCGAGGATCGTGGCCCGATCGATGCCCGCGGCGCGGAGCGTGACCTCGGCGGCGACGTCGCCTTCCACCGCGGCATGCCCGAGGCGCTGCTGCGTCCGGACGGTGGACGGATTCTTGTCGATGATGCAGAAGTCGATCCCCGACTGCTTGAGCAGTTCACCGATGTATCGCCCGGATAACCCGTATCCGGCAATGATGACGAAGTGCCCCGTCGGGCGCTCCGGGATCGGCAGCAGCGGAACCACGCTGAACCGGGTGCCCTCGGGAAAGGTCTCCGGACAGGACAGTTGCACGGCGCCGTCTTTCCAGATTCCCGTGCGCGGAGCGCCCTGAAGGACGCCTCCGGATGTTGACGACGCTTCCACTCTTCCGTTCCCCTCGGCGCCGCGGTGGCGATCAGGTCGAGGATTCGACCGCTTCCGGTTTCTGAGTGTACTTTCGCTTCGCCTCGGCGACCAGCACGAACGATCCGGCGATGCAGATCAGATCCTCGCGCCCGGCGGCGCTGAGCGCGATGTGCATCGCGTCGTCGAGACTTTGTGTCACCTGCGCATTGCGCCCGGACTGCTCCGTGTACTCGGCGGCCAGATCCGCCGGATCCGCGCTGCGCGGCGACTGCGTGCGCGTGAAGATGATCTTGTCCGCACCCAACTGGATGGCGCGGATCATCCCGGGAATATCCTTGTCCCGCCGACAACCAAAAATGACCACCATCGAATCCGAGAGGACGTTCTGTCCGATGGCCCGCATCAGCGCGTCCACGCTCGCCGCATTGTGCGCCACGTCCACCAGGACACGCGGATGCTCGCGGATAATTTCCATCCGGCCCGGGATCCGCACGGACGCAAGCCCGTCCATCGCCTGCTGGTCGTCGATCTTGAACCCACGCTGCTTCAGGGTGTCGAGCATGCCCAGGGCAAGTCCGCAGTTGATCGCCTGATGCTCCCCCAGTAGCGGGACGTGAAGGTGCTCGAACCGACTGACCGGCGTGGTCAGGCACAGGCGCGTATGCCGCCCGATGCCTCGGGTGGCCTCAAACCGGTAGCTGAACTCGATTTCATCTCCCGTGAAGCGCAGAGGCGCGCCGACTTCCGCCGCGACACGGCGCAGCGTCTCCTTCACCTCGGGACGCTGCGGGGCGCTGACGACCGGAACCTTCGGCTTGAAGGTTCCCGCCTTCTCCTCCGCAATCTGCGCCAGCGTCGTGCCCAGCAACTGCTGATGATCGTGACTGATGCTGGTGATGCCGACGACTTCAGGCTTGATGACGTTCGTCGAGTCGAGACGCCCGCCCAGCCCCACCTCAATCACCGCGATGTCGACACCCGCCTCCTTGAAATAAAGGAACGCGGCCGCCGTGAGGACTTCAAAGTAGGTGGGGTCGCCGACTTTCGGCTTTGCCGCCGCCTTGGAAACCGCAGCAATCATGCGCGTAAAGTCGGACTGACTGATCAGCTCGTCGCCGATCTGAATCCGCTCCCTTACGTCGAGGATATGCGGCGAGGAATACGATCCGACCGTGAAACCGCACCCCTTCAACATCGCCCCCAGCATTGCACAGGTGCTGCCCTTCCCCTTGGTGCCCGCAACGTGGGCCGACGGGAACGCACGGTGCGGATTACCAAGCGCGGCGAGCAGACGCTGCATTCGTGCGAGATTAAAGCTTTGCTGATTATACGCGCTGCGGCTCGACAACTCGTGGTTGGTCAGCGTGTCCAGGTATGCCAAAGCATTCCGGTACGTCTTGATCGACCCGCTCGACCCCGAAGAAGCTCGTGCGCGTCCGTTGGATGCGGGGGAGGAGGAAACTCTGGTCATATTTCCAATTCTAACGAATATGCCGCTCTCGTCAACCCGAGCGGATTTCACAAACATCACGCCCTGAAAGGGTTAGGGCAACGCATTCCAGCTTCTACGTTTAACCTTGTAGAGGCGGCAGCGGGGGAACCCCCTGCTTGATTCGCCTCAACCTTCGTGCCCACCAGATCATACGCATCAAGCCCCGCATATGTTCCTCACGACGGTTTCACACAATTGCGCCGCCTTTTCGGATTAATCATCGCTTTCCGAACAACAGCTCCTGCGTGTACGTTGGCATAGGCGCGGGTTGCTGAGGTAGCGTGCTCTCTGGTGAATCCTTGCGTGTCAATTCGCACTTTAACCTTGATATTCCTTCTCGCAGTCGGGTTGCGAGGCGGGTGGTGGGGCTTTCAGTGCGCGCGTGGCGCCTCGGATGTGCCGGCTGTCTTGCTTCCTGACGAGGCGCAGTACCTGATGATGGCGCGAACCTGGCGCGAAAGTGGGGAGTTCCGGGATGAACTGGGGTTCCGCGCAGGACGGATGCCTCTTTACCCCTCGTTTGTTGCGCTGATCGGCGGGAGGCAGGTCGATCCTGCCCGAGTTCGGGTGGCGCAGTGGATCGTCGGGGGGTTGTCGGCTGTCCTTGCCGCCTCACTAGGAACTGCCTTGCTGGGATCTCGCGTCGGGGTTAGCGCGGGACTTCTGGTCGCCGCCGATCCCTATCTGGTTCACTTTTCCTCGCTGATCCTGACGGAAACGCTCTTCATTGCGATGATGCTGCTGACGTGGAGGCTGGCGTTAAGTGTGCGGCCTGGCGCGTCGATCGGGTGGCGCGAGGTGCTGGTCGGCGCAGCGGCGGCGGCGATGATCTACGTTCGCGAAGCGGGGCTGGCGTTCGCGCTCGCCTTGCTGATGTCGCGAGGGTTTGTATGTCGTCGGGATCGAAGATCGTGGGCCCGCAGTGCGGCGGCTTCAGCGGTGATCGCCGTCTGCCTGGCGCCGTGGGCGATGTACAATTATGCGCGGTTTGATGGTTGGGTTCCGCTGACGACGCGCGGGGGAATCACGCTTTACGACGGCGTAGGTCCGCAGGCGGACGGTTCGAGTGATCTGGGGGACGTGAAGCGGTCGGCGGAGGTCGAGGTGTTCGTGCTCCGAGGCGACGAGGTGGCGTGGGATCGCTACTTCAGGGAGGCCGCGGTTCGGTGCATGCTCGAAGATCCGCTGCGCGTGATGCGTCTGGCGTGGGAGAAGCTGCGCCGGACGTGGAACCTCGTTCCGAATCTTGAGGAGGGTCGCGGAGGCGCGACGCTGGTTGTCTCCGCGGTGTGGACTTCGGGGATTTACGCGCTCGCGGCCGTCGGAGCGTGGCTTCTGATGCGCGGGCGATCCGAGGTCGGGAGTCTCCCGGGTTCGACGTCGGCGTGTTCGGAACAATCCGGCCGGGCGATTGTCGTGTTGCTCCTGACACCGGCTGCTGTCGTTACTTTGATGCACGCGGTGCTCGTCGGAAGCATTCGGTACCGGCTTCCCGCAATGCCGATGCTCGAAATGCTCGCGGCGTTCGCGATCTGCCGCATTGTGAGCCGGATCGGGACGGAATCCTCGGCGAAGGAGATCGAATCGGCGTGACTCAGTCGGGACAAGTCGGCGTTGAACCGCGACGATCGATGCGTCGCCGGTCGGGGCTTCGCCGAAGGATTCTGAAGTGGGGCTCGGCGGGACTGTGCGCGGCGTTGGCCGTGCTGGTCTGCGCGTACCTGTTTCTGACGAGCCCGGCACGGTTGATGCGTGAGGCGTTGACGGTGCTGCGGGAGGAGGCGGGGCTGAAGGTCCGGCTCGGAGGGGCAACATTTCGGTGGCCCGCGACACTGGTGCTGGAGGATCTGGGGGTGTTCGGACCCGCGGGCGCGGTCTCCGCCGGCCCGCCCGGTTCAGAGGTTGCGGGCGACGCTGAGTTGCAGGGGCGTGCACCTTGCGTCCGAATCTCCCGCGTTGAGTTTGAGTTGAACACCGGCGCGCTTCTTGAAAGGCGCGTTGAAGTGGATCGCGTTCACGTGCAGGGCGCGGGCGTGCGCCTGGACCGCGCGTCGCTTGAACCGATGCGGGGGTGGTTAGAGCACATCCTTGCCCGTCCTTCCAGAAAACGCCGCGATGTCCGGCTTCCCGAAATCCAGGTGAACGGCGCAAGACTCCTCCTGCCCCAGCGCGACGGCGGCGGCGCGATGGGAGAGCGGTCTCTCGAATTCGCGGTCGACGCGGGCGCTTCGGACGCGGGTGGGGCGTCTTATGAGGTGCGCTGGAGGTGTCTGAATGACGCCGAGGCGAGCGGCGCCGTTCGGATCGGATTAAACGAGGGCGAGGGCTGGTCGCTTCAGGGTGCGACGCCGTGGTTGTCCATCCCGGACGTGGCGGCGGTGTTGGATGCCTGGTCTGCGCCGGAGGAAGCGACCGACAGAATCGAAGACTGGGTCGCGCGTCTCAGCGCGGACGGCGTGATCCGACTCTCAGACGTAACTCGGCGCGAACGCCCGGGCGAACCCACAGAAATGCGGGCCGTTCTTGAGTGGCGGCTGCCGCGCCTTTCGATTCCGATCAACGAGGCCGACCGCCAGATGCCGCCGACGGAGCGTTACACGGTCTTCGAGGCGGTGGAAGGATCGGCTCGGATCACGCGGGACGCCCTGACCGGAACGAGTCGCGCGGTCTTTCACGGCGCGGAATGTTCGTTTCACTTTGAAGCTGCGTTACAGGAGCCGAGCCTTCAGGGGTTTACAAAAGCCGGGATGCGGATCGTTGCAGACGTGCGGGGACTCGAGCTTCCGACGGACGATGCGGAGGCTTCGCCGGCGCAGGCGCGCTTCATCCGGTCGCTGCCTTCGATGGTGAAGTTCTACGAACGTTACTCTCCGGCGGGGCGCGTGGATGCGCGGGTGGTTGTCGTGAAGGATTCTGGCGCGGGTGGATCCTGGTCATGTCCGCTGGCGCGGGTCGAAGTGCTGGACGGTCGCGCCTCGTACTACCGCTTCCCTTATCCGGGCGAGGGACTGACGGGAACGATCGAGTACAACCCGCTCGGGCTTTTCATCCGGGAGCTGCGTGGGCGTCACGGTTCGACTGACGTCGTGGTCAATGCCTACGTCGAGGAATTGACGGGACCGGCGCTGACGCGTGTGTCGATCGAGGGAGCCAACGTCGCGCTGGATGCGGATCTGCACGCCGCGCTGCCGGAAGCGTTCAGACGGACGTGGGATCTTTTTGACCCCGAGGGATCGGCGGACGTTCACGTGTTCATCGAGCGGCCGGGGGAAGAACCTGATCGGCCGAACACCTGGTCCAACCTCATTGTCGCGAACCTGAAAGGCGTGTCGGCGACCTACGCCCGATTCCCCTACCGGGTGGACGACGTAACCGGAACGCTCACGATCCTGGACGATCATTTCCACGCCTCGTGCCTCAACGGGCGCCACGGATCGGGCACTCTGGGCATCGACGGGTGGGTGGAGTACATCGACCGAGCACCGGCCGCCCTGGATCTGCACATCGAAGCCCGAAACGTTCCGGTGGAGGAGGATCTGTTGCGAGCACTTCCGGCGGGGATGCGCGGCGTCGTCGACCGGATGTCGCCGAAGGGAACGATCGACGCCTCGTGCGCCCTGACCCTCGGACCGCGCGGGGAAGTCCGCTACGACGTGGACATCAACCCCCGGTCGCTGCAGGTGACGCCGAGCGCGCTTCCGGTATGCGTCGAGAACCTCTCCGGGCGCGTGTACTTCGGGAACGACCGGATCGAGTTGTCTCGCGTGACGGGAACGCACGGGTCGGCGGTGATCCGCGCGGACGGGGTTTATCGTCTTGAAAAAGAAGGAACGTCGACGGATCTGTCCCTGACCTGCGACCGGATCGAACTGACCGACGCCCTGCGGCAGTCGCTGCCTTCGACGGCGCGTCAGGCGCTTGAGGCGTGGGACGTGACCGGTCCGGTCGCGATTGCGACGCGCATCAGCCCCCGCGCGGGCGCCGCGGACGTTCCGCCCGTCATGCGGCACACGCTGACGCTGTGCGGAAACAGCGTGCAGCGACGGGGCTGGCCCGCGCCGATCGAGGATGTCCGAGGCGAGATCCATGTGGAGGACGGGGCGCTGGCGTCGTTGGAGCTGACGGGGGGGCTGCTTGATGCGCAGGTCGAAGTGACGGCGTCGCGCGAGAGTGCGTCCGGGGCAGCGGCATACTCGGGATCGGCGAAGGCAACCGGACTTCGCCTCGAGGAGCCGGTGTTCCGCTGGGCGCCGGAAGGGATTCGGTCGGCGCTGATGCAGGTCGCGGCGACGGGATTGCTGGATGTGTCGCTGCAGGAGTGGCGGATGATTCCGGAGGACGGCGCCGCCGCGTGGCGGGTTCGCGGGTCGGCGCGGCTTCACGACGTCTGCGCTCCCGGCGCGGGTTCGATCCGCGGCGCGACGGGCACGGTGACCTTCAGCGGTCAACTGAACGACCCGCGCGGGTACGCCTCGTTCGAGGGTCTTGCTCTGCTGGACGAAGTGTTCGTGCTGGGCAAACAAGTGACCGAGGCTTCGAGCACGTGGAGCCTCGTCAGCTCACCGCAACCGTGGACGCGTCTGACGCTTGAGGACGTGAAGGGCGCTTGTTACGGCGGGCTGATCACCGGGGAGGTGGAGGTTTTGTCGTCCGGTCGGGTGACGGATTATGACCTCGGGGTTCAGGTGGCGGGGCTGGAGCTTCGGCAATACCTGGCGGATCCGGCGCGACAGCGCACCGAGGCGTTCGACGCCGAGGACATCGAGGGGTTGATCGACGGGCAGATGTCGCTGTCAGGCCGGGTGGGCAGCACGCTGACCCGGACGGGCGAGGGGCGACTGACGGCGCGTGACGCGCGGTTGTACCGCCTGCCGCCGATCGGCGCTGTGCTGCGGATGATCAATCTTGCGGCAACGGAGGAAGAGTCCGTGCAGCAGGCGCGCACGACGTTCTCGCTGCGCGGCGACGAGGTCGAGTTTCACGACCTGTATCTGCGCGATCCGGGCGTCGCGCTGTCCGGATACGGCACGTGCCGCATGCCGGATCAGCGTCTCGACCTGCGGCTGATCGCCGTCAGCCCGCATCAGTGGGCGCGGGTTCCGGTCCTGTCGGAGCTGGTCGAGGGGGCGTCTCGGGAACTGGTCGAGATTCAGGTCACCGGGACGCTGCTGAAGCCGGTCGTCCGATCCGAGCCGCTCCGCGGAATCCGCAGTGCCCTGGATGCGCTGCTGGACGAGGCGCGCCCGCAGCCGGCGGATCGCACGAACCCGCCGATCCCGCCGGCGCGACCGAAGTGAACGCGGCTCGGGCATCGGTCATGAACTCCCGGTCAGGACTCGGGAGCGGGGAATGACCGCGCCGTCGGCGCGGTTAGACTTTCGTCGTGCGCCTTTGAAAGGACCAGCCGGTATGCGTTTCGGCGTACTCTTGCGGACGTGCGTGGCGTGGGCGTCCGTGACGGGGGCGGTGCATGCCCAGCCGCCGCCGGATCGTCCCGGACCGGACGAGTCCTCTCGCGGTCTGCTGCGCAATGAGCCCTCCGCGTTTCAGGGGTACACGCTCTTCGCCCCGCTTCGACGCACGACCACCTACCTGATCGACATGCGCGGCGAAGTCGTGCATTCCTGGGAAAGCCGGTTCAACCCCGGCAACTCCGCGTACCTGCTGCCGGACGGGAGCCTCCTTCGCGCCGCCCGCGATCCGCATCCGAATTTCCACGGCGGAGGCATCGGCGGGCGCATCCAGCGCTTCGACCGGGAGGGAAGGCTGGTCTGGGACTTCGCCTACGCCGACGAGAACAAGTGTCATCATCATGACATCGAACCGCTCCCCAGCGGCAACGTGCTCGTGCTCGCCTGGGAGCGGAAGACGCGCGAGGAGGCGATCGCCGCCGGTCGCAATCCGGAGACGATCGGCGAACGCGGCGTCCTCTGGCCGGATCACGTCGTCGAGATCGAGCCGCAAGGCCCCGACGGCGGGCGCGTCGTCTGGGCGTGGCACAGTTGGGACCATCTTGTGCAGGACTTCGACCCGACCCGGGCGAACTACGGAAAAGTCGAGGATCATCCGGAACGCATTGACGTGAACTTCGATCGCGGCTCAACCCGCCTGACCCGCCCCGAGATGCAGCGCCTTCGCGGACTGGGATACGTCGGCGGCGACGACCCGGACGAGGCGGAGGCGAATCGTGGCGGCGCTGATCGGCCGGAGCCTCAGGGCGCTCGAGGCGGACCGGACGGCGGCGGGGCGGACTGGCATCACACCAACGCGATCGACTATCACCCGAAGCTCGATCAGATCGTGCTCTCCGTCCTCGGGTTCAACGAACTCTGGATCATCGATCACAGCACGACGACGGCGGAAGCCGCGGGACACACCGGCGGACGCGCGGGGCGCGGCGGCGACCTGCTCTACCGCTGGGGCAATCCGCAGACCTACCGCCGCGGAAAAGCGTCGGATCAGCGCCTTTTCGGGCAGCATGACGTGCAGTGGATCGACGAGGGCTTGCCCGGCGCCGGACATCTGCTGATCTTCAACAACGGCCGCGGACGCCCGGACGGGGAATACTCGTCCGTGGACGAACTCGCGACGCCGGTGAATGCTGACGGAAAGTACGTTTGTCCGCAGGGCGAGGCGTTCGGACCGAAGGAACTCGTCTGGACCTACGCCGCCAGGGACCGTCGAACCTTCTTCTCCGGACACATCTCCGGCGCCCAACGCCTGCCCAACGGTCACACCCTGATCTGTTCCGGCGAGCAGGGGCGCATGTTTGAGGTCACGCGCGAGGGCGACGTGGTCTGGGAGTACCGCAATCCCTTTCTAGGCGCCGCCGGACCGGGCGGTCCGCCGCGCCGTCCCGGTGCAGACGAACGACCCGAGGCGGATAGCGCGCGGGATTCCGAATCTTCAGGCTCTGCCGCAACCAACGTGAGAAACACAACCGGCGAAGGCGCGGACGACAAGGATAATGCGGACCGGAAGGATGCCGCCAGCCAAGGCGCGGAGGGGAAGGATGCGGGCAGCCAAGGCACGGAGGGGAAGAAACCGGCGGGGAAAAACGCCGGTCCGTCTGACCCCACCCCCGCAAAGCCCGTCGGCCAACCGGCGAATCCCGCGGAAGTTCCCGCGCGCAGCGCGCCGTCGGGCACAGGGGCATCTCCGCCCGGCGGACCGGGAAAAGCGCCGGGTAGCGGGCAGGCACGCGAACCGGGCGGCAGACCGGAGGGCGGACCCGGCGGTGGACCGGAACGCGGACCCGGCGGCGGACCCGGGCGCGGCCCGGGCAGCGCCGAAGCCGTGTTTCGGGCGACGCGGTTTCCCGCCGACTTCCCCGGCATCGCGCGACTTCTGACCCGACCGGCGCCATCCGAAACCGCGGACAAAGGCGAGCCCCCGTCACAATCCACGACGCCGTGACGGCTCGCGTTCCGGCGGAAATCCTTGAGGTGATGCGCAGCGCTTTCGTCCGGCGGCGTCGGCGCAAGGGGCGGCTTGGAGGCACGTGATCGTGGGTGAGGATGTCGATCTTCCTGTGCGAGATGGGCACCGCCCGCCGCGAACTACTTCAACCGCTCCAGCCTTCCCCGGCGCTTCACGAGGTTCTTGTAGTCCCACTGGATATCGACCGACTTCGCCAGCCATCGTTTGAGATCCTTCGTGGAGATCTGATTCACGGTGGTGTAGCGGACGCCGGCGGTCTGGAAGCCGCCCTCGGGCGCCAGACCTGGTTCGTCGAACGAACGACCGCTCCAAAACAGGAGGCGGACGCCGTCCTTGAGTTTGTGGTAGCCGACGATCGGGTTGCCGTCGATGAACCACACCGGGTGGCGGTGCCAGATCTTGTGCTCCACGCCGCCTCCCGCGGACCGGGTCAGCGTTCGATGGACGGCCTGGGCAAGAGCGTCGCAGATGCGCCGGTCGCCTGGCGCCTGGGCGGCGTTGTATGCGAGGATGTCCGCGTGGATCGTCGTGCGCAATCGCGGGTTGGCGGGGTCCGGCTGCGCCGCGTGCATGCCCGCGCGTCTTTTCGACGTCGCCGGACGTCCGGAAGCGGCGCGTTCGACGGGGGTCGGTCCAGCCGAAGGCTTCGTCGGACGTCCCGGTTTTGCGCCCTTCGCGGGCGTCGCCCTGCTTTCGCCCGAGGTGCGCGGTCGCGGCGGCGCTTCGGGCGACGCACTTTTCGCACGAGAAGGTTTCGTCTTGTTCGTGACTTTCATAGCGTTACCCTTTCCGTATCCGGTCGCCCGCTCGCCCGTGAGCGGATCGATCCACCGGTTCAAGAGTCCGGAGTCCTGCCTCCCCCTCGCCCCGTCCGGGCGGTCAGACGGTCACCGATTCCGCCGGTCGTCCCAGACTTGGCTGCGGCGAGTGTAGCTCTTGGCGTCCGCTTCGATCTGCTCCGCCTCGCGCCGATCGATCCGGCGCTGCATGAGAATGCCGATCACCAGCAGCGCCGCACTCGCGAGGAACGCGAGCACGGCGTACGACGGAGCGAAGATCAGCAGCATGACGCCTCCGGCAAGCTCAGCCCGCCGGCCGTCATCAGCAGCGTCGGCAACGGCAGGAGGATGATCCCCAGCAGGATGATGACAAACAGGATCGCGTAAGGCGCGGCGCGCATCCACGAGGTCGTCATATTCTTTCCCCCCAACATCATCTCTCGGCGGCGACCTGATCGGCGGCGCTCGCCGTCGTCAGCGCTCCGCCGCGACCAGGTCGTCGTAGGTCTCCCGGCGGCGGATGATCCGCGCGTCGTCGCCGTCCACCAGCACTTCCGCCGGGCGGGGACGGCTGTTGTACTGGCTGGACATGACGAATCCGTAAGCCCCCGCCGTGAAGACGCAGACCAGGTCGCCCCGCGTCACGGGCGGCAGCCAGCGCTCCTTGGCGAGAAAGTCGCTGCTTTCGCAGACCGGTCCGACGAGATCCACGAGAACCGCGCCTTCGGGTTTAAGCTGCGCGCTGCGCCGCGGCGGGGTCTGTCCCCGGGCGGGTCGGACCGGCCAGACGAAGTGAAACGAGCCGTAAAGCGCGGGACGGATCAGCTCCGTCATCGAAGCGTCCACGATGAGGAACTGGCGGTCGCCGGAGTGCTTCGTGTAAAGCGTGCGCGTCAGCAGGACGCCGGCGTTGGCGGTGATCGTGCGCCCCGGTTCGAGCATGACCGTCAGTCCCGCGCCCTTCAGCAGCGGGGCGACGTGCGCGGCGTACTGGGCGGCTGTCGGCGCCTGATCGTCCTCGTAGTGCGCTCCGTATCCGCCGCCGATGTTGATCGCGCGGACGCCGAACCCGTCGCGGCGCAGGGCGTCCACGAGATCCAGCCCCTTCGTGATCGACTGCACATAAGGTTCGACGGTGTTGACGGGTGAGCCGATGTGGAGGTGGATCGCGGACAGGTCCAGCCCCGGGCGGCGGGCAAACGCATGAAACACGCGCTTCGCCCGCTCCAGGTCCACGCCGAACTTCGTCTCGCGCTTCCCCGTCGTCGTGTACACGTGCGTCTTCGGATCCACGTCCGGGTTGACGCGCAGGGCGGCGGGGGCGCGGCGGTTCATCGAGACCGCGATCGTGCCGAGGTTGTCCATCTCGGCCTCGCTTTCGACGTTGAAATATCCGATGCCGGCGGAAAGGGCCTCGCGGATTTCGTCATCGGTCTTGCCGACGCCGGCGAAGACGATCCGCCGCGGGTCCGCGCCGGCTTCGATCGCCCGGCGCATCTCCCCGCCGCTGACCACGTCGAACGCCGCGCCGCACTCGCGCATCAGGCGCAGGATGTGAAGGTTCGAGCAACTCTTGACGGAAAAGCACAGCCACGGATCCAGCGCCGCCCACGCCTCCGCCAGGCGCCGGTAATGATCGACGAGCGTCCGCTTCGAGTAGACGTAAAGCGGCGTGCCGAACCGCTGCGCCAGCGCCGCCGCCGTCACCCCCTCGCAATGCAACTCTCCGCCGCGATACTCGAAGAAATCCATCGTCTTGTTTCCCGTCAGACTCCGCCGCCCCGAACGTTCGCGCGGTCCGGCGACACCCGCCCGTCAACCCCGCGCCGCGGCGGAGCCTCCCCCGACCGGCGGTTGATTGCAGAGTGCGGCGCGCAGCGCCTCCTCGCCGAGGACGAGCAAGCGATTCTCGCAGGAGAGTCACCTGGGCTGCAAGGACTCGAACCTTGAACTTCCTGATCCAGAGTCAGGCGTTCTACCCCAAAAAACCGCGTTTTCAACCCCAAAAACAAGGGTTGCCGGACCCCGTTGCACTCCCGGTTGCACTTCGATTCCCGATGATCCCCGGTTGGCGGCGATTGTTCAAGCCTTACTGGACGGCTGGGGGGGATTGTCCGAGCCGGGGCGGCTGGCCGTCGAGGCGACGGTCCGGGGGCTGGTC
>JABWBH010000024.1 GCA_013360585.1 Phycisphaerae bacterium | reverse complement strand
CCAGCGCCATCGCCCCGCGGACCTCGCGCACGGGGCGCTCGAAGTCCCCGCGCCCGATCGACTTGCCCACCAGCGCCGCCACGGCGATGCCCACGCCCGTCGTTTCTCCCGGACGCCGGCGCACGTTGCGTCATCACGACAGAACCTCCAGAACACCGCGCATCAGAGTCCGTTGTAGATTTTCGAGAGGCTACGTTCTCTTTCTGCTTCACCCAGTCTACCTCCTGCTGGTTCAGTCCGATGTTGATCAAAGGCGTGCCGGGCGAAGCGCCTTTATCCGCCTGTTGAACACCCGGGATCGGTCTTTGTGATGCCGGTTTTCTCGATGAAATTCGCCTCCCGGAGGGAGGCGCACCCCTTTTTCAACGGGCCGTGATGCGCCTCGTTAATATGCGCGGACCAGTGATGATTCGGGGAAGTAATAACGCAGAATGTCGGCGGCCTTGTGTCCGGAAAGCGCCTGTCCCTGCATGCCCCACTGGCACAGCCCCAGACCGTGGCCGAAGCCCTGTCCGGCGTCGAAACGAAGCAGGTGACCGTCGAGTCGGATCTGACAGTCCGTGCTTCGCATCAGGCGGCTTCCGACCGCCAGGCGCAAATGTTCCGCAAGAACGTTTGCGGAGCGACCCGCCTCGTCCGTGAGAACCAGCGAAAGCGGTCGCCCCAGCTCCGTCCGCGAACGAACCTCGACGGATTTGAGTCGACCCAGCGCAGGAAGTTCCGGGTAACGCCGAACCAGCGCCTCGCGGACCGCGGTCTCGTCCACCTCGACCGGTCCCCACCGGTACACTCCCTCCGGGGCAATGCGGCAGTAATCACACGTCACCAGGCCGCGCAGCGGCTGGACCTTCTCCGAAGGAACAAACTCCCACGCCGACTGCGACGCGCCTCCGCAGGCCGCGCTGTAATACGTCGGGAAGATGTCCTCGCGTCCGTCGCGGGCGGCGACGCACACCAGTCCGCGCGTGCGGAGCGCCGCCTCCCGGGCTTTGCGCCCGGCGGGCCCGTCATCGAGACCGGCGTAGACCTGCGAGCCTTCGGAGGCGATCACATCGTAGCGTTGCGTTTCCCGGGCGCGCATCTGACACAACGCGAACGTGCGGCAGAGGATCGTCTGCGCGGCGAAGGCTTCGGCATGAAAATCCGCGCGAACCTCGCGAGCGGCGACGCACGCAACGTATTCCTCGAGGTCGAGTTCGTTGATCAACGCCGCCCCGCCGTCGCCGCCGTCGAGCCAAACCCGCCCGGGGAGTCGGAGGGGAACGGAGTCGTCGGGGTCCGTTGCGGTCAGGGCCCAGATCGGATCGGCGGACGACGATCGGATAAGAAGGTCGTCGGCGGAGAACTCCCGTCCCGCGATCGTCCACACCCCGGATTCGCCGCACGCCAACGGCGCCCAGGTCCGGGGAGACAAAGTCAGAAGAGTCTGCTGCGTCGACGCATCGAGAATGTCGCCCCCTCGATCCGCTCGGACCCGCAGGCCTTTCAGACCGCTGTGGATCAGCACCCGGATCGGACGCGGCGTGCGGGTCGCCTCGGTCGCTCGCGCGGCGGAGGCGTCTGCCGCACTGCGGTCGCAGCCCTCGGCCGCGACGACGGTCGTAACGGCCACGAAGCCGCAGCAACAGGTTTGCGCAAAACGGGATACGCGCACGGCGAGGTCTCCCTCTCTCCTGGACGCGTTCCGGTTGAGCGGAGGCGGATTCGTGGACCGCGACGGCCGAACGTCAGCGGTGCGCCCGCAGGTGCAGTCCGCGCTGTCCCAGCTCTCGACGGATTTCGTCTAGGGACGTCTGTCCGAAATTCTTGGTCGCCAGCAGTTCAGCTTCGGTGCGGCTGACCAATTCACTGATCGTCGTAATGCCGAGGCGCTGGAGACATCGCCGCGCGCGGACTGAAAGCTCCAGGGTTGCCACGGATTGATGCAGCAGGGCCGGATCGCCCTCGGGAACGATCGGCGCCGCCACCGCAGTCGTGTCGGGCTCCAAGGGAGTCGGACGGGTGACGAGCTGCCCGATCGCCAACCCTCGGCTTGCCAGGATCGCCTTGATTTCGTTCAGGGAGGTCTCCCCGAAATTCTTGAACGCCAGCAGCTCCGGCTCCGTGATGCGAAGGATATCCCCGACCGTGTGAATGTTCATCTGCCGCAGGCAATTGCGGCTTCGAACGCTTAACTCGAAGTCCGCCAGGGCCATGTCGAGGATCCCGCCGTGATCTCCGGTCTGCCGTGACGGGTCGTCGCTGACCACCATCGTCATCGTAGCGCGCAGATCTTTCAGAAACAGCAGAGCGCGCGGATGCTCGGGGTGCTCGTCGAGAACGCTTTCGAGACAGGAGCGAGCCTCCTCGTAACGCCCGACATCCTCGTAAAGCAGCGCGAGATTGAGCAGGGCGTTGATCGAAATCGGCGGCGCGGACGTACACAACTCGTAGAGGTGGATCGCCTCCTCGTCGTTGCCTCGAAGGTCATGCAGATAGGCTGCGTGGAAGGCGCATTCAGCGTGATCCGGATCCAACTGGAGCGCCTCTTCGTACGCCGCCAACGCCCGCTCCACTTCGCCGCGCCGCTCGTGAAGCTGTCCCTTCAGCAGCAGACGCCGAACCGCATCCTCGGTCGAGGAAGATGACGCGGAAAGCTGGCGCTCCGCCTTGTCCAGTTCTCCCGTCTCGATGAGCGTCGCCACCTCATCCAGTGTCATCGGCATAGATGGGAATCCCCCTCGTCATTGACGACAAAACCCCCGCATCGCGCGATCCAACGCGCGACCGTGGGTCCGTCGCCATCGCTCAAGTGGTGTCGTTTCTCAGGAAGTGAGGAATCTTAACAGGTTTTCCGGCGCACGCAACGCCCCGGCTATCCTTTGATCACGCCGTCGCGGACCGCCAGCCGACGCGCTACCGTCGCCCCGGAGTTGAGGGCTCCCTCCATGTATCCGACGAACTTGTAGCAGACATGCTCGCCGGCGAAATGCAGACGACCAAGCCCCTTCTCCAGCAGCGGTCCCTGCCCCGTCACCTCCCCGGGCGCCGGGAATGAGTATCCCCCCATCGTCCAGACGTCCCCGGGCCAGTCCATGAATCGCGCTGAGACGAACGCATCTGAGAACCCTGGGTAAATCTCTTCAAGTTTTGGTTTATAATAAGCGTCCTTGTCCTTTGACGACTGTGCCCGGCACGCCTCCGCAGCCGGTCCGCCGGAAAACGCAACCAGCCCCGCCTGTCCCTCGGCGGGCTGGTTGTCCGTCCCCTCCCAGGTCATGCTGATCGGTCCGTCAGTCAGGGAGTCCGGGGCAAGTCCCTTTTCCACCCAGAACCGCGACTTCAGCGCCGCGAGATACTTAATGTTGGTCCCCATCTGAGGCTTAAGGGTTGCCGGCAGCGGCGGGCTGATCTCGACCTTGTTCCAGACCGTCGGCGGTGTGGCGAGGATCAGGTCGTCGGCGGTGATCGTTCGACCGTCGGCGCAGCGAACCTCCACCTTGTCGGGCAGAACCTTGATCTGCTTTGCGGGCAGGCTGAGGACGACCCGGTCCTTTCCGATCGCCTCCACCAGTTTGAAGGCGAGTTGCTGATTGCCCCCCTTGCAACGGTAGACTTCGCTCTCCGTCCAGTACGCCTCAACGCCCCCGCCCTTGACCTGAGCGAGCATCCCGAGGTAGCTCTGGCGTGACAACGCCGCGCCGTTGTCGCCTTCCAGCAAAGCCTTAAGCCCGTCACGGGTGATATCCGACACTTCCTGCGCCGCGAGCCAGTCGCCGACGGTTTTCTTATCCAACTCGACGGCGTTGGGGCTTTTCCACGGTTGCTCGGCGTCGATCGGCAGCGCGTCGGCGTTCATCCGCGACATCACCGCGTCCATCTCCTCCCAGAGCGCCTCCGCCGCATCCGCGTCGAGGCGCTTGCCGCCGATCAGGATCGGGAACTCGAGATCCTCGGCTTCGGTTACGTCGAGGAATTCGAGTCCGAACTTTTTTGCGTAGGCGACCCAGGTGGGGTGGTTGCTGCCGATCAGTTCCGCGCCGCCCTCCATGTTTTTTCCGGGGATCATGTCGGAAAAGCTCAGCACACGCCCGCCGATGCGTCCGCGGGCTTCGACGACGGTGACGTCGTAACCGGCGGCGGCAAGTTCGTGCGCAGCCGCCAGCCCCGCGAAGCCCGCGCCGACGACGATGACGCTCCGCTTCCGCGTCTCCTGTCGCAGGAGGGCCCGCGCCGGCGTGCCGCTGAGCAGAACGCCCGCTGACGCCGCCAGCGACGATCGAAGCATCTCACGACGTGTGACCGCATCCACCCGCCGACCGAACCGCTGCGAAAGCCGGGCATAAATTGAGCGTGACATGCTTGTGCTCCGCAAAAACACCTTAAAAAAAAGAGCCGCACTCCCGCCCCGCGCCGGGACGGCGCCCAGATGAATACCGGCATCGGCTCCCGTCGGCAACGGTCATCCACTCCGGCGAACCACCGGATCGCCCGCACCGGGCGGATGCTGGCACATCGGCGCGGGGGCGGGTACAAGACCGGCGCGAACCGGAGTGCCGCCG
The DNA here is from genome assembly GCA_013360585.1 of Phycisphaerae bacterium. Taxonomy (GTDB): domain Bacteria; phylum Planctomycetota; class Phycisphaerae; order UBA1845; family UBA1845; genus JABWBH01. The sequence goes on along the minus strand of JABWBH010000024.1, from coordinate 54,304 downwards.
GCGACGGGGAGGAAAAGCGTCCTCGGCACCGTGCGGGGTGTGTTGTTTTCGGTAACGTGGGCGGAGAGAAGCGAATCATGATGCGACGAAGCGTGTTGATCGGCGCGGGATGGTGCGTCGTGTGCGTGGGTGCTCGGGGTCAGGATCGAGACTTCTCCCAGGTCGAGATCAAACCTGAACTGGTCCGGGACGGCGTGTACATGCTGACCGGAGCCGGGGGCAACATCGGGCTGTCCGTCGGATCCGACGGCGCGTTCATGATCGACGATCAATTCGCCCCGCTCACCGACAAGATCGCCGCCGCGGTCGCGAAGCTCTCGACGGAACCGGTCAAGTTCCTCATTAACACGCACTGGCACTTCGACCACACCGGCGGGAACGAAAACTTCGGCAAGGCCGGGGCGATCATCGTCGCGCATGAGAACGTGCGCAAGGCGATGAGTTCCGACCAGTTCCTTGAGGCGTTCAAGCAGCGCGTGCCGGCGTCGCCGCCGAAAGCGCTTCCGGTCGTGACGTTCGCCGAGTCTCTGACGTTTCACTGGAACGGCGACGAAATCCGCGTGCTGCATGTTTCTCCCGCGCACACCGACGGGGACAGCGTCATTCATTTCAAGCGTGCCAACGTCGTTCACACCGGTGACATCTACTTCAACGGGATGTACCCCTTCATCGACACCGACCACGGCGGCAGTCTGGAAGGCATGATCGGCGCGGCGGACCGCGTCCTCGCGCTCTGCGCCGAAGACACGAAGATCATCCCGGGACACGGACCGCTTTCCGGCGTCGCGGAACTCAAGGCGTACCGGGCGATGCTGATCGCCGCGCGCGACGCGATCGCCCCGCTGGTCAAGGCGGGAAAAAGCCGGGAGGAAATCGTCGCCGCGAAACCGACGCGCGACCTCGATGCCAAGTGGGGTCAGGGGTTCATGCAGCCTGACGTCTGGGTCGGCATCGTGGTGGACGGCATGAAGAAGCGGTGATCGGCGGTTCCGAAGGGGAAGGTTCGCGGTTCGATGCGCATCCTGATCGCCGACTCGTATTACCCCGGGTTCCTTGCGGATTTTTACCGGAGGCGCCCGGATGCGGAAGTTCTGACCTACGACGCACATCACGCGGCGTTGATGTCCGCATTCTTCGGAACCGGCGACGCGTACGCCCGCGAACTGCGTCTCCTCGGACACGAGGCGTGGACGGTGGTGCTCAACGCCGCTCCCCTTCAGCACCGCTGGGCGGTTGAACACGGTCTGACGACTTCAGGTGAGGACAACGCTGAACTCTTCCGGGTGTTTCTTGAGCAGGTCCGGTTGTTTCGGCCGGACGTGGTGTACGTTCAGGAACTTGCCGCAGCCGGAGAGGAGGTCTGGCGCGACGTCCGTCCGCTGACGCGCCTGATCGCCGGACAGATCGCCTGCTCGATGCCGTCGCGTCGGACCTTCGCCCATCACGGTCTGATCGTTTCCTCGTGGGTGCCGATCGTGGATCACTTTCGCGCCTGCGGAACGCCTGCCGAGTTTCTGGCGCTGGGGTTCGACTTCAAGGCGCTGGAGTCTCTCGGTCCGATCGAGAAGCGTTACGACCTCACGTTCGTGGGCGGCATCGCACCGGTGCACGAAGGTCGCCGACAACTTCTCGAGGCGCTTTGTCGGGAGCTTCCGATCCGCGTGTTCGGATACGGCGCGGAATCCCTGTCGCCAGATTCCCCGATCCGCGCCCGACACGGGGGCGAAGCGTGGGGGCTGGGGATGCTCCGCCTGCTGGCGCAATCCCGGATTACCGTGAACGTTCACGGCGACATCGTCGTGGGCGGCGTTGCAAATGAGACGCTGGCGAACAACTGCCGGCTTTTCGAGGCCACCGGCGTGGGCGCGGCGCTGGTGACGGACGCGAAGACGAACCTGTCGGACTACTTCGAGCCCGGACGAGAGGTGCTGACCTACGCCTCCGTGGAGGAATGCGTCGCGTGTTGCAGGGAGTTGTTGCGCCGGCCGGACGAGTGCGCTGCGCTGGCGCTCACCGGTCAGGCACGAACGCTGAGGGATCATACATACGCGCAAAGAATGCGCGATCTTGCCGACTTGCTTGCGCGATACCTGTGATCTTAAGCTGGGGAAATCCGACAACGCTTCTCCTCACATCCCCGGCTCACAAAGGCGGTGCAATGGTGTGCCTGAAGTTCCGATAGATTTCAGGATGTCGGACCCGTCACCGGACAAACAGCGCGCCATCGGCGAGTCAACGCGGGCGAAGGAAGTTCTGCTCGGACTTCAATGCCGGGCGACCGTCCTCGTCGTCGGCGTGACGCTGGCCGTGTCCCTCGCGGCGTGTCTGTTCCTTTTCAAGGCGACGACGAATTTCTTCGAGGAGCAGCACACGGAGGAGACGCTGCGCCTGGCGGACACGGTGGCGCTGGCCGCGGCGCCCTACTTCGAGTCCGAGGATCCGGCGCACTTGAAAGAGCTGGCGCGCGAGGTGTCGGAGCGTGATCCGATCCTTTCCGTCCGGTTTTTCTCGCGGGATGGGCGCCCGATTGCGTGGCACCGCCGGGCGCAGTGCCAGATTCCGGATGTGACCGTGGCGTGGCAACTCGGGGCGACGGACATTCCGATCGGCGTCTCGCAGTTCTACCCGGCGCAGGCGGAATCCCCGGCGTTCGCGGGCATCGTCTACCCGGTGCGGCGGCTCGAGTCGATCGTCGGCGGCGGGGACGGCGTTCTCGGTTACGTTCACATCGCGACGTCGCTGGAGGCGTTCGGGCTCTGGACGCGGCAGACGGTCAACTTCCTCACCGGGGTGGGTCTGATTGTCGTGCTGATCAGCATGCCGCTGAGCTACCTGGCGGTGCGGCGGCTGGTGCGCCCGATCAACGCCCTCTGCGAAGCGATGGCGGCGTTTTCCAGCGGTTATCTGGATGTTCGAAGCCGGGTCGACCGGCGTGATGAGATCGGGAAGCTGTCAGCGACGTTCAATCTGATGGCGGACCAGCATCAACGAGCGCATGAAAGTCTGATTCAGTTGAACAACGAACTGGAGCGCCGGGTCGCGCGGCGGACGAAGCTGCTGAGGCACCTGGCGACGCGCGACTCCCTGACCGGACTTCACAACCGGCGGTATTTCGACGAGATGCTGCGCCGCCGGTTCGCGGAGGCGGAGCGCTACGGACACGTCATCTCGTGCATGATGATCGATGTGGACGACTTCAAAACCGTCAATGACCGTCTTGGGCACGCCGAGGGCGACCGTCGGCTGGTGCTGGCGGCGTCGGTCATCCGGCGGCAGATGCGCGTGTCAGACGTGGGGGCGCGTTTCGGCGGCGACGAGTTCGTCATCCTCCTTCCGCACACGGACCGCGAGCAGGCGAAGACGCTCGCCCGACGCATCAGCGCGGAGTTGATCGCCGCGCAGCACGAGAACAACGTCGAATGCCCCACGACCCTGAGCATCGGCGTCGCCGACACGATCGCGCTGGAGCCGCGCGATGCCGAGCGTCTCCTTCAGGCCGCCGATCAGGCCCTTTACGACGCGAAGAACACCGGGAAAAACCGGGTCGAGTCCGCGCCGATGCCCGCGCGGCTTCAGGAAGCCTGATCCGCGTCTTCCCCCGGTTCGCATTGATCTTTTTTTGATCCGCCTGCACGATCCACGCCTGCGTTGCGGAAGAGGGCGGCGCGGGGAGTCCTGATGCGCATGCGCGTCTTGTCGTGGGTCGGCGGCGCCTTGCTGGCGGCAGGGTTCGGTCCCGCATCGCCTTCCGCCGCGCAGGACCGCGACGCGTTCCTTCAGCAGCAGCGTCGTCTCGACGAGCAGGTTCGCGCGGACCGGAACCTGGATCGGTCGTCCGCCGACCGCGCGTTTCTGGATTACGGGGGCTGGTACAGCTTCCACCTTTTCCTTTTTGATGACGGGATCGAACCGTCGCGGACCTTCCGACGGCACGATCTTCGGGTCTGGACCCGGTTGCAACTGGACGAAGGCGCGCACGAGTTGTATCTGCGCGGGCGGCTGAGTTTCCTGGATTTCAACGCGGGAGACTCCTACGACGGCGACGACGACGACGTGGAAGGCATGAACCTGGAGCGTGGGACTTACCGGTTCGATCTGGCCCGCGCGGCGGGTGTTTACGGCTGGACCGCCCCGGAGGTCAACGTGATCGTCCGCGCCGGGCGCGATCTGGTCGAGATCGGGACGGGATTGACGCTGTCCACGCCGCTCGACCACGTCGATATCCGGCTGGAGACGGCGGACTGGCGCCTGCGGGGTCTCGTCGGGCGGACGGTGGGCAGCACGCAGGATATCGACCTGACGCGTCCCGCGGATCGTACGCGGCGGGCGTTTTTCGGGGCGGAGCTTTCGTACACAGCCCCGCAGCGTCACGAGCCTTTTGTTTACGTACTGTGGCAGCGCGACCACAACCGCGAGACCTATCCGACGCCGCTTCAGGAGTTTGATTACGACTCGTTCTACATCGGCGCCGGTTCGACGGGCGAACTTGCGCCGAGGTTCATGTACCGGGCGGAGTGGGCCTACGAGAGCGGGCGCAGCTTCGGGGACCGGGCGTTTATGCGCTCAGACGTGATCCGGGCGTGGGGGGCGAACGCGCAGCTTGAATATCAATTTCCGGGCGACCGCCGGGTTCGCGCGACGCTCGAGTACTTGTTCGGCAGCGGAGACGCGGACCGGCAGTTATCTCCGACCGACGCGATCGGCGGAAACGTCCGGGGAAACGAGGACACGGGTTTCAACGCGTGGGGCTACCGGGACACGGGGCTGTCGTTCGCGCCGCGTTACTCGAACGTCCACCTGTGGCGGGCGGGCGCGGCGTGGTATCCCTGGCCGCGCGACCCTCGGCTGGACGGCGTCGAAGTCGGGTTGGACGCCTTGCTTTATCATAAGCATCACCGGTCGGGGGCGGTTTCCGATCCGACCGCGGCGAGGACGTCCGGGTATCTGGGCAGCGAGGTGGACGCTTACGTGAACTGGGCGATCACGCGGGACGTCTCGTGGACGGCGCGCGTCGGAGTGTTCTTTCCCGGCGACGCCTTTGACGACCGCACGGCGCGGCCTTTCTTTCTGACCGGCGTGACGTGGAGCTTCTGAACCGGATGATCGCCGCAGCGCGGGACAGCCAGCATCGAAAGCGGCGGAGGCGGACGTTACGTCACCGGCGTGGCGCGACCGCCGCCGCGTGCATCGCCGCGATGGTGATCGCGCCGCTGACTGGATGCGCTCCGGAGATTCGGCGCTGGACGCCGCCACAGTCTCCGGACACGCTGGACGATGCCGCGTTTCTGCATTACCTGGCGGAAGCCCCGACCGCATCGGTGGATGAAGGCGTCCGCGCCGTGCTTCTTCTCGTCGAGACAGAGGGAAAACCCTCGACGCCGGAGGCGAGGATGCAGGCGGCGCTCGATCGCGGGCTGGTTGTTCCCGCGTGGCGCCTGAAACCGGAGCATGTGCTGACGCGCGGCGTCTTGGCGCATATGATCCGCCGGGCGTGCGGAATCGGGACGGACCTGGCGAGCGCGATCACCGCGCCGACGGGGCTGGGCGACCGGCGGTATGCGGTGCGGGCGTGTGCGGAGGAGCGATTGCTCGTTTACGGATCGCCCGACGAGCGGATCCGCGGCGGAGAGTTGCTCGACGCCGTGTCGCGGGCGGATGCGTACCTCGAGCGGTGTGGATCCGTCCGGGACGCGGAACCCTGAACCGTGTTATCTGAGGTTTCAAGGAGAGACGCGATGCGTGGAGCGCAGCTTGGTGTAACGGCGGCGGCGGTGGTGGTGGTGGCGACGATCGGCGGCGGATGCGGGCTGGTGGACGTTTTCCTGCCGACGCAGGTGACGGTCCGGCTGGTGAACAATTCCGACTTCCCCGTCGAGTTGACGATGTTCATCTCGGACGAGCAGGACATCCCCGAAGCGTTGCTCACCAGCGACGAATTCGCGGAGGAGCTGACGTTCACGATCGCTGCCGGCGCGACGCAGTCGTTCACGCGCGACTGCGAGGCGCTTCAGGCGATGATCATCGACGACGCGGATCTCGACGTGGCGCTGGGGCTGGGACCGGAGACGCGCAGCGAAGTGCAGCGCGACGGCGACGACTTCAGTTGCGGCGACATCGTGACGTTCACCTTCGATCACTCGGCGCAGATCGTCGACTTCGACGTGACGGTCTCGGTGCAGTGACTGAGGCGGGGCGCCGCCGGTTAGACGACCGGCGTCATCCGCCGTCGATGTCCTCGACGCCGTTCAGATCCCAGTCCCGGGCAAGACGGGCGCGCAGCTTGCGGTCGGTCTCGGCGTGAAAGTCCGGGAAGAGGTAGTTCGCCCCGCCGTAGTGGCGGTCCGAGATGCGGTTGCCGTTGCGGCCGTTGCTGCCGGCGATGTCGGCCTCGCCCGCGTCAATGTAGCTGCAATCATCGAGTCCGAGGTTGTCGCCGCGCTCGGAGAACTCGTTGGCGTCGGTGATCATCGGCAGGAGCTGGTAAATGTCCTCGATCATCGCCCCGTGACGAGGCTCCGCGCGGGTGTCATATCCGTAACGTCCGTCGGACTGGATCGCGTACGACCCCTGCGCCCACGCCGGCAGATACACGCGGTAGTGACCGCTGTGGACGCCGTCCGCCGCCGTGTGACAGACGAAGTACTCGCCCCACGCATCCTCGCCGCGAACGTTCCGCTGCACCGGGAACGACTGCGGTACGCGCACGTCGTTGCGGTAAACGTACGCCCACAGCGTCTCCGTCCACCCGAAATCCACGTCCACCGGTTGCTCCAGCAGCGACGGATCCGGGTTCCACAACGCCGGCGGCAGGCGGTCCTTGTTGGCGTTGAGGTAGGCCGCCAGGGCGTTGCCGAACTCCTTCAGGCTGGCGAGACACCGGACGCTTTTCGCCTGCTCCCGCGCCCGCGAAAGCGACGGCAGCAGCATCGAGATCAGCAGGCTGATGATCGCAATGACGGTCAGAAGCTCGATGAGGGTGAACCCGCCGGGGGTGTGGCGTCCGGCACCCGCGCGTGATCGTTTTCGGCAGGCCTGATTCTGCGGCGCCTCGGTCGTCGTCACGGGGAGCGCTCCTTGTTCGAATGCTTCGGCAGATTCTAGATCACGCCGCGGGAAAATCCAGCAGGAACGCGCTTCCGGACGCCGCTCCGCGTCGCGTCCGATCACGGTTTTCGCCGGGACAGGCCCTCGACGCAACGATCAACCGCCCCGATCCTCGGAAACATCCCCGGTTGCCGTCGTCGTCGTCGGCGGCAGGATCAGGTTGCCCAGCCGCGTCGGGTCGTAGGCGTTCCCCCGCACCGCCGACCACGTGCTGAACTCGTCCCGCTCGGCGTCGAGTCGCGTAATGTTGAACCCGAGCACGCGCGGCGCGGCGCCCGCCGCCGCCAGCACCGCCCGAGGAATGCGGACCTCCACCGTCCACCCGGTTTCATGTTCGACGCTGCTCCACTCCAGTTCGATCGCCCAGGGCCGCCACGAACCGCACGCGACGCCGAGATTGACGCCACGCTCGGCGACCTGCCCCCCGGAGCGCATCAACACCACGTGAAAAAGGTCGTCCGGGGCGCAACTGCCCGTCCGCGCGGGGTCGAACACAAGCTCGATCAGGTCTCCCCCTCGCGGAACCAGGTCGTCATACCGGACGACGTTGCCGCGCCGCGCCCCCCCCTCCCAACGATCATCCTTGCAGCGCACGGCGAAGAAAAGCGACTCCGGATCGCAGGCAACGTAACAGACGGTGGCGTGCGCCGGGAGGTTCTCCGTCGCTGCCGTGTCCGTGTCATCCAGGGCGCTGATCAGCCGGAACCCGGCGGCGACGTGCGTCCCCGCCACCGGCCAGTCCGAAAGATTCCCGTCGATCGTGATCGGATGTTCGACCGGATGCGCGGTCAGCGCCGCGACGCGCTGCCGCCGCTCGATCGCGGGGGCGTGTGCCTGCGTCAACTGCACCGGGACGTCGAATGCGCCGTCGGTGAACACAGGGGGCGCGCCGCTCCGCGCGCTCAACGTCATCCACTGCGACTGCCCCGGCGGAATCGGACCGAACACGCGGAACGCCTCCGTCGCCTCCCAGCCCTGAGGCAGACCGGCGAGGCGCAGCTCGCCCTCGATCGGAAGCCGGCGATGGTTGCACACCCGCAGCAGCGACGTCAGCGTCCACCTTCCGATCGCCTCTTCCGGCGCGACGCCGAAATCCACGCGAACCCCGCCGGGACTGACATCCACCACCCGCGCGGCCTCCATCATTCTCCGCCAGCGGATGTCCGCCGCCAGATCGTCCTCCGGTCCGCCGCTGAGCTTGCGCGTCAATTCCTCCGACATGATCCTTCGCGCCGACTCCCACATCGCGCGGTCCCGCGACCACCCTGGCGAGCGACCGTCCGCGAAATGCGCGTCGTAGGCGTCCGAACCCGCGTAACGCACGAGCGACGCAATCATCGTGTCGGCCACGTGTGCCAGATCGTGCTGCCTGAGCAGACGCAGATAGGCGCCGTCCTGCACGCCGCGGCGCAGCATCTTCAACCGCACCGACGCAACCGGTTCCGTGAGTCCGAAAGCGGATCCCGGGTAAAGCAGCGCGTCCGGCGCGTCCTCGATCACCCGCTGCGGCGTCGCTTCGCCTGGCGGCGCCGACCACGGATTCACCACCCCGAGGCGCACCGCGCCGGCCTCCAGCCGCCGAGCCTGCCACGCGACGCCTCGCACATCCGCCTGCGACCCGGCGATCGAAAGCGTCCCTGAATACGGCGGACGATCCAGTGTCACCCACGTCCGACGCCCCGCCTCCCGCTGCTCGCGCATCTCACCGGGATCGTAGAATTGCGCCGGCGGCGCCCAGACATCCACGAGGGCCGCTGCATCCGACGCGGTTGCGACCCCCGTCAAGGCTCCGGTCGGCGTCGTCGCGCCGACTGCTCGAAGATCCTGCGGAAACCCGGTTGAAGCATTAAGGATTCGGTCGTCAGCGCGACGCGACACGCGCGCGAGGCGGGGTTCCAGCCCCGCCGATCCGCCGCGCCGCACGTCGCCCGGCAACAAGTAACTGCGGGCCAGCCAGCCGCGCTCCGCGAAATGCTCCGCGCATTCACGCAGATAAGCGGCGGCGATGTCCTCGAACCCTTGCGACCAGCCCCCGGAGACTTCTGGTCGCGCCGGAAACGTCTCTGAAAACGGCAGGGGCCACCACGCCGCCGCGCGACGATCCGCGTAGGCGTATCCGTCAACATAGGGCCAGATCAGCTCGTCATACCCGTCCCACTCCACCACCGCCCGCCCGCGCGCGTTCAGTTGAAGCCTCGGCTCCAGACCCGTCACCACCGCGTCCACCCCGTGCTCGCGCAGCATCCGCATCGTCGCGTCCAGCACTCGCACCGCCTCGCTTCGCGCCGGATCCGCCTGCCACGTCGGCGGCGGAACATAAGGCCGTCCCTCCCGCGTCACGTGGTGCCGCATCAGCGCCGCGTAGTCCACCTCGCCGATCAGCGGAACCTCCTCCTCCGCAGGCAGCACAAAAGACCGGACCGCCACGTCGATCTCGACCGTCCGGCTCGCATCAACGTCCGACCGCAGCGTCAGACGCCCCGCATAACGCCCGGCTGGCGCGTCCGCGGGGATCGTCACCTCCACCCACAACACGACCTCACGGCCGAACGTCACCTCATCTGTCAGACCGCCGCGCGGCGCGTCCAGCGGTACGAGCACATCCAGCGGGTAGGCGACGCGATCGCTCGGACGGACAAACTTCATATGCCACCCAGGCCAGTCCGGAACGCGTACCCGGTGAACCCGGAACACGTGGATCGCTGAAGGAGGAATGACGCCGACGGCGCTGGTCAGCGCCTCCACGTCTACGTGGGTCGGTCGCGTTGATCCGGGAGCGACCGCCAGCATGAAAGAGACAACTTCCCGGCCCGCGCCGACCAGAGTGACGCGACCTTGAGCTGCTGCGATGATCGAAGCGTCCGCCACCGCCGTCGGACCCCGCCCGGCGCCCCCCGGCTGCACAACCTCAACGCGGATCGGCTCCGGGCTTGGACGGCAAGCCGACGGAACCAGCGCCAGAAGCAGGGCGACGAGGCAGGCCGCTTTCCGGTCGTGCTTCATGACCGAACACATGATTCCCCCGCCTGCCGGTCTTCAACGTCCTGAGCGGCCGCCGTTCCGCCGCGGTCAGGGTTGCGGCGCGGGAGGCGTGGCTGACGAACCCGTCGGCGCCGGTTCAGAAGGGGTCGTGCTTGCAGGGCTTGCTGCCGGCGCGCCTTCCGCAGCCGGGTCGCCCGCGTCGGAAGAGGTGGGTTCGGGCTTCGGCTCGGGAGGAGCGAACGTCACCGGCGTGAACACCTCGTCCAGCGTCGCCAGCCGCGAGATCGCCTGATTCTTCATCGGCGTCCCGTTAAGCTTCGCATCGTTGGCGACTTCGTCCAGAAGCTTCCGGGCAACGTCCTTCTGCGAGGCGTCTCCGGCGAACGCGAACCGGTTTTCCGCCACCGTCGCAAGCCCGCACAGCGCCACGCCCCGCGCAACGTCGAACCTCCCCCACCGGCTGCGCAACTCGCTAAAAATCTCCTCCGCCTCGTCGTTGAAGGCCTCCGCCTTCTCCGGCTCAGGCGTCTGAAGCGCAAGACGCAGCGCCGTGTGACCGGCCTTGCTCAGCGCCGTAATCGACAGACTGGTGTCCCGCGACTCACGCCCGATGCGGCGCAGCTCCGCCAGCGCGTCGACCCACCCGTCCTCCGGCGTGGACGCCAGAATCTCGGTGTAACGCACCCAGTCCCGCCCGATCGATTCCGACTTGTTCTGCGTGTAAAACCAGACCGCCACGAAGACCACCAGCAGGCCTCCGCCCACCAGCAGGAGGCGTTGCCCGTGCGTCTGCATGTACGTCCGGAAGTCGCCGATCACCCGGGCGAGCTCGTTTTCCCTCAATTCGTGTCGTCGTTCGGCCTTCATGGAAGTCGTTTCAAGTCCGCCTGCTCGGTCAGCCCCGGCGCGATGCACACGTCCACCACGACCGTCCCGAGCGAAGAATCTTCAAGATCGTCGATCACCAGCGTACAAAACTCGTCCTGCTTCTGAAACTGCATCGTATACCGCCCGCGCAACGTGAAATCTCTCAGCGGCGTCCAACGCGCCAGCGGCATCTGATCCCGATAAAACGTCCGCACCGTGATCTTCGGCGCCGCGCCCACGTACCGATGCCGCAGGAACAACCTCCGTCCGCCCTGCCGATAATCCTCACTCGCCGCCTCAATGATCCGGAAACCCGTCGGAACCGGAATGTCCGACTCGAACGGGCGCACGTTCGCCACCAGTTGCGCCCACCGCGTCGTCGGCCCCTGCGGCGCGTCGCAACCCGCAACACCCGACGCCAGCGCCAGCCCCAGGACGAAAAGCGCTTCCCGACCCGCTGCCCGGCGCAAGACCTCGAATTCCCGGATCCAACTTCGCCGTTTCACTTCGGACTTCCTGTCCCGGATTCCCTGATCCGAAGCGAGGGAGACTAAGGGCGGATTGAAAACCCGTCAAACCGCTCAACGCCGGGCAAAACCCTCCCGCGCTGACCAGGACGCTTCCCTCACCCATCCAAGCCGCCACCGTCAGGAGCGGGTCTTCCCGCGGTTGCCGGGTTGCGCCCGAACGCCCGATTTCGCGTGGACTTAGCAACCCTCGGTTCCAGGGCAATCTACATCAGACACAGCATCGAGATAGAACCGCCGGACACGAACCCCGCCAGGCTCGCAACCGGCATGAAGCAGTACACCAGCCCGCGCCGCATCGGTGACACCAGCGGGCTTGCGTTGTGAATCAGGATGCAGACGTACACGAGCCACGCGATCGCGTTCAACGCAAGCCCGATCGCGACCGCTTCCTGCGACAGGGGAAGGAAAACGCCGCCTTGGCGGTGGTCCGCCAGCCACCACGAGCGGATCAATAACCCGCTTCCGGCGAGACCTCCGCCGAACGTTGCGAACACGCCGCCCCGGCGTCAACCGCCGAGCGAATCCGGCGGTTTCTCGATCGGCGCCGGAACCGTCAGAACCTTGTAGAAGCACCAGATCGTCAACCCCCAGACGAACACCGTCGAAGCCACGAGAAAGATCCAACCTTGAATGTTCATCTTGATCCCTTCTCCATCGGCAGCGGTTCGCGTCCGTCGATATCCAGCCCCTGTGCCCGCCAGCGCTTCTCGCCGATCATCGTGCAGATCAGCAGGAACGTTATGACCACCACCAGCAGGGCGATCGCCCCGATACGCAGCGGCTCGCCCGCCACCGATTGAATCCATCCCGGAAGGGTCTTCACGCAGAACGCGCCGAATACGACCAGCAGGTACGTCGGCGTCACGTATTTGAGCACAAAGTTCACGACGCCCGGAATGCGCATCTCCGCCCCGTGATGGGCCTCTTCAATGCCCTTCTTCACCCCGAAGACCCAACTGAAGGCGACGACCTGAACCATCGCCAGCACGTAGATCATGAACGTTCCGATCCAGTCGTCGATCGTGGACCAGAAGATCCCGTCCTTGCTGAAGTACATCACCAGGAACGACCCCAGCACGCAGATCGACACCATCAGCGTCGTCGCCGCCTTCCGGCTGCACCCCAGCGCTTCCTCGAAGAACGCCAGCGACGGCTGATACATCGAGATCGAGCTGGTGATGGCGGCGAGGAAGAGCATGAAGAAGAACACCGCCCCGATCACGTTCCCGAATGACCCCATGTGGGCGAAGACGACCGGCAGCGTCGTGAAGCCCAGCCCGAACGTCCCGCCCTGCACCGCGCCGATCATGTTCGCCGTCCCGAGGAAGATGAACGCCGCCGTCAACGTGATCATCCCGCCGAACCCCACCTCGAACAGCTCATTCGTCGCGGACGCCGTCAGACCGGACAACACGACGTCGTGATCCCGCTTCAGGTACGAGGCGTAGTTGATGATGACGCCGAACCCGACCGACAGGCTGAAGAAAATCTGCCCTGCCGCCGCCAGCCACGTCTGCGGGTTCGTCAGCGCTTCATAATTCGGGTTCCACATGTAACCGAGTCCGTTGATCACGTTCTGGTCCGGCTTCGTCGGATCCGGCGTGCCCAGCGTCAGCACCCGCGCCAGCACGATGAGGGCGCAGACCGCCATCATCGGCATCGCCCACTGCACAAACTTCTCGATCCCCTTCGATATCCCGCGGAACACCAGCCAGATATTGACGGCGAACGTGATGACCCAGAACACGAACGTCTGGATCGACCCTCCCGCGATGACACCGTTCTCTCCGCGGCCCGTGAAGTCGTTGTAGAACTGCGAGGCGCGGGCCGTCTGATCGGTGATCGCCGTGCCCGGGTCGACGCCGATGCCCCCCCCGGTCAGGTAATGCCAGAAATATCCGAGACACCACGCTTCGATGTACGTGTAATAAAACGACACCGCCAGCGGGATCATGACCCCCATCACGCCCAGGTAGCGGAACGAACGTCCCCGCCCGAACATCCCGAGGATCGACGGCGCGGAGTGCAGCCCCTTCGCCCCGCCGTACCGCCCCATCGTCCACTCCGCCCAGCAGATCGGAATCCCCAGAAACAGCAGGGCGCAGAAATACGGGATCATGAACGCGCCGCCGCCGTTCTGCGCCGCCTGACCCGGAAACCGCAGAAAGTTCCCCAGCCCGACCGCGGAACCCGCGACGGCCAGAATGACGCCGAGCCGTGTCCCCCACTGCTCCTTGGGTTTCGACATCCGTCTGTTCTCCTTGTCCTCCGCGCCGCCGCGGAGCGGGTTTCGCGGTCTTCTGAACGTCTCTCGGTCCGTGCGAAGGAAAGCGACCCGCCCGGCCCGGCGGGAGGTTTTTACCGGATCGACCCGTCCGGCTCAAATGAAATCCACGCACGATCTGAAGAAGACCACGCCGGGCGCCCCGGGAGGGCCGGCGGCTTCCGGGGCGATGTGACGCGATGTCGCTGACCCGTCAACCGGGTCGAGACGGCGGCGCGACGGCAAAGCGTTCAACCTCGCAGGCTCCGCGGATCGCGACCGGAAGCATCAGGGACGAGGCGGCGCTGCGTGCATCGGCGACGCGGAGGGGGCGACCGGCCCGATCGCCGGACCGCTGATCCGGCTTTCCGCCCACTCCAGAAGCTCCGGTCCGACCAGCCCCTCCCGGAAAACGTACAACATGAGCTGCCCGCGGCTGTGAATGTCCAGCTTCTGCATCGCCGACGTGATGTGGTTATCCACCGTCTTGCGCTCGATGCCCATCGCACGGGCGACTTCCTTGTAGCTTAGTCCGCTGCCTACCAGGCGCACCGCCTCAACCTGCCGCTGCGTCAGTTGCGAAAGCTTCGACCCCGCGCGCTGCTCCGAAGTCGACCGGGACTCGCCGTCCGCCAGCCGCGCCCGCACCGTGGGCGAGAACGACGACCGGCCCGCCGCCACCTCCTCGACCACCTGAACCAGCGCGGACAAACCGTCGATCCGCGCGGCGTACCCCGCGCCGGATTGCGCCAGGACTTTCTCGAGGTAGCTGTCGATCGGGTGCAGGCTGGTATGAACGTAACGCATCGCCGGGCGTTGCTCCGCGACGCGGGACCGCGCCGCCTCGCCCCCCAGCGGAGGCAGCGCCGCGCTCAGCACCGTCAGGTTCGCGTCCGAACCGATCGCCAGATCCAGAAGCCGACGAGCGTCCGAAGCCACGCCCACGACGCCCCAGCCGGGATGCTGGGACAGGCACGCCGCGAGCGACTCCGCGAGCAGAACGTCATGATCGGCTACGATCAACCGAGCGGGTTGAGTCACCTCGTGCGAACTCCCCTCTCGCGCCGAAGGATCGGATTCAGGCCCCCTCGCCCACCTCCCGCCGCCGGCCGCGCCCTTTCGACGACGCCGCTTCACGACGCCGTCAAACCTTCACCTGTGAACCGAGTGCGGAATCTATCAGGTGCGCCGCTACGCTCAAGAGCGCTTAACGCAAACCCAATGATTCACCTGACGTGTTCGGAAGGCGGTCCGATGAGGTTCTGAAGGCGGGTGGCCGCGCGACCCTTCTGGATGATACGACCTCGTCGCCGGGCACGGCCCGTCCGACACGCGGTGCCCCGGACCGGCGGGCCCGTCAGGATCCAGCGCCCGCGCTGAGCAGCACATCCCGGATGCGCTCCGCCGCACGACCATCCCACAACGTCGGCATCCGGGGCGCCGCCCCCGCCGTCCCGTCCACCGCCGCCAGTGCGTCAAGGATGCCTTGCTTCGTCGGGGCGACCAGTCGGTTCGTGCCCTCGGTCAGCGTGATCGGCCGCTCCGTGTTGTGCCGCAGCGTCAGGCACGGAACCCCGAGGATCGTCGTCTCCTCCTGCACCCCGCCCGAGTCCGTCAGCACCGCGTGGGCGTCTGACATCAGCTTGAGAAAATCGAGGTACCCCTGCGGCTCGATCAGGCGGATGCGCGACTGCCGCCCGATCCGCTCCTCGAACCCGAACGCCGCAAGGTTCTTCCGCGTCCGCGGGTGGATCGGAAAAACCACATCCCGGTCCCCTGCGACCTCCAGCAGCGCGTCCAGGATCGGCCCCAGCGCCGCGCGGTCGTCCACGTTGCTCGGACGGTGCAGCGTCACAAGGTCATACCCGCGGCGGCGCAATCCGAGGTCTTGAAGGATCGTCGAGGCCGCAGCCCGCTCCCGGTTCGCCAGCAGCGTGTCGATCATCACGTTGCCCACCAGGTGAACCCGCTCCCCGGGCACGCCCTCCCGCCGCAGGTTCTCGACCCCGGACGGCTCCGTCACGAAAAGCAGGTCGCTGATCGCATCCGTCAGGACGCGGTTGATCTCCTCCGGCATCGAGCGGTCGAAGCTGCGCAGCCCGGCCTCGACGTGCGCCACCCGGACCCCCAGCTTCGCCGCCACCAGCGCGCACGCGATCGTGCTGTTGACGTCGCCGACGACGATCACCCAGTCAGGCTGGTGCTCCAGGCAGAGCGGCTCGAAGCGCTTCATCACCTCGGCGGTCTGCACCGCGTGCGACCCGGACCCGACCTCGAGATCCACATCCGGCGCGGGGATCCCCAGATCCCGGAAAAACAGCCGGCTCATCCGCTCGTCATAATGCTGCCCGGTGTGAACGAGGATCGCCTGCATGCGCCCCGACTCGCGGAACACGCGCATAAGCGGCGCGATCTTCATGAAGTTGGGCCGAGCGCCGCAGACGCAGATGAGTTTGAGCACGCTGTGGTTCATCGTATTTGTTCATCACCAACTTTAATGAAAGGCTGCGTGGGTCGGGACTACCTGGGAATACGTCCTACGCTCGCCATCAGCGGAACGAGGAACTTTGAGAACGTCAGTTCCGGGAAGGACTCAAGGTAGTCCCCTGATGTCCCCGAAGCCGGTGACGAAAGAATCAGGCACGCTCCGTCATAAAGGCGTTCTCGCAGCAACTTCTCCACCAATATGGCGTACCGCTCTCGGTAGGATGCCTTCTTGAATTCGGAAAAAACCCGGAAATGCGGCTCGACAACCTTTACGGGAACGCGGGACTTGTCGCAATCCTCCAGCGACATCAGATAACCGAGATACGGGCGAGAGGACGGTTTGAACGCTCCTTCGCGATAGGCCGCCCAGATGTCGGTCGCGCTGCCGAGGGCCTCTTCGGCCCGGTTGTTGAAGTTATTCCCGAACGAAGGACCGACCTGGGATTTGAACTCGATCGCCGCCAGAAGCTCACCGCCGTGAGTGACGATAAGATCCCACTTCTTTTCCGCCCGGAACCATCCCGGGAGTTCCACTCGTTTGCCGATTTCGATACTGGATTGCGGAACCTTGGACTCCAACAGCAGTTCCCGGACAAATTGAATGAATCCGTTCATCTGCTTGCCGCCGGTTACGGCGCTTCGTCCACCCCGATCCCGATCGTCATCCTGGCCCTGCCGCGTCGTCTGTTGATGTCGCGTATTCCAGAAATATCGAACGGCTTCTCGAAGTCCGTCATCATGATTTCGCATGCGCCAGCACCCGCGATGTCAGCCTGGTTTTGACATAAAGGTCCGCGCCGTAATCCGCGACGCGCTTCCGGGCGATTTCGTAGTACCGGGGATCGCTCTCGATTCCAATGCTGTTGCGCCCCCAGCGGGCGCATGCAAGACTCGTGGTTCCCGTCCCCATGAAAGGGTCGAGCACCGTGTCCCCGACGAAGGAGAACATGCGCACAAGACGCTCGGCAAATTCGATCGGAAACGGCGCGGGATGACTCGGCGCCGATGTCCCTCGAATGTCCGACCATATCTGCCGGAACCAGGCCTGGTAGTTTTCGGCGCTGATCAGGCTCAGAAGCCGCTCGCGCGGTTTCGGGCTTCGATATCCGCCGGGTTTCCGTTGCATGAGGACGAACTCGATGTCGTTCTTGATCACAGCATTCGGCTCGTAGGGTTTGCCCAGACCCCCCCCCGCCCCCGGAGACCTCGTAGTTCGCGTTGGCGATCTTGTGCCAGATGATGGTCGCCAGGTTATCGAATCCGATCGCCTTGCACCGTTCCTGGATCGTCGCGTGGAGCGGGGCAACGGTGTGCCTGCCGTTGTTCTTCCTCCGCCAGAGGCAGACATCGCCGGCATTGATGATGAGACGCCCCCGGGAACCAGCGCCCGGAAGCAGTTCCTCCAGACCTCCTCCAGCGAGGCGTGAAACGCTTCGTAGTCCGGGACGTGACCCAGTTGACCGTCGTGTTCGTGATATCGCTTAAGCGTCCAGTAGGGCGGGGAAGTGACAACCAGGTGAACCGAGTCGGGGGGCAGCGCTGATGCAGAGCGGGCGTCTCCGAGTACAAGGTCGTGTTCGGTGGTCAGACTACGGACCACGGACTCGATTTCCTGGATGGCTCGCCTGTCCCGGGCGAGCTGGGGGAGCAGTTCATCCAGCGTCCCGCGATTAAGGAAATCTGCAAGAAGCCCCTGCTCCAGATCGCTCTCGGCTGATTGGGAAGATGTTCGGACCATCACGCCGCTCGATTCTCGTCAGACGGCTTCCTTAGCGTCAAGCGCGTGCCCGGCTATCGATGCCACAGAAACAAAAAGGCGGCCCCTTCCTGGGGGGCCGCCGTGGTCAAACGTATTCGCATAACACTGCGCGGACAGGTCCGGCGCGCAGCACCTGCGGACCGGTTTCATTGCGCAGAACGAACCGGAGTCCTGGACCGCTCGGCGCGAACGCGTGACGTCCGCTGCACCGACGGCCCTCTTCTGGTCTCGTATAAGGAAGCCTGACTGCGGTTACATCGCCGTCGCCAGCTCCAACTGGGGCGTGACGTCGAGAACGTCCCAGCCCCGGTCGAACAGCTTCCACCTGCAATCCTGGATCGACCAGAACTCGTCGATGTGGTCGATCACCACCTGCGGGTCAAAGGGCGCGCAGGAGTACAGGCAGAACGACAACCGGTTGGGGTTCTCCGACTTCGGCTCCCAGTAATGAAAAGCCGCGTGGGAGGTCGAAATGACCACGACGCCGGTGACGCCTTCGTTGCCCGGATCGTCGCAGTACACGGCGCGAGCGGGGACCAACGTCTCCATGTGAATCTTCGGCACGAGAGCGTCGAGCCAGCGACGGCAGTCCTCGGCCGAGGCGGGAACGTTGCTCACCACCCCATTAAAGATCAGGTGCTGATGAAAGTTGGGCATTCATGTGGCCTCCTAACGGATCTTTCGATCCTTGACTCCCTTGATCCCGTACCACGCCCGCTTTTTCAAGCGGACGCGGAAGTATAACATCCACTTCCGCTTTGTCTCGCAAAAATTTCCGAATCTCGAAAAAATTTTTTCGAGAGGCTGGCACGGTGGAAAGCGGGCGCCGGGGGCGAAAGGCTCGGTGCGGTCTGAACCCGCGGCGCGGCGGCGGGTTTCTCGGGGAAATCAGGCGATCGTGAGCTACGTCCTCAAAGATAAAGTTGTCTGGATTACCGGTGCGTCCAGCGGCATCGGCTGGGCCTGCGTCGAAGCCTTCGTCGCTGCCGGGGCCCGCGTCGCCGCTTCCGCGCGACGGACCGACCGGCTGAGCGAACTTGCCGGACAGCTCGGGCGCAATCGGGTGGCGCCCGTTCCGCTGGACGTGACCGACGCGGACGGACGCCGCGCGGCGCATGACGAGATCCGCGCCGCCCTCGGCGCCGTGGATGTCCTGATCAACAACGCCGGGTGGGCCGGATTCGGCCGCGTCGTCGCTCAGCCGTCGGCCGACCTTCGCCGGATGATCGAGCTGAATGTTCTCGCCCCGGTCGAACTCGCCCGAATTGTCCTCCCCGACATGCTCTCCCGCCGACACGGACAGGTCATCAACATCGCTTCCGTCGTGGGGTATCAGTCGATCCCGCGGATGACCGTCTACAGCGCCACCAAGGCGTTCCTGCTGAGCTTCTCGACGGGGTTAAGGATGGAAATCGCCGGATCGGGCGTGGACGTCATCAGCGTCGCCCCGGGGTCCACGCGGACGCCCTTTTTCGAAAACGCCTCGAACGTCAACGTCCGCCCCGTCCGCCTCGCCCGCACCCAGTACTCCCCGCAGCACGTCGCCCGTGCCGTCGTGCGAGCCTCACGCGCGCGTCGCCGGGAGGTGATCCTGTCCGCTGAGGGGATCACCATCGCCGGCATCCGCCGCCTGTCGCACCGCCTGGCGGACGCCATCATGCTCCGCTTCGCCCGGTTCGCGATGCCCGAAGCCGGCGACACGGGATCGTGAACGACCTTCGCAGCCCACGCGGCTGGACTGCGCCTTGTTCGCCGTCCGTTTTCCGGGTACGAAGCTCCCGCAGGCCGCATCGTTGCGCCGCGACTCCTTGGAGCATGTCCGAATCCAGAAACAAGGTGCTGGCGAGAATCCGCGAAGCCGTGGCCAACGTGCCGTCGGAGCGTCGGGCGCCGCGCCCCGAGGTTCCGCCGAGTGTACTGCGCCAGGTCGAACCGTCCGGAGACCTCGTACGCGCCTTCTGCGAGCAGGCGAAGGCGATGGGGCTGGCGCCATCCGTCGTCGCCGACTCCGACGTCGGTCGCCACGTCGCCGACCTGCTTCGCGCGGAGAAAGCGTCGAAGATCACGCTTGAACCGGACCTGCCGTGGGAGAACATGATACGCAAGGCGTGTCCGGACGCGATCCTGCTCGATCCGGCTCGAGGCGACGAGGCTTTCTACGGAGCGGACATCGGGATCACCGGTGCGTTGTACGCCGTGGCGGAGACCGGCAGCGTCGTGGTGGACAACGCGAAGCGGCGTTACCGGTCGCTGACGCTGATCCCGCCGTTGCACATCGTGCTCGTCCGGGCGTCGCGGGTTATCGCGGACCTGGTGGACCTCTTCGGAGGCTCGGACGGGCGCCCCGCCGACGCCGCTTCCCCCGCGCCCACGGCGGCGCCCTGCGCGCCGGACCTGCCGTCGAACCTCACCCTCATCACCGGACCGAGCAAGACCGCCGATATCGAAGGCGTGCTCGTCACCGGCATTCACGGCCCCTGCAAGGTGTTTGTTGTCGTCGTGACTTAGCAGCGTCCTCGATCCGCTTACATTCAGGAACCCGAGTTCTACAAAACCCGCCACGCCCGGCGCGTCCCGCGGCTCGCCTTTCGCCGAAGACGGTCCGCCTGGAACAAGGCGCGGAAGGCAAAGCAGGGCTTGAGCGGATGACCTTTCCGCCAACAAGAAGACGAACCGGATTTTGAAATCCGCAAAACGGTCGCTCGGAGCTGAACCGCAGCCTGCCGGTTACGGCTCACGTCCGACTTGGACGGGATCGCTTCGCAGATGTCCGGTGACGACGCGCGGCGGAAACGGCTGACGGGCGGCGTCCGGGAGGGATTTCCAGTTGTCGGTGTCACGGTCGGCCTGCTCGATCTGCCACGCCCGCGACGCCACGTTCACATAGGCGGCGACCAGAGTGGGGCTTCCGGAGGGCGCGGGAAGCGCCTCGGCGGTTTGCCTCGCGCGGGCGACCGTGATCCGGCCGAGTTCGACGCGCGAACCCGGTTCAACGCTCAGAAAGCGGTCGCCGGTGAACTCGGCAAGCTTGCCGACGTCGCCCGCGGTCAGAATGCGATCTTCGTCGCCGACGCGGCACGTCCAGCGAAGCTGCGCGAAAGGCGGCGTCGTTCCGAAATGCGCGTTGACCGCGACAGGCCGATCGTAAAGACAAATCAGGTACGCGATATACTCCTCGCCCTGCCGCTCAACGACGACGTCCGCCGTCCGCCCCGTCGAACTTACCCCCGGCGGCGCGCCCGGTTCGATCGTCAACCTCAGAGGTTCGCTCACCACCGCCCCGACGCCGTCCTTCTCAAACCCGAGAAAAGGCTCCTCGTGCGGCCACTGCGGCAGGTATCGGAACTGCACCGTCGCCGCACCCGGCGCCAGCAGCGGGAACCGCGCCCACCCGCGGTTGAACGCGGTCAGGCGGATGATCGCGGATCGGCCGGGGGAGAGAATCTCGACCGGACCGGACTCGGCGCGCTCGCGGATCAGACGGGCGATCGCGGGAGATTCCGCGACGTCGTCCACCCGAAGATCGAGCACGTTGCCCGCCGCATCCGTCACTTCCAGATACTCCCCGGCGTCGATCATTCCGCGCACCTGCGCGAGGTCCGCGTCCGTGTCGCCCGCGCTTCCGGCGCCGGCGTCGAAGGGCAGGCGCGCATCGAACGACGACGTGTTCGTGAACTCGATCGTCAGGTCGATCGGTTCATTCCAGGCGAAGTGAGTCTTCGAGACCGAGAGCGTCACGCGCACGCCGCCGAAATACTGTCGCTCCAGCAGGCGCACGAGGCGCTGGGCCCGGGCGGCGATCTCGAACGACTCGTGGCGCTGCGCGGCGCGCAGCGGTTCGAGGGCGGCCGGTCCGATCCGGCAAAGCTGACGCGTGGCGTCGAGACGGGCCTGGTAGTCCTGCGCTCCGAGCTGCTCGATCAGTTTCGGCACTTCCGCCGCGGGCGTCGCCGCCACCGAGGACCGGGGCGCTTCTTCCTGAGCCTGAACCGCCGCCGCGACCACGGCGACGCCGACAACGTACATCATCGTTCTCATGACGCCTTTTCCGGGCTGACACGAACCGGCTTGCGGGAACCTGCCCCGCCCCGCCGCACATCCGGTCTCCACCTGATTATCGGCCAGTTCCGGGGCGAAGTCGCCCGCCGCACCCTCGCGCTTGGTCTTCCGGGCGGCATCCCCGTTATGCTACGGCGAAGATCGAAGCCGGACTCGGGCCGGCCGGAATCCGCACGCCGTCCGTGGATCGGGTGGCGACGGGCGCGTTTCAGGCGGACCGACGATAACAGGAGACGTGTGTGAGCACCGAAGGTCACAATCCCTTTCATCACGCCCAGGCCCTGGTGGACCACGCCTGTGAGGCGCTGGGGATCCAGGACGCAATGCGGGAGCTGCTGCGCTGGCCGATGCGCGAGTACGAGGCTCGCCTCCCCGTCATGATGGACGACGGCAGAGTGCAGGTGTTTCAGGCCTACCGCGTGCAATACAACAACGCCCGAGGTCCGACCAAGGGAGGGCTGCGCTGGCACGTCAACGAAACGATCGACACCGTCCGCGCCCTCGCCTGCTGGATGACGTGGAAGACGGCCGTCGTGGATCTGCCCCTCGGAGGCGGCAAGGGCGGCATCACGTGCAACCCGCGCGCCCTGTCGCCGGGCGAAGCACAGCGGATGTCGCGGGCCTACATTCAGGCGTTCGCCCCCGAGTTCGCCGCCGACCGCGACGTTCCCGCTCCCGACGTGCATACCACCCCGCAGCACATGGCGTGGATGATGGATGAGTTCGAGAGAATCCGCGCCCGCAGCGAACCCGGCGTCATTACCGGCAAGCCGCTTCCCCTCGGCGGGTCGCGCGGACGATCCGACGCCACCTCCTGGGGCGGCATGTACGTGATCCGCGAGGCTGACCGCGCGCTGGGTCTGCGCCTTCAGCAGGGGCGCTACGTCATTCAGGGCTTCGGCAACGTCGGCGGCGGACTGGCATCCATCCTGCACAAGGCGGGGTGCAAGGTCATCGCGGTCGGCGCAGAGGACGGGGCGATCCTGAACGAGAACGGACTGGATATCCCGCGCGTCCTCGATCATTACCAGCATAATGCTCAGCACGTCGCCGGTTACGCCGACGCCCAGCGCATCAGCAATGACGATCTGCTGACGTTGCCCTGCGACGTGCTGATTCCCGCCGCCATCGAACACGTCATCACTCGGAACAATGCGGACAAGATTCAGGCGCGGATGATCTGTGAATTGGCAAACGGACCGACGACGCCGGACGCGGACCGCATCCTTGCCGATCGAGGAATCCCGGTCGTGCCGGATATCCTCGCCAACGCCGGCGGGGTGACCGTCTCCTACTTCGAGCAGGTCCAGAACGCGTACAACTACTACTGGTCGCTGGACCAGGTGCATCAGGCGCTCGACCGGAGAATGACGGAGTCCTTCGCCGCCGTTCTGGAGCTTTCGAAAGAACGAAACGTGACCCTTCGTGAAGCCGCGTATCTTCTTGCAGTGTCGAGGGTTGCAGATGCCTGCCGCCTGCGGGGCTGGGTGAGTTCACCGGCTGGCCAAGAAATGTTCGCGGCCCCCTCTTGACGAATCAGCAGGCGGCGGCACATACTTCTCACAGCTTGGCCGGGGTCAAGGCGCGGTCAGTGTCCGGCGAAGCAGATCGGTTTAACGGCGCGACGCACAGGCGGATTCGTTCCGTCAGACGTGTATCCGCGCGAGATTCGGGTTACTTTTGTGGAATTGGAAGGAAAACACATGCGTACCAAGAAGTTTTCGAAGCTCGCGGCGATGGCGCTGACGGGCGGTCTGGTTCTGGGCAGCGGCTGCAGCTTCAACGGCCTGGCCCGCAATGTCTGGGCGGGTTTCGGGTATGCCCTCGGCGGCATCCCGGCTGACCTGGTCACGAACTGGTTCCTTGCTGACTTGGTCGACCTTGTCGACGGTGACAACGACGCCGAGTAACACCGGCGATCGGACGAAAATACAGACCCCCGGCGCCGCGTTTGCGGTCGCCGGGGGTCTTGTCGTTTCCCTGTTTCCGACCGGGGTCCGCTCTCACCAGGCGCCGCGCGCCGAGAACATCCCCGCCGGAAGCGTCAGGACGTGTCTCGACGTCGGAGGCTGACCGGCGGCGTGCAGCGCGAGCGCAGCGGCCCAGAACCGGTCCGCGTGCCCCGAAGCGCCACGCGGCGCGGTCAGCTTCAGGTGCCCGATCGGCGTAACGTCACGCTCCACGCTGTGCCAGTCGTGAAGCACCCGGTCGTCCGCGGGGATCACAATGCGACGCGCTTCCACCTCCCGCCGCAGCACGATCGCCATCGCCGACTTGAAAGGCGCTGTAAACGTCACCGCTTCGACGCGCCCCGATCCGAAAACCCGCTCCGCCTCCTCCGCCAGCGCCATCCCGATCCCGCCCGCATCGATTGCGCAGCGGCGCAACCGCCCGAGCCGAAGCAATTCCGCCAGCGCGTCCCACTGCCGGGAAAACGGCATGTGACTCAACTCGATCAGACCCACCGTCACGTATTCCGGCGCTGCGGACGACGCTGTCGTCGCGGAGCCCGCCGCCGCGCACCCCGATCCGGCGTGGCGCTGAAGCACCCAGATCACCGTCAGGTCGTGCTTGCGACCGACGTCCACGCCGGCGAACCAGTCCCGCTCCTCTTCAACCCAGGTCTTACGCGCGGTCGCGCCATCCGACGCCGCGATCTCCGCCAGCGCATCGACGCTCGTGGCGGGTCGGCAGGACTCGGACTGGCAGCCGCGTATCTGGTCGTAGGTCAGGAAGGCCGTGGATTCATCAAGGAACTCGCAGAGAAACTCCTGACGAAAAAGCTCCTCGTCGCCCATCGCCTTCCGCACCGCGTCTACGTCCGCCTCCAGTCCCTGCGCGACGGCCTGCGGGAGCGTCACGATCGACCGTCCGAATGCTTCGTTGAGCGAAAGCTCGTAGAACACGTTCCCGCGTCCCTTCGGCGTCGATGCCACGTCGAGTTCGCCCTCGCCGCGAAGCAGCGTCGGAAACAAGGCCGCCCAGATCGCCCGGTCGTCGCCGTGCATCGCGAATTCGTCCAGCAGCACGTCCCCACTGAACCCGCGCGCCGTCGCCGGGTTCGCGGGCAGACCGATGATCCGCACCCCGCCGGGCAGCGCGACCTCCAGCCGCCGCTCCCGAAGCTCCGCCAGCTCGTCAAATCCGTGATAGTCGCACGCCACCCGAAGAGCCTGACAATGCTGACGCACCTTGCTCATCAGTTCCGCGCATTGCCGAAGCCCGGCGGACAGGAAGATCTGGGTCCGCCGTCGCGCCAATCCGCGCAGCAGCCGCCGCAGCGCCTTCGTGAAGCTCTTTCCCGTCTGCCGCGCCCAGCAGTTCCAGCGGAAACGATCCTCGGCCTCGACGTCCTCCCGCTGATACGGCAGCAGCGGAACGACCGGCGCCGGCGCGGCGGGCGCCAGGCCGGTTTCGACAGCGTCGGATTGACGATCGTGGTTGCGCATGACGCGGATGAGGCCGGCGCCGTCCGCGCAGGGACCGAGGCGTACTCCGGCCGGACGTGCACCCAACTCATATCGCGCCCGCTGATTCTTCGTCGGGAGGAGCGGGTCGGGGGTGTGTCGCTCGCCCGTTTACGCTAAGATGAGCGGTGATCCGGTCGCGGGGCGTAGGATCCCCGCGCGACCTGACAGGCGGAGATCCCGTGGCGCTCTCGAAAGTTCGACAGGTTGACACCGCGGACCCCGGTCCGCTGACCGCACCCGAGGAGGGTGACCTCAAGCCTTATGAAGTCTTCATCCAACTCGACCGCGGGTCGTCTCACGTCCACGCCGGCACGGTGGATGCGCCGAACGACGCCCTCGCGCTGGACTACGCGAAGCGGCACTACGGACGCGATCAGGAGTGCGTCCACCTCTGGGTTGTTCCGCGCAGCGCCATCCTGACCACCGATTACGCGAACGACGTGATCTGGCCGCTGACCGACCAGGGCTACCGCCTTGCGCGCGGTTATGCGGCCGATGTCCGGCGGAAGTGGGAGCAGGTGCGCAAGCTCCGCGACATCGTCGAATACGAAAAAGAGGATCTGAAGGAGACGTTCTGAATCGACGATCACAACCGGACGACGGGAAGCGAGCCGCGGACTTCAGTCCGCGCGGTCCCCCGCTCTCTCGAAGCGTCGCACAACCGTGATTCCGGTTCAGCCAGGAATGACCTTTGTCCCATCCTACTCCCGGACGCCCGCAGAGCTGAGCCGCGCCGGCGATTTCCGCGAGTTCACTTGGCTTACGCATGAACCAACTTTCCGAACATCTGAAGACGCCGCTGGTCGAGCTGCTGCTCTCGATCGCTGATGACAAGTTCTTCCTCGGTCATCGCGTCGCGGACTGGACCGGGCTGGCCCCGATTCTCGAGGAGGACATCGCCTTCTCTTCAATCGCGCAGGACGAACTGGCCCACGCCCTGACGTTGTACGAGCACATCGGACGGTTGACGGGCCGCGAAGCCGACGCCGTCGCTTACGGACGCCCCGCCGACGCCTACCGCTGCGCCGACATCACTCTCGCCTCCGACGACCTTAACTGGGACGCCGCCATCGCACGGCAGTTCTTCTGCGACCACTTTGACCTGCTGCGCGTCGGGCGACTCTCCCGGTCCGGCGACGCGGAGATCGCCGGACTCGCCCGACGGATCGAGGCGGAGGAGCGCATCCATGTCGAGCACGTCGATCACTGGATCGTGCAACTCGGACGCGCCGGCGGCGACCCCGCGACACGCATGCAGGCGTCGCTCAACCGCCTCGCGCCCTCCGCCGTGATGCTCTTCGAGCCGACCGCGGGGCTTGCCGACCTCGAACGCGCAGGGCTTTATCCCGATGGCGCGGTCGACGGAACCACCTCGGACATGTTCCAGCGCTGGCGCGACGACCTGCTCCGCGTCACGCAGAACGCCGGTCTGAAACTCACGCTTACCGCCCCGAACCTCAACGCGATCGGAGGACGCCGCGGACGACATGACCCCTCGTTCGGGGCTTTGTTGGAAGAACTGACGGAAGTCTACCGCGTCGAACCGACCGCCCGCTGGTAGACGGCGGCGCCTCGGATCCGCCGCGATCCGCGCCCGGCATCGCCGCGCGACGGAAGGATCCGTCAACGTCGTGCCGTGGTCTACGCCGCCGCGCCGACCCGGCCGGACGGCGCCGCCGTCCCTCGATCGCCCGCACGACCGAGTTGCTCACGCACCGCCGCCGGCACGCCCTCCGCGTAACCGATCCGCGATGACCAGCCGAGCTGCTCCTTGAGCTTGCGGCACTCGAAGAAACATCGCCGCCCCATCAACCACACCGAGTACCGCGTGATCAGCGGCGGGTTCTTCCGCCCCAGCAGATGACCCGCGCACTCCAGGGCGAACGCCAGGCGCCGCGCCACCGCATAAGGCACGCGCCGCGTGATCGCCGGCGCGCCCATCGCCGCCGCCACCGCATTGAAAAAAGTCTTCTGCGTGAGGACGCCGTCGTGGCAGCAGTTGTACGCCTCACCGACCGCCCGCTCATGATTCGCCGCCAGAACCGCCGCCTCCCCGACGTTCGCCGCGTTCGTCAGGTTCAGACGGTTCTCCCCGTCGCCGATCAGACGCAGCTTCCCCCGGCGGATCGAGTCCATCAGACGCGGCAGCGTCGCCCGGTCCCGCTCGCCGTACATCCAGCTTGGGCGGATCACCGTCAGCGCGACGCGACCCGCCCGATGCGCCTCCCACGCCAGCTTCTCCGCCTCCACCTTCGCCCGACTGTAGTAGCTCCACCGGTACAGGTTCTGACCCAGCGGTTCACGCTCGTCGAACACCCGCCCCTCGCCGTCAAGGTGTCCGTAAACGCTGATCGAGCTGATGTGCAGAAACCGCCGCACACGCGCCTGCGCCGCCGCGTCGATCAGTCGCCGCGTCCCTTCGATCGAGAACTCCACGAACTCCGACCACGGACCCCAGTCCCCGACCCGCGCCGCCGCGTGATACACCGCGTCCGCTCCGTCGCACAGGCGCGCCAACGCCCCCGCATCCGATAAATCCCCGGAAACCACCTCCGCCCCGATGCGCCGCAGAAACGAAGCGTCGCTTCCGGACCGCGCCAACGCCCGCACCGGATACCCCTGACGACGCAACGCCTCCGCAATGTGACTGCCCAGAAGCCCTGTTCCCCCCGTCACCACCGCCAGTTTTGATGCGTTATCGGTCATGACTCGACAATAAGCCGCCCCTCCTTGCGCGGTCAAGCCGTCCCCACGCCTAAAGCGCCTCCACGCCGCCGACGATACTCACGGGAAGCGCGAAGGACGCCGCACCCCCGACGCCCTTCACCGCCCGGGTGCAGGAAAGAGGACACGATTCATGACGGTACAAACAGCCGATCAATCCAAGCAGATCGTCGAAAAGGCTCTTTCGGGACTGGGCGAGATCGCCACCCTCCCCGAGGTCACCGTCAAGATCATCGAGATCGTCGAGGACGCCCGCAGCACCGCCCGTGACCTTCACGAAGTCATCAAGCATGATCCCGCGCTGTCCGCCAAGGTTCTCAAAGTCGTCAACTCCGCCTTCTACGGATTGCCCGGTCAGATCGCCAGCGTCGATCGCGCGATCATCCTGCTGGGGTTGTCCGCCGTGAAGAACATCGCCATCGCCACCTCGATCGCCCGTCTCTTCAAGGGCGGACGCATCTCCGAAGGCTTCACCGCCACGGACCTGTGGCGCCACAGCCTGGCCGTCGGCGTCGCCTGCCGCCTGCTCGCCAAGAAGACGCACTACCCCGTGCAGCCCGACGAACTCTTCGTCGCCGGACTCATTCACGACATGGGCATCCTCGTCGAACGCCAGGCGTTCCCGGAAAAACTGACCGAAGTCATCACCGCCTACTCGAAGCAGGGCGGCGACTTCCTCGAACTGGAGAACGCCATCATCGGCGCCAATCATCAGCAGTTCGGTGGCGGACTGACCACGCGCTGGAAGTTCCCGCGCCACCTCCGCGCCGCCTGCGGGTTCCATCACAACCCCGACGCCCTCAGCGCCGAACTTCAGAAGCTCGGCAACGTCGTCAAGATCGCCGACGTCCTCTGCTGCCAGGAGAAGCTCGGCTTCTTCTACACCCACGAGAACGGCCAGATCACCGACGCGATGCTCGAAGACATCGGGATCTCCCGCGAGCAACTCGACGAAACCCGCGCCGAACTCCCCGACCAGCTCGCCGACGCCGAAGGCACGCTCACGGTCTGACGGACCCGGCGCCGCCTCATTTTCCGAGGCCCGAGACCCGCGATTCGAAATCCTCCTCCTCCACCGCGATGACGTCGCCGTCGAGGCGACCGGACCGGTCTGGCGCTCCGACGGCGGACCTTCCAGACCGGTGTACTGGCTGGCGTCGAACCGAAGATCGACCACGGATTCGGCGGGGAAGCCGAGGAAGTGACGGACCTCTCCCACACCGCCGAGCGGGTTCTGGCGGCGCCGTGAACAGATTGGTTTGAGTCCTCGTCCGAGGTATAATCAATGTTGAGCAACAGGAACGAACGCGGGAAGCCCGGTTTCCCGAAAAGTAGGACATGTTTCGCAGATGAACGAACTCGAACGAATCACGTTTGATCCTCGAATCCTTGGCGGTCAGGCCTGCATCCGCGGCATGCGCATTCCTGTCGCCACGATCGTCCGCTGCCTGGCCAGCGGGATGACGACGCAGGAGATCATCGATGCGTATCCCGAACTCGAGAGGGAAGACATCGCTGAGGCCCTTCACTACGCCGCCGAGTTGACGGAGGATAGATTGATCCCTATCTCCTCTGCTTCCGGGGCGTGACATGCGTTTCATTGTCGATCAGCCGGTTTCGAGGAAGATCGCGAGAATCCTTCGAGACGCGGGACACGATGCAGTTCACGCCGCTGAGCTCGGCCTTGCAACCGCCGCCGACGAAGGCATCCTGGATCACGCATCCCGTGATGATCGCATCATCATCACACAAGACGCCGATTTTGGAACGCTGCTCGCATTCAGCAATCGGCAATACCCCTCCGTGATCCTGTTCCGAATGACCAACGGCGATCCTCTCGTGCAGGGCGAGATCCTGATGAGCATCCTCGATACTGTTCGGCCGAGCTTGGACGCTGGAGCGATAGTCGTTATTGGCGATAGAATGGTTCGACTGCGCCGGTTGCCCATCCGAAAGCCGCGGAAATAACCATGGAAATTATCAATAGGGGAATACTACGGTGAACATCCTTCTCGACCGCTTCCTTCGTTACGTCAAAATCGAAACCACCGCCGACGAGCGGAGCACGACTTATCCGAGCACCGCGACGCAGCTCGAATTGTCCAAGCTCCTGCGCGACGAGCTTCAAGCCATCGGTGCGGCCGACGTTCACATGAGCGAGTTCGGCATCGTCACCGCGACGATCCCCGCGACCGTCAAGGGCGGCGCGGGCGGCCAAGGGGAGCCGCCGACAATCGCCCTCTTCGCTCACGTGGACACGTCGCCCGAGTTCACCGCGAAGAACGTCAACCCGCAGGTCATCCGCAACTACGACGGCCGCGACATCGTGCTCCCCAACTTCAAGGAACGCGTCATCCGCACCGCCGAGTCGCCGGGTCTGGCCGAGCTTAAAGGCAAGACGCTCATCACCACCGACGGTACGACGCTGCTCGGCGCCGACGACAAGAGCGGCGTCGCGGTCATCATGACCGCCGCTGACGAATTGCTGAAGAACCCCTCGATCCCCCACGGCCGCATCCGCATCTGCTTCACCTGCGACGAGGAGGTCGGCCACGGCGTCGATCACGTGGACCTCAAGCAGCTCGGCGCTCAGGTCGGCTACACCCTCGACGGCGAGGCCCAGGGCATCATCGACGCGGAAACCTTCTCCGCCGACCTCGCGGTGGTGACGGTGACGGGGATCAACACCCACCCGTCCGAAGGCAAGGGCCGGATGGTCAACGCGATCCGCATTCTCGCGGAGTTCATCTCCCGTCTGCCGTGGCAGGGCATGTCGCCGGAAACCACCGACGGCCGCGACGGCTTCATGCACCCCTACAAGATCGAAGGCGGGGTGCCCGAGGCCAGCGCACGCATCCTGCTCCGCGACTTCGTCACCGCCAACCTTCGCAAGGAGGAAGCCATCCTCGAGGGCATCGCCGCCGCCCTCCGCGCCGAACACCCGCGGGCGAAGATCGAGGTCAAAGTAACCGAGCAGTACCGCAACATGGCCGACGGGCTGAAAAAGGAGCCGCGCGCCATCGCCAAGGCGGTCGAGGCGTTCCGCGCGCTGGGCATCGAGCCGAAGCTCAACATCGTCCGCGGCGGCACCGACGGCTCGCGCCTCACCGAGAAAGGCCTGCCCACGCCGAACCTTTCCACCGGCATGCACAACTTCCACTCCCCCCTGGAATACGCCTGCCTGGAGGAGATGGAGACGGCGGTGAAGATGCTGATCGAGCTGGCGAAGGCGTGGGGGAAGTGAAAATCGAAGGTCGAAACGGTAAGACGTGGACCTGAGTCTCCCCCGGACTGCGGCTGGCGGGCGTTGGGTTCGCATGAACATACGATCATGCGCGGGAAATCGACGGGCTTTCCTGACCCCGCAAGATCATCCGGCAGTCCTGATCCCGGAAGATCATCCGGAAGTCCCGTGCCCCGGAAGGTCATCCGGCGGTCCTGACCCCGGAGGATCATTCCGAAGTCCCAGCCCCGGCAGGGGCGTCAGAAACCAGCCCAGCCCGCCAGGGCTGGGGAAGCCCGCGCGGACAAACCGAAGTCCCGGAGGGACGAAAGAAGTTTCAGAGGAACAAGAATCCCCTCGTGCCGCCGATCAGCCGTCCCTCCGGGCCTGCGTGGTCCAGCGCCAAGTTCCCCAGCGATAAATCGCTGGGGAACTCTCGGCTGCCCCTCCGGGGCACAAGGGCTGCCCCTCCGGAGCACAAGGACGCGCCGTGCCGCCTTCAGGGTTAGCGATGAACGCGGCACGCTGCGTCGCGGAGCGTGAACGTCTTCGGATCAACCGAGCCGCCGGGGCGATGCGTCAGAGACTTCCGGATCGCTCGGGCAGGTTGAGGCGGATGACGTCGTTGAGGCTGCCGCTGCGGAATCCGGCGAGGTCGAGCGTGACGTAGGTGAAGCCCAGCGCCTTGAGGCGGGCGGCGACGCAGGCGCCGATCTGCGGATCCGCGAGGCGCGGAAGGTCGGCCGCGGGGACTTCGATGCGGGCGAGATCGGCGTGGCTGCGGACGCGGACTTCACGGAAGCCCAGCGACGCGAGATAGTCCTCCGCGTCCTCGATGCGGCGCAGCTTCTCGGGCGTGATGCTCTCGCCGTAAGGGACGCGGCTGGACAGGCAGGGGGACGCAGGCTTGTCATGCACGTCGAGGCCGAGACGGCGGGCCAGCTCGCGGACGTCCCGCTTGGTCATCCCCGCCTCAGCCAGGGGCGAGCGGACGCCGTGTTCGTCCGCCGCGGCGAGTCCGGGGCGGTAATCCGTCAGGTCATCGGCGTTGGTTCCGTTGATCAGCGTGGTCAGCCCGCGCGACGCCAGCAGCGGACGAA
This sequence comes from Phycisphaerae bacterium, assembly GCA_013360585.1. Taxonomy (GTDB): domain Bacteria; phylum Planctomycetota; class Phycisphaerae; order UBA1845; family UBA1845; genus JABWBH01. The sequence goes on along the minus strand of JABWBH010000024.1, from coordinate 21,736 downwards.
CGTGCTCGTACAAGGTGGTCTTGCAGAAGTAGCATCGGTTCGTCGGGTTGGCGAGATACGCGGCGTTGTCGAACTCGGAGGTGTCGAGGACGACGTGCTCCGCGCCGAGCGACCGGGCGAGGGCCTCAGCGGCTTCGAGTTCGGAGCGCTTCAAACTGGCACTGCGTCCGGTGACGGCGAGGACGTTGTCGCGCCCGAGTTCGTCGAGCGCGACGCGCAGCACGAGGGCGGAGTCCACGCCGCCGCTGAAGGCGACGGCGACGCGGCGCATCGCGCGCAGGCCGGCGCGAAGAGCGGCGCAGCGTTCCTCAAACCCGGCGGGCGTTGGCACGTCGGAATTCGCGTTCGGCGACGGGATCGGGAGGATGTTGGACATCACGGCACGGTCTTCGCCGTCCGCAGCGACGGCGGTTTGAGGATCGGCAGGCGATCGAACTGCGGCTCCACGCGCGTCAGCTCCAGCTCCTCGAAGAGCAGCGCCGGACAAACGACGCTGCACGTGCCCGCCCCGAACCCCAGATCATTATACACCTTGCGTTGCGTTCCCGCGGCGAGGATGTCCTTGAGCTTCGCGATATCGACGGTGGTAAATTCGACGCCGCGGATGCGCTCGCGCCGACCGTCGGCGACGTACACCTTGTCCACACGCAGCGGATCGCCGAGCGCCCCCCCGCCACCGGACTCGATCGCCCGGACGTGCAGAGCGAACTCAAGCCCCTCGTCGCGGGCGGCCTGAAGAAGTTCGGCTTCGAGTTCCTCCTGCGTAAGTCCCTCTGAGGTTTCGACGAAGAGGTTGGCGACGTGGGCGTTGACGGTTCCGAAGCGCCCCTGCCCGTGCCCGTTGGACTCTTTGAATTTGCGTGACGGTGTGCGGCAGGTGACGAGGGTCTTGAGGATGCCGTTCTCGACGAGGCTGACGCGCTGGGCCCGGACGGCCTCGTCGTCGTAGGCGCCGTGCCCGGCGAGAAGGGTTCCCTCGAAGAAGTGCTCGTTCGGATCATCCACGATGCTGAGGAATCGAGGGAGGATCCGCAGCCCGATCTTCTTTTCCATCGTGTCATCCTGTGCGGAACGAGATCCGAGGATGACGGGTTTCGCGGCCAGTGCGTCGGCGAGCAAGTCGTTGAGGACGACGCCGGCGGCCTCGGCGTCGAAGAGCACGGGCCCGACGTAGTGCTCGAGGGTTCCGGCGGCGGCGCGGTCCTTGAGGTCGGCGGCGAGGGCGTCGAGGTCGGCAAGCATCGTCTCGAGCGAGGGAAGCTGGTCGAAAGCTTCGGCGATGTACATGCGCTCGGCGGCGAGGTCCATCCCGTCGGCGGCGCGGGCGGAAGCGCTGACGTTGACGAAGATGCCGGTGTCGCCGTGGCGGTAGCGCGTGCCCTCGGAGTTGACCAGCGTGCGGTTCGTATGTCCGGCGAAGAAGGTGACCTGGGCGTCGTCCACGTGCGGGTGATCGAGGAAACGGGCGCTGAGGCGGCGGATGTTCTCCGTCCAGGCGGCGCCATCGACCTCGAGCGTCACGCGCGGATCAAGCACCTGCACCGGGGGCGCGGGCGAGAAGTCGTTCGGCCGATCCTCGACGTTCATCTCCTTCAGCGCCGCGCGCTTTCGCGTGAGAAGTTCGACGGAGACCTTGTAATCCGCGTCCGTCGCCAGCCAGATCGCGTGGCGGATCGCCTGCTCGTCATCGTCCAGCGGCAGCACCCCGCCGGAGAACCCGCCGAACCCGAGGTTGCCGTCGTCCAGTTCGTAGGATCCGACGCGGACATCCGTGTTCAGCGTACGCCGGTGCGTCCGGCCCGAGGACAGGACGCCGCCGAACTTCGCCGAGGCGTTATGCGCGACGGTGTCCTCGACGACATACTGGATGAAGTAAGGCCGCTCCAGCCCGCCGAGCACCAGCTCCTTCATCGAGCGATCCAGTTCGGCGATCATCGCGCGCAGCACGACGTCGTCGGAGACGTTTCCCGAACCGGGGGATCCGTCCTGCGCCGTCGCCCCGGCGCCCGGGAGCGCGACGACACCGGCGATCAGAAACATCAGGGGTATCATTTCCCGTCTGTGCAACATGCCCTGCCTCGCTCAGGTTCAGAGTGCGGCCCGACCGTCGGTTACTGAATCGGCGGCGGGCCCGCGTCCTCGCCGGTCCCGGAAAAGAAACGGTTGTGCGCCCGGCCCGTGCCGACGCCGATCGCGCCGTCCGCTCCCGCTTCGTACCCCAGCGACTCGAACGTCTCGAACCCGACGTGACCGTCGCAGTACATGACGTTCGCTTTGGCGCCGTGGCGGGTCTCGATCGCCGAGCGGTGCTCGGGCGCTCGGTTGTTGTCGTCGCAGAAGTCCGATTCCGGGGTCAGGCGCGGCGGATCCAGCGACCACGCATGATTGCCCCAGGCGAACACATCCGACGAACCGTCCGTCCGGTACTCGGTCCGGCTTCGTCTGGGCTTGCCCGCAGCCGTGCCCATCGCGTCCGCGCACATCACCGTCGAGGACGCCGCGCGGATGCGGTCGATCGGGAGCGGGAAATTGATGAACCCGTTGGACTCCGATCCGCCCTTGAAACGGGCGTTTCCGAGGAACTGGTAGTTGTATCCGAAGGCGTAATTGCGGTTGTTCGTCCGCTCGGCGACTTCGGGACAGAGGAACACTTCGTTGCCGTCCACCTGCTTGAGATTGTCCTGTGCCGGATCGGGGCTGGGCTGGTTGAAAGCGTAGAACCCCGCCTCCGCGCCCATCTGGACGTACCAGCGCGGGCGGAACTGATATCCGTTGCCGACCCAATACACGTTCCGGTTGGCGTCGGCGAAGCGCCCGGGACGACCCGGGACGACGGTTCCGTCGTTCTGGTCGGCGTAGATCGTCCAGCCGACGCCGATCTGACGCAGGTTGGTCGCGCACCGCAGCCCGCGCGCCGAACGCCGCGCCGCCTGAAGGCTCGGCAGCAGGATCGATATCAGCAGGCCGATGATCGCGATGACGACCAGCAGCTCGATCAAGGTGAACGCCGCGCGCCGCTTCATCGATCCTTCTTGTCGCCCGCGATCAATCACTTCTTTATCCCCTCCTTCTCGGGGTCTCCTCCCGCGCGTGCGACGGACGCACCCGGCGGCGGGAGCACCGGAGGACGCGACTGATCCACCTCACGTTTCTCAATCTCGATGTTTTCGACGAGAATGCTCGGTGAAATCGCGGAGACGGGAACCCAGCCGCTTTCCGCCCCGCACGTCCCGTTGAACACGGCCGGATCGTCGCCCGTCGCCAGAATCCGCTCGAAGCAGGACAGCGGCGTTCCGACGATGTCCACCCCGCGGATCAGTTCATCCGGCTTGCCGTCGGCATACACGCGGTAAACGACGACGGGAAGCACCTTGAAGCTCTGCGGACCGGCGCGTCCGGTGAACGTGAAACCGCCGGAAATATCCTCGAAAAGAAGCCCGTAAGGCTTGCCCTGCTGCGTACAGGTCTCGATCAGCCGCCGGCGCAGCTCGTCGAAGGAGACGGTCTGCGCGGACTCGACAAGGAGGTTCCCCTGACGCGAGACGCAGGCGTTGCCCGGCGCGCGCCGTCCGTGTCCGTTGGAGACGGGGAAGCCTTCGACGGGCGTGCGCGACATCAGGAATGTCTTCAGGATTCCGCCTTCGACCAGCGTGACGCGCGACGCGGGCACGCCTTCGTCATCGAAGACGTAGTGTCCGCGGAGATCGATGCCGCCGAACTTCGGCAGGGTCGGGTCGTCGATGACGCTCAGGAATGTCGGAAGAATCTGCTTGCCGACCTTCTTCGTGAACGTCTGCCCCTCGGCAACGTCGCGCTGGCGGTGGCCTTCGATGCGGTGTCCGAAGATCTCGTGAAAGAACACGCCGCTCGCCCGGTTGCGCAGGATCGCCGGTCCCGTGTAAGGCTGCGCCAGGGGCGCTGCGCGCAAAGCGACGAGCTGGTCGAGCACGCGACGGAAAGCGTCCGCGAGTGCTTTCTCGTCCGGAAGACGCGACGGGCCGGCCGCGTTGAAGTCGTCGCTGTGCGACAGCGTCATTCCGTCGTCGGCCTTGGTCGCGCCCTGAAGCGTGACCCGGTACCTCGTTTGCGAGGATTGCACGCGCGTCCCCTCGCTGGTCACGATCGTCGTCGTCCCGACGTAGGCGCCGAGGGAGAGGCTCGACTGATAAACCGTCGGGTACTCCTTCGCCAGAGCGGACACGCGGCGCAACCGGTCGGTCCACGACGCGGGGTCGAATGTCGGGGAAGCGGGCGGATCCAGCCGCGTCCACGGTTTCTCACGGGAGAAGTCGTCGGACTGGTCCTCCTCCTCGACCTTGACCTGAAGGTTGGTCTGCACCTGCTGGAAGACCTGCACCGCCTGCTTGAACGCAGCGTCGGTATTCAGCCACAGCAGGTGGCGGATCGAGGGTTCGTCATCGGAGAGGGGCAGTTGCGCCGTGGTCACCGAGTATCCGCGCGCCGTGCCCCCACGGCCTCGGAGCTGGTGCGAGTTGTCAAGGGCGTAGTCGCCGACGCGCAGGTCGATGTTGAGCTGGCGCGAGTGATCGTCGGTCCGGGCGGCCAGCGTTCCGAGTGTACATACGACCGTGCCGGTGTGCTCCTCGTAGACCGTGTACGCGAGGTAATACGGACGCGTGCCTTCGGGCGTGCGGAGATTCTCCATCGAGTACGCGAGTTCCGCCTCGAGCAGGCGCATCAGTGGGGGCAGGTCGCCGGGCGGCGCCTTCTGGGATTGCGCTCGCGCCGGGGTCGCAGCGGATGCGAGCATTCCCGTGGCGGTCAGGATGGCTCCCGCAATCCGGAAGGCGCAGGTTTGCGGGTGAAATCGCGGCAAGCGAACGATCTGCATGATACGTTTCCCGGCGGCGGGCATGTCTCCCGACCGGAACCCGTCCAGGGTCGCCGGGCCGGCGGCGCGCGGCGACGCCTGCCCGATCCGCGAAGGAATTGTGCAGGGAAGCAGACCCGATGACAACCCGGCATCGTCGAAAAACGTCGCGTCCGCTGGCGTCATTTCTTTGCCGCTGGGGTCGGAACGCTGCGGACCCGTCCGTAAAGGACGAGCGCCGCGCAGATCAGCGTCAGCGACATCGCAATGATCACCGGACGCGACGGGGACTCGCAGAACACCGCGTCGTAATTGAGCACCGGCAGTCGATCCGTCCAGCGGCGCACCCAGGCGGGCGGATCCACCGGAGCAGGCCGGAAGCCCGGAGTCGCCCCGGCCGACGCCAGCCCTTCCACCGGCACCTGAACGACCTCCGCATCCGCCGGCGCCGTCCGAAGGTCACGCTGCGCAATCCTCGAAAGCAGTGCGGGGTCGGTCCGCAGTCCGTCAAGCAGTCGCCGCTCCGCCGCCACCGCGTCCGCAAGTCTTTCGCGGGCGAACTGCTCGCGCTGCTCCGTGACGCGGATGTGCTGATACGCCCGCCACTCCGGCAGCAGCACCGCCGGCGCAAGCCCGCTCATGCCCAGCAGCACGAGCATCCAGAAAAGGAAAGGTGCGGACGCAGGCTCCCGCACGACGCTTTCAGACGGTTGTTCGACCGTCAAGCCTCGGAATGTTGACATCGGCGCATCTCCCTGAGCCGGTCCTGACCTCCTGTCGATCACCAGTGTGAGCGGTCGACGCGGAATTGTAAAGGCGTCGGTCCGTGCCTTCCGCAGTAGTTTTTCAGGTAGGTGCGGGGTAAGATCAGCCACGGGCGTCGGGGCGGAAGGGGTCGAGTCGATCCCCGCCCGGCGCGGAGAGCGAGTGTACATGTCAAATCCAGTCAGGCGCACAGCCTCGAGACTTGAGGTCGTCGAGCCGGTGGGCAAGCGCGTCCTGATCCGCAAGGATCAGGACAAAAAGCGCACAAAGGGCGGGATCGAACTGCCGGATTCCGTCGAGATTCCGACCCTGACGGGGCGGATCGTCGCCGTTTCCGCACAGGTGGGTCGGGACGAGGATTTTCCGCTCGCCCAGTATGACAAGGTGCTCTTTAATCCGAAGCATGCAATTCCGGTGGATTTCGAACCGGACAACCAGTTGTACGTGGTTCCGGTCGAGGACATCGTCGCGGTGTTCCGCAAGGGAGAGTGAACCATCGCAGCCCGCCCGGGCGGTCGAGGGAGTCTGCGCCGATGATCATCCGGACGGAACGAGCGCTGATCGGCGTCATCCACCTGCCCCCGCTGCCCGGCAGCCCGCGGCACCACCTGCCCGTGCAAGCCATCGTGGATCGCTCGGTTCAGGAGGCGCGGATGCTTGAGTCCGCGGGGTTCGACGCGGTCATCCTTGAGAACCTCGGTGACGCCCCGTTTTTCTCGGATCGGGTTCCGCCGGCGACGGTCGCGTGCATGACGCTGGTCGGGGAGGCCTTGCGCCTGTCCACGCGGCTGGCGGTCGGGGTCAATTGCCTGCGCAATGACGCAATCGCCGCGTTGGGGATCGCCGCGGCATGCGGCGCGTCTTTCATCCGGGTCAACGTCCTGACCGGCGTGGTTGCAGCGGATCAGGGGCTGATTCAGGGTCGCGCGGACGAGGTTTTGCGCCACCGCAAGCTCCTCGGTTTGAAGACGGCGATCCTCGCCGACGTGTTCGTCAAACATGCCGTCACGCTGCACGCGACCGATCTTGCGGCGGCCGCGCGGGACACGGCGCGGCGAGGGCTTGCCGACGGATTGATCGTGACCGGACCGGCCACGGGCGTCGAGACCAGCGCCGAAGACGTTCGCCGGGTCCGGCAGGCCGTCCCGGAGCGCCCCGTGTTCGTCGGCAGCGGCGTGACGTCGCAGACCGTTGCGGGGTACCTCGACGTTGCGGCGGGCGTCATCGTCGGATCGGCGTTGAAACCCGGCGGCGATCTGGATCTTCCGGTGGACCCGGACCTGGCGCATGCGTTCGTCCGCGCGGCCAGGGCGCAGACGTAGCGGGTACGGGGAATCTGAGCAGGCGACGTGCAGCGGATGAACGTTCACATATGCGCGCCGGCGGGTTCGTGTCGTCGGTACCTCGAAGGGCTGGGCGTGCCGTCCGCCGCCGCTTTCCTGGACCGCGTCCGGTTCTGGTTGCGCGGGGAGTTCTCCGTCACCGGCGACCCACGTCTCCTTGAAACCGACGAGGATGACCGGCGGGGAGGGCGCAGGGACGACGACGCTCGCGCGGAGGATCTGATGCAGGCGTTCGCGGACGACGCCACGCGGGCGATCGTCGCGCTTCGCGGCGGCGCCTGGCTGACGCGGGTGCTGCCGCGCATCGACTTCTCCCTGCTGGATCGCCGGACGACACCGGTAGCCGTCTTCGGTTTCAGCGAGATCACGTCGCTGGTCAACCTCGTCGCGTGCCGGCGGTTCGGACGCGGAGTCCTCGATCTGGGGCCGGCGTTCATCCACTACGGGCTTAAGCGCTTCGACGCGCGCTACGCCGGGACAGACGCCACCCCGGACGGCGCCGAACTGGAGGCCCAGACCGCCCGGTATTTCGCCGACGTATGCGCCATGTTGACGGGGGTCGGGTCGTCGCGCCCGCTGCCGATCCGAGTGCTCGAGGGGACGGTCCCGCCGGGCCCCCGTGTCCGGTTCGTCGGCGGAAATCTCGCCGTGTTGGCGGCGACGCTGGCGCGACGCGACTACGAGGAGCAGATCTTCGGCGACGCGCAGGACGGTGACGCCGGCGCCACGGCGCGCTGGCTGGTTCTCGAGGACGTCAACGAGGCGCCTTACCGGATCGATCGTCTCCTGGCGCACCTGACGCTCGCGGTGGTCTGGCGGCGCGTCGACGGAATCCTGCTCGGCAACTTCCACCACGGAGCCGAAGACCTGCTCGACGCGGTCTTGTCCCTTCTGCCGCACCATCTCGGCGCCGACCGTCGGCTTCCGGTTGTCGGGTGCGACCGCATCGGTCATGTCTGGCCGATGTCGCCGCTGCCGGTGAATTTTCCGATCCGGGTGGATTTGGATTGCAGCGGACGCGGTGCGTTGACCGTGAACTGGGGGGACTTTGCGTCATGTTAAGCGAACGTCGCGTGCATGAAGGCGGAGGGGTTGCCGACGGACGACCTTCGTCATCGGAGCGGTTCTCGAACCGGATCGCGGACTACGACCGTTATCGACCGACCTACCCGCCGCAGGTGATCGACGTACTCGCGGGCACGTGGGGACTTCGCGCGGGGCAGGCGGCGGCGGACGTGGGCGCCGGTACGGGGATCTTCACGGCGCTGCTGCTTGCGCGCGGGTTGGAGGTCGAGGCGATCGAGCCGAACGAGGGAATGCGTGAAGTGGCGGCGGACCGGTTCCGCGCGGACGGACGATGCCGTGTGCGCCCGGGGACGGCGGAGCGGACGGGGCTTCCGAACCGCGCCGTGGACTGGGTGTTCGCGGCGCAGGCGTTTCACTGGTTCGACGTGGACGCCGCACGGGTTGAGCTGCGCCGTATTCTTCGCGACGACCGTGGCGGCGGCTGCGTGGCGCTGTTGTGGAACAACCGCCTCGAAACAGGTCCGTTCCTGTCCGAGTACGAGGCGTTCCTGCACGAATACGGCATCGACTACGCACGGGTGAAGCACCAGAGCGCCGAGCAGGACGGTCGGATCACGCGGTTCTTCGGAGAGGACGGTTTCGCGCTTCGATCCTTCCGTCACAACGTGTCGATGAACCTTGACGGTCTGATCGGGCGGACCGCGTCGTGCTCGTACATGCCCGCGCGCGATCACCCGCGCTATCCGGCGACGGTGGCGCGCCTCGAGGATATCTTCACGCGGCATCAGTCCGCGGGCGCGGTGACGTTCGAGTACGAGGTTCGGATGTACGTGGGGCGACCGGGATCCGGTTGATGGGCGCGGAAGGGCGAGCGCAACAACAAGGGCCGCACGCCGAAGCGCGCGGCCCCTGGTTGAAGACCCTCGTGCGCTGAATCCCGCCGTTACGGACACTGAAGCAGAAGGTCCGACTCGCAACCGGCCGGATCCTCAAGCGAGGCCGTCACCGGTCCGGCGAAGCAGCAGGCCTTGAACACGGCCTTCGATCCGTTGATGACGAGCAGATTGTCCTGACCGTTAATGCCGATCGTGACATTGTCGCCGTGATGCGACTCGGTGTTGAGACGAAGCACGACTTTGACGGTACCGTTGTCCTTGCAACTACCCTTGAATTTCTTGATTTCGTCGCAGGTGATATCGTCGAGCGGCACCATCTTGAAGACCTCGCCTTCCAGATCGCAGATGTACATCTCACCGAAGGCGTCTTCGCCGAAGGAGGAGACGCTGTCGATGGTGCCGATGTCCGGAATAAGCTGGCTGGTGCGGTTCGTGAACTCCGTCACGTTGCTGCCGTCGTAACGGAACGAGAAGATCCGGCTGTCGCAGAAATCGCTGAAGAAGTATGTTCCTGAAAGCGCGGGGAACGCGCCGCCGCGGTAAACCACGCCGCCCGTCACCGAGCAACCGGGGCCTTGATTGTACTCGTAGATCGGATCGACGAGCGTCGTGTCCGCGCACGAACATCCGGTCAGACCGGTGCATCGCGTGCCTTCCTTGCAGCGCCAGCCGTAGTTCTCCCCGCCGGTGCTCGACGCCGGCTGGAAGTCGATCTCCTCGCGGGCGTCCTGTCCGACGTCGCCCATGTAGAAGTCGCCCGTCTGATTGTCGAAGTCGCCGCGCCAGGGATTGCGCAACCCGATCGCCCAGATTTCGTCGAGACCGTCGACCCCGACATACGGGTTGCCCGCCGGGTTGGCGTAGTTCTTGTTCGGATCGGCGGGGAAGTCGTCCCCGTTGACGTCGATGCGGAGGATCTTCCCGAGCAACTCATTGATGTTCTGCGCGCGGTTTCCGGGGTCGTTAGCGCTGCCGCCGTCGCCGGTGGGAATGTAAAGATACCCGTCGGGACCGAAAGCGAGGTACCCGCCGTTGTGATTGCTGAAAGGTTGATCGATGATCATGACGATCTGCCCGCTTCCCGAATCCACGACGTCCGGATTGCCCGAAACGGTGAACCGCTGAATCACGGTGTCGCCGTCCGACCGAGTGTAATTCACATAAACGTAGCCGTTGTTGGCGTAGTCCGGGTGAAACGCAAGCCCCAGCAGGCCCTGCTCGCTTCCGGTCGAGACCGTGACCGAGAGGTAAGGCGTGCCGAGCACCTGACCGGAGTCGAATTTGTAGATGCGGACCCGCCCCGTGCTGCCGCTGCGCTGCTCAACGATGAAGATGCGGTTCGTGTCGCCGGCCGGCGCGGTGACGAAAACCGGACGGGAAAGCCCGGAGGCGATCCGGACCGCCGAAATCTCCTGTCCGAGCGCGGGAAGCGCCGCCGCCAGCGCCGCCGCGATCACCCCGCCTGATGTAACAATGCTCCCTGAACGCATGTTCTGTCCCCTTTCCTCCTGTTGGATTCGATCCGAGAAACGACACACTTCCGCCTCGCCGCTTACCGGACTGACCGCCCGGGCGGCGAACGCGACCCCCTCGCGTGCCGACTCCAAGTATAATGTAGAATCGCCTCCCGAACAATTCCGAATTCGATCTCATCAGCCCGTGACGCCGCCGCATCGCTCGGATTCAGGCGGATAATGCCCTTGCGTGCCAGGTTATTCAGTCCCCCTGAAAAGTCCGAAGTCGTCAATCTGCGCGAAACTCATAACAATCCGGAATCGCGGTGCATCGAACGAAGGAGCGTTGATTGCCGCGCGGCGGCGCCAGCGTGGACGGGCGGCGGCGGCGGTTGATAATCGGGGGTCGGCGGACGCCCGCTTCGGGAAAGGAAGACGGTGATGCAGATGCTACGAGCGTGGGGGGTGGTGGGGACGTTGACGATGACGCTGGCACTGGCCGGGTGTCGCCGGGCGGACGCGCAGGTGCAGGAAGGCTCGGGCGGCAAGGCTCGGACGCCGGGAGGACAGGACACGCAGATGAAGATTCGTTACTCAAAGTCGGGTTATGACATCACGCCGCTGCCCCGGGAGCAGGTCGCGGAGCTGGCGAAAAAGCTGGACCCGGAGGCCTACCGCATCACGCAGAGCGCCGCGACCGAGCGTCCCTTCTGCGGCACGCTGCTCGACAACAAGAAAGACGGAGTCTACGTCTGCGTTGTGTGCGGGCTGCCGCTGTTCTCCAGCGAACACAAGTTTAATTCCGGGACCGGCTGGCCGAGTTTCTACCGCGAGTTCGACCCGGAGCACGTGGCGCGCAAGGCCGATCACAGCCACGGCATGATCCGCACAGAGATCAACTGTGCCCGGTGCGACGCCCACCTGGGGCACGTGTTCGAGGACGGTCCGAAACCGACGGGCGAGCGTCACTGCCTCAACTCGGCTTCGCTCACATTTTACGAGAAGGGACAGGAGCTTCCCGCGCCAAGCCGCCCGGCGGAGCTTGCGGTCGCGTACTTCGCGGGCGGGTGTTTCTGGGGACTGGAGCATTATTTCCAGAAAGGTCCGGGCGTCATCGACGCCGTCAGCGGATACATGCAGGGAAAGACGGACAATCCGACGTACAAGGACGTCTGCGACGGGCGCACCCGCCACGCCGAGACCGTCAAAGTCGTTTATGACCCGAAGCGCATCTCCTACCGTCAACTGCTGGACGCCTTCTTCAAGATGCACGACCCCACGCAGCTTGATCGACAGGGGCCGGACGTGGGGGATCAGTACCGATCCGGAATCTGGACCGTGGATGAGGATCAGAAGCGCGAGGCGGAGCTGGTCATCCGCCAGCTCGAGAACTCCGCGCGTTTCAGCGGCCGAAAGATCGTCACCCAGGTGGAACCCGCGAAGACGTTTTACCCGGCGGAGGAGTATCATCAGGATTACATCGTGCGCACCGGGCGCGCGTGTCACGTGACGAATCCGTGGTAGGTGGCGCGGGCTCGCTGCGCCGTGCGGAGCTTTCCTTATGTCTTACGCGACGATCGCTGGAGATCGGATTCGTTACGAGGTTCACGGCGACGGGACGCCGGTGGTATTCCTGCACGGGTTCCCCCTTTCCGGGCGGTTGTGGCGGCATTGCATCGAGCCGCTGCGGAAGCGCCGTCGTCTGATCATTCCGGACGTCCGCGGGCTGGGGGAAAGCGCCGGTCATGCGTTTGCGACGATGTCGCGTTACGCCGACGACGTAGCGGACCTGCTGAACGCACTCGGCGAAAAAGAACCGGTCGTCGTGGTCGGGCTTTCGATGGGCGGGTACATCGCATTTGAGTTCATGCGCCGACATGCCGATCGCGTGCGGGGGCTGGTGCTGGCGGACACGCGGGCGAACGCGGACCCGCCTCAAAAAGCCGAGGAGCGCCGGCAACAGGCGGCGCGCGTGCTGGCCGAGGGCACGCGGGTCGTCGTGGACGCGATGATGCCCGCGCTTTTCGGCCCGGCGGCGAGCGAGTCATTGAAAGAAGAGTGGCGCGGAATGATGAACGCCAGTCCACCCGAAGGCGTGGCGGCGGCGCTGAAGGCGATGGCGGACCGACCCGACTCGACCCCGACGCTGGCGACGATCCGGGTTCCGACGCTGGTGATTGTCGGCGATCAGGACACGCTCACGCCGCCGGAGGTCTCCCGGGCGATGCATCAGGCGCTGCTGGACTCGACGCTGGTCATCGTGCCGGGTTCGGGTCACATGCTCCCCGTCGAGAAGCCGCAGGAGTTCAATCACCACCTTGCGGCGTTTCTCGACCGTCTGCGCCAGTCGGATTGACGGATCAGCGGGGGCGGCGTCCGCGTCCACGTTGCTTTCGGGGGGCGAGAGGTTGATCGCGTCTGTGTTGCGTGCCGAGGGAGGAAGCGGCGAGCGTGCCGCGCACGCGGTTTCGCGCACCCGGGGGAAGGATTCCGCGCCGACGTTCTGTCGCTCGCCCGCGCGATCCGATATAATCGTATCCCCGGAAGGCGCAAATCATGCGAGGAAAACAGAAAAGTCTGGCGCGGATGCTTGTGCTGATGCTGAGCGGCCTGACCACACCGACAGGCGCGCTTCACGCGCAGGAACCGGCCGCACCGGCTGGGGCGAACCCTCCGGCGCCCGCCGACGTGACACCCGCCGCACCGACGACGCCGCCCGAATCCCCGGCGCCTGCGCCGGGCGAGGCGCAGCCCACGCTCGACCGGATCCTTGAAGACCTGTCGAAGATCGATCCGGCGCTGCTGTCGGAGCGGCTCGCGGCGACGCAGGCGCAGATCGCGAAGCTGCGCGAGGAGAATGAGGCGCTGAAGGCGAAGATCGCCGCGAACGAGGCGGAGGCGCAGAAGCTGGGGATTCACGCTCTTCTGCTGGAGGCGCTGCTGAAAGTGCGCGGTGTCGCACCCGCCCCTCCCCCGCCCGCGCCGGGACAAGCGATGGCGCCGGCGCAGGGAGCGGTCGCCGCAGCGGAGGCGATGACCCCGCCGCCGGTCGCTGGGTCGCCGGTTGCAAGCCCGGCCGCCAACCCGCCGGCGACCGCGCCGGCGATGACGACGACCGATGCCGCGCCCGCGCCGAATTATCAGGATCATGTTTACCCGATCTTCTCCGAAAGCTGCCTCGGTTGTCACAATCCGGACAAGGCGAAGGGCGGGCTGGTGCTGGATTCCTTCGCCTCAATGATGCAGGGCGGGGGGTCGGGCGCGGTGATTGCACCGGGTTCGCCGGATCAAAGCCGCCTCTTCCGCCTCGTGGCGCATCTCGAGGCGCCTGAAATGCCCCCGATGCGCAGCAAGCTCTCGGACGACAAGATCGAGGTGCTTCGCCGCTGGATCACCGCCGGCGCACACGCCGACGCCGCGTCCGCGCAGCGAGCGGCCGACGCGGCTGCGTCGGCCACACCGATGACGGAAGCACCGTCCGCGTCCGCCGCGCCGATCGATCAGGAGTCGGGGCCGATGCCCGCCGCCTCGCTGGCGGATTTCGCGGTGAAGCCGATCGCCCAGCCGCTGCCCGCCGTCGCGCTGGCGGTCAGTCCCGCCGCGCCGCTGCTGGCCGTCGCCGGTTTCGAGCAGATCTTCATGTATCACCTGGACACGGGCGCGCTGCTCGGGGTGATCGACGTGGCGGACTTTCGCGTCGAGTCGCTGAGTTTCAGCGACGACGGGACCGCATTGCTCGCCGCCGGGGGACTTGCCGGCAAATACGGGTCCGCCTTGCTCTTTGACGTCGAGACGGGGCAGAAGACGACCGAGTTTGATAAGCAGTACGACGCGGTGTTATGCGCGGACCTCGCGCCAGGCGGGACGCTTGCGGCGGTCGGAGGCGCCAACCGCAAGGTTCGTGTCTTCGACGGGTTCACCGCGGAGCGCCTCTTCGAGATCGCGGATCACACGGACTGGGTGCAGGCGGTTGCGTTCAGTCCGGACGGGCTTTACCTGGCGACGGGCGACCGCGCAGGCGGGCTTTATCTCTGGGAGTCGGACACCGGCCGTCGCGTTCACGAGTTGCGCGGGCACAGCGGGGCCGTCAGCGCGCTGACATTTCAGCGGGACAGCGGCGTGCTCGTAAGCGTCGGGCGTGACGGAACGATGCGCTTCTGGGGCGTCGAGGCGGGGAACGCGATCCGGCAGGTCGCGGCGCACGGCGTGGCGGCGCTGGACGTCGTGTCAGCCGTCAACGGGCGGTGGGCGACGAGCGGGGCCGACGGTCGCGTCCGAATCTGGAATGCCGACGGCGGCGAGTTCCGCTCGCTGGAACCGCACGGGGACTGGGTTTATCAGGTCTCGTTCTCCACCGACGGTGCAAAGCTGGTCGCGGGAGACTGGACGGGCGTCGTGCGAATTTACGAGTCCGAGACCGGGGCTCTGCTCAACGCGCTGTCCACCGTCCCGCCCGCTCCGGCGAGGCCTGTCGCCCTGGCGAGCCCCGTTGCCGCAGGATCCGGGGGGAGATAAACCGCCCTTCAAGCCGAATACCCGGAGGGAGGTTTCGCGTCGCGGATGACGTGGCGCAACCTCGAGCGGACGTTGGGGGCGTGCGCCGCGGATAGGCGGCGCGCCGGAGGAAGCGGCGGGCGGACGATGATCAAGGCGATCGGAGAATACGTCGGCGGGCGCGTACTGACGGCGGTGTTGTTCGTCACGGGCGCGGCCGCCGTGATCTGGTTTTACAAGCACCCCGAGCACTGGGACGCGATGTGGAGCGTCATCGGGCGCGGGGCGGCGTGGATCGGAGTTGTCGTCGCGCTGCCCTGGGCATGTTTTTTCGCGCCGCGGTGGATCATGCGCAAGGACAGCAACGCGGCGGGCGTCGCCCTGCTTGCAGCGTATCTCGCGGTGGACGTCGCTGCGGCGCTGCTGCTGGCGGGGGGCAGCGACCACGGCACGTTCACGTGGATCGTCTTCATTCTGGGTTTCCTCGCCGCGGGGGCTTATAATCTGGTGGTTTGCGACTACCAGGTCTCGCGGCTGGAGGAGCGCGCGGGGTGGTGATCGTGACGGTCCGCCGCAAGCGGCCGGGAGGCCTGTCCGCGGCGCCGGACCGTCCGCAAACATCGGCGATCTTCCGTCATCGTGCTCACACTCCAGAAGGGAACCCGGATCAACAACTACCTCCTCGAGGAGCGCCTCGGCGCCGGGGCGTTCGGCGAGGTCTGGCGGGCGCGGCATCACGTGCTTGACGAAACGGTGGCGATCAAGGTTCCGACGCAGCCGGACTACGTCCGCCACCTTCAG
This sequence comes from Phycisphaerae bacterium, assembly GCA_013360585.1. Classification (GTDB taxonomy): domain Bacteria; phylum Planctomycetota; class Phycisphaerae; order UBA1845; family UBA1845; genus JABWBH01. The sequence goes on along the minus strand of JABWBH010000024.1, from coordinate 6,126 downwards.
CGCGAAGGCGTGGTCGTTCATGCTCTGCGGCATCCGAACATCGTCCGCGCGATCGACCTGGACCCTTATGCGGACCCACCCTACCTGGTGATGGAGTACGTGCCGGGGGCGTCGCTGCGGAGGGCGATCGAGCATCATCGCGCGTCGTTCCCCGTCGCCGCCGCGGTGACGATTCTGCGCGGCGTGCTGCGGGCGCTCACCGTCGCGCACGGGCACGGCGTCGTTCACCGGGATCTGAAGCCGGAGAACGTCCTGCTGGCGCATGCGCTCGACGGGCTGGCGTCGATCGACGAGAACGCGGTCAAGGTGACGGACTTCGGTCTCGGTCGCGTCGGCAGCGCCGCGACGGAGTCGATGCTGCAAAGCGGGAGCTTCTTCGCCGAGGACGGCCGCGGCATCAGCGGCACACTCGCCTACATGTCGCCCGAGCAGCGCGAGAACCAGCCGGTGGACGCCCGCAGCGACCTGTATTCCTGCGGCATCCTCCTTTTCGAGATGCTTACCGGCGAGCGCCCGCAGGGGACGGAGACGCCCAGCCTGCTGCGACCCGGAGTTCCGAAACCGCTCGACGAGGTCTTCCGCCGGGCGTACACGCGGCTGGACCGGCGCTACGCCTCCGCCGAGCAGATGTTGGAGGCGGTGTCCGCGGTCCGACCGGAAACCGTCAGCGTCACCGGTCCGGCCGATCGGCACGAACTCGGCGGTGCGGGTGGGGAGAGGGCCTGTCCGCGCTGTGCTCGCGCGGTCCGGGCGGGCGATCAATATTGCATTCATTGCGGGGTGCAGCTTGCCGCCGTGGTTCCGCGGTGCGGGGAGTGCGGCGGGTACGTGCAGGTCTCGGATCGCTACTGCATCTTCTGCGGAACGAAGCTGCGCCTGGTGGTATGATGAAAGGGGCGCCGATTGCGGCGCGGCGGCGGCGTCCGCGCGGACTTGCGACGCCGATGCGGAAGCTGTGTCTGATCGGAGGAAGGAACGTTTCCTGGCGGACGCGGTTCGGAATTACGGGCGCGGTTCAGGTTTTCAAGAAAGGTCGGCAGCGGCGGGCGACGATGGAGGAGGTGAGGGAGCGATGCCGGCGGACCTGCTGGTGACGGCGGTGGCGGTGATGGCGGGGCTGGGAGCGCTGATTTACGGCGTCTTCTGGGCGCTGTCGCAGGCGCTTCGCGCGATGAGCCGCGGGGTCATGTGGATGTTCGACGTGGACGACAACGACGAGGCCGCCCCGCGGATCGCGGTGTTGTCCCGCTGCCGAAACCCCGCCTGCGGGCACGAGGACGCTCGCCCGGCGAGGTACTGTCCGAAGTGCGGGGGGAGAATCTGACGAGGAAATTGAAACGCCGGCGGCGGAATGACGGGCGACGAATTGCGAATGACAAATGACGAAGAACCAACGCAGCCGCTTCGGATCCTGTCGTGTTTGATGGGCGAAACTCAGGATCCGCTTGCGTAACGGTGCTTATGCGATGAGTCGAGCCGAACAAGCCTTCCAGCGAGAAACGTCGTTTCTGTCCGGCGTTCAGATGAACTTCGAGGCCGCCAAGGGGAAGGCGTTCCGGGGGAAGTTCTGGCGCGCGTCGCAGCACGACGAGGAGGACCGTCTGCGGGCGCTGCTCGCGCGGCACGGTCGGCCGGACCGCGCAGCGCTGAAGGCCCTGCCCTGCAACCGCCGGGTCGTCCTGCGCGGGTTCGAGCGGCGGTTCATCTTCGGGAGGCGGGCGACGGGCGTGGCGATCGCCTCCGTGCTGTCGCCGCTCGAGCATTTCGCGGCCGATAACGCCGGGGAGGCGCCGCCGATCGGCCTGGCGGAATTGACGGACCACGTCCGGCGACTCGCGGGGGATGCGAAGACGCCGCACGTCATCGGCGTGTGCAGTCCGACGGGGTTCACCCGGGAGGTCCACAATAGCGGGCTGGATTTTCCGAATATCACCCTGGTGCTCGTCGAACCGGACGGGAGCGGCGGCTGGAAGGTTTTCTCGCCCGGGGCGGCCGTCGATGCCCGCGTGCTGGCGATCTTTGACCCGGAGGGTTCGCGGCAGAAGGTGGATCGGGCGAAGCGCGTCGTCGAGGAGGCGAGCGCCGACCTGCTGACCGGCAGTCTGTCGCTGGAGCAGGTGGTGGAGCGCACCGGTCTGCCCGAAGCGGTGGTGAAGACCGCGCTGGAGGAAGTCGTGAAAGCGGACCCGGAGTTGAAGTTGGCGAAGAAAGACGGGACATTCCTCCTGTATCGGGGCGCAGCGGCGATGCCCGGGGAGAAGAACTCGGTGAGCATGATCGACCGGATCCGGCAGATGTTCTCCCGCGAGGGCGACGACAAGCAGAAGATCAACCTGCTGTCGGAGCGCCGCGCCGCGCTCACCCAGCGCCGCGACCGCCTCTACGACGACATCGCCAAGCTGGAAAAGAAAGAGGACGAATTGATGGAGCAGGGTCGGGCGGCGAACTCCGCGCTCACCCAGCGGCGCATTGCCGCGCAGGTCGCCCAGCTCCGCAAGGACATCCTCCGCGTCAACACGTCGCTGGGCATGCTCAATCAGCAGATCAACATCATCAGCACGGACATTCACAACCTCACGCTCATTCAGCAAGGGCAGATCGCCAAGCTCCCGGACTCGCAGGAACTGACCGAGCACGCGGTCGCGGCGGAGGAGATGCTCGAGACGCTCAAGGCCGATGCGGATCTCGTGTCGAGTCTTGCGGCGGGCATGAGCGAATCGGTGATGAGCGACGAGGAGGCGGACATCCTCAAGGAGTTTCAGGAGGCGTCGTCGTCACGCGCGGGGAGCCGGGCGGGCGAGCGGAAGGATTCCGCCGCGCCGGCGCCGTCACGCGAGCGCATTGCGGATCAAGGCAACACGCCGCAGGCCGCGCCGCGGAAGGAGCCCGCGACGCCGCAGCGAAGCGCCGCAGCGTCGCCGCCGGAACCTCCGCCGCCGATGCGACCCGAATCAGCGCCGAGAACGCGCGACCCGGAGGCAAGCTGATTTCTCAGAAGCAAGGTCAGATTGCGATGACAAGAGCTGACGCGCGACGTTTCGGTTTCTGCGTACGTTGCCTTTGCACCCCAAGTCTTGAGAATCAGTTAACGGAACATCATACGGAGGGCAGGAACTCCCATCGGAATCAGGTCGTCTTTATATGCCATGATTGCCATGTAGAGCTGAATCAAATTCAGATCAACGATTCGGACGCTTTCGCAACTGAAAACGCAGCATGCCTTGAAAAGACGCGCCTCCTCGTCTCGTCTCGTGCGCTCCGTTTTGTGATTGAGCATCGAGAGAGGGTCGCTCTCGGGTTTCGGAATGGGAATAGAAACGGCGTTGACATCAACATAACGTCAAGCGGAGTAGAGTTTGAAGGGCCACTCGGAGCAATCGGCGTTAGCGGCAATCGGTACTTCTTCGTCCCCCGATCAGAACATGCAGATGACAGAGGTCACATTAGAGTATTCGACGCCACGTTTGATGGATTGGGCGGTGTCGGGTCAGTAGGGTCGAGTACTGGGGGTTGGGCCCGTTTCGAGGGGGCGGATGGGGGCATTCTTGGCAGGTTCATCGACCAGCACAGTAGGCACCGCAATGTGACAGAGGAGCTTGCCGGGATAAGACAGCAATGACAGAGTTTCATTCGCGCAGGCTGAAGCCTGCGGCTCGGATTGTGACGACTCGACTTTGCGGCGTTTGGCCAATAGCCAGGAGCTAACGGCTAGCAGCTTCTCATGACCTTCTTCGATTACCTCATCAAGCGCAAGAAGTCCGTCTCCGAGATGTCGCGCTCGGAGCTTCGGCGGCAGGAGCTGTTGCTCGAAAAAGACCGCAAGCAGATGCTCGACAAGGTACTCAAGCTCGCCAAGGATAAACAGGGGTTGTTCGAGCGCGGGGCGAAGGAGAAGACGCCGGAGGCGCGGCAGATGCTCGCGCAGGAGTTCGAGCTGCGCACCACCGAGCAGCTCATGCTCCAGCGGCAGCTCAACATCCGCACGAAGGAGCTGCTCACCGTCTCGCGCCTGCGGATGCTCCGCGAGAACGCCGACCGCATGAAGGGCGGCGGCAAGCTGGGCCTCATCAGCGCGAAGGACATGATGCGCCTCGGCAAGCTCATCGAGGCGGACTCGGTGAAGGTCGAGATGTACCAGGAGCGGCTGGATGAGGTTCTGGCGCTCGGCCGCGAAGCCGACGAGCATGCGGCGACGAACAACGAAGCGGGCCGCGCCGTGATGGACATCTGGGAGAAGCTCGACCGCGGCGAGATCGCCGACGCGAACGAAGGCTTCGATGAAGCCGATCGCCGGGTGCGGGAGCGGCAGCAGGCGGCGGAGTGAACTCATGCAGATTGTCACAGCAGGGACAGGATCGACAGGATCGGAATCTGACCCTGGTCATTTTGCAAATTCTGTCCATCCTGGACGCTGAAGAGAATGTGCGTGTTTTTCTGTATGATCGCGAAGAAATGATGAGCCGATCTTCAACACTGCGACGCAGCGTGCATAACCGCTACCTCGCCGGCGTGTGCGGCGGACTGGGGGAATACTTCGGCATTGACGCGACGGTGCTGCGGGTGTTGTTCGCCATCGCGGCGGTCGTGGGGTTCGGGTCGCCGGTCCTGATCTACCTGATTCTGTGGGTGGTGATACCGGAACGGGAGTATTATTGAGGCGGCGGGATGATCAGGCCGGAAGACATTCGAGATTACCTGGACCGCAAGCCGTTTGAGCCGTTTCGGCTGTTTGTTTCGGACGGCGCGACGTACGACATCCGGCATCCCGAGATGTGCCTGCTTTCACGTGCGACGGTTTACGTCGGTCGTCCGGCCGCGGATGCCCCCGGCGTGGCGGATGGCGTGACGCAGATCGCCCGGGTTCACGTGACGCGGATCGAATCGGTAAACGAGTCGGCGTCGCCTCCGCCAACGCGAAAGAAACCGGTGGATTAGATGCAGTGCGTCCTGCGGGCAGACCCCGCTCCCTTACGGTCGCGGTACTGATTTCGGCGTTTAACATGGGTTTGTTCAAATCATCCGAAGAGCGTCGCATCGAGCGGGACATGCGCATCCGCCAGGGCATCCGGCGGATCGAGAAGTCGATCCGCGAGCAGGCGCGGTTTCAGGACGAGTTCATCAAGAACGCCCACCACGCCCGCAAGATCGGCGACCACGCCCAGTACCAGTTCATCCGCAATTCGCTCAAGAAAACCGCCACGATCCGCAAACTCCTCGAACGCCAGCTTCTGTCGGTGAAGAACGCCCTGCTCATCAAGCGGCAGGCCGAGGCCTCCGCGGACTTCGCCGCCTCCATGTCGCTGATGGCGAAAGAGATCGGCCGCCTCTTCGGCGAGACGGATCTGCTGAAGACCCAGGCGGACTGGGAGAAGGCGATGGTCCAGTCGCAGTCGATGGAGGAGCGGATGAACATGTTCCTCGACACGGTGGAGGACGTGGCCAGCCAGGATGTGGAGCTGTCCGCCGCCGGCGAGGTGATCACCGACGCGGAGCTGGACCGCCTGATCGACGCGGAAGCGGAGGCGGAGCACCATCAGGAACTCGCGCGTCTTAGCGGTCTGCGGGCGGAGCTGGCGGCGCTGAAGCAGGAAGGGGAGAAGAAACGGGAGTGAGCCGGTCGCAGGGCGGGTCTGTCGGTTGGCGGCGACCGCTCGCGTCTTGGCCGATTCGCCTGCCAGCACCGAACCAGGACGACTCCGAAATCGTTCAAGTTTCGCGTCGAAGGAGTAGGCGGAGGTCAACGTTCATGGCGCAAACGGGTCAGGGGTCGGCAGGTAATGTGTTGGCGGCGATATGCAGCTTTTTCATTCCCGGTCTCGGGCAGCTTGTCCAAGGCCGCTTGTTGATGGCCGTCATCATGTTTCTGCTGGCCGGTGCGATGTGGTTCATCTGGTTGGGTTGGCTGGTGCATTTGTGGTCCATCCTGGATGCCGCGCTGTTCAAGGCTCGGTAGTCCGTTGTACCGGGCAAGGGTCACGCTTCGCCAGCGCCGGCGCCGTGGATACGGTGACCGAGTGGACCGACGCCCGCGAGCTGATCGAGGTTTCCTCGGAAGAGGCGAACTTCGACGCGGGTGCGGGTCTTGCGTCTTGCGGCGGTGCGGCGGCGCGGCGGCGCGGCGGCGCG
>JABWBH010000023.1 GCA_013360585.1 Phycisphaerae bacterium | reverse complement strand
CAGCCTGGGGCACGCCAACTGGCTGGGGCTGTTCTACCCCGAGGTGGCCGAACGCGGGGCCAAGCAGGACCCGGCCAGCCAGCAGTGGTCGCTGGCGCCCGATCCCCATACGCTCAACACCCGGGAGCCGGTGGCCTGGGAACGGCTGCGCGGCGCCTACGAGGAGGTTCTGGCCTGGTTCAAGCCCAGGCTGTTCCACATCGGGCACGACGAGGTCCGCTGGCAGACCCACCTGATCCCACCCGAGCTGCGCGGCGCGAACGACACGATCGACGGCCGGGCTGAGCAGTTCGCGGCCTGGGTCGGGCACCTCCACGGCTACCTCGCCGAGCGCGGCGTGGGGATGATGATGTGGACCGACATGCTGACGGCTGGCCATAACGGCGGGCCGCCCTACCAGATCGCCCGGGCGCTGCCAGCCATCCCGCGGGACACCTGGATGGTCAACTGGTCATCGAGCCTGGCGCCACTGCACACCTACGAGCTGCGCTCGCTCGGGTTCGAGCATGTCCTGGAGGGCAACAGCGAGGGCCTCAACCTGTCGGGATACTGGCTCCACCGGAACCTCTTTGGCGGGGCGGAGCGCCTGCGGGGCGCGGGGCTTCGCCTGCGGGGCGCGGCAGCGTTGGGGGAGCGTCGTCGGCGCCCGCGAGGAACACGTATGCGCCTCCGGCGGAAGCCGAGCCGTCGTACGAGGAGGAGTCGTTCAACACCGGACCGCGCGAGGAGCCTCCGTTTTGAGAAGGGGAGCGAGAGGCGTGTGAGCGCTGCGTCGGTTGTTGACCGGGGGTTGAACCTCGGGGAGGCGTTTTCGGGTCGTTGAACGCCGGGTGCGGCGGGATGGCGTCGGCGGGTTGAGGCCGCCTTCAGGATGACAGCGGCGGGCGGGTGCGGCGTGGTTTGAGACGGCGATCAGGAACAACACAAGAACGTTTTACGCAATACGCAGGAGTCTGGCATGAAAGTTCTGCTACGTAAGGACGTGGATCCGCTGGGCATCGTCGGGGACGTCGTGGACGTCTCCGAGGGTTACGCCCGCAACTACCTGTTTCCGCAAGGACTGGCGCTGCAGCCGACGAAGGGCAACATGCGGGCGCTGACGAAGGAGCGCGCCGCCGCGGCGGAGCGTCGTCGGCTTGCGCTGGAGCAGATGCGCCGGGCCGCGCAGGCGCTGGAAGGCGTCGAGGTGACGATCGTGGCGGCGGCCAACGAGGAAGGCGTGCTTTACGGCTCGGTGGGTCCGCGGGAGATTGCGCACGCGTTGGTGGAAGAGGGACATCCGGTCAAGACGGAGTACGTGCGGATGAGCTCGCCGCTGCGGCATCTGGACCGCATCACGGTGGAGGTGCGTTTCGCGCCGGACATCAAGACCGAGGTGAAGGTCTGGGTGGTCCGCGAGCGTCAGGAGGGAGAACCGCAGGAGGGAGCGACGGAAACCGCACAGACCACGGAAGGCGCGGCGAATGAGTCCGGCAACGGCTGAAAGACCGGCGCTCGGCGCTGCGGCGGACCGTCTCCCGCCGCAGGATCTGGACGCTGAGATGGCGTGCCTCGGCTCGATGCTGATGAGCCGGGAGGCCGTCGGCGACGTGTTGGGGGTTATCCTCAAGAGCGAGAGCGGCTGGTTCTATCATCCGCAGCATCAGAAGCTCTTCGAGGTGCTGATCGACCTTTATGACCGCAACGAGCCGATCGACCTGATGATCGTTTCGGAGGAGTTGCGGAAGCGGGGGTTGTTCGAGGCGGTCGGCGGGCAGGAGTACATGATCCAGCTCGCGGAGAGCTTCGCGGACTGGGCGAACGCGCGGCATTACGCGCGGCTGGTGCGCGACAAGGGGATGCTGCGGGATCTGATCCGCTGCGCCGGCGACATTGCGGATCAGGCGTACTCGGCGACGGAGGACGCCCGCGAGATCCTCGACGAGGCGGAGCGGAAGCTTTTCTCGGTGACGGAGCGGCGGGTGAGCGCGCACGCCTCACCGATCGGGGAGGCGCTGCGTCGGCTTGCGGAGCGGATCGAGCTGCGTGAGGACGGGGCGCTGACGGGGCTTCCGACCGGTTTTTACAAGCTGGACGAGCTGACCAGCGGGTTCCAGAACGGCGACCTGATCATCGTCGCAGGTCGGCCGTCGATGGGGAAGACGGCGCTGGGGCTGACGATCGCCGAGCACATGTCGGCGCACCGCAATCTGCCGGTGGCCTTTTTTTCGATGGAGATGAGCAGCGAGCAGGTGGCGCAGCGCGTGTTGTGCAGTTACACGCGCTTCGACTCGCACAAGCTGCGCCGGCGGCTGATCTCTGAGACGGAGCTTCACCGTCTTCTGGAGGCGTGTGACGAATTGTCGCGTGCGCCACTCTTTGTCGATGACACTCCGGGGATGACGATCCTCGAGCTGCGGTCGAAGGCGCGGCGCATGTCGATGCAGCATCAGATCCGGGCGGTGTTCGTGGATTATCTCCAGCTCATGCACGCGCCGGGCGAGGAATCCCGTCAGACGGAGGTGGCGGCGATCAGCCGGGGGCTGAAGGCGCTGGGTCGGGAGCTGAACATCCCGATCATCGTGATGGCGCAGCTTAACCGCATGTCGGAAGAGCGGACGGGGCATCGTCCGCGGATGAGCGACCTGCGCGAGTCCGGGGCGATCGAGCAGGACGCCGATGTCGTGCTGCTGATCCACCGCGAGGAGTATTACAAGCCGGATGACGAGTCGCTGCGCGGGTCTGCGGAGTTGATCATCGCGAAGCAGCGCAACGGACCGACGGACACGGTGGAGCTTCAGTACAACGCGCGGTACACCCGCTTCGACAACCGGTCGCACACCGGCCCGGGCGGCGATCCGCGCGACACGCGAGAGCCGGCGCCGTTCTGATCCGCGTCGTTCGGGACGTATGCGCGCCAGGGGGCGGACCGGCAAGGTCGCTGCGTCAACCCGGAGCGCGGCATCAACCCGGAGTGCGGCGTCAACCCGGAGCGCCGCATCGCCCTGGAGCGCGGACCTCCGGTCCGCAAGTGCGGAACCGTGCGCCGTCGTTAATTCGAGCGGAGCCGAGTTCCGCAATTCCCGAGGGTGCGAGGCGGAGCTTCGCGATCCGAGCGCGCTCAGCGGAGGTCCGCGGTGCGGGCGTTTGCCGACGCGATCGGTCAGCGACGGACGACGACGCGGTCGGTCAGCGACGGACGACGACGCGGCGGACCAGCGACTCAATCTCGGCGAGCGTTGCGCGACATTGCTCGAGGGATTTCCGGGCGGCTTCGGTTTCGAGCTTTGCGGCGACCGTGGTCAGCGCCGGGTAACCGTAGCCGCCGGCGCTGCCCTTAAGCTGATGCGCCGCGGTGCGCAGGTCGTCGTAGTCGGCCTTTTCGACCGCGGTGCACATCCGCCGCACCCGCTGGCCGAGGCCTGCGACGAACTCCTCGACAATGTCCGCGAGATCCGGGTCCGACTCGACGAGTTCTGAGACAAGGGGTTCAGGGTTCACTGGACGAATCTCCGGTGGACATCGTCGCGCTCCGTGGCGCATCCGCGAAAGGGCGCGGCTTCCAGGTCATCATCGGCAGATTTGACGCATCCCCCGCAGCCCCGCATGTGACGTCGGTCCGCCCGGCGTCCGTATAAAAAGAGCGAGCGTCGGGTGGCGGCGGCAGGTCAGAGGTGGGCGGTTTGCGGCGCGGGGGCGTATTCCGGGACGGTCGCCTCCAGCGCGGCGCGGAGGCGGTCGGGGTCGGCTTCGTCCGGGATTTCCAGCAGTGACAGGATGCTGGCCTCGACGGTGGACCAGTCCTCCTCGCGGTGGCGAAGGATGCCGATCTGGGGATGCGACGTGGGGCGGACGGACTCACCGTCGATCGACAACTCCTCAAAGAGCTTCTCGCCCGGTCTTAATCCGGTGAACTGGATCTCAATGTCGAGGTCCGGCCTCAGACCGCTGAGGCGGATCATGTTCCGCGCCAGGTCGACGATCCGGACAGGTTCTCCCATCTCGAGCATGAAGATCTCGCCGCCTTCGCCCATCGCGCCGGCCTGAAGGACGAGCTGCGCGGCCTCCGGGATCGTCATGAAATACCGGCGCATGTCCGGATGCGTCACGGTGACGGGTCCGCCGCGGGCGATCTGCTCGCGGAAGACGGGGACGACGCTGCCGTCGCTGCCGAGCACGTTGCCGAAGCGGACGGTGATGAAGTGCGTGCGTCCGCGTTGATTGAGCGCTTGCACGTACAACTCGGCGACGCGCTTCGTGCAACCCATCACGCTGGTCGGATTGACGGCCTTGTCGGTGGAGACGAGCACCATCCTTTCCACGCCGGCGGCGAGGCAGGCGTCGGCCGTGACGCAGGTTCCGCCGACGTTGTTCTTCACGGCCTCGCCGGGGTTGATCTCCATCATCGGCACGTGCTTATGCGCGGCGGCGTGAAAGACGATCGCGGGGCGTTCGAGGCGCAGCAGGACGTCCATCCTCCCGCGGTCGGTCACGTCGGCGATGCAGGCGCTGACCGGGGTCTCGCGGGCCTGCTCGCGCAGCTCGCGGTCAATGCGAAAGAGGGCGTTCTCGGCCTGCTCGATGAGGATCAGGCGTTCCGGCTGGAACCGGGCGATCTGGCGGCAAAGCTCGGAGCCGATGCTGCCGCCCGCGCCGGTGACGGCGACGCGCCGACCGCGGACTTTCGAGGCCACCTGCTCCGAGTTGAGCCTCACCGGCTCGCGCCCGAGGAGATCTTCGATCTGGATGTCGCGCAACTGACTGACCTGAAGGCGACCGGAAAGCAGGTCGGACAGCGCCGGGATGCTGCGGAAGCGGACGCCCGTCCCGTCGCACTGCTCGACCCACGCGCGGGCGCGGCGGGGGGAGACGTTCGGAAGCGCGATCCAGACCTCGTCGGCTTCGTGTCGCCGGACCAGATCGGCCAGCTCGTCCGCGAGCCCCACGACGTCGATGCCGTGGATGCTTGCGGGGTGACCCGCGCTGCCCTCGCTGACCAGGCCGACGACGCGCCCGGAGGTCCGCCCGAGGCGGCGCGCTTCGCGAAGCAGCGCTTCAGCTTGATCTCCGGTACCGACGAGAAGCACTCGCCGGGACTCACCGGCGGACGCCCGGCGTCCGGCGACGTCTTCGTAGTAAAACCGAACGAGCACGCGGGCTGCGCAGACCAGTCCGATCGTCAAGCCGAAGTCCAGCATGAAGACGGACTGATGCAACCGCGGCGTGACGAAGTCGATCAGCGGAACGCCGCGCGCCTGATACGAGAGGTTCTCAACGGCGAAGTACACGAGGATCAGCGCGTTGGAGGAGAGGAGGGCGGCGAAGGAGACGCTGAAAAGGTCGTGCAGACCGACGTAGCGCCAGGACGTCCGGAACTGCCGCATGAGGGCGAAGACGAGCAGCTTGATCGGCAGAACCAGCGCAAGCAGCGGGAGGTACAAGTCCGTGAGCCAGCCGTAATGCGTCCCGTGTGCGTCGCGCGGACCGTCGGCCAGGGCGCCGGTGAAATTGTAGGCGAGCGCGAACGAGGCGAGCAGGCTGACGGAAAAGAGGACCGCGTAAACCGCCGTGCATACCGTCGCGCGGTGTCGCGAGAGAAACCGCGGCTGAACCGAACTGATCGTTTCGGGTGTCAAGGGTTTGTGCGTCCGCCCGGTTCTGCCGCCGTCGTGCTCATTGCCTCAGTCGTCAGCGCCACGTAGCGAGCGCCCCCCGGAAGGCGCTGAAGCGCCTCGGCCTGCGCTCGGGCGTCGGATTCTCGACTGTCGTACCACAGCAGTACCGTCAACAAGGCTCGTGCGGCGGCGGCGCCCGAACCTCCGGATTCCGCCGTCAGCGTCAAAACCCGCCGTGCCTGCTGGACGGCTTCGGGGTCGCCGGGGCGCAGGGCGTCCCGCCATCGTGGATGAAGGACGCCTCCGGCGCCGCGGGCGAGGATCCAGTGCAATCGCGCGGCGGCGGCGTCGGATCGTCCCAGCAGCAGGCTGCACATGACTTGTCCGATGCGGGCGAAGTCGTCTTCGGGTCTCATCGCCAGCGCGGTGTCGAAGCAGACCGACGCCTCGCGGTAGCGGCCGAGCCGATAATGCTGGACCGCCGAGTCCCGCCACGCAGAGAAATGCTGAACCACCGTGCCGCGGGCGTAGGCGGAGATCGTCAAGGCGTCTGAAGAACCCGGTAATACCGTGGAGCCATCAAGGGGATCCGCTTGTTCAGGACGACCGGAAGAAGACGACGCAGGGAGCTTTCCGCCGAGCGAGGCGTAGATCGGGGCAGTTCCGGCGTTCGCCAGGGTCATCGCTTGCGCCCGGAAAAGCGGCGAAACTCGGTTGAAGCTCGTCCCACGTCGGGTCGTGGGTTGGCTCACCCGCGTGGCAGGCGTCGCCGCGCGGCCGGTCGGACGCCCGTCGCGCCGGACCAGCGACTGCAGCGCCGCCTGACGAGCACCGCCTGGCGCCGACTCTTGTGCAAGCGTTGTCGGTCCCGTCATCGTTCCGGCCGCCACGATGCCGGCCCAGCATGAGATAAGCACCAGATGATACCGGCGTCGTTTCATCGCTCGTCTCCTTTCATCGTCACCTTCCGCGTCCGCCGTCCAGCGTTCCGCACGGGGTCAGGGCGTCCCGCCGCCCGGACGCGGTCGGGGCGTCCCGGAGGAGGGGTCGTCTTTCTGCTCACGGCGCTTCAGGGCGTCCAGCCGGGTCTTGAGTGACTCAAAAAGGTCGAGCACCGGTTTCATCGCCTCGTGCGACGCCCGCGCTGCGGGATCCACCGTGTCGAGGACTTTCCGCTGCGCCAGCAGATGACGATCGGCGCGCTCCGCCAGTTCCGCGAGGATCGAGTCGGCGGCCTTGATCTGCGCCGCGTCAAAACTGAAACGTTGAGTCGCGTCCTCGACGTAGTAGCGCCAGGTGGACGGGACGTGCGCCAGCCACCGGGGAGGCGCCGCCGCGACCGCGCCTTCACCGCGCCGTGCGTTGCCGGGACCGTGCAGGGAAATCTCGCGCAGCCAGCCGGTGAACTCCTCGCGCGACATGCCCCACGCCTCGGGATCGAAGCGCCCGGCTAACCCCTCAGCCCGTAGCTGCTCCCCGTGACGCGTGAGCTTGTCGATCATGCGACGGTCGGCGGCGAACTTCTGCTTCTGCTCCGGGGTGAGCCCGGACTCGAACGCCGACGTCACGCGGGCGAACGCCTCCATCGCGTCGCGATGCAGAGGCTCCGTGTCCTGCATCCAGCGCGCGACGTTGCCTTGAATCTCTTTCATCAGGCCTTCGTCATCCTCCGCCTCGAGGCGAAGACGCGTTTGCTCATTGATCTGACGGACGATCGTCGGCGCATGCCGCGCAAACAGCGTCGCCGTCTCCGTCATGATGGACTGCTTCAGGTTCGCCGCCTGCGCGTCGGTCAGGTCGTAGCGCTCCCGGGCGCGGGAGGTCAGAAAATCGAGTCGCTCGAAAATCCGCCACGGCGGGATCGCCGCAACGTCGCGCATTGTCTCCAGTGCGAAGCGGTCGGGTTCGTCGTTCCAGCCGTTGCGCTCCCAGACCCGCGTCATCGAGCGGTCGATCCACGCCGCCTGCTCCTCCCACGGTCCCCACTGCGCCAGACCCTCGGCCGTTTTCGCAAGGCGTTCCAGCGAAGGCGCGGTCGCAGGCGGCTCCTGCGCCGCCGCCGGCGTCGAAACAAGCACTCCCATCGCCCACCCGACGTGAGCCGCGCGCCGTATTCTCGATCTATCCTGCATATGCTCCACCCTGCCGATCCGCCGCCTTCGTACCGGAGACAGGCTCCGGCTCGCCTTTTCGATTATATCAGGTTCGACGCACTTTCCCGATGCGGTGCGAGCCGTCTTGGCGTCCTTGCCGGATCGCCTAGAATACGCCCAGCCCGATGCTGCGGGCTCCCCTGGAAAACCGCGGCGTCGGGCGATGAAGAGGACAGCCGATGAATCTGGAAATGACGTCGTCTGCGCACATGTTCATCCGGGTGGTTGCAGGTCTGATGATCGTCGCGGGGCTGCCGGGATGTTCCGAGAAGCCGTCCGAACCCGACATCCTGAGCCTGAGCGGAAAGGTGATCGACCTTGACGTTCGGAAGGGGTTGATCAGCGTCGAGTACGAGAACGAAAAGCGCAAGATGAAGGTGACGGATACCGCCCGAGTCACCGACGCGACCGAAATCCACATCAACGGTGTGCTCGGCAAGTTGTCGGACGTCAAGGTCGGTTGTCACGTTCGCGGCGACGTTCTGGTGGAGGGCAAAGGCGCGCAGCGCCAGCCCGTCGTGCTGCGGATCTACGTCGAGACCGCACCGGCGCCATCGCCCTGACCCTCGGCGAGGAAGCGATCGATCAGGATTCTCATCCGCACGCGGTGGGCGAGAAGCGCCTCGGTCTGGGCGATCTGAATCCGGGCGCGGAGCAGATTGCGTCCCGGAGCATCCACCGGGTAGTACACGTCCCCGGCAAGATGATCGCTGAGAAACCGGACCGCCTGCTCGAACGCGATGACCGCTCCGCACAGCGGCAGCGCCTCAATCTCGGCGGCGGTGAGTAAGGCTCCCGCTTCGAGGATGTATCCGCGCAGCAGTGCCTCAAGCAGGTCCGGGGCGACGTGAACCTGCGACGCATCCGGATCGTCCTCCGTGTGTCTCGACGTCATCGTGCGCAGCATGTCCCCGACATCATGCAGTGGTGAGCCGGGCATCACCGTGTCGAAGTCCGTGACGCATACCGCCTTCGGCAGGGCGGCGTCAAAAAGGACGTTCGTGATCTTTGCGTCGTTGTGAACGACTCGCACCGGAAACCTGCCGTCATCGAGACCCGATTGAATCACCGGCGCCAGCCAGACATGACGTTCGACCCGGTCGAGCACGTCCGCCGCACCGCTGACGCGACGCGCAACGTCATCCGCGCATACCCGCCGAAGCGCCTCCAGCCGTTTCGGCGTGTGATGAAAGTCGGGGATCGTCGTCACGAGGCGTTCCGGAGAGAGTGCGGACATCGCTCGCTGAAACCGGCCGAATGCACGCCCGGCCTCGAACGCCTGCCAGGTCTGATCGACGCGCTCAACCACGCGCGTCTCCTCGACAAACTCGTACGCACGCCACGCCCGACCCAGAAGATCGCAGGTCCAGCTTCCACCCTCTCGGGACGCAACCAGTTTCAGTCGTGCGCTCGCCGTCGCGTCGGGCTGATCGTTCCGGTCCGCCGCAGCCAGTTGTGCGAGCACGACCTCGACGTTGCGCATCAAGCCGGCGACATCGGGGAAGACACGGTTGTTGATGCGTTGAAGCAGGCAGCGCCGCATGCCGTCCGCCGTCGCGCAATCCACGACAAAGGAATCATGAATCCGCCCGCCTCCGTGACGCCTGGCGCGGATCGGCGCTCCAGCCGTCAGAAACGCCTCCGCCGCTGCCAGCGCGTCCGCCTCGGTCACCACGACAGCACCCGCGGATACGCGCCCGCGTCGATCAGGGCGCGAAGGCGCGCCTCGACGTGCGGTTTATCCTCCCGGTAGGTCACGCCGCACCAACTGTCGCCGCCGGACAGCACGCGCGTCCGCATCCGGCCCGACTGCATCATCGCGTTGACCGCGGAGGGAAGGTAGAACTCCGCCGTCAACGACGCCGCGTTGATCCGCAGAAAGCGCTCGAACGCCTCGCGCAGCAGGTTGAACGTGGTGGGGCGGAACCCCCAGAAATTCATTGATACCGGAGCATCTCCGGGAAGCGGGATCCACCCCCCTGCGCCGTCCGGACATCGACCCCCCGTCTGTGTCCGCTCAATCCCGGTCCGCTCGGTGATGCTCGTCAGATACCCGGAAACGTCCACTTCGCACACGCCGCGCGACACCGTCCCGAATTCCGACAGCGTCGCCCGCAGAGGATACGCCACCAGCGCGCATTCGTCAGGTTCACGGTCCCGGCCCGGTGCCGCACCCTCCGTCAGAAACGTCACCAGCGACCGGTAGGCCGCCGCGCCGTAAAAGTCGTCCGCATTGATGACCGCAAAAGGCTCGCGAACCTCACGTGCCGCGGCGAGCACTGCATGTCCCGTCCCCCACGGTTTTGTCCTTCCCGCCGGCGGCCGGAACCCCTCCGGAAGGTCTTCTAACGCCTGAAAGGCGTAGACCACCGGAACTCGCGAGGCGTACCGCGCCCCGACCCGCTCGCGGAACGCCGCCTCGATGTCGCGTCGGATGATGAAGACGACGCGACCGAAGCCCGCGCGGACCGCGTCGTGGATCGAGTAATCCATCAACGTCTCGCCGCCCGGCCCGACGCCTTCCAGTTGTTTCAGCCCGCCGAACCGGCTGCCCATCCCGGCCGCAAGCACCACCAGCGCAGGTTTGATTTCGTTCAAGGCCGCCCGCTTTCAATGAGGGAATTCTGCCGCGAAGTCCGGCATCCGCAACGCCGACGACGCAGCCGCGCGGGTGATTGTGCCGACGACGGTGCAAAGGGGCAACACGGTCGTCGGGAAACGCCTTTCACGGGCGATCAACGCAGGATTCGCGCGAGAGGGTAGCTCCGTCCCAGCACCGCGGACGGGTCCACCTGCAGCCAGTTCTGAAGCACCGACGCATACACGGCGCGGAAGTCAAGTTGCATGCGCACGTCGCCGTCGTCAAGGTCGGTCAGATTCGGCGCCGCGCCGTGTACGCCGGGCGCGACGCCGGGACCGACCAGCATCATCGGGGCGGCCGCGCCGTGATCCGTCCCCTCGCTGTAATTCTCATGCACGCGCCGTCCGAACTCGCTGAACGTCAGCACCAGCACGCGGTCCGCGAGCTTGCGCGCCGCGAGGTCGTCGAAAAAGGCCTTGAGCGACTGCCCGATCTGCGCGAGCAACTGCGGGTGATGATTCCTTTGCTTCGCGTGAGTGTCGAACCCGGACAACGACGTGTAATAAATTCGCGCCCCCAGGTTCGCACTGATGAGGTTGGCGATCAGCCGAAGATGCTCGCCAAGCCCGTAACCGGGGTAGGACGCTCCCGACGCCCCTTGTCGCGCCGCCTGCGCAATGCGCTCCGCCTGATCGCACGCGGTCAGCGTCGTACGCTGCACAAAAAGCAGGTCGTCCGTCGCGCGGGACGGCGATGCGCTGACGATCGCCCGCAACGCGTCCAGCTTTCCCCCCTCGCCGCCGGCATCGAGGCGAAACTCGTCCGGGTGATGCAGCGACGGGACCGCCACGCCCGACGTCCCCAGCGCCAGCGGAACTTCCGCCGAATCCACGTGAACCGCGGGCAGCGCCGCGCCCGCGTCCCCAAGCCGCTGCGCAGCGCGCCCCAGCCAGCCCGTCCCGTCCCGCGCCTTCGGTTCGGTGCAGCATGTGTGCCAGAGGTCCATCGACTCGAAGTGCGACCGGTTCGGATTCGGATATCCGACTCCCTGCACCACGCTTACCCACCCGGCGTCGAAAAGATCCTTGATCCCCTGCATCTGCGGATGAACGCCGCAGTCGTCCGTCAGGCGAAGGACCTGTCCGCGCGGCACGGCGAGCACCGGACGCGCCCTGTAATATGCGTCGTCCTGATACGGGATAAAGGTATTCAGGCCGTCGTTCCCGCCGGTAAGCTGAAGGACGACGAGAATCCGGGCGTCCGTCTGCGGACCGTCCAGCGCCAACGCCGAACGCGACAGAAACCGCGGAACGCTCAATCCCGACGCGAGCAGCGTGCAACCCTTCAAACCGCCGGACATCAACTCCCGTCGCGTCATGCGCATGATCGCTCTCCTGATCGTGGTCGTCTGCGTTAAGCCAACTGGTACACCGGGCTGACCAACGCCGCATAAAGGCTCGTGCGCAGGGCCGACGCCGCATCCTGCCCCGCGGTCTGCTCCCGCACGGCCCGCGCCAGGGCCTCACCCGGATCACCGTCCAGCAGCAGGTTGAACGCGAAATCGCAGGCGCCCGTCGCGTCGATGATCGCGCCTCCCGCGAGAAGTCCCGCCACGTCGATGGCGCCGCCCGCGCTGTCGCCGCGCGTCAGCACCGCCGCGGCGTTCATCCGCGCGAGCATCGTCGCGGAGTTGATCCAGTTGCGGCCGCCGTCCCAGCCCTTCACTGACGGCGGCTCAAAAAGCTTCTGTCCCATCTTCGCCAGGGCGGCCCCGGTCTGCGGGCCGTGGAGCTTCGCGCCGAGCGCCCGTGCCGCTCCCACCGCGTATTCCACCGGCGACTTGATCCGCGACCGGTACGCCTCATCGCTGAAAAACGCCTCGCTGCACAGCAGCACGCGCAGCGCTTCTGCGATCGAATAATCCGCTTCCCGCAGAACCTTCGCCAACGCCGCCACCAACTCCGCCGACGGATCCGGGTGAACGAACTCCTCCAGCAGCTTCCTCGCGAGGAACGGCGCGCAGGCCTCGTGTTCAAGCACCAGCCGCACAAGATCCTCTGCGCCGAAACGCCCCGTCCGGCCGAGCACCGACTTCTCGCCGTCGTCGAAAATGCCGGGATTGAAAACCGCCGCGCCATCGCGGACGCGCCAGCCGGTGAACGCCCGGGCCGCCTCCTGAATGTCGCGCTCCGTGTAATGACCGACCCCCAGCGCAAAAAGCTCGAACAACTCACGGGCGTAATTCTCGTTCGGCGCGCCTTTCCGGCTGAGGTGGGTGTCCAGCCAGAGGATCATCGCCGGATCCTTCGAGATCGCCTCCAGGAGAGGTCCGAACCCGCCGAGTGCGTGCGACTCGAACAACCGGAGCTGCTTGAGCATCAGTCCGGCGTTGTCCACCTTCTGCACGCTGGTTGCGAAATGATCGTGCCAGAACACCGTCATCTTCGTGGCAAGCGGATGCGCCGAGCGTACGAGGCGGAGCACCCACCAGCCGCGGGCGTTCTCGACGCTGCCCGTGGCGCGGAGGCTGTCGAACAAGGCGTCCAGTTCGAGATATGCGGCGGGTTGAGGCTCGCCGCTGATCAGCCGGCCGACCGTGGCTTCAGGGCCGTCCGCCAGAGCGCGGCGAACCTCCGCCTCGGTCGCTCCGAACGCAGCGCGCCGCAGCAGGTGGCCTGTGCGACGCCGATCCCACGGCGCGGCGGACGACGGCACATAAGGTCTCAAGGATGACATTCAACACCGTCTTCGTCTGAAAACCCGCGACCCCTCATCGCCTGATAAGAGGAAGCGACACAACCCCCTCCGCCGTCAAACCCGCGTTCTTACGGACGCGGTTCGGCGAGACGCGGCGCCGCCCTCAGCTCGAGCTTCGCGGTCGCCTTCAGCCCGTCACTGACGCGATCCACGCTGACGACGACCTGCTCCGCGGCGTCCACCGCGCGCAGGAGGATGTCCCACTCAAATTGCGCTTCAGCGCGGGTCTTGCCCTCCTCCAGCATCTTCTTCGCCAGCAGCGGCTCGAGGTTCGTCCGCAGGATGTCCCCGAGTTCCTTCATCCGGACGTTCAGGTACGAACTGGCGCGGTTCGCCGCAGATTGCGTCTGCGACGGCAGGGTCTCCGCCGCGTCGATCACGTCCTTGAGAAACTGCTTCGTGCTGCCGACGATGAACCGGTCCTTCACCACCGCCGCCGCGGGAGAGAAGTTGTAATGCTGCGGAAGCGGTGCGGCGTCCGCCGGCGGGTCCGGGTACTTCGCGCAGATCAGCTTGCACCCCTTGTACGTCTCAATGTCCAGCAGAAGCCCCGGCTTGTTGTTCTGCGACGCCTGCATCGAAATCAGCGAGAACGCCATCGTCATCGCACTCTCGAGCCGCTGACCGAACGTGGCCGCATTCTCCAGCGGAAGGATCATCCCGAACGCAGGCAATTGCGGCATCGGCGCTTTGCCGTCCGGAAAGACCTGAAGATTCGACAACACGCGCAACTCGTCCCCGGCCTGCGACAGGAAGTCGTCGCCGAAATCCAGCGACCCGAGCAGGTTGGTCATGTTGTTGGCGAACTCCGACAGCTCGGCAAGCCCCTTCGCGCTCACCCGCTTTTCACGCTGCGTCCAGAGTTCATACCAGTCCCGGCGCACGCTGATCTCGCCCAGCGATCGCGGCAAGGTCAGCGTCGACCACGCCGACGCCGAGGGCGGCGGCGCGAAATACGCCCGCTCGCTTTCCGGCAGCGGTCCCTTCGTATGCAGGAAAACGTTCACGCTGATCCCGTCGCCGGCGACGACGAGGTCCGCTGACGCCGTGTCCGACTGCCGTGCGGACTCGACGATGCCCCCGAAGATCATCGACGCCAATCCGTTGGGCAGCTTCTCGGGGATCCACTTTTCCTTGAGCTGCGCTTTCAGACTCTCAACGTCCACGTAGGCCCACGCCAGCGCGTCGTACGCCGTCCGAGATCGCGCCTGTCGGAAAGGCTCGAGGTCGGAAAGCCTTCCCGTCGTCGCGCCCTTGAGGCGGATCGACTTCTCCAGCGCATCCGGGCGGTTCGTCAGGGCGATCACATTGTCGAACACGGCGTAGTACGCCTCGTGGTTGATCTGGTAGCCCCGGACGCCCGCCACCTCACGCGAGCGCGTCGGGTCCGCCTGCCCCTCCTTCACCAGTCCGAGGAACTGATTGACGGTCTCGGAGAGCTTCCGCGCCGTCTCGGGACGGTCGGTGACGCAGACGATCCAGAGCGTTGGCTTGCCTCCGTCAAAAGGCTCGATCGCCAGCGTGACGTTCTCGCCGAGGAGGGTGCCGAAAAGCTCCCACGCATCCACCCCGGTTGCGCCGGATACGCCCATCATGCCGATCTTCGCCTGATTGAAGCCCGGGTTGGCCTGAAGCGCGCGGTAAAAATCACTGTCCTCGATCTTTTGCATCAGCGGACCCTTGCGGAACTCGTCCAGCCGGGCCGCGCCCTTCTCCACCGTCACTGCCGCGATTGCCGACGCCGGGATGAAATCCGACGCCCGTGCCGCTGACGCGGGGGAAGCGGAGGGCGCAACCTCCTGCGCCGCGGCGCGTGCCGCCGGCCACAACAGCGCTGTCATCAGACAGACGCAGGCGCAAAAGCGAAGAACGCGGATTCTCAACTGAGCTGCGCCGGGGTTTGACCGAGCGACAGCGGGGCTTAACCGAGCCGCGCCCACCTGCCCTTGACGTCGCACCGCGATGTCAAAGGGAAGGAAGCGGTTTTTCTCCCTGTCGATCGCTGGTGTTGCGGCGGTTGCAAAAAAGACCGGACCCGCGGCTAGCGCCCGCGAGCAATGACCGACGGAAGGACCGGAACAGAAGTGTGAAGGCTCGATGCGGTCGCGTGTGACTGACATGCGGCAGACTCCTCGAAGTGATCGACGACCGGCGCGTACCCGCGGGCGACCGAACCCGGTCCGCCCCGCGCCGGGAGAAGCATTCAACCAGGGATTTCGGCGGTCTCCCAGTAATATTGCGGTGGAACCTGTGCAAAGCTGTCCGACACCGCGAAAACCGCCGGACCAGCGCGACAAGAGCAGCGCCAGGCTGAAGCGAGGCAGGATTCCCCGGCCGGTGCAAAGTGCAAAGATAGCGTCATCGCCGCAAGACAGGATAATCCGCCCGGCGCAACGAATACGGGGCGCCCCGCGAATCACGGAGACCGGCATGAGCACGTTCATCTTCGGCCTGCCCGCGACTGTCGCCCTGATGCTGCTTGTTTTGACGAGCGCGCTGGGACTGGTTTTCCTCATCCAAGGTCTGCGCGGGCAGCTACCGGTTCCAGGGATTGAAGTTGCCCGCCGTGACGGCTCGCAGTCGTAGCGTCGGCGTCAGCAGCCGGTTCCTGGTTCTACCGAGCGAGGTCTCGATCAGCGGGCGGGTGTCCGCCGCCGCTTGGCGTCGGTTCTGACAGGAAGCGACGCCTTGTGTCGTCGAGTTTCGTGCGTGGCGGGCGGGTGTCGTCTTGACAGGACTTCGCTCCCGGCGCTATATCAGCGGGTCACGCGGCCCCGGAGCCTGGGCGGTTTTCCGTTGGCGCGGAAGCGGCGCGGGACGGTTCAATCTCAATGTGCTTTGTCCGTTGACCCTGAAAAAGGGAAGCGCGGAATGATTTCGGTAAAAAATCTGACGAAGCGTTACGGTCCGGTCCTGGCCGTCAGCGACATTTCCTTCGAGGTGCAGGCCGGTCAGATCGTCGGCTTCCTCGGGCCTAACGGCGCGGGCAAGAGCACGACAATTCGGATTCTGACCTGCTACCAGCCGGCGACCAGCGGTCAGGCGACGATCGCCGGGTACGACGTCTTCACGCAATCGGTGCAGGTCCGGCGGCAGATCGGCTACCTGCCGGAGTCGGCGCCGCTGTATCCCGAGATGCGCGTCCGGGAGTACCTGCACTTCCGCGGGAAGCTGCACGGACTGGACCGGGCGGCGCGGGATGCGGCGATCGCCCGCGTGACGGACCGCTGCTGGCTGGGGGAGTTCATCAACCGCCCGATCGGCCAGCTCTCGAAGGGCATGAGGCAGCGCGTGGGCCTGGCGGACGCGATGCTGCACAATCCGAAGGTGCTGATCCTTGACGAGCCGACGATCGGGCTGGATCCGACGCAGATTCAGGAGCAGCGCAAGCTCATCACCGAACTGGGCAAGTCGCACACGATCCTCTTCAGCTCGCACACCCTCAGCGAAGTGGAGCGTCTGTGTTCGCACGTGATCGTGATCGCGTCCGGGCGGATCCTGGCGAGCGGGACGCCGGAGAAGCTGCGCCAGAGCGTCAGCGCGGGGTCTCGGCTGATCGCGGAGATGAAGGGGCCGGCGGAGGAGATCCGCCGTGGCGTGTCGGCGATCGCGGGCGTGAAGAAGGTGGACCTCGACGGCCGCGACGGGTGGCAGCGCCTCAGCATTGAGGCGGGCGACGGACAGGACGTCCGCGAGCCGATCTTCGCCCTGTCTGCGGCGCGCGGCTGGACGATGCGCGAAATGCGCCGCGAGGTGGCGAGCCTCGAGGATTTCTTCGTCAAGATCACCGCGGAGCAGCGGGCGCAAAGCGGAAAGAGGTAACGCCGGGGCAGGCAGGCCGGCGGGACCGGGGTTTCTTTCGGACGGGAGCGGAAACGAACGATGCGCAACGCCGTCGCCATCATGCAGCGGGAGCTGATCGCGTACTTTTTCTCGCCGATCGCCTACGTCGTGCTCGTGCTCTTCCTGGGGCTGTGCGGGTACTTGTTCACCGAATTCGTGTTCAAACCCGGCGGCGAGGCGTCGCTGCGCGGACTGCTCGACGGGTGGACGATGCCGATCATGCTGCTGTTTTTCCTCAGCCTGCTCGGGATGCGTCTGCTGAGTGAGGAGTTCCGCAACGGCACGATGGAGACGCTGCTGACGGCGCCGGTGACCGAAGTGGAGATCGTTCTCGGCAAATTCCTGGGTGTCGGGGCGTTCTACCTGGCGATGCTGGCCGGGACGCTGGCGTACGCGGTGCTGGTGGCGGTGTTCGGCGATCTGGATGTGATGCTGCTGGCGTGTCACTACCTCGCGCTCATCCTGCTGGGCGGGCTGTATCTTTCGGTGGGGTTGTTCTTCAGCGCGTGGACGCGGAATCAACTGGTGGCCGGGTTGCTGGCGATCGTGTTTCTGCTGGTGTTTTCAGTGCTTTCGCAGCTCGTGGCGAACCAGTTCGAGGGGTGGGTCCGGGCGGTGTTTCAACATCTGTCGATCGTGACGCATTACTCGGAAATGATCCGCGGGCGGCTGGCGCTGGACCACGTGCTTTACTTCGTGACGACGACGGCGTTCTTCCTGTTTGCGGCGACGAAAGTGCTGGAGTCCAGGCGATGGCGGTAAATGCGGAGAAAGAGACGGCGGCGGGCGTGGACCCGCAGGGGCGCCGGGTGCTGATCGGGGCGAACGTGATCGTGGCGCTGCTGATCGCCGGCGCGCTGACGGCGTTCGCGCAGTGGATGGGCACGATGGGCGGCTTCGTGGACATGACCTCGTCCTCGATCAACAGCCTCAGCCCGCCGACGCAGAACCTGCTGAAGGCCCTGGATACCAACGTTCGACTCACGTCGTTGTACTTCCGCAATGACGCGGAATCCGAGGACCAGAAAAAGTTCCGGCAGTCGGTGGATGACCTGCTCTCGCTTTACGAGGCGACGAACCGGTCGAAGATCACGAAGGACTGGATCAACCCGCTTCAGGATCATGACAAGCGGCGGGCGATGCTTGACCGGCTTAAGGAGAAGGCCCGGTTCAAGGAGCAGATTCAAGGCTACACCGCCGCCGCGGAGGCGTTCCGCGACGAGATCCGTCCGCAGTTGACCGAGTTGTTCACGCAGGAGTTCAGCCTGCTCGACCAGTTCGGCGGCGGACTGGGCGGCGGTGATCCGCTGCTGGGGCAGGTGCGCCAGGCGATCACAACGCAGCAGCGCAACGTGGACGACCTCGCCAGCGCCCTTGAGACGTATTTCTCAGCCGAGATGCCGTCGTATTCCGGCTTGAAGACCGAACTGCGCCAGCTTTACGACGGCGTTCACAAGCAACTCGAAGTCATCGCCCAGAAGGGTCCGGAGTACGCCCGGACGCGGAATACGCTCAGTCAGGAGGAGGCCGACTTCCTGACCGGGACACGCGAGCGATATCAGGCGGCGATGGACGCCGTGTCCAAGGCCCGCGAGGCGGTGGACGCGCTGGAGCGGATCGAGCTTGAGGATGTGTTGACGGAGGTCGGTCCGACGAACAACGCACTGCTGGTCGAGACCGACACGGACGCGCGGGCGATCTCCTTCGACGATATCTGGCCGCCGATTCCGCAGGGGATGGGGGCGACGCGGGCGGGTTTTCACCAGCGGGCGTTCAAGGGGGAGGAGAAGCTCACCTCGGCGATCCTGCGCGTCACGCACAAGGAGCAGACCGCGGTGGTGTTCGTGCATTTCGGCGGACCCCCGCTGTTCTTCGGCGGGTTTCAGGGGATGCCCGAGGCGCCCTACGCGCTGCTGAAGGAGCAGCTCGAAGGGGCGAATTTCATGGTGTCGGACTGGGATCTGAAGGTGAACAAAGAGATGCCCGCCCTCGATCCGGCGCCGACGCGGTTGATCTTCGTGGTGTTGAAGCCGACGCCTCCGCAGCAGGGTCAGTTCAACCAGCCGCCGCAGGAGCCCGGCTGGGGCGAAGCCGAGGATGAGGCCTTCCTGGCGGCGATCGAGAAACACCCGCGGGCGTTGTTCGTCGGCGGGTGGTACCGCGGTCCGATGGGGCCGATCCCGGCGACTTACGAGTTCAATGAGTACCTCGAAAAGACGTGGGGTTTCACGGTCGACACGGGCGTGCTGCTGCTTCAGTTTCACAGCTTCAAGCCCGGGCAATACATGGCCGGGCAGGACGTGATGGCGGTGCAGGAAGTGACGCTCGGGGATCACGACATCGTCGCGCAGCTTCACTCGGAGCCGCTGATGCTTCCGCAATGCGCGCCGCTCAAGCCGGGAACGGTGCCGGAGGGCGTGACGCAGCATCCGCTGGTGCTGGCGCCGAAGCGCGACGGGTTGTGGGGCGTGCGCAACATGGAGAAATACGTCGAGCAGGCGCAGTCCGGGCAGGGGTATTTTACGAAGGTGGACGGCGACGCCGAGGGGCCTTTCACGGTCGCGCTGGCGGCGGAGAAAGGCGAGGCGAAGGTCGTGGCGGTCAGTTCGCCGTATTTCGCGGAGGACCGCGTCGCGCTTCAGCCGCAGGTGATGATGACGGCGCAGGGGCTGACGATCGGGTACCCGAATCCGGGGAACGTGTCGTTGTTCCTCAACGCGCTGCACTGGTTAAATGACAACACGGAATACATGAACCTCGGCACCCCGATCCAGATGCAGAAACTGGACGTTCCGAGCGAGTCTGCGCTGAAGGCGGTGCGCGTGCTGGCGGCGTTCGGCTGGCCGGGGGTCGCCGTCATTGCGGGTCTTGCGGTCATGTTCGCCCGCCGGAGGTAGCCCGTCGAGACCCCTGCGGCGGGAAGGGCGGCTTCGACGAACGTCCCGTCGGTCTGTCGGAGGCGAAGCGGGGGCCTTGCGGTTTTTGAGGGTTCTTCGGAACTTCTTTGTTCGTCCGTGAGGATGACGGCTTCCTGAGCCTTGACATCGTGGTGTGACGTCAAGGGCAGGCGGGCGCGGTTCGGTTTTGTAATCGCATTGTAGGTGTTGTTGAGATCGGGAACCGTGCAATGAACTTCAAGACGACCCTGATACTGCTGATCGCGCTGCTGGCGTGCGGCGTCACGTACCTGATTTACAAGCCGGATCCGAAGGCGATCCGGGAGGCGAGGCTGGCGGAATCGAAGTCCGAGCCGGACAACCCGGTCGAGCAGAACCTCGTCGAGGAGGGATCGTTCGGCACGCCCGTCAAGGTGGCGTGCAAGTTGCGCCGGCAGTCAGAGGAGTGGGTTTTCGAGAAGCGCCGGGAGGGTGACAAAGACCTCTGGGACATTACGGCGCCGATGAAGGGGCGGGCGTCGGGCTGGCAGGTGGACTCGATCCACCGGCGCATGCTCGAGATGAAGTACGAGATCGTTTACGCGGGTGGCGCCGGCGTCACCGACGCGGAGACGGGGCTTGCCGACCCCGAGGCGCGCGTCACGCTCACCGACGACAAGGGAAAAACGCTGACCGTCGAGATCGGCAAAAGCCCGGCGCGAGGGCAGACCTACGCCCGCCTCGTGGGAGAGAAGGACATCGTCGTCGCCAAGGCCGACCTGATGAACGTCTTCAAGGATTCGATCCTCGAATACCGGGATCCGAAGCTCTTTGATTTTGCGGCGGCGGACGTGGTGCGTCTTGAGATCGTCGATCAGACCGGCGAGGGCGGCGCGCCTGTGACCTATCTCCTGGTGCGGGAGGGTGACGGGTGGGTGTTTGAGGCGCCGTTCTCCGGAAAAGCCACGGCGGAGGTCGAGACGGCGGTGACGACGTTCGCCAACGCGCGGATGTCAAAGTGGAAGGACTCGGACCCGGCGACGCTGCCCGTTTACGGGCTGGACCACCCGGCGCTGTCGCTGACGGTTACGGTCGAGAAGAAGACGACGCGGCCGAAGACGCCTTCCCCCGAGGATGCGGGGGAGGATGACGCAAACGACAATGCCGACGACGCCGCGCCGGAGGAGGAGACGGTCGTCGAAACGTTCGTACACACGCTGCACCTGTCGAAGATGTCTCCGCTGGGGGAGGACACGAGCCTTTATGCCCGCGTCGGCGACGAACCGGCGGTCGGCACGCTGCCGAAGACAACGACGGACAAGCTCAAACCGATCGAGTCGAAGTGGCGCGATCTGCGCCTGACGACGGCGCCGGTGGCGCGCGCCAACCGTGTCCGGATCACGACCGGCGGGCGAACCTGTGACCTGATCGAAAAGGACGGGGGGTGGGTCTTCGCCGAAAGCGGTCAGGCGGCGGATGCGGATGCCGTGAAGGAGTTGCTCAAAGCCGTCGGGGGACTGAATGCCCGGACGTTTGTGCCGATGTCGCCCGGAGACGAGGCGTCGTTCGGTCTGGATGCGCCGAGCGTCGATCTGACGCTGACCGTCCCGGGGCAGGATGAGCCGGAGCGCTTCCGGATCGGCGGCCCGTCCGACGGGGAGCTGAAGCGTCTTTTCTACGTCCGCCGGGGCGAATCCACTTCGATCGCCAAGGTCCGCGCCGAGGATCTCAAGCTGCTTCGTCGGCCTGAGACGGATTACCGCAGCCGGCAGATATTCTCGCTCGGTGGAGGGTCGATCGAGCGGATCGACCTCGCTTATGACAACCCGGTGGACGACGGGCGCGTTCAGATTGCGCTGGAGCCGCGCAACGGGCTGTGGACGCTGGTCGAACCGGTGGAGGCGGCGGCGTCGAAGGAGCGGGCGGACAAACTTGTCGCGTCCTTGCGGAATGTGCGCGGGCTGCGCTTTGCCGGGGAGGGTGGCGATCCGGCGAAATACGGTCTGACCGACCCGACGGCGATCTTGCGTCTGACCTGCCTGGAAGAGGCGGCGCAAGACGGTTCCGCCGCTCCGGAGGACCGCAAGAAGAAGGATCGGGCAGAGGTCGCGGACCCGGAAGCGGAAACGGCTGATCCCGCTCCATCGCAGGGCGGTCCGCGCGACGCCTTGATGCAAGAGGGCGGAGATACGGGTGTTGGACAGGAAGCCGGGGGAGGGGCCGAGGCCGCGAAGGCTCCGGCAGGGGCGCGGAGCACCGTCGAGTTTCAGGCGGGAACCGCGGGCGGATCGTATTACCTGAAGCGTGCGGACGCGCCCGGCGTGTACGAGATCAGCAAGGAGTTATTCGACCGTTTTACCGAGGAGTACCGCGACGATCGCGTGCTGTCGTTCACGGACAGCGAAGTTGCCGCGTTTTCGATCCGCGGTGGCGGACAGACGCACGCCTTCACGAAACGCGAAGGACAGTGGGTGCTCGCTGCCGAACCGGACCTGTCGCTGGATCAAAAGGCCGTCACGACGCTGTTGGTCAATCTCTCAGACCTGCGGACGACTCGCTACGTCAGATACACGGGTTCGCAAGCCGGCGACTTCGGACTTGCCGATCCCGCCGTCGCGGCGGAGGTGACCCTGGACGACGGGAGGAAGCTCACCTTGTCCGTTTCGGCGGAAACCTGTCCGAAGGATGCGTCAAAGCGGCGTTACGCGACGCGCGGCGACGGCGGCGTCTTTCTGCTCACCAGCGAGGAGATCGCGCGGTTCGAGGTGCGGCTGGACGCGATCGAAGCGAAGTAGCCGACCGATTCCGCTCAGGCTTCGTCGCGCCCGCAACCGCCGCGGGTTGGCGCTCCCGGTGGCGCGACGTGTGCGCGACGGGGTTTGTTCGCCGGATTTTTCTTGACGCACGCCGCGGCGAAGCTACGATGAACGTCCGGGGAAAGGCGCGTTCCTCTCACGTCCGCAGCAAGGCTTTGCGAACGTCGATTCCGCAGGATTTTCGCCCGCCCGCTGCGGGTGGGAGGCACAATCGTTCTCACGGAAAGGATGACCGATGAGCAAGGAACTGAGGTTCGGAGGAATTCTGGCGTTCGTCGTTGTTCTGGCGGCTGCGGCGTACATGAAGTTCGGACGGACATCGGACGACGGCAAAGTGATGATTGACCGCACCGGCGATGCGACCGCGAAGCTCGCCGCGGGGATCGACAAACCTGAACAACGTCCCCAGCCGCCTGCGCCAAAAAGGGAAGCCGAAGCGCCCTCCGAGGCGCCGGCTGCTCCGCAGATCGCCGATCGCGATGCCGGAGCGAAAGAGGAAGTGCTTCTGCCCGGTCGGTCCGACGCGGCGCCGACCGAAGGTTCGACCCGCACGGCGGACGAACCCAGCTTGCGCGACCTTCGCTTAACGGATGCCTCGAACTCAGCCGGAGCCGGTGCGCCGGCAGGAGACGACACGGGTCCGCCCGGTGAGCCGAAGTCCGGGACGCCGGGATCAGGGACCGCTTCGGACGCGGGATCGGCGGCGCCGACCGCCACGGATTACTATCAGACCCAGCCCGGCGACAGTTACGCCCGCATCGCGCGGATTCATTACGGCGACGAGAAGCACGCGGACTTCCTGCGCAACGCGAACGCCGATATCCTCGATCCGGCGGGCCCGCTGCGCAGCGGCGTTCGCATCCGCATCCCGGCGCTCCCCTCAGACGCCGTCGTAGTCTCGACACTGGCGCCGCGGGTCGACAGCCGCTCGGTTGCCGACCGAAGCCGTGCCGCCACGCCTACGCCTGCCGGTTCCGTCGGCAAGACGGAGGCAACGTCCGGCAAACCTTCGACGGGTAAGCCGGGACGGACGTACACCGTGAAACCCGGCGAGACCTTCTACGGAATCGCCAAGAAAGAGCTGGGTAGCGCGGCCAGGTGGAAGGAGCTTCTCGCCCTGAATACCGCCCTTGTGGACGGCGAACCGAAGAACCTTCGCCCGGGCCAGGTGATCACGCTGCCCGGAAGCTAGCGTCGTAAACCGCAGGTTCGTAGCGGAGACACGGAGACACCGATCGCGGACCTCCGGTCCGCACGCGCAAAGGAGGCCTTCGCGGTCCGGGAATGACCGACGTTCCGGGTGTCGAGACGCCGGTCGTTCAGCTCAATCCCCGCGCACAGGCGAGCACCGCGTCGTAATTCGGGTGTTCCGCAACTTCCGGTACGTACTCGACGTAACGCAGAATGCCTTGGGCGTCGAGCACAAATGCCGCCCGCGAGTTGATCCGCAGGCTCGGGATCAGCGTTCCGTATGCGCTGCCGAAAGAGCAGTCGTAGTGATCGCTGAGCACGATGAGGCGCTCCCGGTCAATCCCTTCCGCGCCGCAGAAGCGGGCCTGTGCCGTCGGGAGATCCACGCTGATCGTGTAAACCCCGACGCCGGACAGTTTCGCGGCCTCCTCGTTGAACCGCTTCGTCTGCATCGCACAGACCGGGGTGTCCAGCGAGGGGACGACGCTGAAAATGCGCGGTCTTCCGTGGGTCTCGCTGATCCGAACCGAGTCCACGAGGGATTTCTTCAGCGCGGCGTCCGGAGCCTTGTCGCCGACCTTAAGTTGCGGACCGGCGAGGTCCAGCGGTTTGCCCTTCAATGTGCATGTTCTCGGCATGATCCTGTGCTCCTTCAATCATCTCCGGCTTCGATGGCGTCGAAACTACGGCCGCGATGTCTTCCCGTGGTCAAGTCGATTCCCCGCCGCTAAGCAGCGCCTTGCAGTCCCGCGAGCGACGGGAGGCAGACTTTAACGGCGCGGTGCGGCATCGTCAACGACAAGGGGAAAGTCTGCGCAATCATGCGGCGGGATTCCGGGTGACGGCGCGATCGGCGCCCGCGAGGCGGAGAGGACAGCGTCGCCCACGTTTCGACAGTGCTCGCCGGGATGAACAAAAAAAGAAGGGTCCGCGCTGCAAACCAGCGCGGACCCCGGATTCTTTCAGTAACCTCGCGGGGCGTGCGACGGTAGCATTACAGTCCGAAACGGCGACGAAGCGCCCAGGCGGCTGACAGACCGATCATGCCGAGCGCGACGCCCGCCGGAACCGGGACGATCGTGATCTTCATGTCCGCGCCGCTGCTACCCTGCTTGTTGGCGTTGAAGAACGCATCCAGGTTCGGAGACTTCCCGACAAACTGGAAGTCCAGCAGGCTGCCCGAGCGATACGACCCACGAGCGCTGGCCAAACTGACCGTTCCGTCCACGCTGTCATCGCCGCCGAACTGGCCGTTGATGATGTCCGGGGTGTCTCCGGCAAGTCCCGTAAAGACCCACGAGTCGCTGCCGTCGGGCTGAAGGATGCCGTTCGGGTTGGACAGGCCGCCCTCAAAAGAGAAAAACCCGCCACCCAGCGAAAGACTGTTGCTCGAGAAATTGCCGACGATGACATCCGGCGGCGAGTTCACGTCGCCGATGCCCAGCGATCCGACGATCGAGTAATCGTTCGCGCCGTTCTTGAACACGTCCGCAACAAACGACACGCTGAACTGTGACGAGTCACCAATCTCCGCGAGATCAACCAGCGTATCATCCCCGCCGCCGATCTTGCCATCCGCGCCCACGCCCAGCTTCTGCAGCACCAGGTTGGAACTCACGATGTTGGTGATCGTGATCTGGCCCACGCTGCCCGGACCGCCCGCACCCTTCGTGTACGTGAACTGAAGCGTGCTGGCGTCCACGAAGAAACCGATGCCCGCCTGTGCCGATCCGACGAGGCAAAACGCCGCCGCCAGCCCTCCCAATACGACCGCAGAGCTCTTCCGAATCATCCCTCTCTCCTTACGCCTCTCTCTCGAAGCGATATTCGGGGGCCAAGCCGCCCCTCACCGGCCACTACGCGGAGACTACGCCGCACCCGAGCCTCCCTTGCTCGGCGCACCCATGCTCCGCGAAACTGATCTTCCCTTACCCGCCTATCAGACTTTCCGAGGCAGGAGGCATCATCCGTGGCGGACCTCCGGCTGGTCGGGCAGTTCTACGCAGCGCGTATTGTAACCGATAAAAGGTTCCCTGCAACAGGTCTAACCTAATTATCTTCAACGAATTCCGTGTGAAATCCGCTTAATCAAAACCCACCCCGAAAAGCGCTTTATTTTCGCTAGTATTCCTATATTAACATGGTTGCATAGACGTCAATCCCGACCGGGGGATGCCAGGCAAACGACGGTAACCCATCATCAGGCACCAGTCGGTTCCGGCCACACCAGAGCGGCTTCCGAGGTTGAATTGAACCAGATGCAGCAGCGTTTTCGCGTCTTTGACTTCCTGCCGATTCGAGCTAACCTTCGAGGATCGATCGCCTTAGGTGCGGAGGAATTGCGTTGTTCATTCAGTTGCTCAAGTGCAAATTACATCAGGCGTGTGTAACCGACGGCGACCTGACTTACGAAGGCAGCCTGGGCATCGACGCGGAACTGATGAACCTAGTCGGGCTGGTTGACCACGAGAAGATCCTCGTGGCCAACATGAACACGGGCGACCGGTTCGAGACGTACGCGATCCGGGAACCGGCAGGCTCCCGGCGCATCGTCCTGAACGGCGCGGCGGCTCGGCTCGGAGCTCGCGGCGATCGTCTGATCATCATGTCGTTCGGGTGGCTTGATGAGAAGGAGCTTCACCGCGCACCGCATGAACCGCGCGTGCTGCGGCTGGACGAGAACAACCAGATTGTCGCCGCATACGGATTTGAAGACGCGGAGACGACCGCGACGCCGCATCCGTCCTGAAACGCAGTTTCAAAGACTCGGTCAGCCGCTCGCGGCGAGCACCGTGTGCAGATCCTTGTCACCCCGTCCGGAGAGGTTGATCACGATGACCGCTTCCCGCGGAAACTCGTCGGCGACCTTCAACGCCAGCGCGACCGCGTGCGCCGATTCCAGCGCCGGCAGGATGCCCTCTTCGCGCGCCAGCAGGTGAAACGCGGACAGCGCCTCATCATCACGCACCGGGGTGTACCTCGCGCGGCCGGATTCGTGCAGCCGGGCGTGGACCGGTCCGACGCCGGGGTAGTCCAGTCCGGCCGCGATGCTGTGCGCCTCGGCGATCTGCCCGTCAACATCCTGAAGGAAGTACGAATACATGCCGTGAAAGACTCCGGGCGCCCCGCGCGACAGCGACGCGCCGTGGCGCTGGCCGTCTCCTCCCGCTTCCGCGCCGAGCAGCCGGACCGACGGTTCATTCAGAAACACGTGGAACGCGCCGATCGCGTTGCTGCCGCCGCCGACGCAGGCGACGACGGCGTCGGGGAGACGTCCCTCCGCCTCCTGGGTCTGTCGTCGGATTTCCTCACTGATGACGGCCTGAAAATGCGTCACGATCCGCGCGAAAGGTTCCGGACCGGCGGCGGTTCCGAAGACGTAGTAGGTATCGGAGGCGTTCGCGATCCAGTCCCGGAGAGCGTCGTTGATCGCGTCCTTCAGCGTCGCGCTGCCGCCGCGCACCTCATGCACGCGAGCCCCCATCAGCTTCATCCGGAAAACGTTCATCGCCTGGCGCTCGACGTCGACGGCGCCCATGAAAACCTCCGTGGGGATACCGAAAAGCGCGCCCGCCATCGCCGTGGCGACGCCGTGCTGTCCTGCTCCGGTTTCGGCGATCAACCGCGTTTTTCCCATCGTTTTCGCCAGCAATCCCTGTCCGAGGGTGTTGTTGGTCTTGTGTGCGCCGAGATGTAGCAGATCCTCGCGTTTCAGGTAGATGCGCCGACCGGTGCGCCGGGTGAGGCTTCGTGAGAGATACAGCGGCGTCGGGCGGCCGGCGTAACGGCGGAGCAGGTCGTCCAGTTCCGCCACGAAGTCCGGGTCCGCGCAATAACGGTCGAACGCCTCGCCGATCTGCCTCAAAGGCGCCACGAGAGGTTCCGGGACGAACTGTCCGCCGAATTCCGCACGAGTCATCAGGCTGCTCATATCCGCTCCGGACGGGTGTGCTCCGTCTCCAGCGCCGCGCGCCAGCCGCGTAACGTTTCCGTCGGGTCGGCGGACCGCATCAGCGCACTGCCGATCAGCACGGCGTCCGCGCGGTTCGAAAGACGGCGCAGCGCCTCCTCCGAGTCATACCCGGATTCAGCCACGAGCACCCTTCCCGAAGGCACGCGCGGCGCCAGGCGCGAAACCGTCGTCAGGTCGACCTGCATCGTCTTCAGGTTGCGGTTGTTGACGCCGATGACGTCGGCGCCGGCTTCGATCGCCCGCGCAAGCTCCGTCTCGTCGTGAACCTCGACCAGCGGCGTCATGCGCAGAAGGCGGACCGCTTCGATCAGCGATCGAAGGTCGGAATCGGGCAAAGCAGCGGCGATCAGTAGACAGGCGGCGGCGCCGCACTTCCGTGCAAGCCGCACCTGTCGCTCATCCAGGATGAAATCCTTACACAAGACGGGCACCGGAACGACCGCCGCGACGCGCGCCAGGTCGTCGAACGACCCGCCGAAAAATCGCGCATCGGTCAGCACGGAGATCGCCGCGCAACCGCCGGCGACGTACGTCATCGCCTGCGCCACCGGGTCGGCGTTCGGCGCCAGGTCGCCGCCGGAGGGGGAGCGCCGCTTGACCTCAGTGATGAAGGACAGCCCCGGCACCGTCAGGGCGGTCCGGAAGTCGCAGTCGCAGGGTCGAACTTCATCCTCGGAAACCTCGGGAAGCCGCTGGATCTCCGCCCGTTTGTGTCGCAGGATCGCGTCAAGCATCCGCCGGCGCCGCCTTTCTCAAGGCGTCGAGCTTCGCCTTCGCCTTTCCGGAAGCGACGATCTCGCGCGCCAGGTCGAACGCATCCGCCAGTTCAAGCCCGTCGGGCCACCCCGCGACGATGCCGGCGGCGGCATTGAGGAGGACGACATCCGCGACGGGTCCGGTTCTCGTACCGGAAAGCACTTCATCAGCGATCCGGGCGTTCATCGCGGCGTCGCCGCCGCGCAGGGATTCCGGTTCGGCGCGTCGCAGGCGGAGTTCCTCGGGGACGAAGGTCCGGGTGGCGCTCTCGCCGTTGTTGATCCACGCGAGTCGGGTCGCGCCGGTCAGGCTCACTTCGTCATACCCGTCGCCGTGGACGACGAAGCCTTTTGTGACGCCGAACTGCACCAGCACCCGTGCGAGCGTCTCCAGCAGCGCCGGATCGTACACGCCGAGGCATTGCCGCTTCACGGAGGCGGGATTCAGCAGTGGACCGAGCAGGTTGAAGAGCGAACGCTCTCCGCGCGAGGCCAGCGTCCGGCGGGCTTCGACCGCGTGTCGCAGGGCCGGGTGAAAATCCGGCGCATTGAGGAAACACAGACCGTGTTCCGTCAGCAGCGCCTCCGCTTCTTCGGGCGCCTTGCTGGCCCGCACGCCCAGCGCCGCCAGGCAGTCGGTGCTCCCGCAGCGGCTGGAGACGGAGCGGTTTCCGTGCTTTGCGACGGGGACGCCGGCGGCGGCGATGATGAAGGCCGCGGTCGTCGAAACGTTGATCGAGCCTCGGCCGTCGCCGCCCGTGCCGCAGTTGCACAAGGTGTTCTCCGCCGGCGCGTTCACACGGATCATGCGCGCCCGGAGGACTTCGACGAACGCGGCGATCTCGTGCGCCGCGGGCGGACGCCGGTTGTACGCTTGAAGAAACCGGACGAACTCAGGGGCCGGCGCGCGGCCCTCGGCGATGTCGATCATCGCCCGCGCGGCGTCCGCCACCGGCAGAATCCGGCCTCGCTCCAGGCTTTGCAGCAGGTCTTCCAGATCGGTGTTCACCGAACGTCTCCCAGGCGCGTCAGCACATTGTGCAGCAACCGGTGTCCCGACGGCGTCAGCACGCTCTCCGGGTGAAACTGCACGCCGAAGATCGGGCGCGTTCGATGCCGCACCGCCATCACCAGACTTCCTAACGTCGCCGTCACCTCGAGGGCGTCCGGAACCCGCGACGCCGCCAGGGAGTGATATCGACCGGCCGGGAAGGGGTTTTCGATCCCCTCCCAGAGCGGTCCACCGTCATGCCGGATTTGCGCGGCTTTGCCGTGGCAGGGGGCGCCGGTTGGTTCCACCCGCCCTCCGAAGTGCTCGACGATGCACTGATGCCCGAGGCAGACTCCGAAGATCGGAAGCTCTTCCGGCGCGGCGGAAAGAATCTGCATCGCCAGGCGGGCGTCGCGAGGTCCGCAAGGACCGGGAGACAACACCAGCAGGCGCGGGCGCTCGCGTTCGAGATACCGCAGCGCTTCGTCGATCGGCCAGTCCCCGCGAAAGACGTCTACGACGCACCCGGCCGTCTCGCAGGCGTCCACCAAGTTGTAGACGAACGAGTCCTCATTATCGATGAAGAGCACGGGACGCGACGAGCGGGTCATGCGGCGTCCTCCGATGAGGCGTCGACCGGCCCGCGCAGCGCGCGGATCGCGGCGGCGGCCTTGTTCTCCGTCTCGGTCCACTCACTTTCGGGAACGCTGTCCGCGACAATGCCCGCGGCGGCGCGGATGTGGGCCCGTCCCCGCTTGAACCGGATGGCGCGGATGATCAGCGCCGTGTCCAGCCGTCCGTCCGGGAAGATGTATCCGGCGGCCCCGCCGAAGAACCCCCGCCCGGACGCCTCAAGCGTGTTGATGATCTTCATCGCCTCCAGTTTCGGAGCACCCGTGACGGTCCCCATGTTCATCGTCGCCAGGTAGGCGTGAAGACCGTCGAGAGGCTCGCGGAGGACGCCGCTGACGCTGCTGACGAGGTGTTGCACATGCGAGTACTTCTCAACAACGAAAGGATCCGTGACCTGCGTCGTGCCCGGACGGCAGACGCTCGCCAGATCGTTGCGCGCCAGATCAACGAGCATCGTGTGCTCGGCAAGCTCTTTCGGGTCGATCTTCAGTGCGGTTTCGTACTTGACATCGGTGAGCGCGTCGAGGCGCCCGTCGATGAATCCGCGCGGCTTCGTGCCCGCGATCGGGCGAAGCTCGACGACCGTGCCGGTCGGACTGGGTTCGGCGCGCACCGCCATCTCGGGCGACGCCGCCAGCAGGACGCCGTCGCCGTCATTGATGTAGAACATGTAAGGCGACGGGTTCGTGCGCGACAGGCGAGCGTAAACGTCCAGCGGCGACCCCTCAAACGGCGCGGACAGGCGCCGGCCGTATACGACCTGGTACGCCCGCCCGGCTTCGATGTCGCGCTGGATGCGGACGACGTTCGCGCAATACGTTTCACGGTCGACGTCGGACTCGACATTGCCGAGGCGCCAGGTTCGTCCGCCGGCAGAGGCCGGCGCGGTCGCCGCCGCGATCATCCTTCGCACATCCGCTTCCGCTTCGTTGAGCAGCGGGGCCAGATCGGCTCCCGGAATCACCGGGACGCTGGACGCCAGGTGCGTCGCGCCGCCTGCGTGGTCAATGACAAACAGACGGGTGGCGAGGAAAAAAACGTAGTCCGGCTCGTCAAGGACGTCGCGCGGGTTCCGCTCAAACTGCTCGTACTGGTGAACGAAGGTGTACGCGAACGCGCCAAAGCATCCGTGGCTGGGGATGTCGGGGCTGTCCTCGTCCGGAGCCAGGAAGGCGACCTGGCGTAGGACGTCCATCGCGTTGCGCCGCAGGGGTCGCTCCCGTCCGCTGACGGACCGTCGGTCGATATCGATCCGCCCGGCGATTCC
Organism: Phycisphaerae bacterium; assembly: GCA_013360585.1. Taxonomy (GTDB): domain Bacteria; phylum Planctomycetota; class Phycisphaerae; order UBA1845; family UBA1845; genus JABWBH01. The sequence goes on along the minus strand of JABWBH010000023.1, from coordinate 27,970 downwards.
GGCCGCCTCTCCGGTTGCGGTGAGGATCGGCGATAACTCGCGGGAGGACGACTTAAGTCTTGCGGTAAGGATCGGGATGAGAATCCGCCCGCGGTCGTCGATCGCCTCAATGCGGTAAACATCGTCCCGTCCGCTGATGCGGAGGCTGGTGCCGACGGCGGCGAGACTTCGCTCGCCGTAGCGCGGGATGTTGTCGGAGGATTGAAGCAGAACTGCGCCGGTTGCTGTTCCGCCGTCGGTCAGGGAGGTAAAGAGCGCCTGCGCGTCCGCGGCGATCGGGAGTGTGCGGCGAATGCAGAAGAACTTCAGTTTGGTGTCTGACGCGTTCATGTCGGCATCTGATCGGGTTGAACAACGCGGCGACGTTTGTTCTTGCCTGGTATCTGAGGCAACAAAAAACCCGCCGTATGACATCGGCGGGTCAGGATCGTCTGCTTATTTTCCCGGCGCCGGTCAGGCGCGACGACCCCGTCCCACCGCGAAGGTCAGCCGCCAGCCGTGATCGGTCGCAAGGTTGTACCCGAACATCCCGTGCATACTACCCAGTTCTCGCCCTCGATGTCAACCGGGTTTTGCAGGCGCGACGGATAACTCGGACAGCGGTACGTCCACTTCGAACGCGCCGACGGCGACCAGCGCGGATTGCTTGTGAAGCTGCACGCGGACGAGGCGACCGGTCTGCTCGAAGCTGCGGACGTACACGGTCTCGCCGCCCTTCAGCGTCGACACCCAGCGCGACCAGGCCTCATGCGCCTCGCGCTGCAGCTCCAGCTCAATCTGCTTGTCCTCGAAATCCTTGCGGGCGCGGTCGGCCTCCAGCGCCGCCCGCCGCGCCGTCTTGAGCGCCTCTTCGGCTTCGCGCCTCGAGCGGAGCGTTCCGCGGATCGCCTGATCCAGCGCGCGGTGGCGCTCGTCGAGGTGGTTGCGCGCCTGCTGAACGAGGCGGGTGTTCATCCCGAGGCGCTCGGCGATGATCAGGGCGTTGCTGTTGCCGGGCTCGCCCATCAGAAGCCGGTATGCCGGTCGCAGCGTCGCCACGTCGAACTCGACGGAGGCGTTGTCCACCCGGGGCAGCGCGTATGCGATCGCCTTCAGCGAGGAAAGATGCGTCGTCACAAGGAGGCGCGCGCCCTGCCGCAGCAGCTCCTCGATCACGGTGCGGCCGATCGCCGCGCCCTCGTCCGGGTCCGTGCCTGCGCCGAGTTCGTCGATCAGGACGAGCGTGCGCGGACCGCTGCGGCGCAGAATGTCGAGCTGGTTGGACAGGTGTGAACTGAAGGTGGACAACGATTGATGCAGGCTCTGCTCATCTCCGATGTCCACGAAGATGTCTTTGTACACCGGGATGCGCGATCCCTCGTCAGCCGGGATCGGCAGCCCGGCCTGCGCCATCAACGCGCAAAGCCCGACGGTTTTAAGCACGACGGTCTTTCCACCCGTGTTCGGACCGGTGATGACAAGAGCGTCGAAGTCGATACCGAGACGGACGTCCACCGGAACGACGCGGCGGCGCGTCGCAGGCGCGGCGTTCTCCGCGGCGAACAAGTCGATCAGCACCGGGTGCCGCGCCTGCACGAGGTCCAACGCACCGTCGTCGCTGACGATCGGGAAGACGCAGGCGCGGCTGCGTCCGTAAAGCCACTTCCCGCGGTTCAGGTCCAGCAGGGCCAGCGCGCCGAGCGTGGCGAGGATTTCCCTGGCGTGGCGATGCAACTCAGACGTCAACTCGCGCAGAATGCGCGTGATCTCCTTCTGCTCCTCTTCCTTGAGGCGGATGATCGTGTTGTTGATCTCGACGACTTCGGACGGCTCGACGAAGAGGGTCGCGCCGGAGTCCGACGTCCGGTGAATGATGCCGGGAATGCGCCCGCGATGTTCGGCGCGCAGCGGCAGGACGACGCGGTCGTGATGAAACGTCGTGCCGGAGTACTGGAGCATCCGCTGCATCGAGGTTTGCCGCAGGATGCGGTCGAACGCGATGTTGATCCGGTCGTGGGCCTCGTCGATCGTCCGCCGGATCGTGCGCAGTTTCGGGCTGGCGTGATCGAGCACTCGCCCGCGCGAATCCACCGCGTCGTTGATGAGCCGGGCGAGCGCGCTGAAGTCGTCAATCCGGTCGCCCAGGCGGCGAACCGCGACCGCACGTTCATCGACGCGGGAGAACCACGTCCGGATCGTCGCGGTGGCGGCGAGGGTCTCCGCCACGCGGGCCAGCGCGTCGCCCTCGAGCGGCGCGGGCAGGCTGGTCGCCTGAATTTCCGGCCGGATGTCATGCACGCCCGCCATCGGGGGCGGTCCGATCTCCTCCGCCACCTCGGCGAACTGACGACCCTGGTCCAGCCAGGCGCGGACGGTGTGCGGGTCCGCGGTCGGAAGGATCGATCGCGCCAGGCGCTTCCCCAGCGCGCAGGCGCACTCGTCGGCGACTTTCTGGCGCACGTGATCAAAGTTGAGCTTGTCGAGGGATTCCTGACGCAATGCGACGTGTCCCGTCCCTTCAGGGTGGGAAGGTTCTAACCTTGCTCGTGCGGGTAGGCAAGACGCGCACGACAGGGCGTGTCTTGGGCGTTAACATCATCGTAGAACGTCCGCCGCCTCCCGAAACGAGGCGGACCGAACCGCCGGAACACGACAATGAGGATATCCGCCCGCTCAGTCTCGAAGGAACCTGACGTCAGCGCAGAAGTCGCCGCTGCGAAGGTCGTCGTGCATGATTCCAGTGAAGCCGCGGGACGCGCTGTCGCGGCGCAGATTGCGGACCTGATCCGGTCGAAAGCGTCGCAGGGGCAGCGCGCCGTTCTGGGTCTAGCCACCGGTTCCACGCCGCAGGGCGTGTACGACGAACTGGTGCGCCTGCATCAGCAGGAGAGGCTGAGCTTCTGCAACGTCGTGACGTTCAATCTCGACGAGTACTGGCCGATGCCGCCCGACTCGCTCCAGTCCTACCGTCGCTTCATGAATGAGAACCTTTTTGACCTTGTCGACATCGACCCGGCCAACACACACGTTCCCGACGGGCGGTTGCCGATCGAGCGCGTGCCCGAGCATTGCCGGGAGTATGAGCGTCGGATCGCCGAGGCGGGCGGGATTGATCTGCAACTGCTGGGCATCGGGCGGACCGGACACATCGGCTTCAACGAGCCGGGTTCCGCGCGAGACGGTCGCACGAGGCTCGTCACGCTGGATCGCGTGACCCGGATGGATGCGGCGAGCGATTTTTTCGGCGAGGCGAACGTGCCGCGCCGCGCGATCACGATGGGCGTCGGAACGATCCTCGAAGCGAGGCGGATCATTCTTCTGGCGTTCGGGGAGCACAAGGCCGAGATCATCCGCCGCGCCGTCGAGGAGCCGATCAGTCCGGCGGTGACGGCCGGCTTCCTGCGCGAACATCCCAACGCGGTGTTCATGACGGATTCGGCGGCGGCTGCGGAACTGACGCGGTTCAAGACGCCGTGGCTGGCGGGGCGGCTGGGGGAGGCGGGCCTGACTTGGGACTTCTTGATGACGCGGCGGGCGGTGATCTGGCTGTCGCTGAAGCTCGGCAAGGCGATCCTCAAACTGACGGACGCGGATTACAGCGAAAACGGGTTGCAGGAGCTGCTCGCCGCGAGGGGCTCGGCGTACGACGTCAACATTCAGGTGTTCCGGTCTCTCCAGCAGACGATCACGGGCTGGCCGGGCGGTAAGCCGCCGGGACCCGCGGTCGCTCCCCTGGATGTTCGCGTTGTCGAGTCGCTCCCGGCCGCGGCGCGAAGCGGCGGACCTGATCTGTTCCGACATGCGTCTTCGGTTTTTCCGAAGCGCGTCGTCGTCTTCTCTCCGCACCCGGATGACGACGTGATATCGATGGGGGGAACGCTGATCCGGCTCTGCCGCCAGGGGCACGAGGTTCATGTGGCGTATCAGACGTCGGGGAACATCGCGGTCTGGGACGAGGCCGCCCGGCGCCACCTGGACTTCGCCGTGGAGTTCGGGCGTGCGTTCCGTTTCGACGAGGGGGCGCGCGAAGCGCGACAGATCGCCGAACGCGTGCAGGTGTTTCTCTCGGAGAAGAAGCCCGGCGAAGTGGACAGCCCGGAGCTTCAGCGGATCAAGGCGCTGATCCGCCGGACGGAGGCCCGCGCCGCCGCGTTCTACTCCGGCGTCCGGCCGGAGAACATTCATTTCCTTGACATGCCCTTCTACGAAACCGGACGCGTGCGTAAGAAACCGATCAGCGACGAGGACGTGCGGCTGATCCGCGACCTGCTGGGGCGGATTCAACCTCATCAGATCTACGCCGCGGGCGACCTGTCCGATCCGCACGGGACGCACCGGGTCTGCCTGCGGGCGATCCTTCGGGCGGTCGAGGCGCTCGACGCGGAACCGTGGATGCAGGCGTGCGAAGTCTGGTTGTACCGCGGCGCCTGGCAGGAGTGGGCGCCGCACGAGATCGAGATGGCGGTCCCCCTGTCCCCGGACGAGGTGGAGCGGAAGCGTTTCGCGATCTTCAAGCACGAGTCGCAGAAGGACCGGGCGCTGTTCCCGGGACCGTCGGACGCGCGTGAGTTCTGGCAGCGGGCGGAAGACCGGAATCGCGCCACGGCCGGGCTTTATGACCAACTGGGACTCCCCGAGTATCAGGCGATCGAAGGCTTTGTCCGTCGCCGACGCGATCCCGCGGCGACGGGAAGTGAAGTGCCGTGAGGTTGACACTTCGGGGCGTCGCTCCTCGTTTCAGCGCCAGGCCGGCGGCCGGGCGGCGACGCTCTGCACGTCAGGCCTGGATGTCGAGGTGTGTGTTTCCGTTGTCGGGATCGGAGGCGATGTCTGTCGACTCCGGCAGCGATCCCGCCTCGGGATCATCAGGGTCGAAGCTGCGTCCCTGCGAGCCCGTCCCCTCGGAATCGGCGAAGACCGCTGTGTCCTCATCCTCAACGCCGACAGTCTCTCCCGCCAGGCTGGCCGCCTTGGCCTGTCGTGTCGCCGCGCCGGCTTGCGCCGCCTCGTCTTTCTCCTGTGCTGCGGCGGCAAACTGTGCCTGATACCCAGCCTGAAGGCTGGAGATCGTCACGCTGGGAGGAATCTGGGACATTCTGGAATTCGCAGTGGCGACGCCGAACGCTGCGACAAGCCGGGCGCTATCACGTTACTCCCGTCGGAATCCACCAGATACGTTGCGACTCGAACGACGCGACAGTCCAGCGTCATCATCGAATTATCGGCGAATCACGCGAGTTTGTGTCGAGGGGTGAAAGAAGTGGTTTTATTCGCGCCGGGGATCGCCAGCCAGACCGTGGAAGAGGATCGGGTCCGAATAACTTAAGTAAACGGCGCATTTTGACCTTTGATCGAGCCGCTTGCGGCGTTAGAATACAGGGAACCGTCGCCCACCGTCGCAATAGCGGCCGGCGCGACGAGTATTCTGGGGACGGATTCGCGGGCGCGAATCCGGAGTGGTGGGGGTTCTTAGTCTTTCAGGAGGGGAGCATGCGAAGGTCTTGCCGTTGGAGCATGCCGGTTGCGGCTGCGCTGTGCTTTGTCTCGACGTACGCGCGAGCCGGGCAGATTGATCCGGGGTTGCAGGAGATTCTGGACGGAGCGCCTGCGGATCAGGTGTTCTCGGTCATAGCGTTCCTGAACGAGCAGGTCGATCTGACGGCGGCGACGCGCCAGATGGACGTCGAGCGGGCGACGCTGCAACGACGGCATGAGCATGTCATCGTCTCGCTGCAGGGCGTGGCGGATACGACGCAGGGTGCGGTCCGGGCGTTCCTTCAGCAGGGCGTTGCGGACGGCGGCGTCCGCTCTTTCGAGGCGGTCTGGATTCGCAACCTCTTCATCGTCGAGGCGACCAAGGCCACGATCATCGAGTTGGCGGCGCATCCCGACGTGGACCGGGTTTACTTCGATTACGAGATTGAACTGATCAAGCCGATGCCGGTGGTGGACGCGCCGAACCACGGCGACGAGGAAGTGCCGCAGGCGCCGGAGATCGGGCTGGTGGCGATCCGCGCGCCGGAGGTCTGGGCGATGGGGATCGACGGATCGGGCGTGCTGGTGTCCAACATGGACACCGGCGTGGACGGGAACCACCCGGCCCTGCGCGATCGCTGGGCGGGCGTGGCGGATTCACGGTATCAGGGTCACCCGGAGTGGGCGTATTTCGATCCCTTTGGCGGCCGGCATGACTTTCCGCGGGATCAAAACGGTCACGGTACGCACACAATGGGGACGGTGACGGGCGGACCTCCGGGGGATCAGATCGGCGTTGCGCCGGGAGCGTTTTGGATTGCGGCGGCGCCGATCGACCGCGGCGGCGGGATTCCGCGGACGGTGGCGGACGCGATTCTGTCCTTCCAGTGGCTGGCGGATCCGGACGGCAATCCGAACACGAACTGGGACGTTCCGGCGACGAACTCCAACTCGTGGGGGGTGACGACGGGACACGGTTATCCGCCGTGCGATCAGACCTTCTGGAGCTACATCGACGCGTGCGAGGCCGCCGGTATTTTCGTGACGTTCTCCGCGGGTAACGAGGGAAGCTCCGGGTTGCGACGTCCGGCGGACCGGGCGACCACGGATTACAACTGCAACGCGGTGGCCGCGATCGACGCCAACAATCCGAACTGGCCGATCGCCAGCTTCTCGTCGCGCGGTCCGACGAACTGCACGCCGGACGGGCGCCAGGCGATCAAGCCGGACATCGGGGCGCCGGGGGTGGACGTCCGGTCGTCGCTTCCGGGGGGCGGCTACGGTCGGCTCAGCGGTACGTCGATGGCATCGCCGCACATCAACGGCGTGGCGGCGCTCATGCGTCAGGCGAACCCGAACATCAGCGTCGATGACATGAAGCAGGTGATGTACGAAACCGCCGTCGATCTCGGGAACCCGGGTGAGGATAACTCCTACGGGTGGGGGATGGTCGACGCCTTCGAGGCGGTCAGCCGCGTGCTGAACGCGAACGATCCGTATGCGTGCTGCTTCGGCGACGGGTCGTGCAGCGATGTGCTTCCGCAGGACTGCCGGGCGGCGGGCGGGAAGTCGCGGTTCGGGTACGAATGCGGTCAGATTTCGTGTCCGCAACCGGGCGCGTGCTGCTTTGACGACGGGACGTGCGACGACATTCTCGAGGCGAACTGCACGGCGCCGGGATCGGACTGGAGCGAGGGCGACTGCGGTTCGGTGGATTGTCCGCAACCGGGCGCCTGCTGCTTCGACGACGGGACGTGCCAGATGCTCGGTCCGGTGGCGTGCGAGAACGCGGGCGGCGAGTTCAGCGGTCACGGGATCAGTTGCGACGACGCGGGATGCCCGCAGCCGGGCGCTTGCTGCGTGACGGATGACGAATGTCGGATCCTGGGTCCGGACGCGTGCCGGGCGGCGGGCGGTTCGTTCAAGGGCCACGACACGACCTGCACGAACGCCTGCCCGTGCGACAAGATCGCGAAGCTGAAGGCGAAGTGCAACGACTCGGGCAACGTCAAGGTGGTGGTCAAGATCGTGGATGACAGCATGAACGGTGAGCGGATCACGGTGGACGTGCGCGGGACGCGGGTGGTGACCGGCGTGCTGGGCAACAAGGCGAAGCTGATCGCCGGTCCGTTCAGCGGTCCGGTTCCGGTGCGCGTGGTGGATCCGGATTGCACGAACACCGTGACGGCGCAGTGTCCGTGACGCAAGAGGAGTCAACGAGGTCGTGTCCGCGGGCGCAGATCCGTCCGCGGACGCGACGATCCTAAGACAGGCTCGGTCGGAGCGTTGCGACGGGAAGAGTCGTGCGGCGTTGCGGTCGTTAAGCGGCAGCCGCCGGGCGCCGGTCCGGCGGAGGGGGAGATTCGGGGCATTCAACAGGAGGAACGTGATGAGACGGAGCATGTGGGCGTATGCGCTGGGGCTGGGAGCGCTCCTGGCGTCGGCGGCGAGCGCCGGACAGATTGACGAAGGTTTGCAGGAGATCATCGCCGGCGCGCCGGCGGATCAGGAGTTCTCGGTGCTGGTCTACCTGAACGACCAGGTGGATCTCGAGGCGGCGACGCGCCAGATGGACGTGGAGCGGGCGACGCTTCAGCGCCGTCATGAGCACGTCGTTCTGGCGTTGCAGGGCGTGGCCGACGCATCGCAGGGACCGATGCGGGAGTTCCTCCAGCAGGGCGTGGACGCCGGAACCGTGCGTGAGTTCCGCGCGTTCTGGATCCGGAATTTCTTCCACGTCGTGACGACGAAGGCGATGATCGAGCAGATCGCGCAGCGCGAAGACGTGTACAAGGTTTATTACGACTACGAAATCGAGTTGATCGAGCCGATGCCGGTGCAGGAGAACCCGATCGACGAGGATCAGGAGCCGGCGGGGGCGGAGATCGGCCTGGTGGCGATCCGCGCTCCGGAGGTCTGGGCGATCGGCATCGACGGCACGGGCGTCCTGGTGTCCAACACGGACACGGGCGTGGACGGCAATCACCCGGCGCTGCGCGACCGTTGGGCGGGCGTGGCGGACTCCCGGTACCAGGGACACCCGGAGTGGGCGTGGCTGGACCCGGCGTTCGGGCAGAACGACTTCCCGCGTGATTCGAACGGTCACGGTACGCACACGATCGGGACGGTGTGCGGCGGTCCTCCGGGCGAGGTGATCGGCGTGGCGCCGGGGGCGTACTGGATCGCGGCGGCGCCGATCGACCGGATCAGCATTCAGCGCACGGTTCAGGACGTGCTGGTGTCGTATGAGTGGTTCCTGGATCCGGACGGCAACCCGAGCACGAACTGGGACGTTCCGGCGGTGAACTCGAACTCGTGGGGCGTCACGACGGGCCACGGGTATCCGAACTGCGATCAGACGTTCTGGAGCGCGATCGACGCCTGCGAGGCGGCGGGGATCGTGATGATCTACTCGGCGGGCAACGAAGGCGGAAGCGGGCTGCGTCGTCCGGCCGACCGCGCCACGACGCCCTACAACTGCCATGCGGTGGCGGCGGTGGACGCGAACAATCCGAACTGGCCGATCGCCAGCTTCTCGTCGCGCGGTCCGACGCGCTGCACGCCGGACGGTCGTGAAGCGATCAAGCCGGACATCGCCGCGCCGGGTGTGGACGTGAACTCGGCGCTGCCGGGCAACCGTTACGGGCGTCTGAGCGGTACGTCGATGGCGTCGCCGCACATCAACGGCGTCGTCGCCCTGATGCGCCAGGCGAACCCGAACATCAGCGTGGACGACATCAAGCAGGTGATCTACGAAACGGCTGTGGACCTCGGCAACACCGGCGAGGACAACTCCTACGGCTGGGGCATGGTGGACGCCTACGAGGCGGTCAACCGCGTGCTCAACGCGAACGATCCGTATGCCTGCTGCTTCGAGGACGGATCGTGCAGCGAGGCGCTTCCGCAGGATTGCCGGGCGCAGGGCGGTCTGCCCAGCTTCGGGCGCAACTGTGGTCAGGTCTCCTGCCAGCAGCCGGGCGCGTGCTGCGTGAACGACGAGGATTGCGAGCAGCTCACCGAGCGGACGTGCAACGGTCGCGGCGGCACGTTCCTGGGCGAAGGCGCCTCCTGCCGCAGCGCCTGCCCGTGCGACGCGATCAAGAAGTTCAACGTCAAGTGCTCCGCGCGGGGCGAGGCGAAGATCAAGGTCGTGTACCGGACGGACGCCTACAACGGGCAGTTCGTGACCGTGAACGTCAACGGCGCGAACTTCAACGTCGTGGTGTTCGAGCGGAAGGCGGTTCTTTTCGCCTGCTGCTACACCTCGGTCACGGCACAGATGGTCGATCCGGGCTGCTTTGACCCGGTGACGGCCGCCTGCGAGTAAGCGAGACCTTTCGGAAAGGTCAGGACAGATCGGGCGGCGCGCCGGTGCGACCGGCGCGCCGCCTTCTTGTTTCCGGAGGTTTTGCCGGAGCGATCCCTGGTCCGCGGAGTTTGACATCGCGGCGACGGCGCCTACCTTCGCGCTGACGCCGCCGCCCGCGATCCGTATCCGAACCCGAGTCCGAACCCGATGATGACGCACATGACGCTCGAGAAAACCTACGATCCGCGACAGGTGGAGCCCGACGTATACGCCGCGTGGGAGGCGGCCGGGGCGTTCGTCGCCCGCCCGGACGGTCGCCCGCGCGAGAAGACCTTCTGCATCGTGATCCCGCCGCCGAACGTCACCGGGGCGCTGCACCTGGGGCACGCGCTCAATAACACGCTTCAGGACGTGCTCGTCCGCTGGCATCGCATGCGCGGGTTCAACACGCTGTGGCAACCGGGGACGGACCACGCCGGCATCGCCACGCAGGCCGTCGTCGAGAAGCGCATCCGCGAGCAGGAGGGGCTGACGCGGCATCAGCTCGGGGCGACGCCGCAGGAGGCGCGTGAGGAACTCGTCCGCCGCATCTGGAAGTGGAAGGACGAATATGAGAAGCGAATTCTGTCGCAACTGAAGCTGATGGGCTGCTCGTGCGACTGGAGCCGCAACCGGTTCACCTTCGACGAAGGTTTGTCGCGCGCCGTGCGGCACATTTTCTTCATGCTCTTCAACGACGGGCTGATCTTCCGCGGCAAGCGCCTGGTCAACTGGGACACGCAGTTGCAGACGGCGGTCTCGGACGACGAGGTGTATCACGAGACGGTCAAGGGGCATTTTTATCACATCCGGTATCCGGTGCTGGGGGAAGGGACAAAGGGACAAAGAGACAAAGGGACAGAGGGACAGAGGGACGGAGGGGCAGAGGCAATTCGGAATGCGGGCACGGGGCCGGAGTACGTGGTCATCGCTACGACCCGGCCGGAGACGATGCTGGGAGACGTCGCCGTGGCGGTGCATCCGGACCCGGAAGGCGCGATGGCTCGCGCTGAGGACAGGCTGCGCGCCGAGATGACCGGCGAGACGCGGGCTTCCGTCCGCGCGGAATTGCAGGCCCGTCTCGACGCGATCGCCGAGCGCCGCAGGTCTCATCTGCCTTTACTCCTCGTTCTGCGCGACCTGGCGAAGGCGGGGCGCAAGCTGCTCCTGCCGCTGGTCGGGCGGGAAATTCCGCTGATCTGCGACGAGTGGGCCGACCCGATGTTGGGGACGGGGTGCGTGAAGATCACGCCCGCGCATGATCCGAACGACTACGAAGTGGGCCTGCGGCACCCCCTGCCGATGATCAATGTGATGACGCCGGACGGGAAGATCGCGCGGATCGTTGAAACGGACGGTTCCGTCAATGAGCACAGCGGCGATTACGAAGGGCTGGAGTTCTCGACGACGGGCCGGAAGAAAGTGGTGGCCGATCTCGAAGCACGTGGGCTTGTGGAAAAGATAGAAGACCGCGAGATCGACCTCGCCCACAGCGACCGCAGCAAGACGCCGATCGAGCCGTTCCTGTCGGATCAGTGGTTTGTGCGGACGGGGGAACCCAAACCGCGCGGTTTGAGCCCGCGCGAATCCGCGCCCGGCGCAACCTGCTCGGAGACACTGGATTCCTCGCAGGGAACAGGGCACACTCACAATCAGCCGCACACTCACAATCAACCGCACACTCACAATCAGCCGCACACTCACAATCAACCGCACACTCACACTTGCGCGATCGCGCGGGCTGAAGCCCGCGGCTCGGGTCTCGCCCAGGCGGCGATGGATGAGGTGATCGAAGGCCGCATCCAGGTTTTCCCGTCGCGTTACGCGAAATCCTACCTCGACTGGTTGGGCGAGAAGCGCGACTGGTGCATCAGTCGGCAGTTATGGTGGGGGCATCGAATCAATGTCTGTGAGTTCTCTATCCCTCCTGTTCTGTCGGGAGACCAGCGGCTTGAGACAAAAGAGCAAAAGGTGCGCGAAAGACTCATTCATTGCCTTCAGTCCGCAATGCCGGAGAGCGGGATCTGCGTGCGAAAGACGGATCGCGTCAACAGGCAGGGGCAGTATGCGTGGGAGTTATGCACGGAGGACTGGCGCCTGCATCGTTGGTTCGAGCTTGCTGCTCAAGTGCTCAGGCTTCGATCCCGCCCGATCCCTGAACAACAATCGAGCGATTTCATTGCGCAATTGAAAGCGGCGAGGCAGGCATATGAGAAAGAGTTTGGCGAGGACTCGGTGAAGCTCCTTGAAGAACTTCATCCTGATCTCCAACTTTCCGAAGCCGACTCCGACGTGCTCGACACCTGGTTCTCCTCCGCTCTTTGGCCGTTCAGCACACTGGGCTGGCCGGATGGGGTGGAGGAGCAGGAGCCGAACTTTCTTTCGCAATACTATCCGACGAGTGTGCTCTGCACTTCGCGCGACATCATCACCAACTGGGTGGCGCGGATGGTGATGTTCGGGTTGTATGCGATGGGGCGCAAGCCGTTCGACCACGTGTACATTCATCCGAAGATCCTCGACGGGCGCGGGGAGACGATGAGCAAGTCCAAGGGCAACGGCGTGGACCCGGTGGACATCATTCACACGCACGGGGCGGACGCGCTGCGCTACACGATGGCGGACATGACCACCGAGACGCAGGATATCCGCATGCCGGTGAACTACGTCTGCCCGCATTGCGGCAGGCTGACGGACCAGGCGATTGCGATCAGGAATGAGGAGCAGAATCGCAAATCGCGCGGGATCAAGCTCGAACGCGGACTGCAACCCTCCGACGTGCAGCGTGTGAAGTGCAGTCACAAGGAATGCGGCAAGGCGTTCGCCACGCCGTGGGCGGACGCGGAGACGAAGGAACAACTGGGTCTGGGCCGGGAGACGTCGGAGAAGTTCGACATCGGGCGGAACTTCTGCAACAAGCTGTGGAACGCGGCGCGCTTCGCGTTCATGAATCTGGAAGGAACGCGGTACCGTCGGATCGAACCTTCGGAATTGCTTCCCGAGGACCGCTGGATTCTGGCGCGCCTGTCGCAGACGTGCCGGCGCGTGCATGAACTGCTGTCGCAATACCAGTTCTCCGCGACGGTGAAGGAGCTGCGAGACTTCTTCTGGGACAGCCTGTGCGACTGGTACATCGAGTTGACGAAGGGAAGGATGTCCGAGCCGCGTGGCTTCAGCCCGCGCGAAGGTCGGCTCGATGCTTACCCTTCGGATACCACGGATCCTTCGCTGAGTCCGGAGCACCATGATCGTGGCACGTTCGCGCGGGCTGAAGCCCGCGGCTCGGGGGCGGTGGCTCAACAAGTGCTGGCGTTCTGCCTGGATCAGACGTTGCGGTTGTTTCATCCGATCATCCCCTTCATCACGGAGCGTCTCTGGCGGCAGCTCAATGAGATCGTGCCGCGGCGGGGATTGCCGGGGCTGGCGGAGCTTCCGGACCCGGGGTTGGCGGAGCACGCGGGGGAGGGGCTGCTGGCGACGGCGGCGTTTCCGCCGGCGGAAGGGTATCCCGCGCTGGAGCAGGCCGTGGGCGGGGCGCAGATCCTCGACGTGTTCGCGCAGCTTCAGAACGTGGTGCGGGCGGTGCGCGACCTGCGCGCCGCGTGCAAGGTTTCACCGAAGGACCGGGTGAGCGCCATTGTGGTGCTTTCGCCGGACCAGGTGGAGAGCTTCCGGGCGCAGGCGCATGTTGTGCAACGGATGGCGGGAGTGGGGGAAGTGACCGTCGTTCCGGAAGGTTCGGCGCAGGCGTCGCGTCCGAAGAACGCGGGCAGCCTCCGCGCGGGGGCGTTGCGGGTGTACGTTCCGGGCATCACCGACGACGCGGCGGAACGGGCGCGGGCGACGAAGGAGCTGGTCGACGTCGAGAAGCAGATCGCGGGGAAGGAGAGCCGGTTGCGCAACGAGAAGTTCGTGGCGAACGCGGACCCTGAGCTGGTGGAGTCTGAGCGGCGGCGCCTGGCGGAGTTGGTGGCGCAACGGGAGGCGCTGAAGGAGCATCTGTCGGAGCTGGGGTGACGCGGCGCGGCGCCAGGAGGCGCGGCGCCGGCGAGCATCCTGCGGTCGGTCGTGAGGGGTCCGGTGGTCCGAACCTTGATGTCAGGGGTGGCGCGTGGGCCGGGGGTGATGGGCATTTTGAACGTCACGCCGGATTCGTTCTCCGACGGCGGGCGTTTCGTCGACGCGGGAGAGGCGGTGGGGCACGCGCTGCGGATGATCGCGGAGGGGGCCGCCGTCATTGACGTGGGCGGAGAGTCCACGCGGCCTGGATCGCAGCCGGTTGATGAGGACGAGCAGCTCCGGCGAGTGCTTCCGGTGATCCGGGGGTTGCGGGCGGGGGAGGTGGGCGTGGCGATTTCGATCGACACACGGTCGGCCCGAGTCGCACGGGAAGCGCTCGATGCCGGGGCGGACGTCATCAACGACGTGTCCGCGCTGGGGGACGACCCGGAGATGGCGCAGGTTGCGGCGGAATCGGGGGCGTACGTCATCCTGATGCACCGGCGCGGGACGCCGGCGGATATGCAGCGCGACGGCGGGCCTTTCTACGCGGACGTGGTGGGGGAGGTGCTGTCGTTTCTGGTTGAGCGTGCGGCGTGGGCGGAGGCGAAGGGCGTCGCTCGGGAGCGGATTTTCGTCGATCCTGGGCTGGGTTTCGGCAAGCGACACGAACACAACCTGCAATTGATGGCGGCGTTGCCGCGTTTCGCGGCGACGGGTCTGCCGGTGGTGGTGGGTGCCTCGCGTAAGCGTTTTATCGGGACCGTCACCCGGGAGGCGGAACCTGCGGCGCGGCTTTTCGGATCGCTGTCGTGTGCGGCGCTGGCGGCGTGGTCGGGGGCGGCGCTGATCCGCGCGCATGACGTGGGTCCGACGGTGCAGGTGGTGCGCATGATCCGCGCGATCGGCGAGGCGGTCCGATAGCGGTCGCGGTCGAAGCTGCGCGAGGCGGGGTTTTTCACGCCGTCAGGCCTCGGATCGGGCGCCGCGACAGGATCCGAATCGTAGGCTGAACCGGGCGCGAGAAGCGCCGCCGAAGGAGACGCCCGGTGAAAGTCAGCGAAATCGTTCCGATCAGTCAGCAGGCGCTGCAGCGCCTTTTTCGGATGCGCGGGCTGGCGGCGGACCCGTCAGACCTCGGTCGCCGCCGAGCGCCGCGCTGGCCTTTTCCGGGCGCGGTGGAGATCTGGGTTCCTGCTGCGGACGGCGGTGAGGAGCACCGCTTCGGGACGTGCGAGAACATCAGCATGGGCGGGGCGGGCGTGCGCTGCGACGACGCTTATGAGCGCGGGACGGAGCTTCAGGTCGCCGTGCATCAGCCGGAGTTGAGCCTTCACGGTCGGGCCGTCGTGCGACATTGCACGCGGTTGCGCAGCGACTACTACATCGGGCTGGAGTTCATCTTCGACGACTGATCGCGTCAGCGTGGAGCGCCGACGCCGTCGGACGAACAAGCCCCGTCGTCGTGGGCATCGTGGTCGCGCGCTCGCCGGACTCCGTCCCCCGATCCGCTCCCTGACGGGCGCGGTTCGGGGTGCGCTACGGGACGAATTTGTACCCGATGCTGTGGACGGTGACGATGTGCTTCGGGCTTTTCGCGTCCTCCTCGATCTTGCGGCGGAGGCTGACGATGTGGTTGTCCACCGTGCGGTTGGTGGGGTAGGGGTCCAGGCCCCAGATCTGCGCAAGGATGTGGTTGCGCTCGACGGGCTGCTCGGCTTTGTCGAGAAGCATCTTGAGAATTTCGATCTCGAAGTGTCCCATCCTGAAGACTTCCTTGCCGCGTTCGACCTTTCCGGTGACGAGATCGACGTTGGCCTGTCCGATGCGGACGACGCGTGAGAGGTGCGGGGCGACGCCGCTGCGGCGCAGGGCGGCCTTGATGCGGGCGAGCAGCTCCCTCATGCTGAAGGGCTTGGTGACGTAGTCGTCGGCGCCGACCTCGAAGCCCTTGATGACGTCAATTTCCTGGCTTTTTGCGGTGAGCATGATGATGGGGATGGTGAAGCCCGCCTCGCGCACGCGGCGACAGACCTCCAGCCCCTCCATCCTGGGCATCATGACGTCGAGAAGGATGAGATCGGGTCGGTCGGCCAGCGCTTTCTTCAGCGCGGTGTCGCCGTCGGCGGCCTCGATCACTTCGAAGCCTTCGAACTGAAGGTTGTCCCGCAGCCCCATCGCCATGTCGGCCTGATCCTCGGCCACCAGGATTCGCGCCATCGTGTCTGCCTCCCTCGGACCCGTGACCGACCTTCGATCGCGTCAGCTTGGTCCGCCAACCTTATTATTTCGCGGGCATCGGCATCTGCAAGGCGTTGGGTCATCGTCGCGGTTCGGTTCAAGGTCATGCGCTCCGATGCTCGTCAATCTCCGTCAATCCTCGTTCCGATGTCGCGGCCCTCGCAGACGGCGCGCATGTTTCCGGGGGTATACAGATTGAAGACGATGATGGGGACGCGGTTCTGTCGGCACAGTTCGACGGCGGCGACGTCCATCACGGCGAGGCGTTTGTCGATGACCTCGCGGTAGGTGAGGCGGTCGATCTTCCGCGCGTTCGGGTCTTTCATCGGGTCGGCGGTGTAAACACCGTCGACCTTGGTGGCTTTGAGGAGGACGTCGGCCTGCATCTCGCTGGCGCGCAGGGCGCCGCCGCTGTCGGTGGTGACGAAGGGGTTTCCGGTGCCGCCGGCGAAGATGACGATGCGTCCCTTCTCGAGATGGCGCAGGGCGCGTCGCCGGGTGAAAGGTTCGCAGACGCGATCCACAGCGACGGCGCTTTGCACGCGGGTGACGAGTCCGAGGGATTCGAGGGTGTCCTGAATCGCGAGGGCGTTGATGACGGTGGCGAGCATGCCCATGTAATGCCCGGTGACCTCCTCGATCGGGGAGTCCTTCGCGAGGCTGCTTCCGCGGATGATGTTGCCGCCTCCGACGACGATGCAGAGCTGAACGCCCAGGTCGGCGACGAGCTTGATTTCGCCCGCCATCCTGCCGAGGACTTCGCCGTCGATGCCGAACCCGCCGGAGCGGCAAAGGCCTTCGCCGCTGATCTTCAGAAGGACGCGCCTGTATTTGACCTGCTGCATTTCGCCGCAACTCTTCGGGTCGCGCGCCGTTGAGGCGCGGCTCACCGCGCCGTAGGACCGGCACGCCGGTGCGTGGCATCTTACGACGCGGCGCTACAGGGAGACAAGGATGGGTCGAACGTCGGGGTCCGCAGCGTCGAAGTCAACGCCTTCGGGGTCAACCGCGGCGTTCGATCGGAACGTAGGACTCTCCGCTGCGCCCGACGTATTTCTGGGTCGGGCGGAAGATCCGGTTGTCCTCGAGTTGCTCGATCCAGTGCGCCAGCCACCCGGTCACGCGGGCCATCGCGAAGACGGATGTGAAGCAGTCGCGGGGGATGCCGAGTTCCGCGTAAACCAGTCCGGAGTAGAAATCGACGTTGGGACAGATGCCGCGGTCGGAGAGGACTTCGGAGGCGGCCTCCTCGACGGCGACGGCGATGTCATAAAAGCGGCTTCCGCTGCGTCGGCAGAGCTGCTCGGCGTATTTCTTGAGAATCTTGGCCCGCGGGTCGATTGTTTTGTACACCCGGTGGCCGAAGCCCATGATTTTCTCTTTCGCCTCGACCATCCTGCGGATTTCCGCGCGGGCGTTGGCTGGCGACCCGATCCGCTCGAGCATCGTCAGCACCTGCTCGTTAGCGCCGCCGTGCAGCGGACCGGACAGGGCGCCGAGCGCCGAGCTGACGACGCAGTAGGGGTGAGCCAGCGTCGAGGCGACGACGCGTCCGGCGAAAGTGGAGGCGTTCATCGTGTGCTCGGCGTGAAGGATGAGGCATACGTCGAGGATGCGCGTTCGCACGGGGTCAGGCTCCTCGCCGCGCAGCATATACAGAAAATTCCCTGCGATATTCAGATCAGGGCGCGGGATGAGGTTGTCGTCGCCGGTCCGCAGGCGGTGAAAGCTGGCGACAACGACGGGGAGCTTCTCAATCAACCGCAGACAGGACAGGCGCTTCTGCTCCGTGCCGGGATGATAGCGCTCGGGATAGAACATGCCGATCGCCGGGACGGCCGCCTGCAGCGCCTCCATCGGATGCCCGTGTTCGGGCAGGCACTTGAGAAGGTCGATCACGCGGTACTTCAGTCGCCGGTGTCGCGCGCCGTCGCGGATGAAGTCGTCAAGTTCGCGGCGCGTCGGCAGCTTCCCGTAAAGGAGCAGGAAGTTCGTCTCCTCGAACGTGCTGTGCTCGGCGAGGGTTTCGATGTTCAGTCCGCGGTATTCGAGAAGCGAATTCTGACCGTCAACGCGACTGATCGCCGAGGCCGCAATCGGAACCCCTTCAAGACCTGGCACAATCTCCGTGACCGACATGCGTAACTCCCGTCAAATGCGACCGCCCATCTTCCCTATGCAGGACGTTTCCGGTTTTGCACCTGCAACAGTTTCGAGGCGCGTTTGCATCAAACCTAAGCTATCTAGTCATCGGCTGTCGATCCAGGTCATTACGCATGCGCCTTTACCCAGTTGAGCAGGGAAGTCTTGACATCACTCAAGGTTAAAAAATTAATTTGTCTCGTTAATTCGGTCGGAGAATTCCTTGTCTGGGCTTTGCCCTGGTCGTATAACTTTCAGGGTGACTTCGGGTTATGAGTTGTTCGATCACACGGCGGACCTGGGCATCCGCGGGTTCGGCAGGACATCTGCGGAAATCGTGGAGGCGATGACGGCTGGGTTCTACGCGGCGGTGGGGGGCTTGGCGCTTCGTGAAGGCGGAGAGACCTGCCGAGTGACGGTCGCAGGTGATGATGAGGCGGTGCTGCTGCGGGATTATCTGGCGGTTCTGTTGTTGCGGTTGGAGCGTCAGTTGCAGGTGCTGAAGATTGACCGGGTTGTCCGGTTTGGCGGGGGGGAGCTTTCGGTCGAGGGGACGTGGCGAGAGGTTGACGAGGGGCGGTCGGAATTTTTGCGCGAGGTGAAGGCGATCACGTATCATGAGTTATCGCTCGTTCGGATGGATCAGGGATACGAAGCGAGAGTGATCGTCGATATCTGAAGAACAAGGCGGATGCGGGCTGAATCTCGCAAGCGGGTTCCAGCGCCGGTGAACCCGCGACGACGGATGACAACGACAAGGTCGTACGATCGATCCCCGACGACAAAGGAGGATGACGAAAATGAGCGCGCTTCCAGGCCGGTTCGGACATTTCAAGGCGGTGGCGTATGTCGCGGGTCTGGTGCTGATTCTGGGGGGGATCGGCGTCGTGTTGGCGGGGATTTCGGGTACGACTGCGCCGCGGGTGTTGTGGCATGTGATCGCGGGGGTCGCGGCGATCTTCTTCGGGGTGTACTGGGTGGCGCTCATCAGCATTCTGATCAAGATGGAGGGGACGACGGCGCGCCAGCTCGGGGAATATCGCGACATGACGGAATTGCTGGGACGTCAGCTCGCGCGACTCGACCAGATTGTCGCCAACACGGACATCTCGGATTCGGCGAAGTCGCTGGTGCATCGGGATCGGGAGCTGGACTCACTGCGTCAGACGATCCGCGCGGCGATCCGCCGGGAGGACTGGGAAGGGGCGATGCATCTGGTGGACGAGATGGAGCGGCGTTTCGGATATCGCGAGGAAGCCGCCCAGATCCGGGAGGAAGCGAAGGACGCGAAAAGCGACGCGATCTCGCGGAAGCTGACCGCGGCGCTGCAACTGGTGGACGAGCACTGCCGGCGCGGAGAGTGGGCGCTGGCGAAATCGGAAATTGACCGGTTGCTGAAACTGCTGCCGGACGACCCGCGGGTTGCACCGCTGCCGGGGCGTCTGCGGGCGATGTGGGAGGAGCGGAAGAACGCCTTGCTGGCGGAGTGGCGTTCGGCGGTGAACCGTCACGACGTGGATCATGCGATCGAGGTGCTAAAGGATCTGGATTTGTACCTGACGCCGGAAGAGGCGAAGGAGCTTCAGGACTCGGCGCGGACGGTGTTCAAGGAGAAGCTGCTCCAGATGGGTGTGAAGTTCCGCTTTGCGGTGACGGAGCGGCGTTGGCACGACGCGCTGGAGGTCGGTGCGGAGCTGGTGCGAGAGTTTCCGAACACGCGGATGGCGCAGGAGGTGCGGGAGCGTCTTGATGTGCTGCGGGAGCGTGCAAAGCACCAGGACACTCGTTCGAGAGAGGCGGAGACGGTCGGAGCCGGCGCGTCGTGAATGCACCGGCGGAGGTTTCCGCTGCGGAAGGCGTCGAGCGGCGGCTGGAGATCGCCCCGGCGTTCGAGGCGCTGCTGCGGCGCAACGGGCTTTCCGATCCCGAGGCCTTGCTGAACCTTCGGGGGGCTGCAAGCCTGGGGAAGCGAGGTCTGGCGTCGTGGCGCGAGCGGTTGCGCGTCGAGCTTCAGGGCGAGGGCGGTCGCCGGGCCTCCTTTTTCCTGAAACGTTACGTTGATCCTCCCCGGAGTGCGGTGCGCGCGGCGCGTCGGACCTGCGCGGCGGCGCGTACGCTGGCGGGGGTGGAGTGGACGTGGATGCGCAGGCTCGCCGAGAGCGGAATCGGCGTGCCGACGGCTGTCGCGCTGGCGGAGGAGCGGCGCGGAGAGCGCGAGCTTCGCAGCGCGGTGTTGATCACCGAAGTGCCGGGGGAATCTCTCGAGGCGTGGTTCGCCCGCAAGGCGGGAAGTGCGGACGAGATCCGGCGGCGGTTGATCGCGCCGCTGGCCTCGCTGATCCGGCGATTTCACGAAACCGGACACGTCCACCGGGATCTTTATGCGGCGCACGCCTTCGTGGAGGAGACGGTCGCGGGTCCGGTGTTCCGGTTGATCGACCTTCAGCGCGTGTTCCGCCCGCGGTGGCGGCGTCGACGCTGGATCGTGAAGGATCTGGCGTCGCTGTCGTACTCGTGTCCGGCGGGCCTGGTGTCGCGTGTGGCGCGTGTGCGGTGGTTGAAACATTATCTTGAGGTGTCTAGGCTGCGCGCCGGGGACAAGCGGCTGATCCGGTCGATCGCTCACAAAACCCGGTCGATCGCGCGGCACGACGCCCGCCGGTTGCGGCGCTGACCGCGGGCGAGGGAAGGCGTCGGCGGACCCGTGTGAATCCGAGGCGTGCGCATTGCGCTGGTGACAGAGTGGATCGACGGGTGGCGCGGGGGTGCGGAGACCTCCACGTTTCAGTTTCTTCATCATCTTCTCGAAGCGGGGATCGAGGTTGACCTGTATACGCGGAGCCGGATATCCCCGGTTCCAGGGCTTCAGGTTCACACGGTTTCCGGCGCGGCGGTGACGCGGACCCGGCGAAGCATCACGTTTGCGCAGCGCGTCGACCGGCGCGTGCGCGACGGGGGGTACGACGTGGTTCACGCGATCACGCCGTGCCGGTCGGCGACGGTGTATCAACCACGCGGTGGGACGGTGGCGGAGAGCGTCGAGCGGAACCTGGCGCTGCTGCCGCCGGGGCGTCTGCGCCGTCTGAAGCGGATCGCCAACCAACTGAACTTCAAGCAACGTCATCAGCTTGCGCTGGAGCGGCGGCTTTTTACGTCGCCGGACGGACCGGTGATCCTGGCGCTGTCGAACTACGTCGCGGACCAGCTTCGGCGACACTACCGGGTGGACGCGTCGCGCGTCCGCGTCGTGTACAACGCGGTGAACCCGGATGAGGCATCGGCATCGCGGCGGCGCCAGGATCGGGAGGCGATCCGGTCGGAGTACACGATCGCGGACACGGATTTCCTCGTCATCGTGGTGGCGCACAATTTCCGCCTGAAGGGCGTGGCGAGGTGGTTGGAGGCGCAGGCGCTGCTGCGCCGCG
This sequence comes from Phycisphaerae bacterium, assembly GCA_013360585.1. Classification (GTDB taxonomy): domain Bacteria; phylum Planctomycetota; class Phycisphaerae; order UBA1845; family UBA1845; genus JABWBH01. Next base: position 6,361 of record JABWBH010000023.1, on the reverse strand, counting down.
AAGGCGGTCGGCGCGTGCGGTCGCTGATCATCGGGCGGATGCCCTCCGTGCGATGGCGGCAGCAGGCGGAGCGGCTGGGCGTGTCCGATGTCGTTCGCTTCGTCGGTTCGTCCAACCGGGTTCAAGCGTTCATGCATGCGGCGGACGCGCTGGTTCATCCGACGTATTATGACCCCTGCAGCCGGGTTGTTCTGGAGGCTCTGGTGAGCGGGTTGCCCTGCGTGACGACGCGTTGGGACGGCGCTTCGGAGGCCGTCCGCCAAGGCGAAAGCGGGTTCATCGTTGACGACCCGGCGGACGTGGAAGGGATTGCGTCGTGCGTCCGCCGATTGCTGGATCCTTCTGCGCAAGAGGCGGCGGCGCGAGCAGCGTTGGCGGGGGCGGATCGCCTTTACATGAAACGACACGCACGGGAGGTCATCGGCGTTTATGAAGAAATGACCGCCAGGTGCGTCCGATAGCGGGCGAGAAGGGGTTGCGCGGCAGCTCGGGAATCTGGGCAGCGGGGTGGTGGGGGGCTTCGGCGAACACCCGAGGCGCCGGCGGTTACAACCTTCCGCGGCGACTTCCGGGCGGGGAGGATTGAGTCAAAACACGGTCTCTTGAAGGTACACGTCGTCGGACGCTATCTTATTGCAACCGCGAAGTGTCAAAAAACAAACAGGGGGAACTCCGGAATCTCTGCTGAACGGGGACTAGAATAACCGAGACAGGGAAGACGCACCCCGGGTGTAGACCTACGATGAACGACAGTCTGGTGAAGACTCTGAACGTGTTGGCCCTGGGTCGCAGCGAAGAGCTGGAGGAGTGGCTGGGTGTGCTGGACGGGCGGGTTCAGCTTACGCGGGCCTTGACTCTGGCGGAGGCCCCGCAGGCGCTGCGTGAGCATTCTTACGATCTGGTGGTCGGGGATGCGAATCTGCTGCGGTTTCTGATCGGGTTGAAACGCCCCGCCCAAGTTCAGGAGTCGGCGGGAGGGCTTACGAGTTACACGTGGGTTCTGGATCCGCAGGGGAGATTCCTGGGCCGGTTTCCGTCAGAAGACGCCCTGCCCCCTCAAGTCGAAGAACCCCTGATGCAGGCTGCTCTCGACACGCTGAAGTCCCTCAAGTCCTCCTCTCCCTCTTCCGCTCCCGCCGCCCACCGCCTCGATTTCACGACCGACACCGGGGACATCTATCAGGCTGTGCTGACGCCGCTGCGGAGCGGCGACGGCGTGCTGGCCGGGCTGTCGGTGTCGGTGACGGACGTGACGCGTGAGCGCAGGCTTCAGAACCGAATCAATGTGATCGACGACGCGGGCCGGCAGCTTGTCCGTCTGGACGCGGAGCAACTGACGAAGCGCAACGCCGCGGAGCGTCTGGCGCTTCTTGAAGAGAAGGTCATGCATTATGCGCATGAGCTGATGCACTTCGACCACGTCGCGGTGTTCGTGGTGGACCGGAAGACGAACAAGCTGGAGCTGGCGCTGGCGAGCGGGATGCCGTCGGCGGTGCGCGGGATCGACTTGTACGCGAACACGGAGGGCAACGGGATCTGCGGATACGTGGCGGCGACGGGGCGGTCGTACCTGTGTCCGGACGTGTCGAAGGACGCGCATTACATCCGCGGGCTGGGCAACGCGCAGTCGTCGCTGACGGTTCCGCTGACGCTGGGCGACCAGCTTGTCGGCGTGTTCAACATCGAAAGCGATCGTGGGTGCGCGTTCACCGAGGAGGATCGGCAGTTCGCGGAGATCTTCGGGCGGTCGATCGCGATGGCGCTGCATACGCTGGAGTTGCTGGCGACGGAGCGTCACACGATGACCGGTCAGCTCCGGCAGGACGTGAAGGCGGAGGTGCTCGGACCGCTCAATGACGCCTTGACGGAGGTGGAGACGATCCGCGAGGAATTCATCGGTCTGGACGACCTTCGTCGCCGGCTGGACGGCTTGTCGGAGACGATCGTGGGCATCCGCGAGGCGTTCTCACGGGTGACGTCGCCGGCGTCGTGCGTGGTGGGGTCGAAGGAGAGCCGCGGGCCGCGGTTCGACCCGGTGCTTCAGGACAAACGCGTGTTGATTGCGGACGACGAGGCGATCCTGCGCGAGACGGTGCGTGATGTGCTGGCCAGCTACGGGTGCCGGGTGACGGCGGTGGCGGACGGACCCTCGGCGCTGGCCGAGATCGCTCGCCAGGGGGCGTTCGACCTCGTGCTTTCGGACATCCGCCTGCCGGGCAAGAACGGATACGAGATCTTCGCGGCGGCGCGCGTCGCGGATGCGCGGACGCCCGTGATCCTCATGACCGGTTTCGGATATGATCCGAACCACGCCATCGTTCGCGCGAACCGCGAGGGGCTGAACGCGGTGTTGTTCAAACCGTTCAAGGTGGACCAGCTCCTGACGGAAATCCGCTCAGCGCTGCAATCCGCCGCCCGGGCGACGTAAATCCGCGGGTTCGGGTGTTCGGCGCCTCGGATGTTCTGTCGTTGTGACGCGGCGGGCGACGATGCTTGGGGGGATCGGCGGGGCGACGGCATCCCCTCCTTCCGAACTTTTGTCGTCCCTCCGGGACTCCCGGGTTCTCCGCGGCGGCCTCCCAGCACTTGCGTGCTGGGCTGCTTCCCGGCACCCCTTCCGGGGCTAAGATTGTCGGATGATTCTCCGAGGGCGCCTCAGGTCGACGGATCTGCGTCGCGCCTCAGAGGCTCACCGGGAATCCGCCGCCTGATGCAGACGGGAATTGTTCTTCGCTCGCTTCGGGTTTACTCTCACGAGACTTCAACCCGTCACTTGAATCCGTCACTTGAGAAAGGTCTGCGGCAATGAAGACGATGCTGAGCAAGTCTGGTTTCAGGATGTGTTCGACATCCGGGTTGGCCTTGCTGCTTGCGACGACGGTTGCGGCGCAGCCGGTTCCGGTTGATCCTGCGGCGGAGCATCGCGCCCGCGACTCGGTGACAAAAGGGCTGGAATACCTGATCGGGTCGCAGCGGCCTGACGGCGGGTGGGAGATCCGCGGACAGACGCACCCTGCGATCACGGCGATGGCGGCGCAATGCCTGATCCAGGACGCGCGTTACGGTCCGAAGCATCCGGCGGTGGAGCGGGCGCTGGCGTACGTTCTGCGGTTCAAGCGGGAAGACGGCGGCATCTACGTCGAGGCCGAGGGGATGCCGAACTATCACACCTGCGTGGCGATCACGGCGCTGGCGGCCACGAAGGAGGCGCGGTTCAAAGCGGATATCGAGGGAGCGCGGCGCTTCATCAAGCGGATCCAGTGGGATGAGGATGAGGACAAGGACCGTTCCGATGCCTGGTACGGGGGCGCGGGCTACGGGAACAGCAAGCGTCCGGACCTGTCGAATACGCAGATGATGGTGGAGGCGCTGCACGACAGCGGGCTGTCGAAAGACGACCCGGCTTATCAGAAAGCGTTGGCGTTTATTTCGCGCTGTCAGATGCTGTCGGAGACGAATGATCAGCCTTTTGCCCGCGGGGCGACGGACGGCGGGTTTGTGTACTCGCCGGCCAACGGCGGGGAGAGCAAGGCGGGTGAGGAGATTATCGAAGGTCGCCCGCGGCTTCGCAGTTACGGGTCGATGACGTACGCCGGGTTCAAGAGCCTGCTTTATGCGAACGTGAGCCGGGACGATCCTCGGGTGAAGCAGGCGTTTGAGTGGATCAAGCGGCATTATTCGCTGGACGAGAATCCGAACATGCCGGGGGCGCAGTCCCGCGAAGGGCTTTTCTACTACTATCACGTTTTCGCGCGGGCGCTGGCGGCGTGGGGAGAAGAGGTGGTTGTCGATGGACGGGGTCAGCCGCGTCGCTGGCGGCAGGATCTCTGCGAGAAGCTCGCTTCGCTTCAGCGCGCGGATGGAAGCTGGGTGAACGAGGAGGAGCGTTGGATGGAGGACAACCCGGTTCTCGCCACCGCATATGCGATTCTCGCCCTCCAGGCGACCCTCAAACCTTGAGGGGTGGTGCGGTCTCGCTCCGGACGGGGTGGTTTTGGCCTGGAGGTTGTACCCCGGTTTCCGCGGAAAACGCGGCAAGCGAGGCGGGTCCGGCGGTGACGGACAATCCTTGACAGGTCACTGCGCGGGTTCAAGAATGCGATCCAGAAGGAATGTGCCGGGGGCGGGTCCGCGCCGGGAACGGGGCGATCGGCCGCCGGGGGCGTTGCGCGGCTGGGGCATTCCAGGAAGGCGACTCAAACATGCGGGGGACAAAGCGAATGTCGTTGACGGTCGGACGGAGTGCGTCGGCGGGCGCGGCGGTGTTGCTGGTGCTGGCGTTGACCGCGCAGGGCGGGGACGCGGTGCGTTACGGGCGGGATGGTCGGGCGTATCTTCAGGAGCGTTCGACGACGGAATTCGCGGTGAAGTTCCGGGACACGGCGCTGCTGGAAGGCGGCGGGAAACAGCGGATGTCGTCGCTGGGGGCGGTGGAGGTGCGGATGCTTCCGCACCAGAAGGGCGGTCCGTGGCGGATCGTCGAAGTGAGCGCGGTCGACGCGACGGCGCGGGCGGCGCTGCTTTCGGATGGGAACGTGGCGACGGTGCAGCCGGTGTGGCGGCGCTCGGGAAAGACGGTTCCGGTGCTGTCGTCGGGCGGGGTGGTGGTGAAGTTCAAGCGCGGGACGACGGCGGCGCAGCGGGAGGCATTCTTCAGCCGCTACGGTGTGCGGATTGCGGGCGAGGACCGGCTGGGGCTGAAGGATACGTACGTTCTGACGCTGACGGATGCGAATGCGGTGGACATGATTGTGGCGGCGGAGATGTTCCGCGATCCGATCGTGGAGTGGTCTGCGGCGGATCTGGTGTGCCCGATGAAGCCGCATCAGACGCCGGCGGATGAGTTCTTCGCCGAGCAGTGGCACCTGAACAACACCGGTCAGGGGGGCGGTCTGGCGGGAGCGGACATCGAGGTTCTGGCGGCGTGGAACACGACGCAGGGGGCGGATGTCCTGGTGGGCATGTTCGACGACTCGTGTGACGTGACGCATGAGGATCTGTTCAGCAACTACTCGGGCAAGGGGAACGACATTTCGGCGGAGCCGAACACGCCGGATTCCCGGGATCCGCGTCCGAAGGGCATCTTCGACAGCCACGGGACGCCAGTGATGGGGCTGATCGTGGCGGCGCCGAACGCCTTGGGCGTGCGCGGCGTCGCGCCGCTGGCGTCGTTCTCGGCGACGCGCGGGTTGAGCGAGCCGACGACGGAATCCAAGACGGCGCAGGTGTACTCCCTGGCGCTGACGGACGAAGTCGATGTTCACAACAACAGTTGGGGATTCATCGACGGACAGCCGCACCCGATCGTTGAGGCGGCGATCGACAACGCGTACCGGACGGGACGGGTCTCGCCGGTGGACGGGCGGGCGCGCGGGATGGTGATTCTCTTTGCGACCGGCAACGACAACAACGAACTTGAGGACGGCGAGGATCTCTCGACTCTCGATTCCGTGATCGGCGTCGGCGCTTCCAACGCTCGCGATATACGATCTTTCTACAGTAATTACGGGCTGTACATCGACCTTGTCGCCCCGAGCAACGACTTTGCGGCATTGCCCGGACTGGTCTCTACGGACAACGAGGACGCGAGCGGGTATCCGAATAACGGTTACAACGACGGCGGGTTTGATGGGGGACTTCCCGGGCTGGATGCCGAAGGGAATTACACGCTTTCATTCGGCGGGACCTCCGGGGCGTGTCCGGTTGCGGCGGGAGTGGCGGCGCTGGTGGTTTCGGCGAATCCGCTGCTGACGGCGGATCAGGTGCGGTCGATCCTGGAGCATACGGCCGAGCGGATTGACGAGGATAACAGCGAGGCGCCTTATCGACGGATCGCCCAGCACAGCATCTGGTACGGATACGGGCGGATCAACGCTCGGCGGGCGGTCGAAGCGGCGGTGCAGTCGGTCTCGAACGGCAACAAGACGTGGCCGGGGGTTCCGAAGAATGTGACGGTGAACACGCTGGTGCGTTCGATCCGGTGGGAGGCGCCGGAGTTTGATCCGACGCTGGATGATGACGAGCAGGAGGATCCGAACCGTCCGGGGCTGGAGGCGGTGGATTACCTGATCGTGGAGAGCACGGATCCGGACTTTGACTTCGTGCCGACGGACGGCGTCTGCTACGTTTACGACGCGGCGAATGACGTCCAGATCGGTTGTCAGGGGGTGACGCTGGGCGAGCTGCCTGAGGGCGTGACCGCGTTCGCCACGAAAGAGAAGTCGTTTACGTTCACGGCGCCGCCGACGGGGCAGGTCAAGTACTTCGCGTTGTTTGCGCGGAACATCGTCGGTCGTTACTCGTTCGGTGTCCCGCTCGATTCCGAGGGGGGCGGCGGCGGCGGGGGGGGCGGCGGCGGGGG
>JABWBH010000060.1 GCA_013360585.1 Phycisphaerae bacterium | reverse complement strand
TCCACGCAGTCGCCTTCGTCCGGCCCGTCAGCCTCCCACGCCTCCCCCATCATCAGCCACACCCGCTGCGCCTTATCATACACGAAATGCGTCGCGGAGAACACGCCGGGGTCCGCCGCCGCCTCGGTCACGATGCGCACCGGGTTGCCCTCGTCCTTGTTCTGCGCCGGATCGGTCCCTTCGTAGACATACCACGTCGTCGCCACCTGAACCAATCACCTCGCCGCCCGTGTCCCACACCGTATAATATTGCAGACGGTTGTTGTCGCTGCCATACTCCGGAACGTCATCCACGTCATAGACATAATGCGTCTGCAACTCGGCCAGGTGGTCGATCTTGTACAACCGGTTCCCGGCCTGTTCGTAGACGTATTCGAGATCATATTCCGGCGACGGGCCGCTGCTGGCCGACCGGTTCTCCGCGATCAGCCGCCCGCGGTTGTCATAGGTGAACGTCACCTCCGCGAACATGCCGGCAGGTCGCGGTCGTTGTACGCATACTCCAGTTTCAGAATCGTCGCCGCCGAGTCGTCAAAGTGCTCGACGCGGATGAGCCGCTGATCGTCGTCATAATCATACTCGATCACCGCCCCGTTCCCCAGCGTCACTTCCGTCACCAGTCCGCGATCATCATACGTGTACGCGGCGGTCACCCCGTCGCGATCCAGGTGGGCGGAAATGCAAGCAACCAATACCGCGAGGGGTACGGCCAGGTTCTCGAATACATCATGGATTGGACGAGGACCGACGTGCATCGCTCCTGTGAGATTGCCCATGTCTTATAACATTTCGAAGTGCGTCGGCTCTGACCGCCGCTGAACAGATGAAGGAACGAAGGTGCCGCGTTCGGAAACTCCGCGGGACCGATCCGGGCTCAAAGCGCCAAGGACTTGAAGACGGGTTTCAACGCCTTCAGAGAACCGTCTCAAAGAGCATTTCCCGCCCTGAGATTGCGGCACGACGTCAAGGGCAAGCGGGCGCGACTCCGTTATGAAGCAGCGTCACCATGCCGCTCAACGTTTTTCACTTCCCCGCGATCGCATACAGCGTGTTCCGGTTGTTGATGTACAGCACGCCGTTGGCCGCGACCGGGGTGGTGTAGACGGAGGTCATCAGGTCCATCGTGCCCAGCACCTTCAGCTCCCTGCCCTGCTGGAGGACGAAGACTTCGCCGCTTTCGGTGCCGAGCATGACTTTGCCGTCCACGACGTAGGGGGAGCCCCAGACCGCGGCGAAGGTGTCGTGCGTCCAGTATTTCTGTCCCGTTTTCGCATCGAAGCAGTACAAAAAGCCGCTCAGGTCGGCCGCGTAGACCAGCCCGTCCTTCACGGCGCAGGTCGAGATCGACCGGCGGAATTCCTCGCCACCGACGTGCCAGACCTTGCCGCTTTGGGTGATGTCGCCGGTCTTCGTCGCGTCGATGCAGTAGAAGTGTCCGATGCCCTCGCCGTGCTCCGGATCCTGCCCGACGCAGACGTAGACGTGGTCGCCCACGATGACCGGGGTGGCGATGATCTCGTTCGCCGTGCCGCGGCCGCCGAGAATGTACTTCGCGTCCGGCGGATTGAGGTTGAATTTCCAGATAACGTCGCCGTTCTTCGGGTCCATCGCGTAGCACCACCCGTCGCCCGCGCCGTAGATCACCTGCGGTTTTCCGCCGATCACGCCGTAGGACGGCGACGACCACTGTCCGTGAAAAATCTTGTTCGCCGTCAGGTTTTTCGTCCACGCGACTTTGCCGGTGTCCTTGTCCACGGCGACGAAGTCCGGCGCGGCGGGTTTCGGAATGTTGATGTGCCCCTCATCCACGCCGTTGCTCGTGCCGACGAAGATCAGCTTGCCGTCGCTGACCGGCGAGGCCGTGGCGAGGTTATGCGGAAAGGCGCCCAGCTCGTCGAACATGTCGACGATCCAGACGAAGTCGCCGTCCATCTTGTCCTTGTATTTCTCGCTCAGGTAAGGCCCGTCGTTCTCGCCGTCGGTCATGCCCTCCACGTCAGCGCAGACGATCTCGCAGCGGTTGCTGACGTAGTAGATGCGGTCGCCGATCGCCAGCGGCGAGGAGCAGATGCCCTGTTCCGGCCAGTCATTCACCTGTCCGGTGGGCATCTTGTCGTGCGTCGCCTGCCAGAGGAGCTTCCCGTCCGCCTCGTTAAAACACAGGACGATGCCCTTGTCTCCGGTGATTTCCTTCCGGAATTCTCCGCCGTTGTTCGTGCCGACAAAAATCCTGCCCTTGTGGACGACGACGTTGCCGTAGGTCTGCGACCCCAGCGGCGCCGACCACTTGATGTTCTTTTTCGCCTTGATGTCCCACTCCGCCGGGATGCCGGTTTCGTCGGACACCATGTTGCGGTCGGGCGACCCGCCCCACATCGTCCAGTCGCCGCGCTTGGGCTTCGCCGCCTCCTGCGCCCCCGCATCGGGACTGAGAAAGACAAGCGCCAACAACGCCGCGGCCCAATTGCGAATGCAGATGAGCGAATAATGCGCGGACCACGGTTCACGCCTCCACGGGGCGCTACAAGGTTCGGCTGCGAGGGTGTCGGTCCATTCGTTATTCGCCATTCGCCGTTCGCTATTCATTCTTCATCACCTCAATATTGTCGAAGTACACTTCCGCCCCTTTGCTCTTCGGCGTGGTCCCGTTCGAGTAGGCGTAGGGACCGGGGCTGCCCTCGAGGTTGGGGTAGGGGTCGGTGAATTCGATCATCCAGTCCTTCGGTTCAGGCTCGTCGGTCGCCCAGACCTTCCCGCGCAGCAGCGCCTCCCGCCCGCCGCCGCTTGTGTCCACGAGGCGCACCTCGAACTTCATCCGATGCCAGACGCCTTCCTTCCAGTTCAGCGGCACGTCGTGCTGCACGCGCGGCATCGTGTCCCACGAGTCGATCCGCAGCACGTTCAGTTCGCCCATCAGCAGCAGGCGATAGCGCGTGTTGATCAACCCCATGTCGGCCTTGGTCGTCGGGGGTTTCAATGTGCTCATCATGTCGGCCTGGATCGTGTACCCTCCCGCGATCGGCGGGGTCATGTACGCCCGCATGCGCATCATCGGCGCGGACGGCTGCTCCGCCATCTTCATCAGCACCTTCCCGCCGCCCATCTCGATGACCTTGCTCTTGCCGCCAACGCCGACCCATCCGGCGGGGACCGCGTCAACCGCTACAGACTCGAAATCGAACTTGAACGGCGGCGCCGGCGCCGTGCGCACCCGGGCAACCGTCTCCGCATCGCCGATCCACTTCGCCTTGATGACCCCCGCGCTGAAGCCCGCGTCCGCCGACACCGTGAACGCCCCCGTCTCCGCGTTCACCGTCCCCTTCACGCCCGTCACCGTCCACTGCGGCATCATGCTGCCGAAAGGCCCCTTGATCGGCGCGCCGAGCGCGTTGAAGGCATGCAGATGCAGCGTCGCAGTCCCGCCTGGCGCCAGGGTCAGCTCCGCGGGTCGGATCAACGCCCGGCCGGACGTATCCGGCGGCGCCGACGCCTCCGCGGGCGCGGGCGGAAACGCCACGGCTTCGACCGTCGCGCCGGACCGGCCCAGCGCGTACGTCCCGTACCGTGTCATCAGGATGGCGCGCCCGTCGGCGACGATGAACGACCCGAAGATCTCATCCACCAGGCTCTCCGGTCCCTTGAGTTGCTCGCGATCGAGCACCGCGCACTTGTCGCCTTCGTCCTTGAGAATCCAGATGTATCCGTTCTGCTCGCCGTAGTAGAGGACGCCGTCGGCGGTGACGACGGGCGAGCCTTTCCCCACGCGACCGAGGCGCTGCTTCCACTTCTGCTCGCCGGTCTTTGCATCCAGACAGAACAACGTCGCGGAGTTGTCCACGATGTAGAGGCGACCGCCGGAAAGCGCCGGCGAGCAATACCCCGCATCCACGCCGTCCGCGCGCCAGACCTCTGTTGCGGTGGGCGCGTCGCCCTCCTTCGCCGGCGGGTTCAGCTTCGCGGCGTTGATGCACACGACGCGGCCCATCACCGTCGTGTCCACGTTCTCCTCGCTGTGTGTGACGTACACGAGGTCGCCGTCCACCACCGGCGAAGTGTTCAGCGGACGCTTGCTCGCCTGAAACGACCACAATCGTGCGCCCGTCCGGGCCGCGATGCCGTAAACATATCCATCCGTTCCGGGACAGATCAGTTGTCGCACGCCGCCGATGACCGCCACGACCGGCGTCGCGTACGTCGTGTCCAGCGGCGCGCCGCCCGGCTCCACGAACCACAGCGCCTCCCCCGTTCGCTTGTCGAGCGCCAGGTAGCGCAGCCCGCCGCGGGCGTAGTTGCCCCACGCCGCGCAGTTGAACCCGACGATCACCCGATCCTCATCCACCACCGGGCTGAACAACCGTCCGCCGTATCCGCTGATGCGCCCGAACTCCTCCGTCAGCGACCGCTTCCACAGCAGCGTCCCGTCGCGGTCGAACGCCAGCAACTCGCCACCCGTCGCGTGCGCGTAGACGGTCCCCGTTTCCGGGTCGCCGGCCATCGCGGTCCAGCCGACGCGGTTCTCGACGATGTCCGTCAGCCAGACGTTGAAGCGCCGCTCCCAGACGAGCTTGCCCGTTGCCGCGTCCAGGCAGACCGCCCGCTCCTGCGTGGCGATCCCCTCGCCGACCGGGGCAAGAAAATACAACCGCCCGTTCATCAGGATCGGCGTCGTGCGCCCGCCGACGTCCGACTTCCAGAGCACGTTCTCCCCGTCCGGCGACCAGGAGGTCACGACCGCCTTCTCCGGCACGGCCCCCGTGTCCCGCAACCCGCGCCACGCCGGCCAGTCGGAGGCGAGAACGCTCGCGCCGCTTAAGAACGCCGACAAGCTCCAGCAACCCAGCTTTCGAATATGATTCACGATTCACCTCGCTTCATGCGTGATAGGAGCATATCACGACCGAAGTCGGATACCAGAGTCCCGGTTGACGGCGGGCGGAAACGTCACGCGGCGGCTCATACCGATTCCAACAGACAGATTCCATCAGATTCCGTCTTTCCTCACGCGCCGCGCCTTCATCTCAAAGCGCGGCAGCGCGCCCGATTCCACGATCTCCACCGTCGGCGCGAAATTCAGCCGATCGCGGACACGGTCAACGATCCGCCTCGCCGCGTCCGCCGTATCCGCCGTATCCGCGCCTTCCGCCAGCTCCACCTCGATCCTCAGATCGGTCATCGCCCCGCGCACCGTCGGCGTCAGGCGGAACTCCGCGACCTCGGGTATCTCGCGCAACACTCCTTCAACCGCCGACGGAAACACGTTGTTCCCGCGCACGATCAGCATGTCGTCGATCCGCCCCAGCACGCCGCCCTCCACGCGCGCGAACCCCCGCCCGCATGCGCACCGCCCCCGCCTCAGACGCACCAGATCCCCGGTGCGGTAACGGATCAGCGGGCTGCCGATCCGCCCGAGGTTCGTCAGCACAAGCTCGCCAACCGTGCCGTCCGCAACGGGCGAAAGCGTCTGCGGACTCAATACCTCGGCGATAAACTCCGACTCGATGACGTGCATTCCCCCCGGCGCCTCCGCGCACTCGAATCCCCACGCGCCGGTCTCCGTCATGCCCGCGTGGTCGATCACCCGCGCGCCCCACGCCTCCTCGATCCGTCGCCGCACCGACGGAATGCTTCCCCCCGGCTCGCCCGCGACGATCAACATCCGCACCGCCGATCGCGCAAGATCAATCCCCTCCCGCGCCGCCGTCTCCGCCAGGTGCAGCGCGTACGTCGGCGTGCAGCACACCACCGTCGCCCCGTTGTCCAGCAGATATCGCAGCCGCGCCGCCGTGCTCATCCCGCCCGCCGCGAGACAGAAGTTTCCCAGCCGACACGCCGCTTCGAACGCCATCCAGAACCCCAGAAACGGTCCGAACGAAAACGGAAACACCAGCCGGTCATCCGCGTGAAGCCCCGCCCCCCGGTACACGACGCTCCAGCACTTCAGGCACCAGTCCCAGCTTTCCGCCGTATCCAGCCACCGCAGCGGCGCCGGTCCCGTGCTGCCGGAGGTCTGATGCATTCGAACGTACGCCGAGCGCGGGTACGACAGGTTCGTCCCGTAAGGCGGGTGCTCCTCCTGATCCCGCTGAAGCTCCGCCCGCGTCGTCAGCGGCAGGCGCGTCGGCTCGGCGGCGGCGGCATCGGGATCGACCCCGGCGAGCTTCTCCCGGTAGAAGGGGTTCGAGAACCGCACAACGACCAGCATTCGCGCCAGCTTGTCACGCTGCAGGGCGTGCAATGCGGCGGCATCGAGCGACTCCTCCTGCGGCCTATGAAACGGCATGATGCGGAGACCCTAACGCGCCGGCGCCGCCGAGGGAACCCGGGTCAGCGGCGCGTCTCAGATGGCGCCCACGCCGCGCGACCACTCCACGTAGCGGGGGAGTCCGTCGCTGAGCGGATGCTGCGGGTTGTAGTTCAGCAGCTCGCGGGCCTTGGAGATGTCGGCGACGTAGCGTGTGACCTCGCCGACGCGCGAAGGCTCGAAGGTCACGCGCGGTTTCTTGCCGAGGGCCAGGGACAGAATGTTCACCAGGTCCACGAGGGTGGATCCCTGTCCGAACGCGAGATTGATCGTCTGCATCGTCACGCGCCCGGACACCAGCGCGTCGATCCCCGCCGTGATGCCCGCGACGCAGTCGTCGATGTAGGTGAAATCGAAGACCTTCTCGCGTCCGAAGACGACGATCGGCTCGTCGCGCGCGATCCGCCGCAGGAACAGCGGCGTCACTCGCTCCATCCGATCAAGGTCGTTGTCATACCGGCCGTAAACGTTGCTGAAGCGGAACACCAGGTAGGGCAGGTCGTAGCACTGGGCGTAGGAGTAGATGAACGCCTCGCCCGCCAGCTTGCTGGCGCTGTAAGGGCTTTCTGCGACGACGAAATCCGCCGAGGCCTCGTCGGTGACGTGCTGGTGAATGTCGCCGTAAACCTCGCGGGAACTGCCGAAAATGATGGGAACCCCGCGCTTGCGGCAGAAATCCAGCACCGTGAACAACATGACGACGTTGTCCATCGCGCGGTCGGGGTGCTCGACGAGTTCGAACACCTTGGCGTTCGCCGCCAGATGCACAACCGCGTCCCAGCGGTCGGCGGGCAGATCGTCCGCCGCGCACCGCGTCAGATCGATGACGCGGGTCTCGATCTTCGAGGTCCAGGAGTTCGGTCGCTTGTCCAGCCCGAGGACACGGTCGCCCCGCGCCTGAAGCGCCAGCGCCAGGTTCGTCCCGATCTGACCGCTCGACCCCGTGATGAGTATTTTCATGTTTTCGCGTCACTCCCGCCGCCGCCTTGTGCGTCACAAAGCCCCCGACCGGACCAAGGTCGCGCTCTCGCGTCGCGGCGGAACTCGTCGCCCGCGCCTACCCGGCGAAATGCGCCTCCACGGCGTCGCAGACCAGATGATAGGCGAGTTGATGCGTTTCCTGAACCCGGTCGCTCGCCGTGTGATCGGCGCGCAGACACAAGGCGCAGTACTCCGGGAAGCGCCCTCCACCGCGCCCGGTGAACCCGATGCAGGTCGCCCCGGCCTCCCGCGCCGACGCCAGCGCAGCGATCACGTTCGGCGACGTTCCGGACACGCTCAACGCCCAGACCACGTCTTCCGGGCGGACCAGCGCCTGCACCTGCCTGCGGAAAACCTCCTCCGCCCCGAGATCGTTGCCGACGGCGGTGAGGACGGACGTGTCCGTGGTAAGCGCGATCGCCGGCAGAGGACGACGGTTCCGCTTAAACCGTCCGACCAGTTCCGCTGCGATGTGCTGCGCATCCGCCGCGCTTCCGCCGTTGCCCAGGACGTACAAGCGCCCGCCGCGGTGAAAACACCGGATCAACGCCGCGACGATCGCCTCCAGCAAGGCCGTCTGACCGCGCAAGGCTTCAGCGCAGCGGATGTGTTCAGCGATCTGCGCGTCCATCGCGTCCATCTACACCGGCACCCCGCCGCGAATCCGCTCGACAATCCGCGTCGTGCTCAAACCGTCCACCAGCGGAACCAGCTCGACCCTCCCTTGATACGACTCAACGTACTCCCGCCCGACGACGCCCTTGTTCGCCCAGTCCGCGCCCTTGACGAGCACGTCCGGGCGGATTCGTCGGATCAGCGCTTCCGGCGTCGGATCGTTGAACCCGACGACGTAATCCACCGCCTCCAGCCCGGCCAGCACGGCGCAGCGATCCGCAAAACGGTTGATCGGGCGGTCGCCGTTTCCCTTCCCCAGTCCGCGCACGCTTTCGTCGGTATTGACGCCGACGACCACGACGGACGCCAGCTCCCGGCAGCGGTTGAGCAGATCCACGTGCCCGGCGTGAAGGATGTCGAAGCATCCGTTGGTGAACGCCACCGTCTCGCCGCGATCCCGCCGCAGCGCCAGCTCCGCCACGAGATCCTCCGCGTTGCGCAACTTTCCGTTAGCGCGGCGTCCGGCGAGGCGCAGGTCGGCGAGAATCTCCTCGGCCGAGATCGGCACGCAGCCGAACTTCTCGACCTCCAGCCCTCCCGCCACGTTCGCCAGGCGCACGGCGCTCACCAGATCGGCGCCGGATGCCACGGCGGCGGCGAGCATTGACAGGACCGCGTCGCCCGCACCGGTGTTGTCGTAGACGGCCCGCGGTCGCGTCGGGATCGGCAGCGGCGCTTTCCCTGCCTCAATCAGCACCGCGCCCTCTCGATCGACCGTGGCGACCACCGCCGCAAAACCGTGCCGCTGGATCAACTCCTGCCCCGCCTGCCCGACCTGCTCCGCCGTCGCCAGCGGCCGCCCGACCGCGCGGGACAGTTCGTCGCGGTTCGGCGTGATGATTGTCGCTCCTTCGTAGCGCGAGTAATCGCGGATCTTCGCAGGATCCACGAGCACGGGTTTGCCCAACCGCCGGGCCTCGACAATTACGCCCCGGATCGCCTCCGGTTGAATCAGCCCCTTGTCGTAGTCCTCGATGCAGACGGCGTCCACGTCGCGCACCCGGCTGACCGCCGCCGCAAGCACGCGCTCCACGTCCGCTGGGGACAGCGGCTGCGTCTCCTCCTCGTCCACGCGCAGAAGCTGCTGGCGGTGACGATGCTGGGCAAGCCCGACGAGCCGGGTCTTCGTCGTCGTCGGGCGACCCAGGATCGTCACCAGCGAAGACGTTTCCACGCCGAGCTGGTCCAGGAACTGCCGCAGGAGCCGTCCGCTGCGGTCATCGCCGACGATGCCGCAGCACGTCACCGCGCATCCCAGCGCCCGCAGGCCTCCGGCGACGTTCGCCGCACCGCCCACCGTATCCTGGGTCTGCACGACGCGCAGAACCGGCACCGGCGCCTCAGGGCTGATCCGCTCAGCGTCGCCGTAGATGTAGCGATCGAGGATCAGATCCCCCACCAGCAGGATTCGCCGACCTGCGGCCGCATTGACCCAGTGTGCAAGTTCCTGTGACATCACTGCCCCGAACACGCGGCGAAAGTTCGACCCGGACCCAACCGAGATCCCGCGTGCTGCGTCGCTGAATTTTCATCCGAGCCGCCACCGTGCAGGAGCGTTGCCTCCGGACATGTCCGAAGATCGGCCCGCGTCCGGCGCGGATCGTCCGGACACACGGCGCGTGAACCTAGGATACTACAGTAGACGCCGCGGGTGCCGGCATCAACCCCGAACCTGCCCTGGCGACACCCCCCGCTTGGGACGGCAAACCCTTGGAAACGGTCGAGGTTCTTTGTTCGCCTCGATCCCGCCAGGTCGATTCCGCCCGATATCCTGCCGATCCAGAACACAAGGGGCGACGACGCCGAACGCGTATGACCGCGGGGAGCCGATTCCGCCGATGTGGCCGATCAAGACCATCCTTTTCACACTGCTGTTCAGCACGCTTTGCGCGGCGTCGCTGTTCAACCCGGCCTTCGGCGTCATGAATTACGTGCTGATTTACCAGGTCGACCCGCAAAGCGCCTGGTGGGGCATTCCCCTGCGCGATCTGGGCCTGCGTTTCTCCCTTTACGCCGCGATCTTCACGCTGGCCGGGTACCTTTTGTCCCAGCGGCCGCGTCAGGCCGGACCGGCGCGCGGGCAGTACTGGGAGCTCGGACTGCTGGCGCTGGTCGTCATCGCCTACACCAGCATTCTGACCGGTGTGGGATACAACTCCGAGATGGCCGCCCGCCTCGACAAATTCTGGAAGATGATGCTTTTCGTATTCGTGATGGGTCGCTTGATCAGCACCCGGCGCGACCTGACGCTGCTGCTGTGGACCTTTGTGATCGGCACCTTGTACCTCGGACGAGAAGCGTTCATCGCACCTCCAAGCCGCTTCCACCTCGGCCGCCTTAACGACATCGGCGGACCGGACTTTCAGTTTTCCTCGGGGTTCGCCGTGCATCTGGCGGCGGTCCTCCCGCTCGTCGGGGCGGCGTTCCTGGTGTCGAAGCGCTGGTACCTGAAGCTGACGGCGATGGTCACCGGCGCGTTCGGATTCAATGCGATGGTGCTCTGCCGGACGCGCTCGGCGTTCGTGGGTCTGGCCGCCGGCACGGCGGTGGCGGCGCTGATGGCGCCGAAACCCAGGCGATTTCAGATCCTTCTGACCCTCGGGGTGTGCGCCGCCGGCGCCTTCACCCTCACCGATCCCGGGTTCTGGGACCGTATGTTGACGATCACCGATCCGCAGACGCGCGAAACCGACACCGCCATCGTGACGCGCCTCGATGTCTGGCAGGTCGGACTCCGGATGGTTGCCGATTACCCCCTGGGCGTCGGAGCGGGGAACTTCGAGCGAATGACCCGCGCGTACTATCACGAGCGGCGTGCGGCACACAACACGTTCCTGAACTGCGTCGCCGAACTCGGCATTCCGGCAGGCGTGATCTTCCTCGCGATGCTCGCCAGCAGCTTCGATCGCCTTCGCCGGACGATGAAGCGCGCCCGCGCCGCTCCGCATTCTCCGGAACTGCTTTACATCGGTTACGGATTGTTCGTCTCCCTCGTCACCTACGTCGTCGCCGGGTTTTTCACCGAGCGCTTCTACACCGAGTCGTTCTGGTGGGTGTTGACGCTTCCGCTTTGTCTTCAGAAGGCGGTCGATGCGGAATACGCCGCGGTCATCGATCTCGCGCACTCGGCGCGCGGCGGACCCCTTGAACCGATCCTGGAGCACGGAGGACCGCGACGTGGCGGACCTGGGCACAGTCGTCCATCTCGTGTCTACGCTTGAAGGCGGCGGCGTCGAACGCACGCTCGTCCGGCTTCTGTCCGGATTGCCGCGGCGCGGACTTCGGCATCGCCTCGTCGCCCTGCGCGCCGCTGGATCGCTCGTCGCCCAACTGCCGGATCACATCTCCTGCCTGGCGCTCGACGCTCGCGGCAGGTCCGTCACCGCCGGATTACGCGCGGCACGGCGGATTCCTCGGGACACCGTCCGCCTCATCCACGCCCGCGGCATCGGCGCCTGGACGGACGCCATCCTCATGCGCCTCCTTCATCCACGGGTCCGAGTGATTCTCGGCTTCCACGGGCTGGAGGCTCCCGAACCGATCGCCCGCAGCTTGCGCAGGCGCATCACGATCGCTTCAAGGTTGGCGACGCGCGTCGCCTGCCCCGCGGAGAGCAGCCGAAACCTGCTGATCCGCCTTGGCGTGCCCGCAAACCAGATCGATGTCCTCCCCAACGGCGTTGATACGGCTCGGTTCTCGCCCGCGTCGGAAGACCGGCGCCGCACACTCCGCGCTGCTCGGGGTTGGGCTGAGGACCGCTGCGTCGCCGTGTGCGTCGCGTCGTTGACACCGGTCAAGGGGCACGACCTGCTCATCCGTGCCGCCGACGCCCTCCGCAACGACCGCTCTCCCGTCGAGTTCGTCCTCATCGGCGACGGCCCCCTGCGCCAGTGCCTCGAGGCCGAGGCCCGGCGTCGCGGGCTTTCGAACACGATCTCCTTCCTTGGGAGCCGAGACGACGTGCCCGACCTCCTTCGCGCCGCCGACCTGCTCGTCTGCCCCAGCCGTTCCGAAAGCATGTGCAACGCCATCCTCGAAGGTCTCGCCTCCGGATTGCCGGTCGTCGCCGCCGACGTCGGCGACAACCGCCTGCTCCTCGACCACGGCTCAGCCGGCCTGATTGTCCCGCCCGAGGATCCGACCGCGCTCGCCGGCGCGATCCAGACCATCGTCACCGACGAGCCGCAGCGCCGGGCCTTCGCTCGCGCTGCCCAACGACGCGCCTCGACCTTTTCTGAAGACGCGATGATCGCCCGATATGACGCCTACTACCGCAGCCTGCTGCGTTCCTCGCCCATCACGCTCCTGAAAGCGCAGTCCTCCGAGGCGTGTTTTTCAACCCGGATTCCCACGCCGCAGGAGTGTCATGTGTCGTCAAGCGCGGATTGATCAGCGCAAGAACCGATGCGGCCTCGCTGAAAAACCGCGCAGGACTCGCGGAGTCGCCGACCACCACTTAGAATCCACGTCCGCAGCGGCGGCGCCCGGCGAAATCGCCTTGACCAGCATGAATCTCCCGGATCGTGGACATCTCGACACCGAAGCCCGCAACGAACGCGCCGCCGCGTTCGACGCCCTGTCGATCGAGGACGCCTTTGACGTGATGTCCGCCGAGGATGCGTCCGTCGCCGCCGCCGTCGCCCGCGCCAAGCCGCAGATCGTCGCCGCGATCCGTCTCGTTGAAGCCGCCTTCAGGCGCGGCGGAGCTCTTGTTTACGTCGGTGCGGGGACCAGCGGGCGGCTCGGCGTGCTGGACGCATCGGAATGCCCTCCCACCTTCTTGTCCGATCCGAAACAGGTGCGCGGCCTCATCGCCGGCGGCGACGACGCCCTGCGCCGCAGCGTCGAAGGCGCAGAGGATGACCCGGATGCCGGCGCGGCGGCGATCGACCGTGAGGACGTCTGCGAACGCGATGTGGTCTTCGGCATCTCCGCCGGCGCGACGACGCCCTTCGTACACGGAGCTTTGCGCCGCGCGAGGGAACGCGGCGCCGCGACAGTCTTCCTCGCCTGCGTCCCGGCGCAGCAGTGTGCCGACGACGCCGACGTCTCGATCCGCGTCCTCACCGGACCGGAAGTCGTCACCGGAAGCACGCGCCTCAAAGCCGGGACCGCCACGAAGCTCGTCCTCAACCGCGTCACTACGATCGCGATGGCCCGTTCCGGCAAGGTCTTCGGAAACCTGATGATCGACCTCAACGCCCGCGCCAACCGCAAATTGACCGACCGCGCGCTGCGCATTCTCACTCAACTGACCGGTCTTGCGCGAAAAGACGCCCTCGCTCTGCTCGAACGCGCCGAAGGCCGCGTCAAGACCGCCCTGGTCATGCACGGCCTGAACCTCTCCCTCGCGGACGCCGAAGCCCGGCTTTCCGCCGCCGAAGGACGAGTCCGCGCCACCCTGTCCCGCATCGAGAAAAAAGGCGATGCGATCCGCTCCGATTTCGATCACAACTCCCACCGGAAGTAACCCGCTCCTGATCTTCGGCAGCAGAAAACGCGCGCTCTCCCCCCAACGCAAACCCTTCAAGGTGCAATACACAGGATCGCCCACAACAGGTCTGTGATTCCTAAGGAATCGTCGCCGCCTGAGGACAATTCCCCGTCTTCTTGCTTTCGCCGGCCTTGTTTGGAGTTGACGCCTTCGGCGCCGGAGGTACACTGGGGTCAGTAAACCGAATGCCGCGTTTGTCGCGGAAAAGCGGTTCTCCGTGAGACGTCTCGAAGAACGAGTCTCCCTCCGACCAGCGCGGCAACGACGCGCTCCTGAAGCATCTTGGCTTCGCCCGCCGCAGGCATCGTAATGCGACGCCGATCCGATGATGACCCTCACCGGCGCGACGACGGTTTCGAGGTCCGAGGCGTCGAACGCGACGGCAGATGCGTGCGGTCCTCCCTGACGTTCGTTCCGCGCCCGGAAGACCCGGGGCCGGAGACGGCTTGTTCGGCGCGGCACTTCGCCGGCCGAAGAAGGGAGAGGATATCATGCAAGGCGAACTGAGGGGCCTTGTCGCCGTGGTGCTGGGGGTGACGTACGCCTTCGCGAATTCGGCGCTGGGCAACGCGGATCTGGTCATCGCGTCCACCGACGTGACCGTCGCGCAGAATCAGCAGAACAATACAACGACGGTCACCGTCGTGGTTCACAACCGTGGAGACGCGGCGTGCGGTCCTTTTGACCTGCGCGTCGGAGTCTCGGGCACTAACACCTCCGCGTGGGGAGATCATCGCATCATCGGCATCGCTGCGGGCGCGGCCACGACCCGCGTCGTCACGGTGGACGGTCTGTCCTGGAAGTGCGGCTGGGCTTCTGCGGACGTGAGAAACGAGATCAACGAGAACAACGAGAGCAACAACTCCTACAGCCAGAACAAGATCTGGATCGTTATCCCCTCCGGGCGCACCATCGAGGACATGATCGGCGTCGTCAACCCGCAGTTGACCCCTGAACTCGTGATCCTCGAGACGGTCGCGCCGCCGGGGTGGGATATCCGGTTGGATCCGCAGTACGCCGTGATTGATCCGGGGCAGACCCTTCCCGTGCGCGTGACGTATACCGCGCCGCCGGAATCCTACCGGCATCAGCCGATCGTGCTGACCGCGCTTTTCGCCGACGGCTCGCCGGGCGCCTGGACCTGGGACGTTCACGCGTTCTCACTTCCCCAGGCGCTCGACACAGTCGTCTGCGAGACGCTCGGCGGCGGCGACAAAGATCATCCCCCGGTTTACTGGTACGACGTGACGCCCGCAGAGGCGGGACGTTGCGACTTCCACGTCAAAGTGTTCGACGCCCACCCCGCAAACTACACCGACCCCACGCTGCCGGCGCCCACCTGGCGGTTCGCCGTGCATCAGGTCGGGACGGACTGGTACGCCTCGTGGTGGGATCCGCAATGCGAGAATGCGATCTTCGACACGTTCCGATTCCAGTTCCGGAACCCGCACGAATCTGCCTGGTCGCACTGGACCACCACCATCGGCGCTGACTCCGATCCGTTTGCGCAGGTCGTGGATACCTCCGCTGCCCACGACTTGCAGTCCGATGGTGGCGGCTTCCGGGTGCATGTCCCGGGCGCCTGTACCGGGCGAGAGAAGATCAGCCGCTCCGCCTGCGAGTTACGTCAAGGCGCTAACCGGTTGGTGGTCAAGCTGGTCAGGGGCGTTCCGGGCGATTTCTATCGCATCGACGCCGGTGACGGATTCGAGAATGAAGGAATCTTGAACGCCCGCGGCAAGGCGACAGCGAAGTTCAACGGCCTTCCGTCCGGGAACGGCGAGGTGCAGGCAATGTGGGGTTGCGGGAAGGAAGAATCCGCGGCGTTTACGTGCCCGTAGATGAGACGCGGATTCCTGGTGAATTGCACGGCGTAATGCCGTGCGTCAGGGCGACCAGCGGGGCCGTCGCGATGCCCGGCCCCGCTCTGGTTCCGCCTCCGCCAGAAGACGAAACGGCGCTGTTCCCAGGGCCTTTGCGGGCCGGGGGATTTACCCGACGCGAAGTTCTTGGTGTTCCAGGGGGGGGCGGCGCCGACACACATATCCCGGGGGGAAACGCCGCAAGTCGTCCCCACGGCGGCGTTGTTTTGCAGGCGCCCTTCCACTCCTGCATCCACGGGCGCCGGAATCCACCGGCGCCGAACTTCACTCGCCGTCCGCCCTGTCCGATATTCCCAAGACTGATAAACGACACCGGTGCAGGGAGTCTGCCGGTTCGGAAACCCGGGGGGCACGAAAACCGCCGGATTTCAGTTCGGTCAGGGAGCATTGTCATGAAGACCACGCGTAACCTCATCGTTCGTCTGCTGTCCGCTGGATTCGTGCTGGGGGCGCTTTCCGGATGTAGCGGCGACATCGTCGGGCAGAATCTGCGCACCAACTTTGGTTCGTTCCTCATCGGCGTGTTCAGCGACTCGGTTCAGACGGCGCTTCAACCGGATTGAGAACTCAGCCGGTCGCGGCGGCGGCAACGCGCTCGCCGGATCAGAAAGCGTGCGCCGCGGCGCAACGCGGTGAACCCCGCTACGAAGACCGGGGTGAGCGGCGCCATGCCCAGTCCGCAACCAAAGTTGCGCCGACCTGAACTTCCGCCGCAAGTATTGCTGTCGGAGGGCAGCGACAGATTGTCATTGTCGTCGCCATCGTCGTTATCGCCATCGTCGCTATCCCGTCGTCGTCATTGCCCGCGTCGCCATCGTTGTCGTTCTCGGTGTCAGGATTCGGGGCGATCGCGCCGTGGGTCCGCGGGCCACGGCCTGTTCCGGAGTTTCTCCTTCAATCGCTCTGCCGGTTGCTTCGTGTCGCTGTTCGGATAACGGCACAACAGCTCCTCGACGGCTTCGCGGGACTCGCCGTGGCAACCCGCCTCGAACAACCCGTCCGCCACGCGGTCGGGTGGCACCTATCAGCCCGTGGTAGAATCCCGTTTCAGCTGCGCTCGGACGTTCAGCGCGCCGCGCGGCTTGAACCTCTGCACGTGACCGAAGCGGACTTCTGCCACGGGCTGACAACGATTGACTCCGAAATCCGAGTGGACGCTGCGACTTTTGAGGGTGATGGTGTTTGGGGAGTCTGATCGAGGAACCCGTAGTCCGCCGGACCACGGATAGCCGGCCGATCGCGCATGGTCCCCGAATCGCGCAATCGGCGCATTCTCACAACCACTACGGACAACTCGTCGTCGCATTGATCATGACGCTGATGTTCTGCGTGGCCTGGTTGGCGGTGACGAGGTCGCCGAACGAATCGTCATCCAGGTTGGCGATCAAGACCTTGACCAGTCCGGAAACGCTGCCCGCCCTTGCCCGGACCGCGAACCTCCGGTCCGCTGCTACGGACACCCCGGTCCGCTTCGATCGCT
>JABWBH010000082.1 GCA_013360585.1 Phycisphaerae bacterium | reverse complement strand
TGACCGATGACCTCGTGCCGCTGTCGCGGGGGATGCTGCCGGGCGGCGACGGGATGTTCAGCGGGGCGACGGTGACGCTGACGAAGGTGGGCGGGGCGGGCGTGGTGCGGGTGGTGGCGGTGAACCCGAACGCTTCGGCGCCGTATGATAATGACTGGGTGGAGGTTCCGCTGGGGGGCAACCTGCGGGATGATTTCTTCCTGTCGACGGGCCAGTACCGGCTCTTCGACTGGTACGCGGAGGGCGTCGCGCCGGGCGAGGCGACGCTGGAGCTGAAGTTCGAGAACGGCCCGATGCCCGTGAAGGATCGCGTCGTGCTGACGGTGGTGGACGTGGATGTGAACTGGGTCACGTTCTCTGGAACCTCCTGTCACACGGTCAAGAAGGATGACGGGTCAGGCGACTTCACCGGCCCGCACTGGAAGGATGCGGATGGCGACGGCGACGGACACGGGCACGCGGAGGACCGGCGTTTTCCGGTGGTGTATCTTCGCAATACCAAACCCAGGTTGTCCGCCTCGCTGACGTTCGTCCCGGCGGATGTCTTCAGCGGAGCGGTGCGGGTGCGCAGCGCCGGGCCGCAGGGGTACGCCCAGGCGCAGGCGGAGGTGACGCCTTCGTCGGGGAACCTTGTGATGCTGGAGGTCGAGGCCGACAAGGCGTGGGCGGATACGGTGGATTTCTTCAATCCGCTGCGTCTGGACTGGCGGGTGTCCGCCGACGGGGGGACGGTCTGGCTGGACGCGGGCATGAGCGAGAACCAGGCGTACGTGACGCTGGCGGCGCCGGTGGGGGCGCGACTCTATCACACGCTGGCGCACAATAGTTGTCGCGATGCCAAGGGAAAGTCAGATCCATCCCAGGCCATTGCCGCCATCTGGTCGGACTTCACGGACCGGGCGGTCTACCGCGTGGACCCGACGTGGGCGAACCCCGAGGGAACGCGCCTGAAATACTACGGCGACTGGACCACCCCGCATACGACGACGGCCGGACTGCTCGGCAACGCCGACGGGCAATGCACCGCGTGGGCCCAGTTCTTCATCGACGCCCTGAAGGTGCAGGGGATTGATCAGGACAATGATTACATACGAATAGAGAGTTACAATCTTCCAGGTTCTCGCGGCTTTGCGGTGAAGGATTGGTCGCTCAACGACGGTCCGTACAAGACGCCCCGGGCACCGGAGTATCCGTTCCTCGGATTGTGCATGAATCCCTTCATCACGGGGAGCAGTTACGCCTGGCAATGTACGGAGGCGACGGACGGCAACGGAATTACTGGTCAAGGCCAGGCGAATCCGGCGTCTCTCTTTGAGTTTCATCAGATTGTGTTCATCAACAACAAATACTATGACCCGAGTTATGGAGTGGAATACAACTCGATTCTGGAAATGGATGATAATGCAATAGCGTCGCATTACATAGCGGATTTTGGCGTCGTTCGATGTGAGACCGACTTTGATTGCGACATGGATGGCGACGGAATCATGGAATCTAATGAGTGTAGGATATCGGATTACTATTCGTTTCAACCCAATCCCAGTGGAAACCAGCTTGTGGAGATCGTCAATGACCACTGATGTTTTTTCGCTTTGTGCCGCAACACTGATGGGATTTCCGCTTCAGGGTTCGGGTGCTGCGACTCCTGACGAAATCAAGGTGCTCGCACGCTCGCCAGGAGCGCTGTCGAGAGTCGTGGTGAGCGATGACCGCTTGCTGACCTGCCGTCTCGGCGGCGCGCTCGAAGAACCTAAGAAGTACGCTCGTGTCCTCCTTCGTGTCATATCGAACAACCAGGACGAGATCTCCACGGAAGACTATTTCGTCGGCATCTATAACTCAGTTGCTGAACTATCCAATACCTTCGTCTGGACCCTCGATGCGAACTGGGTCTATTATGTGCGCCTGCTTGGCAAGCCGACGCCGACCGGCCAGTTCAGCCTTGCGTTGCATCGGTTTCCCGTCGACAGCTTGGTCCGCAAGTCGACCTCCTATGAGTACGAAATAGACGTTAGGCATCCTCAGGTGCTTATACATCCCGCCTCGGGCAGAATTCCGACCCCAGCTACCGCGTGGCTAGAGTTGGATCCCCTTGAGAGGACTGCATACCAATATGTTTTCGACGACGAAGGTCAGTTCCGCCGGTCGCGGGATGAGTCGATCCACGGTCCGCTGGAGCAGATGCACTGGGACGTGCGGATGGCGGATGCGCAGACGGTGGAGCTTTATCTGACGGTGAACCGGCGGCTGTCGATCTGGCGGGGGCGCGAGGGGCGGCGCATCACCGCGGATGGGGCCGAGGCGGACTGGACCCTTCATCGGCTCACGGACATCCGCGTCGATGGGCCGTTTGTCACCATCGAAGGCGGGCGGGCGCTGATCGCCGCCGAGGGCGATCACTGGGTGCGCGTTTCGCTGGACGATGCGGACGGAGCTGACACCCGCGAGAAAGGGGCCGGCGCCCGCGCGGGCGCGTCCCGTCCGATCGTCCGGCGGACCGAGGGAGAAGGCGGCGGCGAAGCCGGGAACAAGGGAGAAGGCGGAGGCGAAGCCGGGAACAAGGGAGAAGGCGGCGGCGAAGCCGGGAACAAGGGAGAAGGCGGCGGCGAAGCCGGGAACAGAGGAAAAGGCGATGGCAAAGGCGAAGACCTGCTGGTCATCGACGATCGCGACCGACGGACGACATGGCTGGCAACGCGCGACCGCCTCCTGGACCTGGAAGGCCGCACCATCGCCCCGCTGCGTCTGAGTGACGATCCGTCCGAACCGTATCCCGCGATCCTCCGGGCGCTGCGCGCGATCCCCCATGATCCGCGATAAACTTCCGCCAGTCGGTGCGTGACGTGCGATTGCGGCTGAAGTTCACGCCCAACAGCGGCGGGGCCTGCACGGACGTTGTGAAGCTGACCGTCGTGCGCGTGGACCTC
The DNA here is from genome assembly GCA_013360585.1 of Phycisphaerae bacterium. Classification (GTDB taxonomy): domain Bacteria; phylum Planctomycetota; class Phycisphaerae; order UBA1845; family UBA1845; genus JABWBH01. The sequence continues at coordinate 237 of JABWBH010000082.1, read as the reverse complement.
GATGCGGCGAACCTGCTGGACGAGGATGAGGAGACCGCGCCGGGGCGGCTGATCGCCGAGAACGACGATTTCGACGAGAACAAGGGCGACCCCAACGTGCAGCGAAACCCGGACGACGCCGACGCCTCGCCCGTTCATGCCGACGGGAGCGCGATCGTGACCGATGACCTCGTGCCGCTGTCGCGGGGGATGCTGCCGGGCGGCGACGGGATGTTCAGCGGGGCGACGGTGACGCTG